>NZ_JBVIFM010000020.1:58217-170444 GCF_055571335.1 Kitasatospora sp. NPDC030952
GCCGGGGGCCGGGGGCCGGGGGCCGGGGGCCGGGGGCCGGGGGCCGGGGGCCGGGGGCCGGGGGCCGGGGGCCGGGGGCCGGGGGCCGGGGGCCGCCCGGCTCAGGCCTGGTCGGCGCCCGCCGGGGCCGCCGCCAGCTGCGCAAGGTAGCGCTCGGCGGCCCGGAGCTTGCGGTTGTCCCGGCCCGGGAGGAAGGCCCGCAGCTCGATGATCTCCGGGGCGATGCGGATGGCCTCCGCCCGGTCCGTGATCGAACGCCAGCAGGCCTCGGCGTTGGTCGCCGCCCGCTGGGCCTCCGGGTCCTCCGCCCCCTGCGAGCGCAGCAGCGTCAGCGCCACCTCGCGGTAGATGCTGGCCGCCTCGGCGGTCCGGCCCGCCAGCCGACAGACGTGGGCGCGCACCTGACGCACCTGGAGCACCGGCTCGGAGACCGCCCCGTGCTCGGCGATCGCCTCCAGCTCCAGGGCGAAGGCGAGGTCGGTGGCGGCGGCGTGGTCCCCGGCGTCGGCGCTCCGGACGATCCGTCCGATGACCTCGCGGTAGTCCTCGCGCGGCGCGCTGGCAGCCGGGGCACCCGCCTGCGGGTCGGCGGGCGCCTGGGCCTGAGCGGGTACCTCGGGCTGAGCCGGCTGAGCGGGCTGAGCGTCGGCCGGAACCTCGGCGGCCGGAACCGCGTCCTGGGGCACCTCGACCTGCGGCTCCACCGCGACGGGCACCTCCGCCACCTCCGCGACGGGCACCTCATCGGCCGGGACCTCGCCGATCGGCACCTCGTCCTGCGGCTCGTCGGCCGTCGGCAGGGCAGCCGGGACGGCGTCCCGGGGCTCCTCGGTGAACTCCCCGGCCGCCACAGCCCGGTCGACGGCCTCAGCCGCCTCCGCCGCCGCAGCCGCAGCCGCCCCCGGAACGGCGTCCACGGGCTCCGGCCGGGCCTTGCGCAGGGTGACACCCGTCGACGGCACGGCCGCCACCACCACAGCACCGGCATCGGCACCGGCACCGGCAGCCTTGTGCAGGCTGACGCTCGACGGCGCCTCGGCAGGCTGCTCGCCCGCCTTCCGCAGGCTGACCGGGCGGGCCGGCCGCGGCGGCGTGGGCGGCACGCCGGGCTTGACCAGGTTCACCGGTCCGCCGACGGGCGTGACCGGCACCGGGGCGTCGACCGGGGTTTCGGCCACCGGGGCCCCGGCTGACGGGACTTCGGCCACCGGGGCCCGCTCGACCACGGCGTCCCGCGGCTCCGCCTGGCGCGGCAGCGGCGGTGCGACGGGCAGCGCCGGCTCGGCCGGCGCCGCGTCCATGACCCGCTGCGGGTCCGGCACCGGCAGCAGGACGTCGGCGGCCGGGGCCTCGCCCCGCCGGGCGGTGTTGCGGAAGACCGGGCGGTCCGGGGTGTGGGTGGCCAGGATGACCACGTCCGGCCGCAGCACCGAGTACACCTGCTGGCGCAGCTGTTCGGGAGCGAGCACCTCGCCCGCGCCCGGGCGTCCGCCGTGCAGGGCCTCGATCAGGGCGCGGGTGAAGGTGCCGATCTGCTCCGGGTCCGGGCTGACGACGGCCCACAGCGGGATGCCCTCGCTGAGCGGAGAGATGGTGCCCTGGAGGTACGGCCAGGCGTTCTGGTCGGCGCTCAGGTCGGCGATGACCAGGGTCTGCCACTCGGCCGGACGGTGGCTCAGTTCGGCGGCGAGGGCCTGCCAGGGCAGACCGTCCTGCCTGGAGTCGCGCAGGGTCAGCTGCAGCTGCCCGCCGCGCTTGTCGGCGACGACGTGCCCGCCCAGGTGGACCAGCAGCGGCCCGGGGTGCCGGGAGGCGGCGCGCAGGTGGGCGAGGACGGTGTGCGGCTCGCTGGCGCCGGGGAGGTGGACGGCGTCCACCGCGTCCGCGGCGAGCAGCACCTGCGGTGAGACGGCGGCGAGCATCGCCGACAGCACCGGCGCCTGGGTGGGGCCTCCCCGGCCCCAGGTGCGGCGGCCGGCGTTGCCGTAGCCGCCTTCGATCACCAGGATCCGGCCGCGCGGCGAGGCGCCCAGCCCGCCCGGAGCGGCCGGGGCCGCGGCCGTACCGGGGGCCGACGGCTGCTGCGGCGCCGCCTGGGCGGGGGCGCCGGCGGCGGGCAGGCCGGTGAGGGTCCAGCCGGTGGGCGCGACCGGCGGGGCCGGGGGCACCGGGGGTGCGGCCGGGGGCACCGGCGGCTCGTACAGCGCGGCGGGCCCGGGCGGGTGCTCCTCCGCGGGCCGGTGGGCGGGCGGCGGTACGGCGTCCCAGGGGCTCGAGTCCGCTGCCGGCTCGGGACCTCCGGAAACAGCTGTCGTCTCCGCCATCTTCTGGTCACCGCCCCGCCCCGCCGCTGCCGCGGCGTCTGATGCCCTTGCTCTCGTGGTGCCTGCCACCACGTCCCGTGCGCGCCACCCTACGAGATCCCGGCACACCCGAGCCAGGCCGGGTGCCGATCAACGCGCCACACCCCCTGCGCCGGTGGCTATCGTGCCCTCATGACCGGTTCCGGCCCGCCCCTGTTGTTCCTCGACGTCGACGGCCCCCTGATCCCCTTCGGCGCCCCGCCCCCGGGCGGCTACCCCACCTACCCCGGCCCGGGCGCGGGGCCGGACGGCAATCCCCTGGTGGCCCGGGTGGACCCGGGCCTGGGCCGGCGGCTGCTCGCCCTGCCCTGCGAACTGGTCTGGGCCACCACCTGGTTGACGGACGCCAACGACTGCCTCTCACCCCGGCTGGGCCTGCCCCGACTGCCGTACCTGGACCGGCCGGCGGCGGACGAAGCGGACGAGCCGGGCGGCGGTACCGGAAGAAGTGCCCAACTGCACTGGAAGACCCGCGCCTTGGTCGACTGGGCCGCCGGCCGTCCGTTCGCCTGGGTGGACGACGAGATCACCGGGGCCGACCGCCGCTGGATCGAGGCCCACTCCCCCGCCCCCACCCTGCTCCACCGCGTCGACCCCCAAGTCGGCCTCACCGAGGCCGACTTCACCACCCTCGACGCCTGGCTGCGCAGCGCCTGACCACACTCCCCCGCCCTGGTGTACGACGCCCCGGGAGTGACGGCCGCCCGGTCACCCCTACCGGATCGGGCGGATCAAGGATCAACGGATCAGGGGTGACCGGGCGGGCGGCGGGCCGGTTCAGGACCCGGCGAGCAGGTCGCGCAGCAGGGCGACGGTGTCGGCGTCCAGGTCCCGGCCGGTGCGACGGCTCAGTGCGTCGAGGCGGTTGACGGCGCGCAGCAGCTGGTCCCGCGCGCCGGCCGAGGCGTAGGCGTAGAAGAGGTCCCGGTGCAGGAGTTCGACGTCCGGGGCGACGGCGAGGCCGCGGAAGACGGCGGCCTCGGCGCTGCGGTGGTCGCCGTACTGGAGGCGGCGGGCGGCCAGTTCGTGGGCGGTGTCGACGATCGCGGCGATCATGTCCTGGCGCTCCGCCTCGGCCCAGCCGAAGGACGCGGGCGGGGCCTCGGCGAACGGGGCGCCGCGGACCAGGGCCAGGGCGTGGGCGAGGGCGGCGTCCGCGGTGGCGCTGGTGCTGCGCATGCCGCGCCGGTAGAGGCTGCGGAACTCGTCCCAGTCGCAGGTGACGGTCGGGGCGAAGGTGTAGCCGTCGGTGGTGTCGGTGGGCAGGTAGGCGCGGCCGTCGGGCGTGGTGCCGAACCAGGCCGCCAGGTCGGCGAGTTTGGCCGGGAGCGGGCTCTTGGCATCGGACGCGGTGGGGTGCGGGTCGAGGTGGGCGGCGCCCGGGTGGAGGTCGTGGTCGAGCGCGTGGTGGTCGGCGCCGGGCCGCAGCGCGAGGTAGACGGCGAGTTCGGTGAGCCGGGGCAGCGCGCCGGGTTCGACGGCGCCCGGGGTGCCGGCCACGTCGACCGGGCCGAGCAGCCGGATCCGGGGGGCGTTGCGCGGGGTGTGGGCCTCCGGGGAGCGGAGGATGGCGAGCAGGTCGTCGCAGTCGCTGCGGCCGGCGGTGGCCCGGGCGACCGGCGCGGTGGCGGCCGGGCCGGGCTCGACCGTCGCCTCGTGATCAGCACCGGAGGAGCCGGACGAACCGGACGAGCTGGACGAGCCGGGGGCGGGCTCCGGACGGGTCGGCACGCGCGGATCGGCGCCGGTGGGCGCGGGCGCGCTCTGGTGCGTCGGCACAGGCTCGACCGGCGCCGCGGGAACCGTCGGCACCGCCGGCACCATCGGCACTGCGGGGGCTGCGGACGTCTGCGGGGCCACCGGCCGTACGGGCTGGACGGGGAGCAGTGCGGCCGACGCCTCCGCCGGGGCCGCCTCGGCGCCCCCGACCGCCTCCGCGGTGTCCTCCTCCGGCTCCGGCTCGGCCGACTCGGCAGGGGCGCCCGGCAGCCGAAGGTCCCGGGTGGCCTCGTCGGCGGGCTGCTCCGTCCCGGTGGCCGCCTGCCGCCCCTGTCCGTTGACGGCGAACCGCGTCGACCCGGCCGGCACCGGAACCGGCAGGGACGCGGGACCGGGAACAGGCACAGCGGGCACGGGAGCAGGCGCGGGCGCGGGCGCCACCGGGTCGGTGCCCGCGAACGGGCTGGCGCCGGTCCCGATCACCCGGGCCGGCAGCCGGGGCCCGGCAGCCGCCCCGGGCCCTTCCTCGGCCGTCCCGCCCGGGGCGCCGACGGCGGCCAGTACCGGTACGGCGACGGGCAGTTCGGTGGTGTCGGGGTCCTCGTCCGGGTCGAGGCCGGGACCGTCCAGGGTCCAGGCGGGCGCCGGGTGCTGAGTGGTGTCGTCGGCGGCCCGGAGCAGTTCAGCGACCTGGTCGTACTGGTGGTCGTCCAGTCGCTGGAGCTCGACGGTCAGGTGCAGGCCGGGAACGGCGGCCTGGCCGGTGGTCGGCAGGGTCCAGCGGGCCACCGGTCCGGTGCCGCGCTCCGGGGCGCGGGTGATCACGGCGACGCAGGTGCGCGGCCGGGCGTCCAGCAGGCGGCCGAGCTCGGCGGGGGTGTCGCCGCCGGGCTGCTGGGCGCAGAGGACGATCTCGGGCACCCAGGACTCGTCCGCCTGGCCCCGGCTACGGGCCTCGCGCGGGCTGGCGGCCTCGGCCGCGACCAGGGTGGCCCGGGCCTTGGCGGTGCGCGGGCCGAGGGCGGCGAGCGCGGCCTCCAGGGTCGGGTGGCGGTGGACCCGCTCGGCGGCCGGTCCGCTGATCGGCATCTCCTCGGCGAGGTCCACCAGGTGCAGGTGGAGCCGGTCGGCCAGCGGGCTGTGGGCGAGTTCGATGGCGAGGGTGCGCAGCACGGCGCGGGCGTCGTCGGGGTGCCCGGACAGGTGGAGCAGCCGGACGGCCTCCAGGTCGGCGAGCACCACCGAGCCGTCCGGCGAGGTGCCGAGGGTGACCAGCGCGGGGTAGGGCGCGGCGGTCTTGCGGGCCTGGGCGGGGCTCAGCAGGTCGCCGGACTCCTCGCTGCACCACCAGACGTTGGCGGCGTGCGCGGCGCGGAACGGGGCGATCGGGGTGGCCGGGCCGGAGAGGTGCAGTTCGATGGTGTGGTCGGGGGTGATCCGGGCCGCGACGATCGCGGGCAGCCGCTTGCCACCGCGCAGGGTGTTGCGGGCCAGGGTGCGCAGGGCGCGGTCCAGCAGTTCCAGGCCGGCCTGGTCCTGGCGGACCATCAGCTCGTTCTCGAAGGCGGCGGCCTCGGCGTCGGGCATCGCGATCCGGTGCCCGGGGCGGCGGCCGCGCAGCTGGGTGCCGCGCTTGTAGGCGACGGTGCCGACCATGACGGCGGCGAGCAGTACGCCCACGGTGGAGGCGGCGAGGGCGACGCTGTAGTCGTCGCTGGGCGCCGGGTCGGCGTGTGCGGCGGGGGCGGGCGCCGGGGCGCGGGCGGGGGTGTGGTTCGGCGGCGGGGCCTGGGTGGCCGGGGTCTGCTCGGGCGTGGCGGCAGGAGCGGACGTGGCGGCCGGTGCGGGCGTCGCGGAAGGAGCGGGCGCGGGCGCCTGCTCGGGTGTGGTGGCCGGAGCGGGAGTGGTGGCCGGTGCGGGAGTGGTGGCCGGTGCGGGAGTGGCCGAGGGTGCGGGCGCGGGCGTCTGGTCGGCCGGTGCGGCCGTGCCGGGCACGGTGAGCACCATTCCCGGCTCCAGGACGTCCGGATCGGTCAGCCGCTCCCCGTCCGGCGCCTGCACGCCCTTGTTGGCCTCGAACAGCTTGGGCCAGGCCTCGGCGTCCCCCAACTCCCGCTGGGCGATGGCGGACAGGCTGTCCCCGGACTGGACGGTCACCGTCTTCGGCCCGCCCGCCGTCGGCTCCGTCCCGGCCTGCGGCACCTGCGCCGGAGCCGGGGTCTGCGCCTGGCCGGGCGCCGGGGCCGGGGCCGGGGCGGGCGCCTGCGCGGGGGCCTGGGCGCCGTCCGGCTTGGCGTCGGCCGGCATCAGCAGTTCCCAGCCGGGCTGGATCGGCCGCTCCGCGTCGAAGCGGACGCCGGAATCGTCCATCGCCCGGCCCTCGTTGAGCTTGGCGATCTCCACCCAGCGTTCCCCGGAGCCCAGTTGGCGCTCCGCGATGGACCACAGGCTGTCCGCCGGCCGGCTGTCCCGCACCGTGTAGGTGGGGTGCTGGTCCGCCGCCGGGGCGAGGGCGGGTGCGGGCTGGGCGGCGGGCAGCGCGGCCCGCTGCACCCCCGGGGTCAACTGCGCCTGGGCGGCGGGGGCGTGGGCCAGTTCGGGCACCGCCGCGAAGGCCGAGCCGGCCACCGGCAGCAGCGCGAGCACCGAGCCGACCAGCCCGGCGGCGAGCCGCTGGCTCCAGCCGAAGGCCGGGATCCGGCGGGCGATCCGGCCGCGCAGCTGGGCGGGGACCTCCAGCAGGACGGAGAGCGCGAAGCACGCCCAGGCCAGCCAGCCGACCACCACCAGCAGCCAGAGGAACAGCCGTCCGTCGTCCGGGCTGGTGAGCGCCTCGCCCACCCCGCCGGAGGCGACCTCGCCCATCGAGGCGACCGCCTGGGTGCCGTACAGCAGCAGGGCGGGGACGCCGATCAGCAGGGCCAGCAGGGTGACCAGCGCGGCGAGCGCGGTGATCAGCGCGCCGCCGCGGCCACGTCCGGCCCGGCGCCCGTCGCGGGCGTGCCCCCTCACGGTTCGCATCCCGTCCTTCCCGGTTCCGCCCGGGCCGGTGCCGGCCCCACCGGTACGGGCCTGGGCGGTACGGGCCTTGTCCTTGGCACGTGGCGCGGCCATCAGTCGGTCTCCGCTTTCTCGACTCCGTGGACGAGGGTCGCACTGCCCCTGCCCGTTACCTTCCGCTCCCCGAGGGCGCCCAGCAGCACCGGCCGGTAGTCGGCCTGCACCGTGACGGTGACGACCTTGTCCTCGCTGGAGAACGCGACGTCGCCGCCCCGCAGATCGCAGGTGCGCAGATAGGCGTCGACGGCCTGCTGGACGTAGGCCCGCTGGACCTTGAAGCCCTTCCCCTGGAGCACCGCCGCCTGGTCGAGCTGCTGTCCGCCGACCCGCGCGGCCTCCTGGGCGCAGGCATCGGTGCGTTCGGCGACCCGCAGTCGGCCGCCCGCGTCGATCACCAGCGCGATGACGAGCACCAGGTAGGCCGCGCAGATCGCCACGAAGAGGGCGACCGCGCCCCGGTCGGACCGCCGCCCGGCCGGGCGGGGACCACGACCCCGCAGTCGACTCAACACTCGCAACCCCTCCCCCCGATCCGCACGATGCCTCCCCACCGGCTCCCCACCGGGCGCCCCTCGGTGCCGTTGTGTCATCCCCCGAGCGCTCTCCGCTTGCGTCTCCCCCGCACGGGCCGTCCCCAATCCCCCTGCCGCGCCCGTTGCGGGCCGCGCGCCGCCGGTTGCCGCCGTCATGTGCCGCGGTAGCGGTCCAACACGGAGGTGAACTCCCCCCGGAGCTGCTTCGTCACGGGCACGCCGGACGGTCCGCCCACCAGGTCGGCGAGTTCGACCTCGCAGTACACGGTGACCCTGATGGTCCGCACCTGGCCGCCCGTCAGGTCCAACCCGCCCCGCTCGACGTCCACGCGCGAGGTGCGGCAGGCCACGCCCTGCTGGCCCAGCGCCGCGAGGGCGGACTCCTTGGCCGCCTTGTCCCCCTCGGCGTCGCCGCGCTGCAGCGAGCCGGTCCGGGCCCCGGTGCGGGCCGCGGCCTCCACGGTGCCGGCCGCGGTCTGCACCCGTCCGGCGGCGATCGCCAGCAGGACCAGCCCGACCACACCCGGGACGACGATCGCCGCTTCGATCGCGATCCCGCCCCGGTCCGGCCGGCGCAGCAGCCGTCGCCACCCCGTCCGCCGTCCCAACCGCTCGTCCAGCCGCTCTTCCGACCGCTCGTCCAGCCGCTGTCCCGGCCCCCGGCCGGCGTCGTCGGCGTCCGCGCGCCTCACGGCGTCACCACCGGCGGGACGAAGCGCTCGCGCGGCGCCTCGGCGAACTGGCGGAGGCTGGGACCGGTGAGCCCCGGTATCAGCAGCGGGGGCGTCAGTTCCACGGTGACCTTGATCGTCTCGTCCGTGCTGCCGTCCGTCCACACCCGGTACCCGTGCACGCCCTGCCGGTCCAGGAAGTCCGCGGCCTGCCGCCGGGCGGCCTCGTTCTTCACCTGCTCCGTCGCGACGCCCTGCACCCGGCCGGCGTCCACGCCCTCGCGGGCGGCGGTGAGCGCGACCTGCCGGTCGTACCAGATCAGCGCGGCCTGGACGACGAGCAGCAGGAGCAGCAGGACGACCGGGAAGACGATGGCCAGGCTGATGGACATCGACCCCCGGTCGCCGCGGCGGCGGAGCAGGCGAAGCAGGCCGGTCACTTGGTGGCGCCACCCGCGCCGCCCGCGCCGCCCGGCAGGTTCGGGTCCTGCTCGACCTTGGTGACCACCTTGTCCTTCAGCAGGTAGAGCGCGGTCGCGACGGCGCCCGCGACGAACACCAACGCGATGATGGCGAGGGCGAGTTCGATGCTGATGGCGCCGCGGTCACCGCGCGCCCGGGCGGCGCGCAGCCGGCCCAGCCGCAGGGTGAACAGCAGCAGGGCGAACTGCACCGGCAGCAGGACGGGCCGCAGCACCCGGCCCGCCAGCTGGACGAGTCGTACGGTCATCGGGGTCTCCAGACAGTGTGATGTGGTGTCAGCTGCTCGACCGAGCAGGTCAGTTGAGCATCTGGTGGAGCGCTGGGAAGACGATCAGGACGGTCATCAGCAGGGTCAGTGCCGCGCCGGGGGCGACCATCCGCTCGCTGTCGGCGTTGGCGCGGGCCAGGTCCTCGGCGAGCAGTTCGCCGCGCAGGCCCTTGGAGCGGGCCCGCAGGGTGTCGTACACGGCGGCGCCGTCGGTGCCGGACAGCCGCATGATGTCGGCCACGTCCTGGAGCGGGCTGAGGCCCAACTCCTCTGCCAGCGCGTCGAGTCCGGACCACGGCGGGAGCCGGTCGGTGGCGGCCCGCTCCAGGGCGTCGCGGATCCGCCGGAACACCGCGCCCTGCCCGACCGAGGCGGCCCGGCGCAGCGCCTCGGCCGGTCCGCAGTCGGCGGCCCGCTCCAGGGCGACGAGCTCCAGGTAGGCGGCGATGCCGTGCAGGTACTCGGTGCGGGCCTCCTTGGCCTCGCCGCGTACCACGGCGTCCGGGACGAACCAGAGCAGCCCGGCCAGCAGCGGCCCGGCGACCAGCGGCAGGGCGAACGGCAGTCCGACGTCCATCAGCACGGCCATCGCGCCCAGGTAGGCGGGCAGCAGCAGGCCGAGCGCGGCGAACAGCAGCTTGTGCACCATGAACCGGGCCGGAGTGCGGCCGATCAGGGCGAGTTCGCGGCGCGGGATCGTCACCCCGCGCAGGGTGAGCGAGCGCTCGCCGATCCGGTCGTACCAGCGCGGCCGCTCGTCCGGGTCCGGTTCGCGGTCCGCCGGGGTGCGGTGCAGCCGGTCCAGCGCCTGGCTGAGGTCCGGTGGTGCGGGCCGCAGTTCGGCGATCAGCAGGGCGAGGCCACCGGCCGCGACGGCGCCGGCCAGCACGGACCAGGGGGAGATCACCGGACCTCCCCGAGCTGCTCGGCCGGCTCCGGCTCGGACCCTCGGGCCGGGGCGGAGCCGAGGCGGCGCCCGCCCTTGCTGCGCCGGTCCGGGGTGAGCAGCCGGGGCACGGGCGGGTGCGAGGCCAGGGCCCGCATCCAGGCGATGATCGCGACGAACAGGGCGGCGACCACGGCGAGCACGATCTGCCCGAGGAAGGTCCCGTACGGGCGGGTGTACTCGGTGTTGAAGGAGCCGACGGTGACGACCAGCACGATGATGCCGACCAGCCAGCGGATGGTGGTGCGGTGCTTGGCCCGGTCGGCCTCGATGGCGCGGCGCTGGCGGACCTCCTCGCGCACCGAGTCGGCCATGTCGGAGAGCGTCCGGGCCAGGCCCGGTCCGCTGTCCCCGGCCCGCAGCACGAGCGCGGCGAGCACCTTGTCGGCGGTGGCGTCGGCCAGGCTGTCGGCGAAGGCGTGCAGGGCCTCCTCGGGCCGCCAGCGGGCCTGCAGCCGGGCGGCGAGTTCGCCGATCTCGTCCTCCAGGGCGGCAGGGGCGGTGCGGCGGCTGGTCACGATGGCCTGGTTGAGGCCGACGCCGAGCAGCAGCACGTCGGCGATCCGCTGGGTCCACTCGGAGAGCGCCTCCAGCCGCTCGATCCGGTGGGTGTCCGGGCGGGTGGTGTCGAACAGCCAGGGCAGGCCGAAGACGGCCAGCGGCACCAGCAGCGCGGTCAGCGGGACGGCGGTGAACAGCCAGGCCAGCGGGCCGCCGACGAGCGCCAGCGGCAGCTGGATCCGGCGCAGTCGCACCATCCGCAGCGAGGCGCTGCCGGGGGCGCCGTACCAGAACACGTGGGCGCGGCCGGCCAGCGGGTTCTCCCCGCGGGCGGGCCCGTCCTCGGCGGCGGGTTCGCTGCCGCGGGCCCAGGCCACCAGGGCGACCAGGCCGCCGGCGACCGCCAGCCCGCACAGGGCGAAGAGCAGCATCACCGGGCGCCACCGCCGATCCGCAGCTGCAGCGGGGCGGACCAACTCCCGTACCGGGAGCCGAGCAGGGAGGCGTCGAAACCGGCCCGGCGCAGGTCGTCCAGGCACTGCGGCGGGGTGTGCGGGACGGCCCGCGGCTCGCCGAGGTCCGGCCGGGGGCCGAAGACGGTGTTCAGGGCGGGCCGGCCGCTCTCGCCGAGGCCGGTGACCTCCAGGACGTGGGAGACGAAGCGGTGCCGGCGGCCGCCGACGGCGGTCTCGTCGACCATGGCGACGTGCACGATGAGGTCCAGGGCGTTGGCGGTGAGCCGGTAGGCGAGCGCGTCGGTCATGTGCGAGCCGTACTCCAGGCAGAGTTCGGCGATCCGGTCGACCACCATGTGCGGGCCGCGGGCGTGCAGGGTGCACATCGAGCCGCCCTCGCCGTTGGTCATGACCCGCAGCATCGGGACGACCTCGCCGGAGCGGACCTCGCCCACGATGATCCGGGAGAGGGTCATCCGCAGCGCGGCCGGGATGAGGTCGCCGAGCGTCAACTCCCCGGCCAGACGGCCCTCGACGCGCTCGCCGTTGCCCTCACGGGCCTCCATCGGGACGACCTGGCGCAGGTGCCCGAGGGTGTGCAGCCAGAGCTCGAACTCCGACTCCAGGGTGCCGATCCGCTCGTCCGACGGGATCTCGGCGGCCATCGCACGCAGCAGGCTGGTCTTGCCGACGCCCTGGGTGCCGGTGATCATCACGTTCTTCCGGGCCCTGATCGCGGCGGCCAGGAAGGCGGCCAAGGTGTTGTCCAGGGTGCCGAGTTCGACCATCTCCGGCAACGTCGCCGAGGCCACCCGGTGGCGCCGGATCGCCACGTACGGGCGGGGCGTCACCTCGGTGAGCGCCTGGAGTCGCATGCCGCCCTCCAGGCGCAGGGCGAGGGTCGGACTGGCGGTGGACAGGCTGCGCTCGCCGCCGCCGTGCTGCCGGGCCAAGTCCTGGAGCAGCTCGACGAGTTCGGCGTCGCTGTCGGCCACCGGCGGGACCTGGCGCAGCGGTTGGTGCACCTTGGAGACCCAGACGTCGTCACAGCCGTTGACCAGGATGTTCTCGATGTCCGGGTCGTCCAGGTAGGGCTGGAGCCGGCCGGCCCGGAACAGCAGGTCGAAGACGGCCTCGGCGAGGGCGCGGTCCTGCTCCCGGGTGGGCGGGATGCCGTGGGTCTGGGCGTAGGCGTCGGACCAGCGGGCGACCGCCTCCTCGATCAGCGCCCGGCCGCGCTGGCGGCGGGTGGCGCGGTCCGGCTCGGCCCCGGAGGCGGTGGTCAACCGGCTGATCTGCTGGTGCAGTTCGGCCGCGACCTGGCGCTTGAGCTCGCGCGCGACCTGCGGATCGACGGCCGGCCGGGTGGCGGCGCCGCGCACGTCCAGCGAGGGCAGCTGGGAGGGCACCGCGGTGGGCCCGGCCGTCGACCCGGCCGTCGACCCGGCCGCGGCCGGGGCAACCGGCCCGGGGGTGACGGGCTGGTACGCCTGGTGCTGTTGCTGTTGCTGTTGCTGTTGCGGATGTGACTGCGGATGGGACTGCGGCTGCGGCTGCCCGGTGGCCGGTACGGGCGCGGCCCAGGGCAGGGCGGCCGGGTCGGCCGTCGGGCGCTGATGCAGGGGGCTACCGCGCACGGAGCACCTCCCCGGGGTTGTACGGGTACTGGTCATCGTCCTGACGATCCGTCACCGTCGGCTGCTGCAACTGGTACTGGCCCGCGTCGTCCAGCTGGACGGAACCGTGACCGGACGCCTGACCGGCGGCATGACCGGCGGCATGACCGGCGGTGTGGCCGGCCGACTGGACGTGCACCGGGAACGGTGCCGGGGCGGCGGGCTGCGGCGCCAGTCCGGCGAGCGGGGCGACCGGGCCGGTGGTGATCACCGGCGGGACGTACGAGGGCGGCTCGCCCTCCCCCGGGCCCTGGGCCGTCGGCCCGTAGCCGTGCTGCGCGTGGCCGGGCTGTCCGTAACCGGGCTGCGGGGAACCAGGCTGCGGGTAACCAGGCTGGACGTGGCCGGACTGGGCGTAACCGGGCTGTCCGTAGCCGGACTGGGCGAAGGACGGCTGGCCCTGGCCCGCCCCGTACGCCGGCTGCCCGTGGACGCCCTGCCCGTACGGCGCCGGCGCGGGCACCTGCGGCGCGGGCGGCACCGGAGCGACGGGCCCCACCGGCATCGGCCCGACCGGGACGGGCGCGGCGACCGGCACCGGACCGGCCGACCCGCCCGACCCGCCCGGAGCGACGGGAGCGACCGGCGTCGCGGCGACGGCCCCGGCCGCCGCGCCGGGCGCGAGCCGCTCCCGCCGGCGGCGGACCAGCAGCTGCACCTCGTCCGCCGCCGAGCGCGCCGTGCGCATCAGCTCCGAGCGGATGAACCGCCGGTCGGTGGTGTCCCCGCCGTCGGAGAGCACCCGCGCGGTGCGGGGGGCGTGCGGCAGCACCCCGAGCAGCGGCAGCCCGAACTCGCGCGACACCTCCGCGCCCGAGTAGGGGCCTTCCGCGACCAGCAGCAGTCCGAGGGCGTCCGTGCCGGTCCCGGCGGCGGCGAGGTCCTCGCCGAGCGCGGCGAGCCTGGGGCGGGCGGCGCTGAGCCCGCGCAGGGTGCTGCGGACCGTCACCGCCACCGCGTCGGCGCGCCGGGCGAGCACCGCGCTGGTCCCGGTGGCGCCGGAGCGGCCGAGGTCGACGATGACGTCGTAGCCCTGTTGCTCGATGCCGTGCAGCAGTTCGGCGAGCGGCTCCCAGGTGTAGGTGAGGCCGGAGGCCTGGGCGGGGTCGGTGAGGCCGGGCAGCAGCAGCCGCTCGGCGTTGCCCTCGGGCGAGAGGTCGATCAGCTGCTCCCAGATGGTCTGGGCGAGCAGCCCGCGCCGGTCGGCGACGGCCAGGTTGCGCAGCCCGTACACCGCCTCGACCCGACCCTCCAGGGCTCCGGCGAGCACCGCGCCGCCGTCCGGGTCGGCCTCGACCAGGACGATCCGCCGGCCGGGCTGGAGCGGCCAGGCGAGCAGCAGCGCCAGGGCGGTGGTGGTCGCCCCGGGTGCGCCCGGGCCGCCGACCACCGCGATCACCGCCATCAGGCGCCACCCGTTCCGACCGGGGCCGAGGGCGCTGCGGCCCCGCCGGTGGGGGCCGCCCCGGTGGGTGCCGTCCCGGTGGTGGCCACGCCGGACGGCGCCGGGCCGGTGGGGGCCGCCGAGGGCGCGGCCGGCGGGGCCCCGCCCGGGGTGGTGGCCCGCGGCGCCAGCAGCACCTGGATCCGTCCGCCGGCCACCCACTGGGCCAGCCGGGGCCCGTCCGCCGCGCCGACCGCCACGTCGATCACCTGGCTGCCGTCGGTGTCCACCCGGCCGACCGTGATGACCGTCGCGGCCAGCGAGTCGGGCCGCCCGTTGTCGGGGGTGTTGACCACGACGATCTGCACCCCGGGCAGCAGTCGGCTGGCGGGCAGCTGGGTGCGCCGGGCCGAGACGCCGACCACGATCTGACCGGGCTGCACCGTCAGGCCCTGGGCGAGGTCCGCACCGGTCAGCATGGCGCCGCGCTTGAGGTCGGTGGCGGCCCGCAGGCCGACCGCCTTGGCCCGGTCCTGGGCGGAGACGGGGTGCAGCGCGGGGTCGCCGGCGATCCGGGCGACCACCAGGTCGTCATCGGTGATCACCTGCCCCCAGGGCACGTCCCGGGCCAGCGCCAGCACCGCGACCCGCTGGCCGGTGCTGTTGTAGAGCGCGGCGCCGCCGAGCCCACCGGCCGCGATCAGCGCGACGGCCATCGCCAGCACCGCGGGGCGGCGGCGCCGGGCCCGCATGGTCCGTCCGGGGGTGTGCGGCGTGGCACGGCCCCGGCCCTGCTCCTGCTGCTCCGGTACCGCCACGGACACCGCGGCGCCCGCCGGTGTGCCGGATCCCGGCGTCGCGAATGTACGGTTCTCCACCGGGTTCCGCCCTTCCCTCGTACGCTTTCCGGATCGTCAGTAGCCGAACGGCTCGCTCGGCGCGGTCAGTTGAGGACCTGCACCTCGGCGACCTTGACCTCGAAGGGTTCGCTGTCCTGCTGCATGGGCGGGAGCGAGTAGCTCTCCGGCTTCGGCCCCGTGACGACCACGTCGGCCACCCAGTGGGTCGACACCGTGGCACTGAAGACGCCGTTCTGCCGGGTGCCCGAGCCGACCTTGAACAGGTAGCCGCAGTCCGGGGATTCGGCGCCCCGGTACTTGGGGTCGTACGGCGTCCCGGCGCTCGCGCACTGCTTGGTCCCGCCGGTGCCGAAGTCCCAGCTGGTGCCGGTCAGTCGGGCCGTGACGGTGACCGTCACCCCGCCGGAGGCGGCGTACCCGGCCTTGGGCGGCGTCACGTCGTCCGCCCAGAGCCAGACCGGCGCGTTGACCACCGCCGTCCCGCCGGGCGCAATCCGGCCCTTCGGCACCGGGAGGTGGACCTGGTCCCTCGCCTCCCGCTTGAGCTCCGCCACGCTCTTCACCCGCTGCCCGGTGGGCACGAACACGAACTGGGCGCCGTCCTGGCCGCCGTTGGTCTGCGGGCAGACCTTGGAGTAGATCGAGCCGTCGGTGGGCTTGTTGGTGCCCCAGGCCGAGTCGCTCGCCGGGGGCTGCTGGTCCAACTGGCGGTAGTAGCAGCCCTCGCCGCTGTCGAACGAGCCCCACTGGGGGTCGTAGCACGCCCACTGCACGCCGTGGTAGCTGCACAGGTCCGAACCGCTGTCCGACGACCCTCCGCCGCTTCCGCCCGGATTCCCGGTGGCGGTCGATCCACCGGAATCGGCGTGCGCGCAGATCACGTTCGGGAAACACTGTTCGGCCCCGCCGCTCGGCGGTTCGTCCGCCGTCGCCGTCACCACCGAGGACAGCAGCAACCCGGCCGACAAGGACGCGACGACCGCGAATCGTCCGGCCGATTTCCGCGCGTTCAGCATGTCCGGTCCACCTCCCGTGTGAACTCGTAGATCAGCCAATGTGCTTGGAACCTGCGCAGGGAGGCGGTCGCGACGTAGCGGTCCAACCGTCCGCCCGGATCCTTCGCCGCCCGGGTGACGGCATCGACGCGGTGCCAGCCCGATAGATCGACACAGTCCTCGATCACGGCGGTCTGCGGATCGGCATTCAGATCGATCGCCTTCACCACCGCGGAATTGCGCGGTACTCCGGTCATCACCACTTTGGCGTCGTGGAGTTGGTGGAGGCCGACCAGGACGTCCGAGAGCGCCCGCCCGGAGGAGTACTGCTCCAGCGCCGATCCGTCCGAATCCGTACGCCCGTAAGCCTCGGTCTGCGCCCGCCACCAGTCCTGATACGCGTTCAGGGCCAGCCGCCCCATCGCCCCTTCCGGGCCGTCGGTCGGCGCGATCGCGGTGTTTACCGGACCACCCGAAGGAGTTAACGGGCCCACTCCCGCAACCGTGGGAGCGGGCGACCCCAGACGATCGACGGAACCACCGGCACCACCACTCGCACAAGCGCCGAGGAGTAACACCAGTACCGCCCCGCCAGTCCCAACCGCCCCAGGGCGCAACACATTTCCGCGCTGCCGCATCGCCCCACCTCGTCGCGACCGAGCCGATCCGTGATCCACGGCCGCCAGGAGAATTCCGAAGTCCCGCCGGTGTTTCCACTGGGGATCGATTCTTCGCCAACCCACCCCATCACGGCAACACCTCAGGCCCCCTGACCTTACGCGGAGGGCGGTTCCGTCGGGGCACTTTCCCGCCACAGAACGGCCAACAGTTCTTCGGAAAGCGACAATCCGGCCAATGCGCCCCGAACGGCGGCCCGATTGCGCATCAACAGGCGCCCGCCCTGCGGCGGAACGAGCAGGCGCGCGCCCGGCGCACCCGAACTACCGGACGGATCACCGCCGTCGAGCAGCCCGGCCACGGCGGGCTGGAGGTCCAGCGGGCCGACGGCCGCGGGGGCACCCGGGACGCCCTGCCGCAGGACGGTGGTGAGCGCCCGACTGAACGAGCCCTCCTCGCCCGGCAGTACGGCGTCCCGGCCGCGTCTGCCCGGGGCGTAGCGGCTGCCGGCGGCGTAGCGGCCGATCCGGCCCCACAGCGGGACCCTGGAGTAGCTGAGCAGCTCACCCGCACTGTCCTCGCCGGACCGCTCCAGCGCCGTCCAGGTGTCCCGGTCGGCCACCGCGTCGACCAGCAGCAGCGCCTCCTCCTGGTCACCGTGCACCATCGCGCTGACCACCCAGTCCCAGGCCAGGCCGCGCCGGTAGGCGTTGTCCGGGGTGCTGCCGCGCGTGACCAGGGCGAGCCGGCGCCCGCGCGGGTCGGCCACCAACTGGCCGACCAGGCAGACCACCAGCCAGCGGCCGGGGTGCTGGGCGGCGTCCCGGACGGCGGTGAGCATGGCGTTGGCGTCCGCGTCCGGCGCCACGGCGCTCACCCGGCAGCCCGCGGCGCCGGTGTCGAAGCACATCCCGGGCAGCACCTCGGCCAGCAGCCGGGCACCCGCCGGAGCGTGCGCCGAACCGCCGTAGGCCCGGTCGGGCCCCCCGTCCGCCCCGATCACCACCAGATCGACCCCGCCGGCCATCCGTCCGCCCCCTCCTCCGCCCGCCCCTCCACCGATCCCGACGCCGGGCAGGCTACCGCTCCGGGCGGGCGCCGACGGGGCTCCCGACCCCTCCGCTCAGGGACCATGGGCCCTATCGACGCACGCGCCGACCGAGGACGATCGGACGCATGGAGCGTGAGGACCATGTGGAGACCCTGAGCGAGGCCGAGTGCCTGCGGCTGCTCAGCACCGTGCCCGTCGGGCGCGTGGTGTACACCGAGCACGCACTGCCGGCCGTCCTGCCGGTCTCCTTCGAGGTCCTGGACGGGCGGCTGGTGCTCGCCGTACGCCGGGGAAGTGCCACCGCGCGCGGGCTTGACGGCACGGTGGTGGCGTTCCAGGCGGACATGCTGGACCCGGTCACCCGCACCGGGTGGAGCGTGCTGGTGCACGGGCGGGCCGACGCGGTCAGCGAGCCCGAGCAGGTGCGGCGGGTGCTGCGCTCCGGCCTGCGGCCGTGGGTGGGCGACCCGGAGCCGCTGTTCATCGCGCTGGTGCCGGAACTGGTCAGCGGCCGGCGGCTGTTCCCCGGCGGCCAGGGCCCGACCGGCCGGGGCGCGGCGGCAGCCGGCCCGCTCGGGCGACCGCTGCGACGGCCCTGACCCGAGCCCGCGGTGCGTGCTCGGATACGTCGCGATCCGGTGATTCGTACTCCGCTCCTGACAGGTACCGGCGGGTAGGCATACGCTTCCGGCGTCCTGGCCCCTCCCCGGGGCCCGTCCCCCTCCAGGAGCGCACCGTGACGACCTTCGCCTCCCTCGCCGAGCTGACCGCCGCCGTCGGCACCGAACTGGGCACCAGCGAGTGGCACACCATCGACCAGCGGACCATCGACCTCTTCGCCGAGGCCACCGGGGACCACCAGTGGATCCACGTGGACCCGGAGCGCGCCAAGGAGAGCCAGTTCGGCTCGACCATCGCGCACGGCTACCTGACCCAGTCGATGATCCCGGTGCTGGCCAAGGAGTGCTACGGCGTCGAGGGCGTGCGGATGGCGCTCAACTACGGCTCGGACAAGGTG
Source organism: Kitasatospora sp. NPDC030952 (assembly GCF_055571335.1). Taxonomy (NCBI): domain Bacteria; kingdom Bacillati; phylum Actinomycetota; class Actinomycetes; order Kitasatosporales; family Streptomycetaceae; genus Kitasatospora; species Kitasatospora sp. NPDC030952. The sequence goes on from NZ_JBVIFM010000020.1 coordinate 76,819, forward strand.
CGCTTCCCGGCCCCGGTACCGGTGGGCACGGCGATCCGGGCCACCGCCGAGCTGCTCTCGGCCACCGAGGTACCGGGCGGGGTCCAGGCGGTGGTGCGGTTCACCATCACCAGCGAGCAGAGCGCCAAGCCGCACTGCGTCGCGGAGGCCATCACCCGCTTCTACGTGTAGCGGCGCGCCGGGGACGGGCGGGCTGGGCGCCTGGACGTCGGGCAGGCGGTCCATCAGGCGCCGGGTACGCCGATTGGACCGCGCCGAGCCCTCCACCGAGTCCGAACGGCCCACGGCGAGTAACGTCCGACGAGATGGTTGTCGTACCCCAGGGGGCTCATTCGCCCCCCGGGGTACGCGCCCCGGCCAGCCCGGTAGCCGTGACCGTCCCTGGAGGAGCCGTGCCCCGCCCCGTCTCGTGGTTCTCCCGTCTCGCCGGTCTGACCGCACAGTTCGCCCCGCCGCCCACCGGGCCGGCCGCACCCGCCGGACCCGCCACGCCCGCCGCACCCGCCGCACCCGCCGCACCCGCCGCCGACGGTGTCGCCCGCGGCCGTGTCAGCCCGGAGCGCGCCGTCCCCGGCCTGGCCGGGCTGCCCCGCGCCGCCTGGCACCGGGTCCGCACCGAGGCCTTCGGGGCCGAGCCCCGGGGCGAGCGGCTGGCCCGGATCCTCCGCTCGCCCCAGTTCGCCGACGGCGCCTTCCGCAACCCCGTGCCGACCCGCCGCCTGGTCTACGAGCGGAGCCCGCTGGAGATCACCCTCGCCCAGCTGAGCGGGGACAAGACCCGCCGGGCACCGGCGGCCGCCGTACCGGTGCACCGGCTGCTCCCGGTCGACCTCGCCACCCCGCCCGCCTCCGGACTGCGGCTCACCTGGCTCGGTCACGCCACCGTGCTCGCCGAGATCGGCGGACGGCGCGTCCTGATCGACCCGGTCTGGGGCGAGCGCTGCTCCCCATTCGACTGGACCGGGCCCAAGCGGCTGCACCCGGTGCCGCTGCCGCTGTCCGAGCTCGGCCCGGTGGACGTGGTGGTGATCTCCCACGACCACTACGACCACCTCGACATGCGCACCGTGCGGGCCCTGATCGGCAGCGGCGCGGTGTTCGTGGTCCCGCTCGGGGTCGGGGCGCACCTGGAGCACTGGGGGGTGCCGACCGCGCGGATCGTCGAACTGGACTGGTGGGAGTCGGCCGAGGTCGCCGGGCTGACCCTGACCGCCACGCCCGCCCGGCACTACTGCAGCCGCGGGCCGCGCACCAGCGCGCTGTTCCTGTGGGCGTCCTGGGTGATCGCGGGCGGCGGGCACCGGATCTTCCACAGCGGGGACACCGGCTACTTCCCGGGCTTCGCGGAGATCGGGCGCCGGCTCGGTCCGTTCGACGCGACGATGATGCAGGTCGGCGCGTACAGCGAGTTCTGGCCCGAGGTGCACATGACCCCGGAGGAGGGCGTCCGGGCCCACCTGGACGTGGGGGGCGAGCTGATGCTGCCGATCCACTGGTGCACCTTCAACCTGGCGATCCACCCATGGGAGGAGCCCGCCGAACGCGTGGTCACCGCCGCCCAGGCGCTCGGCGCCCACCTGGCGGTACCCCGCCCCGGCAAGCCCTTCGAACCCGCCGACCCACCGGCCCTGCGGCTGTGGTGGCGCGCCGTCGCCGCCACCCCGCGCGGCATCGAGCCGCTGGTGGCGCGGCGCACGGAGGTGCGGGAGCCGGTGGCGGAGCCGGGCGAACAGATTTCAAATTCTGTTAGCTGAAATCTGTTCTCTGAAATCTGAAAGCTGTTCGCTGAAAGCTGTCAGTTGAACTCAGTCAGTTGAACTCTGTCAGTTGAACTCCGTTCGCTCCGCCCTCCCCCGTCGGCGCCGGATCACCGCCCAGCCCGCCTCCTGCACCAGCAGGGTCAGCACCCCGGCCAGCACGATCCCCAGCAGGTTCAGCAGCAACTGCACGCTGGAGCCCCAGAACTGGTCGACCTTGCCGTACCCGAGGGCGACCGCCGCGTTGGCGGCGGCCGGCACGGTGGTCACCGAGATCGCGACGCCCACCAGGGTGCCCGCCTTCGCGGAGGTCAGCGAGAGCAGTCCGGCGATGCCGGCCAGGAAGGCCACCACGAAGGAGGTCGCGTCCGGCTGCCAGATGAAGGAGGTGTTCGGGCGCGCGGCGTCGAACCTGGCCTCCGAGAAGAGCCCCAGAGCGTCCATCAGCAGCCCGAAGCACACGGTCAGCGCCATCGCCACCAGGAAGCCCGTCACCAGGGCGTTCAGCGAGCGCAGCGCCGGGCGGGTCCGGCGCTGGACGAGCGCCACGCAAAGCCCGGCCAGCGGTCCGAACTCCGGGCCGACGGCCATCGCGCCGACCACCAGGATGGCGCTGTCCAGCACCGAGCCGCAGGCCGCCAGCATGGTGGCGACGGTGAGGAAGGCCAGGAACACCCAGGTGAGGGTGGACTCCTCGTGGGTGATCTCGGAGACCGACTCCCACACCAGGGCGTCGGCCCCCTCGCCCGGGGCCAGCCTTTCGGCCTCGTCGGCCGCCGCCGAGAGGGCCAGGTCGAGCGTCGAGACGTCGATCGCCCCGCGCTCGACCAGGCCCGTCCCGCGCAGTGCGCCCAGCACCTCGTCCAGCGACTCCCGGGCCACGTCGCAGAGCACCACGTCCCCGGCGGGCCGGACGGCCGCGTCCGGCAGGACCACCACGTGGGTCACCCCCACCGAGTCGTCCAGGCAGCCGAGCACCGGCCCGCGCAGGTCGGGCGGGACGATCAGGCGAAGGTGCAGCACGGGTACTCCGGGGCGACGGGCGGCGGGACCGAAATCCCGCCCACCCTAGGCCCTGACGCCCCATCCGGCCCGCGAGCACCCCTCCTCAGCCCACGAAGACGTCCCGCAGCGCCCAGGCCTCCTCGGCCATGCCATGCGGAGCACGCTGGGTGACGGCTCCGACATCCCGACCGGCCGGCACCGGACTGCAACACGTTCTACAGGCGGAGAGCGTTACCCACGTCACACCACCGCACGGTTGGCTTCTGCCACTATGGGCCGGTGACCGACCTGACAGAACAGCAGAAACCGACCGAGCAGGCGCCCGCCCCGGCCACCCCGTTCGCCGAACTGCTGGAGATCGAGCAGCTGGACGAGAACACGTTCCGGGGCCACTGCCACGCCGGCGCCCCGATGCGCGCGTTCGGCGGGCACGTCGCCGCCCAGGCGCTCGCCGCCGCCGGGCGCACCTGCGCCGCCAGGCGCGCGGTGCACTCGCTGCACGGCTACTTCCTGCTGCCCGGGGACCCGACCCGGCCGATCGAGTACCGGGTCGACCGGCTGCGCGAGGGCTTCACCTACGCCACCCGCAGGGTCCGCGCGGTGCAGGACCGGAACGAGATCTTCGACCTCACCGCCTCCTTCAAGCTCCCCGAGCCGGCCGCCGGCGACCGCCACCGCGAGATGCCGCCGCTGCCCGGCCCGGAGACCCTGCCGGACGCCTTCTCGCACTGGGACGAGGAGCTGCGCACCGCGATCAAGGCCACCGACGGCTTCCGCGACCTCGAACTGCGCTTCGTGCCGCCGGACGCCCCGGGCACGCCCCCGGCCACCCGGGGGATGACGCAGCAGTTCGTCTGGCTGCGCATCGCCACCCCGCTGCCGGGCACCGACCCGCTGCTGCACACCTGCGCGCTCGCCTACCTGTCCGACCTCACCCTGGCCTCCACCGCCGGGCTGCACGAACAGCCGAACTTCTTCCAGCGCACCGAGCCGCCCCGGCTGCTGATGACCTCGCTGGACCACGCCATGTGGTTCCACCGCCCGTTCCGGGCCGACGAGTGGCTGCTGTTCGCCCAGCGCAGCCCGTCCGCCTCGGACGGCCGGGGCCTGTCGCTCGGCGAGTTCTACGACCGGGACGGCCGGCTGGTGGCGTCCGCCGTCCAGGAGGCGCTGATCCGGAGGATGCCGTAGCTCCCCGGGGCGCCGCGGCGGTCCCGCGAAGGCCCCGGCCCCGCGAAGGCCCCCGGCGAACGCCCCCCCACCAACACCTCCGGGCGCCCCGACGCGCCCCCGGCGGGACCCCGGTGGCCGCCGGGCGAACGGAAGGGGGCCGGTCGGCGTCATACTCCTGAGCGGCCCCGGCCCGTATCATGGTGCGGGTGACCAAGGTTGACCTGTCACCACGGCCGGTGGAGACGATGTCTCCGCGTCAGCTCGAACGCCGCGAAAGCCTGATCGCGGCCGCGCTCGCCCTGGTGAACGAGATCGGCGTCGAGCGGCTCCAGATGAAGCAGGTGTGCGAGCGGTCCGGAGTCGCCCTGGGGACGGCGTACCGCTACTTCTCCTCCAAGGACCATCTCCTGGCGGCGGCGATCGCCGAGTGGCACCGCCTGCTGCTCGCGGACCTGGTGGCCGAGCTGCGGGGGCCGCGCGCCGGGCTGGGGGCCACCGACCGGGCGGTCCGGTTCGTCCGGGGCGGGATGCGGGCCTACCAGCGCCAGCCCGAACTGGCGCGGCTACGGGTGGCCGTCGCCGCCTCCACCGACCCCTTCGCCAGCGAGGCACTGCAGGGCATGGCCCGGGCCGACAGCACCGCCCTCCAGGCGGTGACGGCCGAGGTGCCGGCGGCGGCCAGCGAGCTGGTGCGGCACATCGTGGCGCACGCCTGGCAGGGCGAGCTGACCGCCTGGGTGACCGGCCGCACCACCCTCGGGGACGCCCGGCGGCGGCTGGAGGACGTGGTGCGGCTGGTGCTGACCCCGTACGAGACCCACTACCCGGCCCCGTACGAGGTCCAGGCCACCAGACCGGCCCCCTACGAGGTCCAGACCACGGGACCGGCCCCGTACGAGGTCCAGGCCACCAGACCGGCCCCGTACGAGGTCCGGTCCACCGGCTGAGCGGCCGGGCAGGGGTCTAGCCGACCGTCACCGGGTGCGCCACCACCGCGCCGAACAGGTAGCCCTCGCGGTTGAACGCCGCCCGCTCGGGCTGGGTGGCACCCCGGTGGTCCGTCGCACGGGCGCGCAGCTCGTAGCGGCCGGGCCGCTCGGGCCGCCAGGTGACGCTCCAGCGCGTCCAGCCGCCGGCGGACGGCTCCTCGTCCAGTTCGGCGGCCCGCCAGCTCCGGCCGCCGTCGGTGCTCACCTCGACCAGCCGCACCGGGGCCGCGCCGGACCACGAGCGCCCGTGCAGCCGGTGCTCGCGCCCGGCCTCCAGCCGCGCGCCCTCGGCCAGTTCGAAGGCGGACTTGACCACCTGGGTGGTGAGCGCGGCGCCGCCGCCGGGCGGCTGGTCCGGGCCGAACATCCGGTAGAACTCGGTGTTCCAGGGCGAGTGGAGCGGGTGGTCGGCCACCTCGATGTCGCCGACCCACTTGATCGAGGCGATGCCGACCCAACCGGGCACCACCAGCCGCACCGGTGCACCGTGGTCGGGGGTCAGCGGCTCCCCGTTCATCTCGTACGCGAGCAGCGCGTCGTCCAGCGCCTTGGCGATCGGCAGCGGGCGGCGCACCGGGCCGTGGTTGACGCCGTCGACGACGTAGTCCGGGTCCAGGCCGGTCGGCAGCACGTCCACCGCGCCGTCGGTCAGCCCGGCGGCCCGCAGTACCTCGGCCAGCCGTACGCCCCGCCAGGCCGCCGAGCCGATGCTGCCCAGCGTCCACGGGGTGCCGGGGACGCGCTGGCCCTGCTGGCGGTGGAAGTAGCTGCGGCCGTTGCCGGCGCACTCGATCAGCGCGTCGGTCCGGATGGCGGGCAGCGCCCGCAGGTCGGCCAGGCCGAACTCGACCGCCCGCTCCGGCCCCGGGGCGCCGCGCAGTCCGCTGCCGAACAGCCGCAGCCGCCAGGTGTCCGGGTCGATCAGCGGGGTGCTGGTGTGGTTGCGGACGAAGAACCGTTCCACCGGGACGTGCCGGCCGACGGCGGCCCCGCCGTCGGCGTCGCGCAGCGCCTCCCAGCGCATCTCGGCGTTGGTGTCGCGCTGGACGAACCACTCGGCCGGCAGTGGCTTGACGATCCCGGGCAGGTTGACGCTTCCGGGCACGGGCCTGGCACCTCCTCGGCGGCCGTCCGGCCCGGGGCGCACACCGGGGCGGCCAACGCGGGCGGGTGGGCACCCCGGCGGCGGAGCGCAGCGGCATCCGGACGGCACTGTCCGGATGGCGCTCCTTTCCCCAGCGTAGGCGCTCCGGCGCGTTCCGTGACCAGGGCGGCGAGCAGGGGTTTCGCCCGAACCCGGGATTGACCTTCTCACCGGTGTGAACTCCTAGCGTTCCCGGTGTCGGAAGAAGCCCCGCCATGCCGAACACCGAGGAGCACCCGTGCCGTCCACCGCCCCCGCCCCGCTCGCCCCGCTCGCCCCGCTCGCCCCGCTCGCCCGGATCGTCCAGGGCTCCGGCCCCGGCCTGCTGCTCGCGCACGGCGCCGGCGGCAGCGCCCGGGACAACTGGGGCCCGCTGCTGCCCGACCTCGCCGCGCACCGCACCGTCGTCGCCCCCGACTACCCCGGCTCCGGCGACAGTCCGTACGAGCCGGGCGAGCCCACCCTGGACGACTACGCGGACCGGCTGGTCGCCGCCGCCGACGAGGAGGGCCTCGACACCTTCGACCTGGCCGGCTTCTCGCTGGGCGCCGCCGTGGCCGTCCGGATCGCCGGCCGCCACCCCGGGCGGGTCCGCTCGCTGCTGCTGATCGCGGGCCTGGCCGGCGGCTCGGCGCGGCAGAGCGCGCTGTCCGAGCTGATGGTCCGGCTTCGCGACCGGCCGGCCGAGCTCGCCGACCTGATGCTCACCGTCGTCCTCGGCCACAGCTGGGTGGACGCACTGCCCGCCGACCAGCTCGCGGCGCTGCGCGAGGGCCTCAAGTCCCCGCTGCCGGCCGGGTTCCCGCAGCAGTTCCGGCTCGCCGCGCGCACCGACGTCCGCGCCGAGCTGGCCTCGATCGGCGTGCCCACCCTGGTCGTCGGCGCCGCCGAGGACATGCTCGTCCAGCCGGCCCAGCACCGGCTGCTGGCCGAGGGCATCCCCGGCGCCCGCTACGCCGAACTCCCCAGCGGCCACCTGCCGATGGTCGAGGCACTGCCCCAACTGCGCGAGGTGGTACTGGAGTTCGTGAAGAGCTGACACACCGCCGCGGGTCGGGGGCCGGGCCCGCCGGGAACACTCCGCAGCGGGCCGGGGCCGGGACCGCCGGGAACACCTCGACCCCGGCCCGCGTTGGCCCGGTCATGCGCATCGGAGAACTCGCCCGGCTGACCGGGGTGTCCGCCCGGCTGCTCCGCTACTACGAGGAGCAGGGGCTGCTCCGGCCCGCCCGCACCACGGCCGGCTACCGCGAGTACGAGGAGCAGGACACCGTCCGGGCCTGGCAGATCCGCAGCCTGCTCGCGGCCGGCCTGCCCACCCGGGTCATCGCCGGGATCCTGCCCTGCGCCACCGGCCCGGTCCCGGTCCTGGAGTCCTGCCCGGACCTGCTGGCCACCCTGCGCGGCGAACTCGCCGATCTGGACGCCCGGATCGAGGACCTCACCCGCAGCCGCCGGGTGCTCTCCCACTACCTGGCGACCGCGCACACCCCGGGCAAGGAGCAGGCGGCCTGACGGGACGTTGGTCCCGACCCCGCCCGCTCCCCGGCGCGCCGCCCGGCCCCGAGGGCCGCCGACTGGACATAGTGCGACATACATCTTGAATCCCCGTATTCCGAGTATGTCGAGAGGTCCCGCCCGATGCACAGCCAGCCGCCGCAGCCCTCCCCTCCTGTGCGGGAGCCCGACGAACCCGGCGAGCCCGCCGCCACCCTCCCCACCGACCGGGCGGTGTTCGGCATCAGCGCCGCGCTGGTGCTGGCGGTGGTCGCCTGGGGCGTGTTCGCCGAGGACTCGCTCGGCCGGACCTCCAGCACCGCGCTCGGCTGGGTGCTGCACAACTTCGGCTGGCTGTTCGTGGTCGCCGCCGACGTCTTCCTCGCCCTCACCGTGCTGCTCGCCTTCAGCCGCTTCGGCCGGATCCGGCTCGGCCGCGACGACGACGAACCCGAGTTCTCCACCCTCGCCTGGGTGGCCATGATGTTCAGCGCCGGCATGGGCATCGGCCTGATGTTCTACGGCGTCGGCGAGCCCCTGCAGTTGTTCGCCGCCCCGCAGCCCGGCTCCGGACTGGAACCGCAGAGCCCGGCCGCCGCCCAGCAGGCCCTGGAGTTCTCGCTCTTCCACTGGACCCTGCACCCCTGGGCGATCTACGCGGTCGGCGGCCTCGCCCTCGCCTACACCACCTTCCGCAAGGGCCGGGGCAACCGGATCTCCGCCGCCTTCGTCCCGCTGATCGGGCAGCGCGGCGCGGACGGCTGGGCCGGGCGCACCATCGACCTGCTGGCCGTCTTCGCCACCGTCTTCGGCTCCGCGACCAGCCTCGGCCTCGGCGCCCTCCAGGTCGCCGACGGGCTCGGCTACATCACCTCCGTCCGCAACACCCAGAACGCCCAGCTGGTCATCATCGGCTCGCTGACCGCCGCCTTCGTGCTCTCCGCCTTCTCCGGCGTGCACAAGGGCGTCAAGTGGCTCTCCACCGCGAACGTGGTGCTGGCCTCGCTGATCATGCTGTTCGTCTTCGTGTTCGGGCCGACGGTCTTCGCCCTGGACTCGATCCCGGCCACCGTCGGCGGCTACCTCTCCGACCTGCTCGGCATGTCCACCCAGACCGGCGCCTTCACCGACGAGAGCTGGCTCGGCTCCTGGACGATCTTCTACTGGGCCTGGTGGCTCTCCTGGGCCCCCTTCGTCGGCACCTTCATCGCCCGCATCTCGCGCGGCCGCACCATCCGGCAGTTCCTGCTCGGCGTGCTGCTGGTGCCCAGTGGGGCCACCGTCGTCTGGTTCTGCGTGATGGGCGGCACCGCGATCCGGCTGGCCGGTACGGGCGCCGCCGACCTGGTCGCCACCATCCCGCGCGGCCCGGAGGCCTCGCTGTTCGAGATGCTGCGCTCGCTGCCGCTCGGCTCGGTCACCAGCGTGGTCGCGGTGCTGCTGGTGATGACCTTCTTCATCACCAGCGCCGACTCCGCCTCCCTGGTGCTCGGCTCGCTCTCCAGCCGCGGCTCGCTGCACCCGCGCACCCCGCTGGTGGTGGTCTGGGGCGTGCTGATGGGCGGGGTCGCCGCCGCCCTGCTGCTGGCCGGCGGGCTGACGGCGCTGCAGAACGCGACGATCCTGGTCGCGCTGCCCTTCGTGGTGGTGATGCTGCTGCTGTGCGTCTCCCTGGTGAAGGAGCTCCGGGAGGACCCGGCGGCCGGCCCCTCCCGCTTCCACCCGGCCCACGGCCTGCGGGACGCCGTCCGGGTCGCCGTCGGCGAGGCCCTCGCCGAGCGCGGCCGGCGCCGCTGAACCGGTCGCCGCAGGCCCTCCCGGGCACGACGCTGACCAGCGGATACGCCCCACCTGCCAGTCCGGTGGGGCGTATCCGGCCAACCGACGCCGGATCCCCGTCCGGACTTCACCCGCGCGTACCGACCGTTCACACCGCCCTGGGAGCCTCCCTGTCATGAACGCCAGCCCTCAGGCGCCCTACCAGGAACCGCGCTTCCCGCTCCCCCAGCGCCACCGCCGTCTGCTCGCCTGCACCGCCGTCCTCGCCTCCATCGCCCTCGGCACCCTCGGGGTCGGCGCCACCGTGGAGACCGTCCAGCACGGCCCGGTCGCCACCACCACCGCGAGCAAGTAGCCGACCCGACCCGCGCCACCCTTCCAGCACCGCGGTCCGGCCCCGGACGCGGTGCTTCCGTCGTTCCGGAGCCGGGAGGCCGGAGCCGGGGGCCGGGGGCGGGGGCCGGGGCGCGGAGGCCGGGGGCGGTTCCGATCCGAAGATCGGCAAGCCCTAAGATCGTTCCGCAACACGACGCGAAGGGGATGCAGTGGCGCGGGTTGCGATCATCGGTGGCGGTATCGGCGGGCTGGGAACGGCGCTCCTGCTCGGTCGGCGGGGCCACTCGGTCACGCTGTTCGAACAGGAGACGCGGCAGGCCGGGGACGACCTCGACCAGGACTTCTTCCGCTGGAACCGGCCGAGGGTCCCCCAGGCCGACCAGCCCCACTCCTTCCTCGCCCCCGTCCGCACGGTGCTGCGGGCCGAGGCGCCCGACGTCTACGCCGACCTGCTGGCCCGCGGCGCGCACGAGTACCACGACTTCGACTGGTTCGACGAGCACCCGCCGCACCGGGCCGGCGACGATGAACTGGTGACCCTGCGCACCCGGCGGATCGTGCTGGAGGCCGCACTGACCGAAGGCGTACGGCGGGAACCCGGCGTCGAGGTCCGGCGCGGCCGGCGGGTGACCGGCCTCGCCGTCCGGGACGGAGCCCCGCCCCGGGTCACCGGCGTACGGGTGGGCGGCGAGACCCACCCGGCCGACCTCGTCATCGACGCGGCCGGGCGCCGCTCGCCGGTGCCCGGCTGGCTGGCCCGGGCCGGCTGCCGACCGCCCGTGGTCGACAGCCACCGCACCGGGATCACCTACCTGTGCCGCTGGTACCGGCTGCGCGCCGACGGGCCGCGCGACCCCGGACGGGTGCGGACCGGCTCGGCCTCCGCATTCGCGCTCGCCGGCGTCTTCCCCTCCGACAACGACACCTTCGCGCTGAGCATGATCATCTCCACCGGTGACCGGACCCGCGGCTCGCTCGTCGACCCCGACGTATTCGAGGCCGTCGCCCGCCGGTTCCCCGCCTGCGCGGCCTGGCTCGACCTCGACCCCGAACCCCGGTCGGCCGTCCTGCCGATGGCCGGCCTGGACAACCGCTGGACCTCCCTCGCCGACGACGCCGGGCCCGTCGTCACCGGCCTGGTCAACACCGGCGACAGCCTCATCCACACCAACCCCACCCTCGGCCACGGCGTGGCCCTCGGCCTGCGCACCGCCCAGTACCTCGCCGCCCACGCCGACCAGGTCGCCGCGGACCCCACCGGCTACCACACCTGGACCGCCCGGAACCTCCGGCCGCTGTTCGACGAACAGGTGGCCGCCGACCGCGCCAACGAGCAGCGCCTCAACGACAGTTCACCACTCCCCGGGCTCCGCGCGGCCGCCCTCGCCGCCAGCGCCTTCGACGACCCCGTGGTCATGCGCGCCCGCGCCCAGACCCGCCACCTCGTCCGGCCGGCCAAGGAGGCCTACGGCACCGAGGAGATCGACCAGGCCGTCACCGCCTGGCTGGCCGCCAACCCGGACTTCAGCCCGCAGCACGACGGCCCGACCCGCGCCCAGTGGGACGCGCTCATCCCGGCCTGAACCTCTCCCGGCCTGATCCTCTCCCGGCCTGAACCTCATCCCGCCGCCGGCTCCCGCCCGGCCACCGGGGCAAGGCCGCCGGACAGGCCCTACGCCCGGAGGCCCTCGCGGGCCGGGGCGGGAGCCGGCGGCGGGATGGCGGGCCGGGAGTGCCGGCCGGTGCCCGGAGTGGGGCGGAGGTCGGGGGCCGGGGCGTAGCGGGCCGCCGGGGGGCGCAGCAGCCAGGTGGTGCGGGGGGTGGGGGTGATCAGGCCGAGGCCGTGCAGCAGGTCAAGGGCGTCGCGGCGCAGCGCGGTGCGGTCGGCGAGGTAGCGCGCGGGGAGGCCATGGTCGTCGGCGATGTCGCCGAGCAGGCCGTCTATCAGCGCGTCGGAGATCGGGACGTCACCCTCGGCGCTCTCGCCGGGCAGCGGGCGGACCTCCTCGACCAGGCGCTCGACCAGCAGTTGGGCGGCCTGGGCGAGGGTGCCGGTGCCGGGGAGGGCGAGGTCGGTGAGTTCGGCGGCCGGGTCGAGCAGGGCGACGCCCTCGGCGCGCAGTTCGGCCTCCAGCCCGAGGAACTCGGCGAGCGCGGCCGGGCCGCTGAGCCGGTGCTCGTCCAGCCATGCCCGGTGGTCCTCGGGGAGGTCGGCGGCGAGAACGGCGGGCGTCTCGGCGAGCAGCCGGCGTACGGCGGTGCCGGGTTCGGCCTCGGCGGCGCGGCGGATCAGGTCGGCGGCGTCGTCGGCGAGCGCGGGCGGGCCGGCCGGGACGGCGCGGGCGAGTTCGCGGTCGACGGTCAGCACGAAGGCGGTGTCGGCCGGGTCGGCCGGCAGGTCGCCCAGCACCTGCCAGTCGGCCAGCGCGGCGAGCGCCATCCCGAGGGCGGCCGGGTCGGCCGCGAGGTCGGGCGCGGCCTCGCGCATCGCGTCGAGCAGTCGCCCGTACCGGAGTTGCTCGGGGGCGTCGACGAGCAGGGCCAGCGCGAGCGCGAGCCGGGCGTAGCCGGCCGGGGTGAACGGGGCGCCGGTGGTGGGGTGTTCGAGGCGGCGGGCGGCGCCGGGGCCGAGGCCGGCCTTGCAGAGCCGGGCGTGCCAGGGGCCGACGACCAGGCGGTAGCCGAGCAGGGTGTCGAAGCGCTCGATGAGCCAGTCGCGGTGACGGCGGATCAGCGGGAAGCCGTCGGCGTGCGGGCCGGAGGCGGTGACCAGCGGGTGGGCGAGCAACAGCCGGGCGGCGATCCGGCGTTCGGCGTCCAGGAGTTCCGCACCGGAACGATCCTGCACCTCGCGGGCCGCCTCCGGGAGCGCCCGGCCGTGCTCCGGCCGGCGGTGCCTGCCGGGCCCGCCGGGCTTGGCGCCCGACCGGACGACGGGCAGTGCGGCGGCGTCCCGCCGGGCCCGGCGCAGGCCGCCCTCGGTACGGGCCTCGCGGGTGCGCGGCGCGGCGGCGGCGTGGGCGGTCGGGCCGTGCCACCAGCTGACGGCGGGGTCGGCGGGCTCGGCGGCGGTGCCGAGGTGCCGGGCGGGGTAGAGGCCGAAGGAGGCGGTGCACAGGTCGTCGGCGGTGCCGGGGGCGGCGGCGGCGAACCAGTGGGCGAGCCGCAGCAGCCCGGGGTCGGGCGAGAGCCTCTCGGCGGGCGCCTGCGGGCCGTCAGCACCGCGCCCGGCCACGGCTCGGACATCGGCTGCGACATCGGCTGCGACAGCCGCTCCGGCGTGGGCTTCGGCGGCGGCGGCATCGGTCTCGGCGTCGGCGTCGGCTTCGACATCGGCGGCCGGTTCGGCTCCGCGTACGGCGAGGGCGGCGTCGGCGGTTCCCCGTCCTGCCCCGCCCGTACGTCCGTCCGGCCTGCCGGTGGCCACCCGGGTGGCGCCGACCGCGTAGTCCTGCTGCTCCATGTCGGGATCCAGACTAGACGGTGACCGGTCACCCGGTGGCAGCAACCGTCCTCCTGAGGAACTCTCCGCAGGAGCCGCCGAAGCGGTCGCCCGCGCTCCGCTCCCCCGACCGCGCCGTCACTCCCCGCCGCCCGACCGGGTTACGCACCGGTAACCCGGTCTTCCGCCGCCCGGTCGGCTCCCATAGGGTCGGTCTCCCCACCCCGAACGACTGCGGAGGCACACGCCGCATGAGTATCCGTACGACCACCCGCGCCACCGGCCTCACCGGGCGCCTGCGTTCGGCCACCGGCCTGCTCGGCGGCTTCGCGGCCACCTCGGCGGCGCACCTGGGCTCGATCCTGTCCGGCGCGTCCGTCCTGCAGAACGCCACCAAGCCGGCCCTGATGCCGCTGCTGGCCGCGCACAGCGTGGCGGCGGCGGCCCGCGCCGAGCGCGAGGCGCCGAAGCTGCTGGCCCCGGCGCTGCTGGCGAGCGCGGGCGGGGACGTGCTGCTCCAGCTGAAGAACGACACCGCGTTCCTGGCCGGCATGGGCTCGTTCGCGGCCGCGCACGTCTGCTACGTCACGATGTTCGTCCAGCGCGGGGCGCTCACCGACCGCCGTCGTGCCCTGGTGGTCGCGGCCGCGTACGCGACGGCCTGGGCGGGCCTGGTCAGTCAGCTCTGGCCGGACCTCGGGGACCTCCAGGTGCCGGTGGCCGGCTACAGCCTGCTGCTGACCTCGACGGCCGTCACCGCGGCCGGGCTGAACTGGCGGACCGGGCTGGGCGGGGCGCTGTTCCTGCTCTCCGACACGCTGATCGCCACCCAGATCGCGAAGTGGCGCGAGCTGCCGGGGCATCAGTTCTGGATCATGGCGACGTACGTGCTGGCCCAGTACCTGCTGGCCAGCGGCACCCTCCAGCACGAGGAGCGGCCGGAGCACCGGGAGTGGCTGGAGCCGGCGGCCGTCTGACGCACCACCGCACCGCCGGTCCGGTCAGGGTCCGGCGGTGCGCGGCGCGGCTGGGCAGGGAGGGGGGCCGTCAGGCACCTCGCCGCCGGAGCAGCCAGAAACCGCCGACGCCGCCGGCCACCAGGGCCAGCCCTCCGGCCAGTTCCGCCGGGTCCGCCGCGACCGAGCCGCCGAGGCCGGTCTTCACCGCGCCGTGCGGGGCGACCTGCTGGCTGCCGGCGCCGGACTGGCCGAGTGAGCCGGCCCACTCCCCCGCCGCCTTGCCCCAGTCGCCGAGGCCCTTGTCGGCGCCGGCGGCGGCCACGGTGGTCACCTTGACGGTGGTCGAGAAGGCGCCGCCGTCCGGGCAGGTGCCGTCGACCTTGCTGTCCCCGCCGTGCTGGGAGGCCAGCCGGGCGGAGCCGCTGTGCTTGCCGTCGGATCCCAGGGTGAGGGTCGCGGGGCCTCCCTCGAAGGCGGCGGAGTGGGCGGTGATGGTCTTGGCGTCGGGCTTGTCCGACTTCTCGCAGGAGACCGTGACCGTCACGGTCTGGCCCGGTGCGGCCTGGGACGGGCTGACCGAGGCCGCGCCGTCCCTGGCGGATGCGAGGGGGGCCGTCAGACCGGTCAGCACCGTCGCGCCGATCAGGGCGGCGGCGGCCGTACGCATGGGGCGCATGCCGGAACCTCCGGGATTCTCGGGCGCAGCCGGGGACTCCCATGTCCACGTGGTGTGTCAACCGCACCCGGTCATTCACCGACGGTAGGCAGGCGCCCGCGGCCCGGCCACCGCTCAGGACCGTTCGAGCGACGGCCCGTCACCCAGCGTGAAGGCTCACCTGAGGGCTCAGAGGTCCAGGTCGACCACGACCGGGGCGTGGTCCGAGGTGCCCTTGCCCTTGCGGGCCTCGCGGTCCACGTAGCTGTCGGTGACGGCGTCGGCGAAGGGCTTGTTGGCGTAGGTGAGGTCGATCCGCATGCCCCGGTTCTTCGGGAAGGCCAGCTGGCGGTAGTCCCAGTAGGTGTAGGGGCGGTCGTACTTCAGCGGGCGCGGCACCACGTCGTGCAGGCCGATCTCGTCGAGGGCCGCCAGGGCGGCCCGCTCGACGGGGGTGACGTGGGTGAGGCCCTCGAAGGCGGCGACGTCGAAGACGTCCTCGTCGGTGGGGGCGATGTTGAAGTCCCCCAGGACGGCGAAGGGGCGCGGACCGGCCGCGTCCTCGGCGGCGGCCTTGCGCAGCGCCTCCAGCCACTCCAGCTTGTAGCGGTAGTGGGCGTGGTCGACCTCGCGGCCGTTGGGCACGTAGACCGACCAGACCCGGACCGGGCCGCAGGTGGCGGCGATGGCGCGCGGCTCGACGTCGGGCAGCAGGGCGCCGTCGGCCAGGTAGCCGGGCTGGCCGGGCAGTCCGCGCACGACGTCCTCCAGGCCGAGCCGGGAGACGACGGCGACGCCGTTCCAGCGGCCGGTGCCGTGCGCGGCCGTCTCGTAGCCGAGCTCGCGGACCTGCTCGTACGGGAAGGCGTCGGCCGCGCACTTGAGCTCCTGGAGGCAGAGCACGTCGGGCTTGGCGCTCTCCAGCCACTCCAGGAGCTTGGGCAGCCGGGCGGTGACGGAGTTGATGTTCCAGGTGGCGATGCGGACGGTCACGGCGGGCGGCCTTCCCGGTGGTTCGGTCGGTGCGGACGGGGGTGGGCCCCCTGGGGAGGCCCACCCCGAACATACCGTCCGGCACCGACAACCCGGCCCGACCGGCACTGTGGCCGGTGCCCCGGCCAGTGCCCCGGCCGGAACTGCGGCCGGAACTGCGGCCGGTGGCCACGGCCGGTGCCACGACGGGTACTGCGACCGAGCCTCAGCCGGTGGGCCGGACCACCGCGGCCGATCCGCCGCCGCGCCGCACCGGCTCCGCGGCGGCCACCCAGCGGCCGTCCGGCAGCCGTTCCACGCCGGTGGCGGCGCCGATCTCGCCGCCGTCGGCGAAGGTGTGCCCGAGCGCCTCCAGGGCGGCCCGCTCCGGCAGCGCCAGGAAGCCGGGCTCGGCCTGGGTGACGGCGGTGTTGCGCTGGCTGGCCCGCGGCGCGGCGATGGCCTGCTCCAGGCTCAGCCCCCGGTCGAGCCGACCGAGCAGCACCTGGAGGGTGGTGGTGATGATGGTCGCGCCGCCCGGGCTGCCGGTGGCCAGCAGCGGCTCGCCGTCGCGCAGCACGACGGTCGGGGACATCGAGGAGCGCGGCCGCTTGCCCGGGCCGGGCAGGTTGGGGTCCGGGACGCCGGCCGCGAGCGGGGTGAAGTCGAAGTCGGTCAGCTCGTTGTTGAGCAGGAAGCCCCGGCCGGGGACGGTGATGCCGCTGCCGCCGGTCTGCTCGATGGTGAGGGTGTAGGAGACGATGTTGCCCCAGCGGTCCGCCACCGTCAGGTGGGTGGTGTTGGGGCCCTCGTACGGCTCGGGGACGGCCTGGCCGGTGTCGGCGCAGTCGGCCGGGTGGCGCGGGTCGCCTGGGGCGAGCGGGCTGGTGAGCGCGTGGTCGGGGCTGATCAGGCAGGCCCGGGAGGCGGCGTAGCGCTCGGAGAGCAGCTGCTTGGTCGGGACGTCCTCGAAGGCCGGGTCGCCGACCCAGCGGTTGCGGTCGGCGAAGGCGATCCGCGAGGCCTCCAGGAAGTGGTGGTAGTACTGGGTGCCGCTGTCCCCGGAGAGGTCGCCGTCCTCCAGGATGTGCAGCGCCTCGCCGACGGTGGTGCCGCCGGAGCTGGAGGGGGCCATCGAGTAGACGTCGTAGTCGCGGTAGGCGACGTGGGTGGGCGCCTGGTCGCGGACCCGGTAGGCGGCCAGGTCGGCGGTGTCGACCTTCCCGGGGCGGGCGTTGCGGCCGGAGGCCGGGTCGACCGGCGGGTGCTGCAGGGTGTTGACGATGTCCTTGGCCAACTCGCCCTGGTAGAAGGCCTTCACGCCGTTCTTGGCGAGCAGCTTGTAGGTCGCGGCGAGGTCGGGGTTGCGCAGGACGGAGCCGACCTCGGGGAGCTTGCCGCCCGGCAGGTAGATCTTGGCGGTGGCCGGGAAGTCCTTGAACCGGTTGTAGTTGTCCGAGGTCTGGCCGCGGAAGGTGCCGTCGACGACGAAGCCGTTCTCGGCGATCCGCTCGGCGGGTTCGAGGTTCTGCCCGAGGGAGCGGGTGCCCCACTGGCGCAGTGCGGAGTCCCAGGTGGCGGGGGTGCCGGGGACGCCGACGGACAGCCCGCTGGTGACGGCGTCGGCGAAGGCGAGCGGCTTGCCGTCCTCCAGGAACAGTCCGGTGTCGGCGGTGTGACCGGCCGTCTCGCGGCCGTCGATGGTGTGCACCCGGCCGGTGGCGTGGTCGTAGTAGACGAAGTACCCGCCGCCGCCGATCCCGGAGGAGTAGGGCTCGGTCACCCCGAGCGCCGCGGCGGCGGCCACGGCCGCGTCCACGGCGTTGCCGCCCTTGCGCAGCACCTCGATCCCGGCGGCGGTGGCGTCGGCGTCCACGGACGCCACCGCTCCGCCCCACCCCACCGCCTCCGGCGCCTTCGGCGGCGGCGCCGCGGCCCCGGCGGGTCCGGTGGTGGCCCAGACCAGTGCGGTGGCGAGCAGCAGTGATGGCGCTAAGCGGGTCAGAGCTCTCATCCGAGTCCTCCTGAGTCGACGTCACGTCAGTTGTTCCACAGGAGGTATGAATCCGACAACCACACCGCGCGGCTACCAATGGGTAGTTGACGCGACGGGGGAAGGCGCAGCGGGTGGGCGGCAGCGGGCGGCGGGCGGCGGGCGGAAACACAAGACAGCGAACGGAGAGCAGCCGACGGAGAACAGCGAACAGAAAACAGCTGACAGGTTTCAGAAAACAGATAACGAAATCTGTTCGCTGAAACCTGTCAGCCGAAAGCCGTCCCCCGCCCCGCCGCTACAGCGCGCTGCGCTCCACCCGCCGCCGCTTGATGGTGCGGAACCGCCGCGCCACCTGCCGCGCGAGGTCCGCCGCCCCGACCAGCCCGGCCTCGTTGCCGAGGGCGGCGTGGACGATGGTGGCCTCGGGCCGGAAGCCGCGCCCGGTCAGGGTGCGGCGGAAGGTGTCCCGGGCCGGGCCGATCAGCAGGTCGCCGGCCTCCGAGACGCCGCCGCCGATGACGAAGCGCCCCGGGTCCAGGGCGGCCGCCAGGTTGGCCATGCCGACGCCCAGCCAGGTGCCGACCTCGTAGAGCAGCTCGGTCGCGGTCGGGTCGCCGTCCTGGGCGGCCTCGGTGACCAGCGGCCCGGTGATGCCCTCGACCGTGCCGCCGGCCCGGGCCAGCAGCGGCTGCACCACCGGGGACTCCTCGGCGACCAGCTCCCGGGCGTCGCGCACCAGCGCGTTGCCGGAGGAGTACTGCTCCCAGCAGCCCCGGTTGCCGCACGGGCAGCGGTGGCCGCCGGGCACCACCTGCATGTGCCCGAACTCGCCCGCCAGGCCGTACTTGCCGCGGTCGACGTAGCCGTCCCGGACGACCGCGCCGCCGATGCCGGTGCCCAGGGTGAGCATCACCATGAGGTCCTCGCCGCGTCCGGCGCCGAACCGCCACTCGGCCCAGGCGGCCGCGTTGGCGTCGTTCTCGACGATCACCGGGAAGCGCAGCCGCTCGCTGAGCGCCTGCTGGAGCGGCTCGTTGCGCCAGTTGAGGTGGGGGGCGAAGAGCACCCGGGAGCGCTCGGCGTCGACCCAGCCGGCCGCGCCGATGCCGACCGCGTGGACGTCGTGCCGGTCGGCGAGCTGGAGCACCAGCTCGACGATCACGTCCTCGACGACCTTGGCGCTCTTGCTCTTGTGCGGGGTGTCGGTGCGCAGCTTCTCCAGCACCTTGCCCTCGCCGTCGACGACCCCGGCGACCACCTTGGTGCCGCCGATGTCGACGCCGATGGTGGGCAGCCGCAGTATCCCCGCGGGCAGGGCGCGGCGGCGGCGCTCGGCGCGCGGGCCGAGGCCGAGCAGGGTGGGCAGGACGGCCGGCCGAGTGCTGCCTTGGGGGCTGTTCACGGCTGCGGACGCTCCTCACGGGAGATGGTGGTGTTCGGACGGGCCAGCTCGTGCGAGAGCTCGGCGAGGTCGGAGCCGCCGGCCATCTCGGTGGTGAGCTGTTCGAGGCTGATCGCGTCGCGCGGGTGGCTGCCGGCCATCCGCCCCCGCTTCAGCAGCGTGAAGTGGTCGCCGACCAGGTAGGCGTGGTGCGGGTTGTGGGTGATCAGGACGACCCCGAGCCCGGCGTCGCGGGCCGCGGTGACGTACTTGAGCACCACCCCGGACTGCTTGACGCCGAGCGCCGCCGTCGGCTCGTCCAGGATGAGCACCTTGGCACCGAAGTGCACGGCGCGGGCGATGGCCACGCACTGGCGCTGCCCGCCGGAGAGGGTGCCGATCGGCCGGTCGACGTCGTGCAGGTCGATGCCCATCCTGGCGAGCGCCTCGCGGGTGGTGGCGCGCATGCCGTCGGCGTCCAGCCGAAGGCCGCCCCAGCGGCGCATGCCCTGCTCGGAGCCGAGGAAGAAGTTGCGCCACACCGGCATCAGCGGGACGACGGCGAGGTCCTGGTAGACGGTGGCGATTCCGCGGTCCAGGGCCTGGCGCGGGGAGTCGAGCCGGACCTCCTCCCCGCCGATGGTGTAGCCGCCCTGGTCGTGCTGGTGCAGCCCGGCGATGATCTTGATCAGGGTGGACTTGCCGGCCCCGTTGTCGCCGAGCACGCAGCTGATCTCGCCGGCGTGCAGGGTGAGTGAGACGTCCTCCAGGGCGCGGACGGTGCCGTAGGTCTTGCCGACGCCCTCCAGCGCGAGCAGTTCGGTACTCATCGTGGACCCCGTTCGGCCTGGCGCTTGACGTAGGCGTTGAGCAGCGCGGCCAGCAGCAGCATCGCGCCGAGGAAGAACTTGAACCAGTCCGGGTTCCACTGGGCGTAGATGATGCCCTTGCTGGCCATGCCGAAGATCAGCGCGCCGAGCGCGGAGCCGACCACCGAGCCGTAGCCGCCGGTGATCAGGCAGCCGCCGATCACCGCCGCGACGATGTAGATCAGCTCGTTGCCGACGCCCTCGCCGGACTGGACGGTGTCGAAGGAGAACAGCAGGTGCTGCCCGAGCACCCAGGCACCGAAGCCGACGCCCAGGTAGAGCAGCGTCTTGGTGCGGGCGACCGGCACGCCGACGGCGCGGGCGGCGGCCGCGTCGCCGCCGACGGCGAAGATCCAGTTGCCGAAGCGGGTGCGCAGCAGCACCCAGCTGCCGACCACCAGCAGGCCGAGCCACCACCAGACGGTGGCCTTGATCGTCAGTCCGCCGACATTCAGCTCGGAGGCGAACAGCCACCGGCAGGTCTCGAAGCCCTGCATGTCCGAGATCGACTTGGTGGAGACCGTCCCGGAGATCGCCTTGGTGACGCCCAGGTTGGCGCCGGTCAGCATCAGGAAGGTGCCCAGGGTGACGATGAAGCTGGGCAGCTTGGTGCGGCCGAGCATCCAGCCGTTGAACCCGCCGATCGCCAGTGTGGTGGCCAGCGAGACCAGGACGCCGACCCAGGTGACCGCGGTGAACTGGTACGAGACCATCGAGGAGGTCAGCGCGGCGGTGGTGACCAGCACGCCGGCCGAGAGGTCGAACTCGCCGCCGATCATCAGCAGCGAGACCGGCACGGCCATGATCCCGATGGTGGACGCCGCGTAGAGCACGGTGCCCAGCGAGGGAAGCCGCAGGAAGGGCTCGGCGACGGCCGCGAAGACCGCGAACACCGCGACGGCGGCGATCAGCGAGCCCAGCTCGGGTCGGGCGAGCAGCCGCCGCAGGGCGGCCGGGCGGTCCTGGACGAGCAGGTCGGGGGTGGCGGGGCCGGTCACCTGGTCCCCCTCGCCACGTACTCGGCGAGCGCGTCGGCGTTGTCCTTGGTCAGGATCTGCGGGCCGGTCGCGACGGGCTTGCCGCCGCCGAGCATGTCCAGGTTGGACTTGTACAGCCACAGCAGGTCGACGCCCTCGTAGCCCTGGAGGTAGGGCTGCTGGTCGACCGCGAAGCCGACGCTGCCGGACTTGAGGCCGGCCACCACCTGCGGTCCCAGGTCGAAGGTGTCCAGTTCCACGCTGCGGTGGGCGTCCTGGACGGCCTGCAGTCCGGTGGCGGCCATCGGGCCGGAGAGGGTGAGCACGGTGTCGATGGAGGGGTCGGCCTGGAGCTTGGCGGAGATCGCCGCCCGGGCGTCGGGCATGTCGACGCCGTTGACGTAGAGCGTCTGGAAGCCGCCGCCGGCCTTGGACTGGGCGCCCGAACAGCGCTCCTCCTGGCCGACGTTGCCCTGCTCGTGGATCACGCACAGCACGTTCTTGCGGCCGCGCGAGGCCAGTTCCGTACCGGCCGCCTGACCGGCCGAGGACTCGTCCTGACCGATGTGGGTCAGCGCGCCGAACTTGGCGGAGAACTCCTGACCGGAGTTGATCGTGATCACGGGGATGCCGGCCGCCTTGGCCTTGCCGAGGACGCCGGCCATCGCGTCGCCCTTGGCGAGGGTGACCAGCAGGCCGTCGACCTTCTGGTCGATGGCGGCCTGGACGAGCTGGACCTGGTTCTGGGTCTGCGCGTCGTTGGAGTACAGGAAGGTGATGTTGTCCTTGGCGGCGGCCTGCTCGGCGCCCTTGCGCACGCTGTCCCAGAAGGCGTCGCCGGCTCCGGCATGGGTCACCATGGCGACCTTCCAGCGCGGGGTGGTGACGGCGCTGCCGCCGGCGGCCGCGGCCTTGGCGCGGGCCTCCTCGGCGCGTCTGCCTCCGGTACTGCTGCAACCGGCCGCGGTGACCGCGAGGGCCAGGACGGCGCACACGGGCCAGAAGCGGCGGGACGGGCGAAAGCGGGTTGTGCTCATCCCCATAGTCTCTCTGGCCCGGCCGCGCGGGATCGCACCGCCTCGCCCGGCAGTGCGAACGGCCCGGGAGGTAAGGTGCCCCGGGGGACCTTCCTGGAAGTTCGCTGAGCATCTGGTCCGGAGCACCGCCATCCGGGTGACAGACTAGGCGCCGACCCGAAGCAGGAACACCTCGGAAACGTGATGTTCCTCTCAGGTTCCGCACAGATTCGGACGGCAACCGATCATCGGTTCGCTGCCGTCTGATGCCATTGACGTGCGTTCGGGCGAGTGGGGCCCGGGCGGCGAGCGACCCGGATACGAGAACGCATGGAACTGACAGGTACGCCATTCCTCATCCTCACCGTCATCCTGGTGCCGGTGTCCATCACAGTGGCGCTGCTGTTCTGGGGGAAGGTGCGCGGCCCCCAGCCGGTGCGCACCCTGTCCCGGATCGTCATGATCATGTTCTGCCAGGTCACCGCCGTGCTGATGGTGTTCGTGATGGTCAACAACGCGAACCTGATCTACGGCAACTGGGACGACCTGCTCGGCACCGGTGACCACGTCCGCGCGGTGCCCTCGGTGGCGCCGGTGGACCCGGCCGGCAACGCCAAGGACGGCTCCGGCGACACGGCCAAGCAGCCGCCGAAGGTGCTGCAGAAGTTCGGCGGCGTGAACGACCCGGCGGTGCCCGGGGACGTCCAGAAGACCGAGCTCAAGGGCCAGGTGTCCGGCGTCGACGGCGAGGTGCTGGTCTGGCTGCCGCCGCAGTACAACGACCCGGCGTTCAAGGACAAGAAGTTCCCCGTGGTCGAGCTGATCCCCGGCTACCCGGGCTCCTCCTCCACCTGGTACGGCACCCTCAAGGTCTCCGAGCAGCTCAAGCCGCTGATGCAGCAGGGCAAGGTCGCCCCGTTCATCCTGGTCTCGCCGCGCACCCTGCTGCTGGGCAGCCACCAGGACGCGGGCTGCACCGACATCCCCGGCAAGATCAACGCGGACGCCTGGATCACCCGCGACGTCCCGCAGATGGTGCTGGACAACTTCCGCGCCGACCCGTCCTCGGACCGCTGGGCGATCGCCGGCTACTCGGCCGGCGCCCACTGCGCCGCCAAGCTGTCGCTGGCCCACCCCAACCGCTACCGCGCCGCCATCGCCATGTCCGGCTACAACGACCCGGCGACCGAGGGCGACTCGCTGGTCGGCAAGGACCCGAAGCTGCGCACCGAGAACAACCCGGTCAACATCCTCAAGTCCGCCCAGCAGCCGCCAAAGGTCGCCCTGCTGGTCAGCGGCGCCAAGGGGGACGGCTACGAGGACGGCCAGGCGATCGCCGCCGCGGCCAAGGAGCCGACCAAGGTCCAGGTCGAGGAGAGCACCGGCCCGCACACCACCGACATGTGGAAGCGGATGGTGCCGAGCGCCTTCGAGTGGCTGACCGGGATCATCCCGGTGCAGTGACCTGCCCGCCATCCGGCCGAGAGGGCCCGCCGCGAGTGTTCGCGGCGGGCCCTCTCGGCCGTTCCGGCAGGCCCTCGGCCGTTCCGGCGGGTTCCGGGCGCTTCCAGCCACCTCCCAGGAACCGGCCTTTCCTGGGACCGGCGTCCATCGGGCGGAACTGACAGGAAACGGTCAGGCGAGTTCCAGCGCCAGGTAGAAGTCCACCCGGTCCTCCAGCCGGGAGAGGTCCCGCCCGGTCAGCTCCTCGATCCGGCCGATCCGGTACCGCAGGGTGTTGACGTGGACGTGCAGCTGCCCGGCGCAGCGGGTCCAGGAGCCGTCCGAGCGCAGGAACGCCTCCAGGGTGCGGACCAGGTCCGCCTGGTGCTCGATGTCGTACGCGATCACCTTGTCCAGCAGCCGGCTGCGGAAGGCCCGGCGGACCTCGTCCGGGACTGCGGCCAGCAGCAGCACGTGCGAGGCCAACTCCTCGGGGCCGGCCACGCAGACCCGGCCGACCCGGGCGGCGGCGATCCGGCGGGCGTGCCGGGCCTCCTCCAGGGCGCCGCGCAGGCCGCCGGCCTCCGGGGCGGGGGCGGAGACGCCGAGGGTGATCCGGCCCTCCGAGCCGAGCCCGGCCTCCAGCGGGGCGAGCAGCTCGCGCAGGGTGTCGGCGGGCACCGGGCTGTCCAGCGCGGGCAGCACCACCACGGCGCCGTGGCCCGCGCCGGCCACCAGGGCCCGGTCGCTGAGGCCGCCGAGCGCCTCCTCCAGGACGGACCGCACCGTGCCCTCCGGCAGGCCGGTGCCCTCGGCGCTGAGCACCAGCCAGGACGCGTCCTTCGTCGGGGACTTGGGCTCGGGGCTCTCGTAGCGGGCGGCCATCGCCGAGGAGGCGTACAGGGTGCGGCTGATCTCGGCCGGGTCGGCGTCGCGGCGCAGCAGGGCGAGCAGTTCGTCGGCCAGCCGACGGCGCAGCCGGCGGCCCTCGTCCCGGCGGTGGCGCTCGGCGGCGACCAGCCGGGCCAGGTTCTCGGCGAGCTGCTGGCGCTTGGTGGTCCACTCGGTGACGTCGCCGGCCACCGCGAGCACCCAGTCGGCCAGCGGGGACCCGGGCTGCGGGGCGTCCTGCTCGGCGGAGGCCGCGGCGGGCAGCAACGAGTAGGCGCCCCCGGCCAGCCGGGCCCGGTGCGGGGGGCGGCGGCGCTGACGCTGGGCGGCGAGGTGGGCGCGGACCAGCTGGTCGCGGTCCTCGGCGGTGAGCCGGTCGGCCGGGCCGGCGATCACCCCGCCGGTCGGGGTGAGCACCCAGCAGTCCAGGTCGAGGTCGCCGCCGAGGAGGTCCAGCACGGCGTCCAGTCCTCCGCCGCCGGCCGCCGAGACCAGCAGCCGGTGCCGGTCGACCAGGGCGGCGAGGTCGGCGGCGCGGTCGGCGGAGACCTGACGGCCGATGAACTCGGTGACGGTGCCGAAGGCGATGTCGTCGGGGACGGCCAGCAGCGGCATCCGGTGCCGGCGGCAGGCCTCGACCAGGTCCTCGGGCACCGGGCCGACCTCGGCCTCGCCGGCCGCCAGGGCGACGGCGCCGCCGGCCGCGATGGTCCGGACGAACCGCTCGGAGTCGGCCGGGCCGCCGCGCCAGAGCATCCCGGTGAGCACCAGCTCGCCACCGTGCAGGTAGCGGCCGGGGTCGTGCAGGTCCGTGGTCATCACACCGCTGACCTGCCGGTCCAGCTCCTCCTCGGCCGCGAGCAGGCGCAGTCGTGGGGCGCCGGGGGCGAGCAGGTCACGGACACGCATCCGCGGACTCCTAACGGGGGCTGGAACAGGGGGTTCGAACGGGGGCGGGGGCGGGGCCGGGGGCCGGATCGAGGGGTGGGGGCGGCCGGACGCGCCGCCCGAGGGGTGACAGTGTGCCCGAACATCCGTGCTCGGTGTTACGCACCAAGGGGCGGCCGCGGCACGGGCCCATGGACCGTGCGTCACGGCCGGATTACGGTCGTAGGTGACACCCGGCGGAGACCTGGGCTGCGGGATTCTCCTGCTTAGAGGAACGTACAGGATGCCGGGCCGGCTCACAGCCGGGGCTTCATGCCATCGGTGACTGCCAGTGGCCCCGGTCACAGGAGTTCACTGGGCGACACGCCGCCGGACACCCGGTCGGCGAAGACTTGAGGAGAAACCCGCATGGAGTTCCTTCGGCCCGCCACCTGGGACGAGGCTCTCGCGGCGAAGGCTGAGTACCCGACCGCGCTGCCCATCGCGGGCGGCACGGACGTCATGGTCGAGCTGAACTTCGACGTGCACCGGCCATCCGCGATTCTCGACCTGAACCGCGTCACCGAGCTCACCGAATGGACGAACGACGGCAGCGTCGTCCGGCTCGGCGCCTCCGTCCCGTACGCCCGGATCATCGCGGAGCTGTCCGGGCCGCTGCCCGGGCTCTCCCTGGCCGCCCACACCGTCGGCTCGCCGCAGATCCGCAACCGCGGCGGCGTCGGCGGCAACCTCGGCGGCGCCTCCCCGGCCGGTGACGCGCACCCCGCGCTGCTGGCGGCCGGACGGGACGTGTTCGTCGAGGCGGCCTCGGTGCGCGGCACCCGGCTGATCCCGATCGACGAGTTCTACGTCGGGGTCAAGCGCAACAGCCTGGAGGCGGACGAGCTGATCCGGGCGGTGCACATCCCGGTCGCGGACGGCCCGCAGCAGTTCTCGAAGATCGGCACCCGCAACGCGATGGTGATCGCGGTGTGCGCGTTCGGCTTCGCCCTGCACCCCAAGAACGGAACCGTCGGCACCGGTATCGGTTCGGCCGCCCCCACGCCGCGCCGCGCCGTCGAGGCCGAGGAGTACCTCCAGGGCGTGCTCGCCGAGCGCGGGCTCTGGGAGTCCGGAGAACTGCTGGGCACCGAGGTGATCCAGCGTTTCGGCGAGCTGGTGAAGGCGGCCGCCTCCCCGATCGACGACGTCCGGGGCACCGCCGACTACCGGCGCCACTCCCTGGCCGTGATGGCCCGCCGCACCCTCACCTGGTGTTGGAACGACTACAGCAAGCAGATCAGGAGCGCGGCATGAGGGTCACGTTCACCGCCAACGGCAAGCCGGTCGAGGCCGACGACGTGTGGGAGGGCGAGAGCCTGCTCTACGTCCTGCGCGAGCGCGTCGGCCTGCCCGGTTCGAAGAACGCGTGCGAGCAGGGCGAGTGCGGCTCGTGCACCGTCTACCTGGACGGCGTGCCGGTCTGCTCCTGCCTGGTCGCGGCCGGACAGGTGCAGGACCGCGACGTGCGCACGGTCGAGGGCCTGGCCGACGAGGACGGCGAACTGGGCCTGGTCCAGCAGGCGTTCATCGACGCCGGGGCCGTCCAGTGCGGCTTCTGCACCCCCGGGCTGCTGGTGCAGACCGACGCCCTGCTGGAGAAGGACTCCCAGCCGAGCGACAACGACATCCGCGAGGCCCTGTCGGGCAACCTGTGCCGCTGCACCGGTTACGAGAAGATCATGGACGCGGTGCGGCTCGCCTCCGCCCGCAAGTGCTCCGGGGAGGCTGGTGCCAAGTGAGTACTCGGACGATCCAGGGCCAGAAGAACCTGCAGAACATCGACCAGGTCTCCAAGCACGGCATCGGCGGCTCGCCGCTGCGCCCGGACGGCAACCTGAAGGTCAAGGGCGAGTTCGCCTACTCCTCGGACATGTGGCACGAGGACATGCTCTGGGGCATGGCGCTGCGCTCGCCGCACCCCCGGGCCGACATCCTCAGCGTGGACATCTCCGAGGCGCTCAAGGTGCCCGGCGTCTACGCGGTGCTGACCCACGAGGACATCCCCGGCTCCAAGTACTACGGCCTGGAGATCCAGGACCAGCCGGCCCTGGCGATCGACAAGATCCGCTACCACGGCGAGGCGATCGCCCTGGTCGCCGCCGACCACCCGGAGACGGCCCGGCGCGCGGTGAAGAAGATCAAGGTCGAGTACCGGGTGCTCACCCCGATCGTCACCGAGGAGCAGTGCCTGGACCCGGAGACGTACGGGTACGTGCACGAGCCGCACGAGTACAAGTCGCACGCGTACGGCAACATCTGCCACGAGCAGAAGCTGGTCTCCGGCCTCGGCGTGACCGACGAGGTGCGGGCGATGGCGGACGTCATCGTCAGCGGCGACTACGAGGTCGGCATGCAGGATCAGGCCTTCCTCGGCCCCGAGTCCGGCCTGGCCGTGCCCGCCGAGGACGGCGGGATCGACCTCTACATCGCCACCCAGTGGCTGCACGTGGACCGCGAGCAGATGGCCCCGGTGCTGGACCTGCCCGAGGAGAAGGTCCGGCTCACCCTGGCCGGCGTCGGCGGCGCCTTCGGCGGCCGCGAGGACATCTCGATGCAGATCCACGCCTGTCTGCTGGCCCAGCACACCGGCAAGCCGGTCAAGATCGTCTACTCCCGGGACGAGTCCTTCTACGGCCACGTCCACCGCCACCCGGCGCGGATGCACTACGAGCACGGCGCCACCCGGGACGGCAAGCTGGTCTTCGCCGACTGCCGGATCGTGCTGGACGGCGGCGCCTACGCCTCCGCCTCCCCCGCCGTGGTCGGCAACGCGGCCTCGCTCGGGCACGGCCCGTACGTGATCCCGAACGTGAAGATGCACGCCATCGCGCTCTACAGCAACAACCCGTCCTGCGGGGCGATGCGCGGCTTCGGGGCCGTCCAGGCGGCGTTCGGCTACGAGACCCAGATGGACAAGCTGGCCGTCGAACTCGGCATGGACCCGGTCGAGTTGCGGCAGCTGAACGCGATGTCGGAGGGCGACTTCATGCCCACCGGCCAGCAGATCGACTCCCCCGCGCCGGTGGCCGAACTGCTGCAGCGGGCCAAGGACATGCCGCTGCCCCCGCCGCTGGACACCGAGCACCTGGACGTGCGCGCGCTGCCCGGCGCACTGTCCAACACCTCGCACGGCGAGGGCATCGTGCGCGGGGTCGGCTACTCGGTCGGCATCAAGAACGTCGGCTTCTCCGAGGGCTTCGACGACTACTCCACCGCCCGGGTGCGGCTGGAGGTGATCGGCGGCGAGCCCGTCGCCATGGTGCACACCGCGATGGCCGAGGTCGGCCAGGGCGGCGTCACCGTGCACGCCCAGATCGCCCGCACCGAGCTGGGCGTCGAGCAGGTCACCATCCACCCGGCCAACACCGAGGTGGGGTCGGCCGGTTCGACCTCCGCCTCACGCCAGACGTACATGACCGGCGGCGCCGTGAAGCTGGCCGCCGAGGCCGTCCGGCGGGAGCTGATCGCCAAGGGCCGGCAGCGCTACGGCTGGACCCACGACGACATCGTCCTGACCGGCGGCAAGGTCGTCTCGGAGAGCGCCGGGGTGCTCGTCCCCATGGTGGACCTGCTCGGCGACGAGGCGATCGACCTCACCCGCGAGCACCACCACCGGCCCACCCAGGCCTTCGACAAGGAGACCGGCCAGGGCTTCGGCCACGTCCAGTACACCTTCTGCGCCAACCGCGCGGTGGTGGACGTGGACGTCGAGCTGGGCCTGGTCAAGGTGGTCGAGCTCACCGCCGTCCAAGACGTCGGCAAGGCGCTCAACCCGCTCTCCGTGGTCGGCCAGATCCAGGGCGGCTGCACCCAGGCGCTCGGGCTGGCGGTGATGGAGGAGATCATCGTCCGGGACGGCAAGGTGCGCAACGCCTCCTTCACCGACTACCTGATCCCCACCATCCTGGACACCCCGCCGATCCCGGTGGACGTCCTCGAACTGCCCGACCCGCACGCCCCGTACGGACTGCGCGGCGTCGGCGAGGCGCCGACCGTGTCGGCGACCCCCTCGATCGTGGCGGCGATCCGCAACGCCACCGGTCTGGCGCTCAACCGGATCCCGGTCCGGCCGGAGCACCTGACCACCGAACAGCCCGGCTGACCCCGGGAGTCAGACCTCCGGGGCGGCGCCGAGTCTTCCCCGCCGCCCCGGAGCAACCCGCTGCCCTCGCCCACGCCGGGGTTCCGCAGTGGTGCGCACCACCCGCACCTGCGCTGTACCTGCATCTGTACCTGTACCTGTACCTGCACCTGTACCTGTACCTGTACCTGTACCTGCACCACGGACGCTCCCCCCACCCGAGCGCCCCAGTGAGTCGATACCGTCCCCCTCTGCCAACCTCGTTGACTGGCAATCAGGTCGGCTCGCCCACCCCAACCCCCTTTGACACTTGGGAGTGGACATGACCAGGATCCCCACGGAGCCCGGCACCACCGAAGCAGACAGATCCGCCGAGGACGAGACCCACCCCTCGCCCCCGGCACCAGGGCCGAAGGGCGCGCTCGACGCGTACTTCAAGATCTCGGCCCGCGGCTCGACCCTCGCCAACGAACTACGCGGTGGCCTCACCACCTTCATGGCGATGGCGTACATCATCCTGCTCAACCCGCTGATCCTCAGCGGCGCGGACGTCACCGGCGTCAAGCTCGACCACGCCGCGCTGACCACCGCCACCGCCCTCGCGGCCGCCGTCACCACCATCCTGATGGGCGTGGTCGGCAACGTGCCGCTGGCCCTGGCCGCGGGGCTCTCGGTCTCCGGCGCGGTCTCCGCGCTCGTCGTGCCGCACACCACCTGGCCGCAGGCCATGGGCCTGTGCGTGATCTACGGCCTGCTGATCGTGCTGCTGGTGGTCTCCGGACTGCGCGAGAAGATCATGAACGGCATCCCGCTGCCGCTCAAGCACGCGATCACCATCGGCATCGGCCTGTTCGTCACGATCATCGGCCTCTACAAGGCCGGCTTCGTCCACACCGGCGGCCCCACCCCGCTGTCCCTCGGCCCGTTCGGCGAACTCTCCGGCTGGCCGGTCCTGATCTTCTGCCTCACCCTGCTCACGATCTTCGTGCTGATGGCGCGCGGCGTGCGCGGCGCGATCCTGATCGGCATCGCCGGCGGCACCGTGGTCGCCATCGTCGTCAACAAGCTGGCCGACGTACCGGCCAAGGCCTGGGCGAACTCCGTCCCGGTCTGGCCCGGCAGCCCGGTCGCCGCCCCCGACTTCAGCCTCTTCGGCCACGTCGACCTGTTCGGCGCCTTCGGCGGCAAGGGCCTGGGCGCGATCAGCGCCTCCGTCGCGGTGTTCACCCTGGTGCTGGCCGGCTTCTTCGACGCGATGGCCACCATCATCGGTGTCGGCACCGAGGCCGGACTCGCCGACAAGCAGGGCCGGATGCCCGGCCTGTCCAAGGCGCTGTTCATCGACGGCGCCGGCGGCGCGGTCGGCGGCCTGGCGGGCGCCTCCGGGCAGACCGTCTTCGTCGAGTCCGCCACCGGCGTCGGCGACGGCGCCCGCACCGGCCTCGCCTCCGCCGTCACCGGCGGGCTCTTCGCCCTGATGCTGTTCTTCTCGCCGCTGGCCGGCATCGTGCCGGTCGAGGTCGCCTCCGCCGCCCTGGTGGTGATCGGCTCGATGATGATGAGCCAGGCCCGGCACATCGACTGGTCCGACCGCGAGGTCGCCATCCCGGCCTTCCTGACCTGCGTGCTGATGCCGTTCACCTACAGCATCACCGCGGGCGTCGCCGCCGGCGTCATCTCGTACACGGTGATCAAGGCCGGCCAGGGCAAGTGGCGCGAGCCCGGGGTGCTGATGTGGATCCTCACCGCCGTGTTCGTCGTGTACTTCGCGCTCAGCCCGATCAAGTCCTGGCTCGGCGTGCACTGAGCACCGTGCCCCCGGTCCTTTGATCACAACCGCCGCCGTACGGGATCGTTTCCCGTACGGCGGCGTCCCCCGCTACTGTCGAATCGGGTAAGGAGCCTCCGACATGCAGGACATCGCCGAGCAGTTGCAGGCCTGGCACGCGTCCGGGCGGTCCTTCGCCGTGGCCACCGTCGTCGGCGTCTCCGGCAGCGCCCCGCGCGACCCGGGAGCCGCGCTGGCCGTCGACGCGGCCGGGGAGGCCGTCGGCAGCGTCTCCGGCGGGTGCGTCGAGGGAGCGGTGTACGAGCTCTGCCAGGCCGCCCTGGACACCGGCGAACCCGTCCTGGAGCGATTCGGCTACAGCGACGAGGACGCCTTCGCCGTCGGACTGACCTGCGGCGGGATCCTCGACGTCTTCGTCCAGCCGGTCGTGCCCGGGGCCGACCCCGGGATGGACGCCGGCCTCGCCCACATCGCCGACGGGACACCCGTCGCCCTCGCCCGGGTGATCGAGGGCCCGGCCGCACTGCTCGGAGCCACCCTCGCCGTCACCGCCGACCAGCGGCAGGGGGCGCTCTCGGTCGGGCCGACCACCGTCGGCGCGCTCGAACGCGCCCTGGTCGCGGAGGCCCGGGCCATGCTCGACGCCGGCCGCACCGGGCGGATCGTACTCGGCCTGGACGGACGGCCCTGCGACGAAGAGGAACAGGGCACCGTCACCTGCTTCGTCGAGTCCTACGTGCCCGCGCCCCGGATGCTGGTCTTCGGCGCGATCGACTTCGCCGCCGCCGTGGTGCGGATCGGCAAGTTCCTCGGCTACCACGTCACCGTCTGCGACGCCCGGCCCGTCTTCGCCACCGCCCGGCGCTTCCCCGAGGCCGACGAGGTCGTGGTCGACTGGCCGCACCGCTACCTGGACTCCCAGCTCGGCCGGATCGACGGCCGCACCGTGCTGTGCGTGCTCACCCACGACGCCAAGTTCGACGTCCCGCTGCTCGAACGCGCCCTGCGGCTGCCGGTCGGCTACGTCGGCGCGATGGGCTCCCGGCGCACCCACCGCGACCGGCAGGCCAAACTGCGCGAGGCGGGGCTCACCGACACCGAACTCTCCCGGCTGCGTTCCCCGATCGGCCTCGACCTCGGCTCCCGCACCCCCGAGGAGACGGCCGTCTCCGTCGCCGCCGAGATCATCGCCCACCGGCGCGGCGGCAGTTGCCTGCCGCTGAGCGCCGGGGACGGGCCGATCCACCACGACACCGCGGCGGCCTCCGAGGAACCGGCGCCCACCCGACGGACCCACGCCGCCTGAGGACCGGGTCGGCTCGTTCAGTCGGCCAGCGCCAGCTTCAGGCCGAAACCCACCACCACCGCACCGGTCACCCGGTCCATCAGGCGCCGGGCTGCCGGGCGGCGCAGCCAGCCGCGCAGCACCCGGGCGAAGCCGACCAGGACGGTCGACCAGAGCAGGCCCTCCACCACGTGCACGCAGGTCAGCGCCACCCCGGCGGCGAAGTGCGGGGCCCCGGCCGGGATGAACTGCGGCAGCACCGCCACGTAGAAGACCCCGACCTTGGGGTTCAGCAGATTGGTCAGCGTCCCGCGCCGCCAGCCGTGGACGAACCCGCCCTCGACCGGCTCCTCCTCGGCCGCGGCCTCGACCCCGCGCTTGCGCAGCATCCCGACGCCCATCCACACCAGATAGACCGCGCCGGCCCAGCGCAGCACCTCGTACGCCACCTGCGAGGCGGTCAGCAGCGCCGTCACCCCCGCCGAGGTCAGCGCACCCCAGATCAGCGTGCCGGTCTGGATCCCCAGCACCACTCCCCAGGCCTGCCGCCGCCGCCCCAGCGCGGACGTCCGCAGGATCAGCGCGGTGTCGAGTCCGGGCGTGAGCGTGAGCAGCCCGACGACGAGGGCGAAGGACCACAGAGCGGTTGTCATCTCCATGGGCCTCGATGCTCTCACAGCCCCGGCGAGGTGCCGCGGGCCGCCCGGACGCTGCGGCAACCGTGGCTCAGGTGATGTTGAGGCGGGCGGCGAGGCGGAGGAGGCCGGGGCTGAGGCGGGAGAGGAAACGGGCGACCTTGGCCTCGGGGGTGACCGGGACGACGGGCTTGCCGGTGCGGACGGCGGTGACGATCGCGGTGGCGACCTTCTCCGGCGGGAAGCCGCGGCGGGCGTAGAGCTTGGCGGCGCGGGCCTGCTTGGCGGACTGCTCGGCGGCGGTGGTGGCGGAGAAGGTGGAGGTGCGGGTGATGTTGGTGTTGACGATGCCCGGGCAGATGGTGGAGACGCCGATGCCGTGGCCGACGAACTCGGCGCGCAGGCAGTCGGAGAGCATGAAGACGGCGGCCTTGCTGGTCGCGTAGGCGGTGAGCGCCTTGGCGGGCAGGTAGGCGGCGGCCGAGGAGATGTTGACGATGTGGCCGCCCTGGCCGCGGTCGGCCATCAGGGTGCCGAAGGCGCGGCAGCCGTGGATCACGCCCCAGAGGTTGACGTCCAGGACGCGCTGCCACTCCTTCTCGGTGGTCTGCAGGAACGTCCCGGAGTGGCCGATGCCGGCGTTGTTGACCAGCACGTCGGGCACGCCGTGCTCGGCGGCGACGCTCTGGGCGAAGGCGTCCATCCCGGCGCCGTCGGAGACGTCCACCCGGTAGGCGTGTGCTCGCGGGCCGATCAGCGAGGCGAGTTCGGCGGTGCGCTCGGCGGCCGCGAGGTCGAGGTCGCAGACCACCACCCGGGCGCCGTCCTCGGCGAAGGCCAGGGCGGTGGCCCGGCCGATGCCGCTGCCGCCGCCGGTGACGACCACCAACCGGCCGTCGCCGTCGGCCGGTTGGGCCGGCCCGCCGGTTTCGATGCGGGCGGTTTCGATGCGGGCGGTGAACTCGCGGACCAGGCCGGCCACGGTGGCTCCCTTCTCCAGCAGCGCCGACCAGTGGCCGGCGTGCAGTGTGCGGCGGGTCAGGTGGGGCACCCAGCGCTCCAGGCCCTCGGAGAGGTATGTGCCGACGTAGCGGTCCCTGGTCAGGGTGACCAGCTGGACCGGGACCTCGGTCGGCCGCTCGCGCGGACTGCCCATCGTGGGGCGGAAGTTGGCCCGGTACAGCTCGATGCCGCGGACCGCGTCACGGCGCAGGGTGGGCTGGGGGTGGCCGGCCCGCGGGGTGACCTGCTCCAGATCGCGCAGCACCCGCGGCCAGGCCCGGGCCAGGCCCAGGCGCCACACCGCGGGGGCGAGGAAGGGCAGGTGGAAGGCGGTGATGTACCAGGAGTGGAGGCCCTGGTGGAGCAGCTGCCGGAGGTGGCGCGGGGTGGGGCGGCGCAGCCGGTGGCGCAGCCAGTGACCCATGTGGTCCAGGCTGGGGCCGGACAGCGTGGTGTAGGAGGCGATCCGGTGCTCGGCGCCGGGGGCGGTGACGGCCTCCCAGGACTGGATCGAGCCCCAGTCGTGGGCCACCAGGTGCACCGGGCGGTCCGGGCTGACGGCGTCGGCGACCGCGAACAGGTCGTCGGCCAGGCGCTCCAGGCGGTAGTCCTCGCGGCGGGCCGGGGCGGCCGACTCGCCGGCACCGCGCACGTCGTAGCGGACCACGTGGTGGTCGCGGGCGAGGTCGGCGGCGATGTCGTCCCAGACGACGTGGGTGTCCGGGTAGCCGTGCACCAGGAGGACGGTGGGGGCCTCCGGGTCGCCCTGCTCGAAGACGGCCAGCGGCAGGCCGCCGGAGTGGACGGTCCGGCGGCGGACGGCCGTGGACGGACGGGGGGTCGTCATCGGGTGGCCTCCAGGGCGGTCGGCTCGTCGGTCGGGTCGGCGGCGCGGGTCGGGTCGGCGGCGGTCGGGTGGTCGGCGCGGGTCGGGTCGGCGGCGCGGGTCGGGTCGGCGGCGGTCGGGTGGTCGGCGCGGGTCGGGTCGGCGACGGTCGGGTGGTCGGCGCGGGTCGGGTCGGCGACGGTCGGCTCGATGGTGGCCGAATCGTCGGCGGTGGTCCAGCGGCGGACGTGCGGGAGGTCGTCGTCGAGCCAGTGGGCGTCGTCCTCGGTGACCACCAGCAGTTCCTCGAACTTGATGCCCACGCCGCGGAAGCCGATGTGAGGTTCGACCGCCCACAGCCCCGGGGTGGGCGCGTGCCGGGACGACCGGCCGTCCGCCCACAGCGGCGAACGGCCGTGCAGCCGCTCGGAGATGAGCTCGCGGCCGAGGGTCTGCAGGGTGCGCACGCCGAAGCCGAAGACGTTCACCCCGGCCGGGCCGCGCACGGTGGTCCGGGTGACCTGGTGGCCGATCACCCGGCCCGGGTAGACCTGGTGCCGGTTGTCGTAGCCGTGCGCGGCGATCTGCGCGTCCACCGCCGCGTACACCTCGTTCAGCGGCTTGCGGGCGCGCACCTCGGCGAGGATCAGCTCGCGGTAGACCTTCAGGTCGGCGGACAGCCGGTCCCAGACCCGGTTCTCGCCGACCTTGCCGCCGTAGCCGATGTCGGCGGTGTAGCCGTCCACGATCGGCGCGCAGTCCAGCACGTACGGCATGCCCTCCTCCAGGCGGCGGTTGCCGGCGAAGAACTGCAACGGGGTGTGGAAGTGCCGGAAGGCCGTGCGGTCGCCGAACCAGGCGAACGGGACGTGGAAGAAGTCCTGCACCCCGGCGGCCACCAGGCGGCGGCGCAGCTCGGCGGTGGCCTGTCGCTCGGTGACGCCCGGTTCGATCCAGGCGGCGACCTGTTCGGCGCAGTGGTAAGCGAGTTGTTGGGTCTCGCGGAAGCGGGCGAGGTCGCGCTCGGTGTAGGGGAAAGCCGGCATCATGGTCGCCGTCGGGGGCATCGGGGGGCTCCTTCTAGACGTCGAGCACGAGGGTCTCACCCTCGGCGGCGCGGGAGACGCAGGGCAGCAGGGCGCCCGCGGCGCGCTGCTCGGGCGTGAGGCGGCGGTCCCGGTGCTCGGGGGTGCCGGCCAGCAGGCGGACCTCGCAGGTGCCGCAGAATCCCTGGTGGCAGGAGTACGGGAGGTCCGGGCGGGCCTCGCGCAGCACGTCCAGGGCGGAGCGGTCGGCGGGGACGTCCAGGGTCGGGCCGTCGGTGCCGAGCCGGACGGCGAAGGGCGCGCCGCCGGTGATCGGGGCGGCGCCGAAGCGCTCGAAGTGCAGGGCGGGGGCCGGACCCCCGGCCCCCACCGAGCCGCCGACCCCCACCGAACCGCCGTCCAGCGCCCGCTGTACGGCGGCGAGCATCGGGGCCGGGCCGCAGCAGTAGACGGCGGCGCCACGCGGGGCGTGGGCGAGCAGTTCGGCGCCGGTGGGGACGCCGCCGTGCTCGTCGTCGGTGCGCAGCACGACGCGGTGCGGGGCGAGGGCGCGCAGCTCATCCGTGTACGGGAGGGTGTCGGCGCTGCGTCCGACGTGCACCAACGTCCAGTCGAGGCCGTGCCGTTGGGCCTCGCGGGCCATCGGGAGGAGCGGGGTGACGCCGATGCCGCCGGCGAGCAGGAGGACGGCGGGCTCGGCACAGAAGGCGAAGCCGTTGCGCGGGCGGCGGGCGGTGAGGCGGGCGCCCGGGTGCAGGGTGTCGTGCACCTCGACCGATCCGCCGCCGCCCTCGGGCAGCCGCCGGACGGCGATCCGGTAGCGGTGGCGGTCGGCGGGGTCGCCGCTGAGCGAGTAGTGGCGTTCGCGGCCGGAGGGCAGGGCGAGCCGCAGGTGGGCGCCGGGCTGCCAGGGCGGCAGCGGGCTGCCGGAGGGGTCGGCGAGGCTCAGCTCGACCACGTCGACGGCGAGTCGGCGGCGCTCGGCGACCACCAGTTGCAGCGGCGGGGTGGGGCGGCTGAGCGCGCGGCGGGGGTTGCGGCGCAGCAGGGGGCTGCCCAGGGCCGGGGTGTAGCGGTCGCCGAAGGCGGTGAGCCGGCGCATGAAGGTGTCGGCGCGGGGGCGGCCGTAGAGGTCGGGGGGTGGGGTGAGCAGGTCCATCCGGGCGGGTCCTTGGCGGTGGGAGGGGCGGGGCGGGCGCGGGCGGGCGGCGGGCCGGCGGCTGACAGATTTCAGATTTCAGATTTCAGATTTCAGCGAACAGATGATGTTTGCTGTTCGTTGAAACCTGTCACTCGTCAGCCGTCCGCAGTCACCCGCGCCCGGCGGCGGCGCGGGCGGCCGGCGAGGTGGCGAGGTAGCCCAGCGCCTGGCTGGAGGAGCCCTCCTGGGTCGGGTGGTAGCCCGGCCGCAGATAGCGCAGCCCGGAGCGGATGGAGCGGACCGGGTCCGGCAGCAGTCCGCGCTTGGCGATCCGGCCGGCCTCCCGCCAGGTGGGCCTGAGCCGCCCCTCCAGGGTCGGGTCGGCGGCGAGCAGGAAGCGGGCGCCGCGCACCCAGAGGTGCACCAGCAGCGGCCCGGAGATCGCCATCCCGCGGACCCGGCGCAGGTAGCCCGGGTCCAGGTGGACCATCAGGTCGAAGGCGACGCTGCGGTGCTCGACCTCCTCGGCACCGTGCCAGCGCAGCAGGTCCAGCATCGTCGGGTCGGCCTTGGCCCGGTCCAGGCCCGGGGAGTTGAGCGCCCAGTTGCCGAGGAAGGCGGTGAAGTGCTCGATCGCCGCGACGAAGGCGACCCGTTCGATGACGTTCTCCCGCCGCTGCGCCGGCGTCAGGCCCGGCTTGTCGCCGAGGACGCGCTGGAACAGCCAGGAGATCTGCCGGACGTACGGACGCGGGTCGAGCCCCTGGCCGAGCAGGTGGTCGAGCACCTCCTGGTGGGCCTCGGCATGGATGGCCTCCTGCCCGATGAAGCCGAGCACCTCCTCGCGCAGCTGCTCGTCCCGGATGAGCGGCAGCGCCTCCTTGAACACCTTGACGAACCAGCGCTCACCCTCGGGCAGCAGCAGGTGCAGCACGTTGATCACGTGGGTGGCCATCGGCTCGTCCGGGATCCAGTGCAGCGGCAGCCGGGCCCAGTCGAAGCGGACGTCCCGGGGCTCCAGGACGAGGCTCTCGTGCACCCGCGCGGCGGGGGCGGCGACGGCGGGGACGGGGGTGGAGCGGGGCATGGCAGGCCCTCCTGACCTGGGGGCGGCGGCTCGACTCTGCGAAACGTACTCGCCGGTAGCGGTGGGGACAAGGGGTTCGACGACTCTTATCGACATCGAGTCTAATAAGTGATGTGCACCGCGAGGCAGCCCCGGAAACCCTCCCGTGGAAAGCACGCGGGCCCCGTCGGACGGAGTGTCCGACGGGGCCCGAGGGGGGCGGGCGGCGCTCAGACCGCCATCGCCAGCATCAGCGGCGCCGCCCGCGCCGCCAGCAGTTCGGCGGCGGCCTTCAGCTTGTGGATGTTGTCCACCGGCATCGAGGTGGCCAGACAGCCGACCGTGCTGCCCGCCGTGACCGGGACGGCCGCGCAGACCGTGCCCAGCGCGTACTCCTGGATGTCCAGCACCGGCACCGTGGCCGGCTGGCGCTCCAGCCGGTGCATCAGCTGGTCGGCGTCGGTGACCGTACGGGAGGTGAGCCGGGCGACCGGGTGCCGGGAGAGGTGGTCGCGCCGGCCGTCCGCGTCCAGTTGGCCGAGCAGGCACTTGCCGATCGCACTGGCGTGCGCGGTGGCCCGGAAGTCCACCCACTCCTGCACGGCGGGCGCGTAGTCGGCGGCCGAGACCGCCTCGACCGACAACTCCCCGTCGTGGTACCGGGTGAAGTACACCGCGGCGCCCAACTCGTCCCGGAGTTCGGCGAGTTTGCGGTTCAGCCGAGCCTTGACGAGCTGCTCCCGGTTGTGCTGCCCGAGCAGGGCGAAGGTGCCGCCGAGCACCCAACCGCCGTCCTGGCACTGGAGGTAGCCCTCGATCTCGAGGATCTCCGCGAGCCGGCGGACGGTCGGCAGGCCCAGTGAGGTCTCCCGCGCGAGGCCGACCAGGGTGGCGCCGTCGGGGTGCCGGTCGACGGCCTCCAGCAGTCTGAGGGCGTGCTGCAGGGAGGTGAACTGGCCCGTCGGGCCCTGGTCCAGCGCGGCGTGACGACCCGGGGCTGGTGTCGACATGTCGTCCCCTTCCGATGTCCCCCCACGGAGCGACCGCGGGCGTTCTCCAGCCTATCCACCCCCGGCCCCGGACGGCTGCTGTCCGTGAATATCCGTGAACATTCCGTGGAGCAACGGCCGGTCGGCTGGCGGAGTTTCCGCGCCGCGTCCGTCCACGCGACGCCCGACGGGCCCCTCCCCCACTGCCCAGGGGGGAGAGGCCCGTCGTGGAACCGCCGGGGTGCGGGCCCCGGCGGTTCCGAGGGTGCGGAGAGTGCGCGGGGTACCGAGAGGGCGCGGAGAGTGCGCGGAGGTGCGGACGGAGCCGGTCCGCGGCGGGTCAGCCCTCGTCGCCCGCGCGGAGCTTGGTGACGGCGGCCTCCAGCCGGGCGCCGTACTCCTCGTCGGCGGCGTGGAAGTGGGCGAGGTTCTTCTCCACCACGTCGTCCCGGGTGACCTGCGACAGGAAGCCCGCGAGGTTGTCGATCAGACGGGTCCGCTCGCCCTCCGACATCAGCCGGTAGAGCTCGCCGGCCTGGAAGAAGTCGTCGTCCTTGGTGTGGGTCGGCGTGGTGTAGGTGCCGGTGTAGCCGTCGACCTTGACCGGCGCGGCGAGCGCGCTGTCGCTCTGGGCCGGGCCGTCGTACGAGTTGGGCTCGTAGTTCTTGCCGCGGCCGGCGCTGTTGACGGCCATCTGGCCGTCCCGGCCGTAGTTGGCGGCCTCGGTGGCGCGCGGGGCGTTCACCGGCAGCAGGGTGTGGTTGACGCCGAGGCGGTAGCGCTGGGCGTCCGCGTAGGCGAACAGCCGGCCCTGGAGCATCTTGTCCGGGGAGGGACCGATGCCGGGCACGAAGTTGTTCGGCGAGAACGCGGACTGCTCGACCTCGGCGAAGACGTTCTCCGGGTTCCGGTTGAGCACCAGGCGGCCGACCTTGACCAGCGGGTAGTCGGCGTGCGGCCACACCTTGGTGAGGTCGAACGGGTTGAAGCGGTAGTCCGCGGCCTCGGCGACCGGCATCAGCTGGACGTAGAGGGTCCAGGACGGGAACACCCCGCGCTCGATGGCCTGGTGGAGGTCGCGCTGGTGCGAGTCGGCATCGGCGCCGACCACCTCGGCGGCCTGGCCGCCGTCCAGGCTGCGGATGCCCTGGTTGGTCTTGAAGTGGTACTTCACCCAGTAGGCCTCGCCCTCGGCGTTGACCCACTGGTAGGTGTGCGAGCCGTAGCCGTTCATGTGGCGGTACGAGGCGGGGATGCCGCGGTCGCCGAACAGCCAGGTGATCTGGTGGGTCGAGGCCGGCGAGTGGGCCCAGAAGTCCCAGACGTTGTCCGCCTCCTGCACGCCGGTGTACGGGTCGCGCTTCTGCGAGTGGATGAAGTCGGGGAACTTGATCGGGTCCTTGATGAAGAACACCGGGGTGTTGTTGCCGACGAGGTCGTAGTTGCCCTCCTCGGTGTAGAACTTCAGCGCGAAGCCGCGCGGGTCGCGCACCGCGTCGCTGGCGCCCAGGTTGCCGGCCACGGTGGAGAACCGCAGGAAGACCTCGGTGCGCTTGCCGACCTCGGACAGGAACGCCGCGCGGGTGTACTTCGACACCTCGTCGGTGACCTCGAAGTAGCCGTACGCGCCGGAGCCTCGGGCGTGCACGACGCGCTCCGGGATGCGCTCGCGGTTGAACCGGGCCAGCTTCTCCAGCAGGTGCTGGTCCTGGAGCAGCAGCGGGCCGTACTCGCCGGCCGAGGCCGAGTTCTGGTTGTCGGCGACCGGGGCGCCGGACTCCGTGGTCAGGATCTTGGACATGGAGGGTCCTTCAGGTGTCGATAAGGCTGTGCGTGAAGGCGATGAGTGAAGGCGGTACGTGGAGAGGTGGAGCGGGCACGCGAGCCCGCGCCGGGCTCAGACGCCCAGCAGGCGCCACAGCGCCGAGCGGCGGCGGGCGGAGTGCTCGCCGTCCGGGCCGTCGGCCGGGCGGAGGGCGGCGACCGCGGCGGTGGCCGCGGCCGGGTCCGCCAGCGGGCGGGCGGCGGCCAGGTCGGCGGCCTCCTCGGCGGTCAGGCCGGCGCCGGTGAGCGCGGCGGCGGCCTCGGCGGCCGGGACGGCGTTGAACCAGCGCAGCGCGAGGGCCGCGCGGCCGGCCTCGGTGAGGCGGCCGGTGAGCCGGAGGCGGGCCAG
The DNA here is from genome assembly GCF_055571335.1 of Kitasatospora sp. NPDC030952. NCBI lineage: Bacteria > Bacillati > Actinomycetota > Actinomycetes > Kitasatosporales > Streptomycetaceae > Kitasatospora > Kitasatospora sp. NPDC030952. The sequence continues at coordinate 118,063 of NZ_JBVIFM010000020.1, forward strand.
GCCGCCGTCCGGGTAGACGTTGATCCGCACGTGGGTCACCGGGCGGCCGGCGTCGAGCCGGAAGCGGTGCCGGGTGTCGGGCTGCAGCCGGGTGCGGGGCAGGAGTTCGAACCACTCGCCGTCGGCCGGCGGCTGCGGAGTCGCAGCCTGCCCGGTCGAGGCGTCGAAGCCGATCAGGTCGGCCCAGCCGGGGGCATTGGCGACGAAGTGGGTGGTGTCCACCTCGGCGGCCAGGACCTCACCGCCCCCGGCCAGGGCGATCTGCACCCAGTCGTTGGCCTTGTCGCGCCGACGCCGGGTCTCCCAGCCCTCGCCCATGACGGAGGCGCGACCGGGAGCGTTCAGGTTGTGCGGGGAGGAGAAGTAGCGGTCGGACGCCGCCTCGGCCACGCCGCCGTACTCCTGGGCGGCCAGGTCGAAGGTGAGGCCGTCCAGTTCGCGCGGGTCGGGCAGCACCTCGCCGTGCACCCGGAGCCGGGCGACGCCGCCGTCCGGGAAGATGCTCAGCCGTACGTGGGTGTAGCGGGCGTCGTCCTGGACGGGGAACTCGTGCGCGGTGTCGCCCCGGAGCGGGCTGCGCGGCACGATGACCGTCCACTCGGCGGCCTGCACCTCCTCGGGCGAGGGGTGCCCGGGCACGGAGGCGGCCTCGACGGTGGCGCTCTCCGGGTAGTTGCCGGTGAAGTGGGCGGTGTCGACGATCACGCCGTGGATCACGCCGCCGGCGCCGAGCCGCACGATCGCCCAGTCGTGGTCCTGGTCGGTGGGGTGCGGCTGCTCTGCGGAGACGCCGCGGCGGCGCTTGGACTCCCAGCCGTCCATGATCTGGCCCTTGTGGCCGAAGGTGTGCGGGCGGAACTCGGCGGGCTTGGCGACCAGCAGGTTCTCGGCGTCCGCGAAGGTGTCCTCGTTGGTGGCGACGACGCCCGCGCCGAGCCGTCGGGAGGCCAGGTCGACCAGCTCGGTGAAGGGAGCGCTCGGGGTGTCGGCAGTGGTCACTGGCTCTCCTCGGAAGAAGGTTTCGGTTCGGGAAGCGGTGTCGCCTCAGGAACCGTTGGCGGAAAGGAAGTTGTCGGGCCTGGAGCTGTCGGGCCGGGTGAGCTGCCGGCCGAACGGCTCGGCGCCGGTGTCCACCGCGCGGCCGCGCAGCCAGGTGGTGCGGACGGCTCCGCTCAAGGTCCGTCCGGCGTACGGGGTCACCGGGTTGCGGTGGTGCAACTCGCTTGCGTGAACGGCGAATTCGCCGTCCGGGTCGAAGGCGACCAGGTCCGCGTCGCAGCCCGCCGCGATGGCGCCCTTGGTGCCGGTGAGGCCGACCAGTTCGGCCGGTCCGGAGGACATCCAGCGCACCACGTCGGCCAGGGTGTGGCCGCGGCGGCGGGCCTCGGTCCAGATGGCGGGCAGGCCCAGTTGCAGCGAGGCGATGCCGCCCCAGGCCGCCGCGAAGTCGCCGCTGCCGCCGTACTCGGGCAGCAGCTTGAGGTCGGGGGTGGACGGCGAGTGGTCGGAGACGACGGCGGCGAACTCGCCGTTCGCCAGGGCCTCCCAGAGCGCGTCCCGGTTGGCCTCGTCCCGGATCGGCGGGCAGCACTTGAACGCGGTGTCGCCGTCCGGCACCTGCTCGGCGGCCAGGGTCAGGTAGTGCGGGCAGGTCTCGGCGGTCACCCGTACGCCGTCCTCGCGGGCCTGGCGCAGCAGCGGCAGCACGGCCGCCGAGGAGACGTGCAGGATGTGCACCCGGGTGCCGGTGTGCCGGGCGGTGTGGAGCAGGTGGGCGACCGCCGCGGTCTCCGCGCCGGCCGGCCGGGATGCGAGGAAGTCCCGGTAGTGGACGCCGGGTTGCTGCGGCGCGGCGGCCAGGACGGCCGGGTCCTCGGCGTGGATGATCGCCAGTGCGCCGATCCGGGCCTGCTCGGCCAGGGCGGCCTCCAGGTCGGCGGCCTCGACGTGCGGGAACTCGTCCACGCCGGACGGCGCGAGGAAGCTCTTGAAGCCGAACACGCCCGCCCGGTGCAGGGGTTCGAGGTCCGCGACGTTGCCCGGGACCGCCCCGCCCCAGAAGCCGAGGTCGACCCAGGCCTGGCCCTCGGCGGTCTTCCGCTTGACGTCCAGCCCCGCGACCGTGGTGGTGGGCGGGACGGAGTTGAGCGGCATGTCGATGATCGTGGTGACGCCGCCGGCCGCGGCGGCCCGGGTGGCGGTGGCGAAGCCCTCCCACTCGGTGCGGCCGGGCTCGTTGACGTGCACGTGGGTGTCGACCAGGCCGGGCAGCAGGGCGGTGTCGCCGAGGTCGACGAGTTCGCTGTCGCCGACCACCAGCGAGCCGTGGGCGGCGACCTGCTCGATCCTGCCGTCCCGGATCAGCACGTCCGCGGGGCGCTCGCCGTCGGGCAGCACCGCCCGGCGGGAGCGGATCACCGCTGGCTGGCTGAACGGCATGGGGACCTCCGAAACCTGGAACTGGGCGGGGACGGGGGGCACTCGCGGGTACCCGGGGTACGCGGGGACACACCGGACCACGCGGCCCGGGGAGGCGCTCGCGGATGGTCCGACTGATGGTCGAACGGGCGGTCGGAGTAGGCGGGATCCGAAGGATTGCCGGGAGCCTAGGCCCGCCTTCAACAAAACGTCAATGGAGGAACGTACGAGGGCTCAGCCCGGCAGCAGCGCCCCGGCCAACCGCTCCCCCGCCACCTCCGCCAGCTCGCCGGCCCTGGTCATGCTGTCCCCCGGCTGCTCGGCCAGGTCGGTGAGCGCGATCGCGGCGGTGAAGCCGGCGGCCCGCCACTCGGGCTCGGACAGCTCCAGCCGACCCGCCACAGCGGCCACCCGAACCCCCGCCCGGGCAGCCGCCGCGGCGACTCCGGCGGGGGCCTTGCCATGGAGCGTCTGAGCGTCCAGGCAGCCCTCACCGGTGACGACGAGGCGTGCCCCACGCACGGCCTCGTCGAAACCCAGCAGTTCGAGCAGCAGCTCGATACCGGGTCGCATGGTGGCGCCGAGCAGGGCGAGGGCGGCGAAGCCCACCCCGCCCGCGGCCCCGGCGCCGGGGGCCTCCCGCACGTCCCGCCCGGTCACCGCGGCGACCCGGTCGGCGAAGCGGGTCAGCCCCTGCTCCAGGACCACCAGGTCGTCCCCGTCGGCGCCCTTCTGCGGGCCGTAGACGGCGGTGGCGCCGCGCGGGCCGAGCAGCGGGTTGTCCACGTCGCAGGCGACCACGACCTCCACGCCGGTCAGCAGCTCGGCCAGCGGACCGGGGTCGATCCGCTCCAGCCGGCGCAACGCGGCGCCGCCGGGCGGCAGTTCGACGTCGTCGACGTCCCGCAGCCGGACCCCGAGGGCCTGCACCATGCCGGCCCCGCCGTCGGTGCAGGCGCTGCCGCCGAGGCCCAGCACGATCCGCTTGGCGCCCATCGACACCGCCCGGCCGATCAGCTGGCCGACGCCGTAGGAGCCGGCCGCGAGCGGAGCGGTCCGGCCGCCGGGCAGCCGGGCCAGCCCGGACGCCTGGGCCAGCTCGACCACGGCGGTGTCGCCGCGGACGGCGAGCGCGGCGTCCACCGGCAGGCCGGTCGGGCCGGCCACCTTGGCCGGGACCCGGGTGAAGCCGGCCGCGAGCGCCGCGGCCAGGGTGCCCTCGCCGCCGTCGGCGACGGGCAGTTCGCGGACCTCGGTGCCGGGCGCGGCGCGCCGGATGCCGGCGGCGATCCGGGCGGCGACCTCGGCGCCCTCCAGGCTGCCCTTGAACTTGTCCGGCGCTACGACCACATGGCCCTGGAGGGGGGTGGGGGGCATCGGTGGTCCTCACTTCCGTACGGGGGTCTGGCAGTGGTTCGACAAGCATGGGTCCGGTGACCCCGGGACCGCGACCCCCGCGCGGGTGCCGCGGCCGGGACCCGCGGAGGGCGGCACGGCCGTGCCCCGGAGGGCAGTGCGGCCGGGCGTGCGACCGGGCCCGAGGAGGGCGGCACGACCGTGGTCGGTGCGACCCCCTCCCCGCCGTTCCCCTCGTCCCGCTTCCGACGTACGAGGGGCTCCCCTCGGCGGGGAGGGGGCCAGGCGACGCGCATACGGCACGACCGAAGTGCCCCCAGGGAAGGGTGTGCGCGTCACCGGCTTGGGTCGACCGGCGGGCGGGCGGATGAGCCCCTACCCGCGCGCCGGTCGGGTCTGGCCTCCTGGTGGCGCGGGCACGACCGGATCAGGTACACGCCACCAGGAGGAGCTTTCGGGAGGTGTTGGGCCACCTCGGGTTACGCCATGTCGCGTTACGCCATGTCGTCACGCCACCTCGCGTTACGCCACGCCGTTACGCCACCTCGCGTTACGCCACGTCGCGGCCGGAGAGCCGCTCGACGCCGCGCAGCAGCGCCGAGTGGTCGAGCGAGCCGTCGCCGTTGGCCCGGGCGGAGGCGACCAGCTGGGCCACCACGGCGCCGACCGGCAGCGCGGCGCCCACGGCGCGGGCGGCGTCGGTGACGATGCCCATGTCCTTGTGGTGCAGGTCGATCCGGAAGCCGGGGGCGAACTCGCGGTTGAGCATGTTCGCCTTCTTGCGGTTGAGCACGGTGGAGCCGGCCAGGCCGCCGCCGAGCACGTCCAGCGCGGCGGCGAGGTCGACCCCGGCGTTCTCCAGGAACACCACGGCCTCGGCGAGCACCTGGATGTTGACCGCGACGATCAGCTGATTGGCGGCCTTGACGGTCTGGCCGGCGCCGTCCGGGCCGACGTGGACGACCGTGGTGCCCAGCGCGTCGAACAGCGGCTTGGCCTCGGCGAAGTCCGCCGCCTCGCCGCCGACCATGATCGACAGCACCGCCTCGATGGCGCCGGCCTCGCCACCGGAGACCGGGGCGTCCAGGGTGCGCACGCCCTTCTCCCGGGCGGCCTTGCCGACCTTGATGGAGGTCTGCGGGGTGATCGAGGACATGTCGATCACCAGGGTGCCCGGCTGGACGTTCTCCAGGACGCCGCCCTCGCCGAGGATGACCGCCTCGACGTGCGGGTCGGCCGGGACCATGGTGACGACGATCTCGGCGTCCTTCACCGCGTCGGCGATGCTGGCGGCGCCGTGGCCGCCGGCCGCGACCACGGTGTCGATCGAGGCCTGGGAGAGGTCGAAGCCGGTCACGTGGTGGCCGGCCTTGACCAGGTTGACGGCCATGGGCTTGCCCATGATGCCGAGGCCGACGAAGGCAATCTTGCGGGAGGCGCTCATCGCGTCGGGTTCCTTACGTGTGCGGGTGGGGAGGGGTGTGACGCCCGGCCGCGCCGGCGCCTGCCGGGCTGCCGCCGGACAGGCCCTAGCGGGCCGCGCGCAGCTCGCGCGGCAGCCAGTCGAAGCTGTCGGCGCTGACGCCGGTCGAGGGCCGGTACTCCAGGCCGATCGAGCCGGTGTAGCCGGCGGCGCTGAGCCGGGCGAACAGGTCCTCGAAGTCCAGCTCGCCGGTGCCGGGCTCGTTGCGGCCCGGGTTGTCGGCGATCTGCACGTGGCCGATCTTGTCGGCGTGGAGGTCGATGACGGCCGCCAGGTCCTCGCCGTTCTTGGCCAGGTGGTAGAGGTCGCAGAGGAACCGGGCGTTCCCCAGGCCGGTGGCGGCGTTGACCTTGTCGACCACCTCGACGGCCGCGGCCGCGGAGACCAGCGGGTAGTCCGGGGACTCGGCCTTGTTGAGGGCCTCGATCAGCAGGACGGCGCCGATCCCGTGCGCCGCCCGTGCGGCGAGCACCAGGTTCTCCAGCGCCAGCGCGTCCTGCTCGGCCGACTCGACGCCCTCGATCCGGTTGCCGTACAGCGCGTTGAGCGCGGTGGCACCGAGCGAGGCGGCGAGTTCCGCGGCGACCGGGACGTTGGCCCGGAAGCGGTCCCGCTCGGACGGGACCGAGACGGTGCCCCGGGCGCCCTGGCTGAGATCGTCGAGGAAGTTGAGGCCGGTGAGCCGGACCCCGGCGTCGCTGAACGCCTTGCGCAGCGCGTCGAGTTCGGCCCGACCCGGGCTGTGCTCGGTGCCGAACGGCCACCAGAGCTCGGCGGCCGTGAAGCCGGCCGCGGCGGCGGCCGCGGGGCGCTCCAGCAGCGGGAGTTCGCCGAACAGGATCGACAGGTTGACCGTGAAGCCGTGCTTGGCAGCCGCCGTCACGTCCATCACCTCTCACTCTCTCTTCCTTCATCCGCAACTTCCACGATCCGGAAGAGGGATTCTGTGTGGTGGAAGCATCTCCGGCCTGCCGAGCGGGTGTCAAGGCTGCCGCAACATTTTGTTGAAGTAGCCCGAAGGGGCCCGCCCACCAGGCCCGCGACTGTTCGATCGCCCAGCCCCTGCCACCGCCCACCCCCGCTCGATACAGTGAGCAGGTGCGATTGATGGTGGAGTTCACGACAGAACCGTTCGAATTGGACACGTTCCCCGAGCACGCCGCGGCGGCCCGCAAGGTCGTCGACGAGGCCGGCCTGGACGTGTCGGTCGGGCCCTTCGGGACCGGCGCCGAGGGCGAGGCCGAGCAGGTCCTCGCCGCGGTGACCCGACTGCTCCGGGAGACCCTGGAGGCCGGGGCGACCCGCATCTCCGTCCAGGTCAGCCTGCTGGGCGAGGAGGGCGGTACGCCGTGACCGAGCACGTGGAACACCCGCTCGCCGCTGCGGTCAAGCCGCTGCTGGACGCGGTCGGCGCGACGCCCGTCCCGCTGGACGAGGCGAAGGCCGAGGACGTCGTCCTGGAGTGGGAGGGCACCCCGGCCCTCGCCGTCCGGCTGCCGCACCTGAGCAGCGCGCTGGACCGGCTGCTGGCCGAGATGACCCGGCAGTTCGACGGCCGCCCGCTGGCCGAGCTGGACCGCTGGGAGAAGCAGCGGGTGGTCGCCCTCCTGGAGGAGCGCGGCGCGTTCACCGTCCGCCACGGCGTCGAGACGGTCGCCTCGGCCCTGGGCGTCAGCCGCTTCACCGTGTACAACTACCTGAACCGCCAGGACGGCTCCAAGCCGTCCTGAGCGCGGCCCGCGAGGAGCCGCCGAACGGGTGACCCCGCCGGTGCCGAGAAGTCTGGACCGGCCCACGGCGGGGCACACTTGGCGAATCGCACACGAAAGGGCCCCGCATCGCAGGCCGGTTCAAAACGTAACCACCAACAGTTCAACAAACTGTTGACGGCCGGGTGGGGCCGATCTAGCTTTTCCGGGTGGCACCACTCTTCAGGAGGTCCACCCGTGACCAACCACCCCCACGCCCTTGACGCCCTGGCCGCAGCCGATGCCGCGGAACTGGCGGAGATCCTGCTGGAGGTATGCTCCAGCCCCCGTTGGGCCGCCGCGGTCGCGGAGGCCGAGCCCTGGTCCAGCCGGGAGGCCCTGCTCGCCGCCAACGCGGCGGCGATGGCCGGCCTGACCGACGCGGACCTGCGCGACGCGATGGCCGGACACGCCCGGATCGGCCAGCCCAAGACGGGCGACGCCACCTCCGAGCGCGAACAGGCCGGCCTCCAGGGCGTGGACCAAGCGGTCCTCGACGAACTGCGCGAGGCCAACGCCGACTACGAGGCCAAGTTCGGCCACGTGTTCCTGATCTGCGCGACCGGCCGTACCGCGGCCACCATGCTCGCGGCGCTGCGCGAGCGCCAGCCCAACGACCCCGCCACCGAGGCGGAGATCGTCCGGGGCGAGCTGCGCAAGATCAACGACATTCGGCTCAACCGCCTCCTCGACGCTTCCTGACGCTTCGTCAAGAATGATTCGTGGGCGGGGCGCCCCCGTCCCGGACGGCCGCCATTCGCGATCTGACGCACCATCACCTCTGCCATCAGTAAGGTCACTTCACCCATGACTGGCATCTCCACCCACGTGCTCGACACCAGCCTCGGCCGCCCGGCCGAAGGTGTCCCGGTCGAGCTCGCACTGCACACCGAGGGTGGCTGGCAGGTGCTCGGCACCTCCGCCACGGACTCCGACGGCCGGGTCAAGGACCTGCCGGCCGTGGAGGCGGGCTCGGTCGTCCGGCTGCTCTTCGACACCGGCGCGTACTACGCGCTGAAGTCCGCCGAGCCGCCGTTCTTCCCCGAGGTCTCGATCGTCTTCACGGTCGCGCCCGAGCAGCACCACTACCACGTGCCGCTGCTGCTGAACCCGTTCGGATACTCGGTCTACCGCGGAAGCTAGTAGACCGACCTGGAAGCTTAGGAGCCTGTCATGGCCCACGTGCTCGGTCAGAACCAGTACGGCAAGGCGGAGAACCGCATCGTCCGGGTCTACCGCGACTCCACGCGGCACGAGATCAAGGACCTCAACGTCTCGGTCTCCCTCCAGGGCGAGTTCGAGGACGTCCACCTCACCGGGTCCAACGCCAACTGCCTTCCCACCGACACCACCAAGAACACCGTCTACGCCTTCGCCAAGGAGTACGGCATCGACTCCGCCGAGGCCTTCGGCATCCTGCTGGCCCGGCACTTCGTCGACGACACCGAGCGCGGCGTCGTGCACAGCGCCCGGATCCGGATCGAGGAGTACACCTGGGACCGGATCCGGACGCCCGACAGCTCGGCCCGCTTCATCGGCTCCGAGGAGGTCGGCCACTCCTTCGTCCGCAACGGCCAGGAGACCCGCACCACCGAGGTCGTCTACGACGGCGAGAAGGTCCAGGTCATCTCCGGCCTGAAGGACCTCATCGTCATGAACTCCACCAACTCGGAGTTCTGGGGCTACATCAAGGACCAGTACACCACCCTCCAGGAGGCGTACGACCGCATCCTCGCCACCCAGGTCACCGCCCGCTGGAAGTACGGCTACAGCGGGCGCGACGGCGAGGCCCAGCCCAACTGGAACCGCTCCTACACCCATGTGAAGCGGCACATGCTGGAGGCGTTCGCCGAGACCTACTCCTACTCGCTGCAGCAGACCCTGCACTCGATGGGCACCCGGGTCCTCAACAACCGCGCCGAGGTTGACGAGGTACGTCTCGAACTGCCCAACAAGCACCACTTCCTCGTCGACCTGGAGCCCTTCGGGCTCAAGAACGAGAACGAGGTCTACTACGCGGCGGACCGGATGTACGGCCTGATCGAGGGCACCGTGCACCGCGAGGGCGTCGTCCCGGTCATCCCGGTCGTCTGACCTCCCCCGCCCCCGCCCGCACCACGCCTTCCCGCACCACCGGTTCCAGTACCACCCGTTCCAGTACCACCCGTTCCAGTACCACCCGTTCCCGCACCACCTGTTTCTCCACCCCCACCAACCGGAGTTCGTGTCTGCCTCGCGGCGGCCGGCCCGGGGCACTGGAGAAGCGTCCCGAGGGATCCTTGCTCCGCCGTCCCGCCCTCGGGGGTCTCCAGCGCCACGGGCGCGCCGGGAGCCACGGGCACAAGAGGGGCTCGACATGGCACCCAGCAACACCAGCAGTAACGACGGCGGTTCCACCCCAGCAAGAACCCCGGGCCCGGACGGCACCTCAATCCGCCTCCCCGGCGGGCCGTCCGGCTCCGGAACCCACCCCGTGGACGAGGTGCTGCCACCGGTGAAGCTGTTCTCCACCGGGCTCCAGCACGTCGCCGCGATGTACGCGGGGGTCGTCGCACCCCCGCTCATCGTCGGCGCCGGCGTCGGGCTCTCCGCCGCCGACCTCGCCCTGCTGATATCGGCCAGCCTGTTCACCGCCGGACTGGCCACCCTGCTCCAGACCCTCGGCGTCTGGAAGATCGGCGCGCGGCTGCCGTTCGTGAACGGCGTGTCGTTCGCGGGCGTGGCGCCCATGATCGCCATCGCCAACGAACACGGTCCGAAGAACGCCCTCCCGGTGATCTTCGGCGCGGTGATCGTCGCGGGGGTCCTGTGCTTCGTCGCGGCGCCGTACTTCTGCAAGCTCATCCGGTTCTTCCCCCCGGTCGTCCAGGGCACCGTGATCACCCTCATCGGGGTGTCCCTGCTCCCGGTGGCGGTGAACTGGGCGCGCGGCGGCTCGCCGAGCGCCCCCGGGTACGGCTCCATGCGGGCCATCGGCCTCGCCGCGATCACCCTCGTCGCGGTGGTGCTCTGCAACCGGCTGCTGCGCGGCTTCTGGCAGCAGCTGTCCCTGCTCATCGGCTTGGCGTTCGGCACCCTGATCGCCTTCCCGCTGGGGCTGGCCGACTTCGGCGCGGTCCAGGACGCGAAGGTCTTCGCGCTCCCGTCGCCGTTCCACTTCGGCGCGCCGATGTTCGACGCCGCCGCGATCATCTCGATGTGCATCGTCATGGTGGTCTCGATGACCGAGTCCACCGCCGACATGCTCGCCCTCGGCAAGATCGTCGAGCGCGAGGCCGACGAACCCACGCTCGCCGCCGGCCTGCGGGCCGACGGACTGGCCACCGCGATCAGCCCCGTCTTCAACGGCTTCGCCGCCAGCGCCTTCGCCCAGAACATCGGGCTGGTGGCGCTGACCAAGATCCGCAGCCGCTTCGTGGTCGCGGCCGGCGGAGGCATCCTGATCCTGTTGGGGCTCTTCCCCGTGCTCGGTTCGGTCGTCTCCCTGGTACCGCAGCCCGTCCTCGGCGGCGCCGGGATCGTGCTGTTCGGCACGGTCGCGGCGAGCGGGATCCGCACCCTCGCGGAGGCCGGCATGGAGTCCAGTGCCAACACCATCCTGGTGTCGGTCTCGCTCGGGGTCGGCATCATCCCGATCGCTGTGCCCGCCTTCTACGACGCCTTCCCGGAGGCCGTCCGGACCCTGATGCACTCGGGGATCTCGGCCGGCTGCGTGATGGCCGTCCTGCTCAACCTGCTCTTCCACCACGTCGGAGCCGCCCGCCGGTCCGAATCCGGATCCGGGTCCGAATCTGGATCTGGATCTGGATCTGGATCCGAATCCAGATCCAGCCAGGGCTCCGGCGCGACGGTGCCGACGGCGACACCGTCCTGACCGGTCCGGGCTGGGGCGCGCGCCACTGAGTGCGCGCCCCTCCTGGCCCTCCCCCATAGGAGTGACACCATGGCAGTCCAGCCCCCGCCCGCCGACCAGCGGATCGTGATCGAGAACGTCGCGATCGCCACCGTCGACGCCGTCGACACCGAGTACACCCGTGGCCACGTGGTCATCCTCGGCAACCGGATCGAATCCGTCGGCAACGGCGCCGCCCCGAACTGGCTGGACAACGTGGTGCACCGGATCAACGGCGAGGGCCACCTGCTCACCCCCGGCCTGGTCAACACTCACCACCACTTCTACCAGTGGATCACCCGCGGCCTCGCCCAGGACAACATCCTGTTCGACTGGCTGGTCGCCCTCTACCCGACCTGGGCCCGGATCGACGAGAAGCTCGTGCACGCCGCCAGCCAGGGCTCGGCCGCCGCCCTGCTCAAGTCCGGCTGCACCACCGCCTCGGACCACCACTACGTCTTCCCCAAGGACGGCGGGGACGTCCTCGGCGCCTCCATCGAGGCCGTCCAGGAGCTCGGCCTGCGCTTCACCGCGCTGCGCGGCTCGATGGACCGCAGCAAGAAGGACGGCGGGCTGCCGCCGGACCACGCCGTCGAGGAGCTGGACGACATCCTGGCCGCCTCCGAGGCCGCCGTGGACCGCTACCACGACTCCTCGTTCGGCTCGATGCTGCACGTCGCGCTGGCGCCCTGCTCGCCCTTCTCGGTCTCCACCGACCTGCTCCGCCAGTCCGCCGAACTCGCCCGCCGCAAGGGCGTCCGGCTGCACACCCACGGCTCCGAGACGGCCGAGGAGGAGCAGTTCTGCAAGGAGCTGTTCGGCATGGGGCCGACGGACTACTTCGAATCGGTCGGCTGGCTCGGCGAGGACGTCTGGATGGCGCACTGCGTCCACATGAACGACTCCGACATCGCCAAGTTCGCCGAGACCGGCACCGGCGTGGCGCACTGCCCGTCCTCCAACGCCCGGCTGGCCGCCGGGATCGCCCGGGTCCCGGACATGCTCAAGGCCGGCGTACCGGTCGGGCTCGGCGTCGACGGCACCGCCTCCAACGAGTCCGGCGAGCTGGGCACCGAACTGCGCAACGCGCTGCTGATCAACCGCCTGCACGGCTACCCGACCGCGCTGACCGGCCGCCAGGCGCTGCGGCTGGGCACCATGGGCGGCGCCCGGGTGCTCGGGCGGCAGAACGAGATCGGCTCGATCGAGGCCGGCAAGCTGGCCGACCTGGCGCTGTGGAAGATCGACGGGGTCATGCACTCCTCGATCGCCGACCCGGTCGCGGCCCTCACCTTCGGCGCGCTGCCGCCGCTGGCGACGCTGTTCGTCAACGGCAACGCCGTGGTCGAGAAGGGCGAGCTGACCACCGTCAACGAGGACCGGATCGCGCGCGCCTGCGCCCGCGCGGCCAAGGAGCTGGCCTCCCGCCCGGTCTGACGGTCCTCCGCCCGACAACACCAAGGAGCTCCGGGAGCGCGCCCAGGGACGGTGCGCGACCCGGACTCCGTACACCCGGCAAGGTGTACGGACCCGCGGCCCCGAACCCACGGCGAGGGTTCGGGGCCGCGGCGTGCGCGGAGGGCGGGGCGGAGAGGGAACAGAGAAGGAACAGACGACAGCGAACAGATAACAGATGACGAAAGTTGTCATCCGTTATCTGTTCGCTGTTTGTTGTCCGCTGTTCGCTGTTCGCTGTTATCCGTTCACCTCAGGCCACGTGCCTCAGGCGATGCGCCTCAGGCCACGTGCCTCAGGCCGTACGCCCCAGCGTCCCCAGGTAGGCGCGCCAGCCGCCGTGGTGGGTGATCTCCCGGTGCACGCCGCGCTCGACCTCGCCGCGGGCCAGCAGCATCGAGAAGCACGCCGAGCCGTCCTCCAGCTCGATCACGCCGAGCTCCAGCTCCCTGGGCTCGCCGGGCAGGATGACGTCCCGCAGACGCTCCAGGCTGATCTCGTACAGCTCGCCCTCGATCGCGCTGTCGACCTCCGGGGCGGGCAGCAGCCCCGGGCAGACGTCCGTCCCGCCGCTGTGGTCGATGGAGAAGAAGCGGTAGCCGGGCGCGGTGCGGGCCGGGCCGATCAGGGCGTCGGCGACCTTCTCGTGGAACGGTCCGCCGACCATCGCCTGGCCGTTGAAGAAGATGCGTGCCATCAGTGAACTCCTCAGAAAGAAAAGACCGTTCCGTACGGCGACGAGAGGACAGGTGGATTCGTCGCCGTACGGAACGGAGCATTGGGCGGCGGGACTGCTACAGCCCGGCAGGCGGCAGCGGTGGCGCCGGCGGATAGATTGGTGCTCAGCCCAGCAGGGGCAGCGCGGGGAGGGTCAGGAAGTCCGCGAACTCCTCGGCCAGGGCGACCTGTTCGAAGAGCTGGGCGGCCTCGCGCCAGCGGCCGGCTTGGTAGGCCTGGTCGCCGAACTCGGCGCGGAGCTCGGCCAGTTCGGTGGCGACCAGGGTGCGCACCAGCTCGGCGGTGGCCTTCTCGCCGGTGTCGGACAGCACGACCCCGTTGTGGATCCACTGCCAGGTCTGCGAGCGCGAGATCTCGGCGGTGGCGGCGTCCTCCATCATGTTGAAGATGCCGACCGCACCGAGCCCGCGCAGCCACGCCTCGATGTAGCGGACGCCGACCTGGACGGCGTTGTGCAGCCCGGCGCGGGTGCAGGTGCCGCCGGCGCCGGCGATGTCGAGCAGGTCGGCGGCGGTGACCGGCTCGGTCGGGCCGGGGTTGTCCTTCTGGTTCGGCCGCTCGCCGAGCACCGCGTCGAAGGAGGCCCGGGCGACCGGGACGAGGTCCGGGTGGGCGACCCAGGAGCCGTCGAAGCCGTTGCCGGCCTCGCGGTCCTTGTCCGCCTTGACTTTCTCCAGCGCGGCGGCGTTGACCTCGGGGTCCCGGCGGCTGGGGATGAAGGCGGCCATGCCGCCGATCGCGTGGGCGCCGCGCCGGTGGCAGGTGCGCACCAGCAGGCGGGTGTAGGCGGCCATGAACGGCGAGGCCATGGTGACGCTGTTGCGGTCCGGCAGGATGTAGTGCTCGCCGGCGTCGCGGAAGTTCTTCACGATCGAGAACAGGTAGTCCCAGCGCCCGGCGTTGAGGCCGGCCGCGTGGTCGCGCAGCTCGTAGAGGATCTCGTCCATCTCGAAGGCCGCGGTGATGGTCTCGATCAGCACGGTGGCCCGGACGGTGCCGTGCGGGATGCCCAGCTCGGCCTGGGCGTGGGTGAACACGTCGTTCCAGAGCCGGGCCTCGAGGTGGCTCTCGGTCTTCGGCAGGTAGAAGTAGGGCCCGGAGTTGGGGTCCTCGGCGCCCCTGGCGAGCAGCCGGGCGGCGTTGTGGAAGAAGTACAGGCCGAAGTCGACGAACGCTCCGGCCACCGGGACGCCGTCGACCAGCAGGTGGTTCTCGTCCAGGTGCCAGCCGCGCGGGCGGACCACGACGGTGGCGAGTTCGGCGGCGGGCTTGAGGGTGTAGGCCTTGCCGGCCGTGCCGGTGAAGTCGATCCGGCCCTCGAAGGCGTCGATCAGGTTGACCTGGCCGCTGACCACGTTCTCCCAGGTCGGGGAGGTGGCGTCCTCGAAGTCGGCGAGCCAGATCCTCGCCCCGGAGTTGAGGGCGTTGATGACCATCTTGCGGTCGGTGGGGCCGGTGATCTCGACCCGGCGGTCCTGGAGGGCGCGCGGCGCCTCGGCGACCTTCCAGTCGCCGGCCCGGACGTCGGCGGTCTCGGGGAGGAAGTCCAGCGTGCCGGTGCGGGCGATCTCGGCGCGTCGACTCTTCCGCCTGGCCAGCAGTTCCTGTCGGCGACCCTCGAAGGCGCGATGGAGGCCCACGACGAAGGCGACCGCCTCCGGGGTGAGCACCTCCTCGGCCCGGTGGACGCGCGGACCGGCGACAGTGACGACCGGAGCGGCGGGGGAGGCGCCGACGGGCCCCTGATCTGCAGCCATGAGCAGGACACTCCTAAGACGGTTGAGCCTGGCGAAGGGAGCTCCGGTGGGAGCCTCCTCGGGAACTTCCTCGATCGTTACCCGCCTGTCGGCGAGTTCGATTCTGTAAGGTGGAGACTAGTTTCCGCGATACAGAATTTCAACGGTTTGTTGAAGAGATCGCCGGGACTCTACTCCTCCCCGACAGCGAAGGGAACGCCGGTGGTTGCGACCCCCGACACAGCATCGACGACAGGCGCCGACCGCGCGAGCGGCGGCGTGCAGTCCGTCGAGCGCGCCTTCCAACTCCTGGAGGCGCTGGCCGACTCGGGCGGCGTGGCCACCCTCAGTGAGCTTTCCACCAGCTCCGGTCTCCCGATGCCGACCATCCACCGACTGGTCCGTACCCTCGTGCAGCAGGGCTATGTCCGCCAGGACACCGCGCGCCGCTACACCCTCGGCCCCCGACTGATCCGGCTCGGCGAGACGGCCGGCCGACTGCTCGGCAGCTGGGCCCGCCCGTACCTGGCCGAGCTGATGGAGGCCACCGGCGAGACCGCCAACCTGGCGGTACTGGAGGGCGGCGAGGTGGTGTACGTCGGACAGGTGCAGTCGCGGCGCTCGATGCGGATGTTCACCGAGGTCGGACGGCGGGTGCAGCCGCACTGCACCGGCGTCGGCAAGGCCCTGCTCGCCCAGCTCCCGGAGGACGAGGCGCGCGCGGTCCTGGGCCCCAACCCGCTGCCCGCGCACACCGAGTACACCCTCACCGACCCGCAGGAGCTGATGGACCAGCTCGCCGAGGCGCGCGAGCGCGGGTACGTCGTCGACGACCAGGAGCAGGAGATCGGCGTCCGCTGCATCGCCCTCGCGGTGCCGGGCGCGCCGACGCCCACCGCGCTATCGGTGTCCGGCCCGGAGGCCCGGATCCGGGCACTGGAGGAGCAGACGGGGGCGTCCTCGCTGGTGCCGGTGATGCAGCAGATCGCGACCCGGCTCGGACAGGTCCTGGCACCCTGACGTGTCGTCAACTCACTTGCCACGCATGGGCTTGAACACAGGGACCTGAACGCAAGAACCGGCAGCCGTTTCGACCACACGGTGGTCGAAACGGCTGCCGGTCCATGAGAGCGGCTGGTCCTGGGGGCTACGCGGACCCGGCGGCTACCCGGGCCCGGTGGCTACGCGGGCCCGGCGGCTACCGTCAGCGGTAGACGCGGACGTAGTCGGCGGCCATGGTGATCGGGGCGGTCCCCTGCGGCGCGGGGTGGTACTTCCCGGCACACACCGAGAGGTTGAGGATCAGGTACGCCGAGAAGTTGGTGCCCACGCCCTTGTTGTCCGAATACACCTTGACGCCGTTGACGTACCAGTCCACCGAGTTGGCGCCGTAGTAGGTGCCGATGGTGACCCACTGGTCCTTGGCGACGGCCTTGGCATCGGTGTAGTACTCGGGGTTGCTCGGGTTGATGTGGTTGGTCAACTCCAGCAGGTTCGGGTTGTCCGGGTGGTACTCGAAGGAGTCGATCTCCCCGTTGCCGTTCTTCCAGGTCCACAGGGCAGGCCAGGCGCCGGCGCCCGAGGGCATCTTGACCCGGGCCTCGGCGTAGTCGCCGGTCTTGACCTGGAAGCCCTCGGTGGAGCCCTCGGTGGTCAGGAAGCCGGTGTTCCAGGACTGCTGGCCGTTCTCCAGGGTGGGCCCGCCCGGGGTGGCGGTGAAGGTGGCGACGCCGTTCGCGACGGTGACGTTGTTCTTGTTCAGCCAGTCGAGCTTGTTGTCGTCCGGGTTGTGGTTCCCGTACTTGTACGCGGTGCTCTTGTCGCCGACCCAGCGCTGCCCCCAGTCGATCGGGCTGTTGAACTCGTCGGACCAGGTCAGCGACTTGCCGGCGATCGGGGAGGACGGCGCGGGCGTCGTCGGGGTGGCCGTGGCGGTCGGCGTCGTGGTGGGCGTCGCCGTCGGTGCCGTGGTGGGCGTCGTGGTGGGCGTCGCCGTCGGTGCCGTGGTGGGCGCCGTCGTCGGGGACGGGGTCGGCGTGGACGTACCGGTGGCCGCGACCACCAGCTGCTGCGAGGGCAGGTTGTGCCAGCTGCCGCCGAAGTCCTGCCAGAAGCCGAACTGGGTGTACGTTCCGGCCGGCAGGGTGCGCGCACCGCTGGTGAAGTTGAGCCCGGTCGGGCATATCTGCACGTTGGTCGCGTTCCCCGGGAAGTCCAGGTTGGTGCCGCGCGCGTCGCGGACGCCGACGCCGACCGTCTTGGCGGTGAAGCAGGACGAGGAGTGCAGGGCCAGCGAGGCGGTGGCGGCCCGGCCGGCGACCATGGCGGCCGGAGCGAGCCGGTCCTGGGTCACGGTCGGGGCGGTGGCGGCCTGGGCGCCGGCGACGGACGGCAGCCCGAGCAGGCCGGCGCCGCTGATCGCGAGCGCCCCGGTGGCGGCGAGGGCGGCGTTGCGGCCGCGGCGGGTCGGACGGGCGTGGCGAGGGGCGCGACGGCGCCCGGCAGGCTGGTGCATGGGGGGTCCTCTGCGACGCCTGCGAGGTGAGCTGTCGGATTCGGGCTGCAGTTGCCCGGCCGCCTGTGGAGCGGCTTCACCCCTAGCCACGGTCCGCACGCTGATGCGTACGGACCGGGCGCTGACCTTGGTTCCCCCGCTCCCGTCCGCTGTGGTGCTCGAGTGCCGGCCGGCGGGTGGACAGGACTCGGCGTCCCGGCGGCGGGGTCCGCGACAGCGGACGACGGATGCAGGCTAGGCAGGCCGTCCGTGAACGGACAACCTGATCCGGCCGGTTGTCGCACAGCTCACAGTGGTGTCGATCAACGACGCTCCGTGGTGGCCGAGTTGATCAACCTCGCGACCGTGGCCGGGCGATCAGCCGAGCCAGTCGGCCACCTGGCTCTCGGCCACCTGGCCCTCGGTCTCCGGCGACCCAGGCCGGCTCCAGGTGGTCGCGGCGGGGGCGCGCCTGGTGCGAGGTCTCGTGGGGGTGGTGCGTCTCGTGGGCGTGGACGGTAGGACCGCCGTACGGGCGGCGCCCCATGCGCCGGGAGCACACGGTGGACGGCGTGACGGTGGCGGACCGTACCGTGGCGTGGGGCCGCCCGAGTCCGACCGATCGGATAAATTGGAACCCTGGCGTTTTCCGCGGTGCACAAGTGCACCGAGCCCGACCGCACGGTCCGTCCCGCACTCCCGAGAAGAGGTCCCGCCCCACCATGACCGCGTCCCTGCCCGCCTTCGCCGGCCGTACCTACGTCTTCCGGGCCGACAACGGCGCGGCCTTCCGCAACAGCTACTCGGCCGACGGCACTCGGCTGCGCTGGGAGGGCCTCGGCGAGTCGGCCGGCCAGTGGGAAGACGTGCGGCTGCACGTCGCCGAGGTCGCACCGGAGATCTACTTCGTCAGCTGGACGGAGCAGAGCGGGATCACCGTCAGCCATGTGATGGACCTCAACGCGCTGACCGTACGGGCCTTCTGGACCTTCGAGGGCGAGGGCGGCCGGGTCGGCCAGCTGCACACCGGGACGCTGGAGCGGGTGGCCTGACCGGCGCCGCCCCGTAGCACGCACGAACCCCCGGGGGCCTCGGCTCCGGGGGTTCGGCGTGTTCTCTCCGGACGGCGTCGGACGGCTTCAGATGACGTCGGACGGCGTCGGACGGCGGTGACGTCAGGCGGTCTGGCTCGCCTGGCCCGGCTGGTTCGGCTGGCCCGAGGCGTTCGGCTCGCCCGGCTGGTTCGGCTGGTTCGGCACCCTGAGGTGCTGGGACAGCCACTCCAGCGAGGACGGCAGCAGGGCGCTCCAGGTCTCGAAGTTGTGGCCGCCGTTCTCGAGCATGCTGTACGAGACCTTCATCGGGCTGTGCACCGCGTCGATGAACGCCTCGGTGTCCGGCTTGTAGTTGCCGTCGCCCTTCTTGGTGCCGGCCAGCAGCACCGAGATGTCGGGCTGCGGCAGGTTCTTCAGCCGCCACATCAGGTTGGCCTCGTCGCGGCGCTGCTTGCTGCCGCCGAAGAGGTCGCCGGTGGTCGGGTCGTCGGCGGCGTCGTAGTAGCCGGAGAGGGCGACGGCGGTCGGGAAGACGTCCGGGTGGCGCATGGCCATCTTGACGGCGCAGTAGCCGCCGGTCGAGTTGCCCATGAAGGCCCAGGCGTGCGGGTCGGACGAGACCCGGTAGCTGGCCTGGATCGCCGAGGTGACGTCCTTGGTGAAGTAGGTGTCCGACTGGGCGCCGCCGGGGATGTCCTCGCACTCGGTGTCCTGCGGCAGGGCGGGCGAGGGCTGCAGCATCACCATGACGGTCGGCTGCATCCGGCCCTCCTGCAGCAGCTTGAGCGCGGCACCCGGGTAGTTGAAGCGGGTGATCAGGTTCTCGGCGATTCCTGGGAATCCGGTGCTGACGATCACGGCCGGGAACTGCCTCTGCGCGTACTCGGGCTGGAAGTACTGCGGCGGCAGGTAGACGTACCCCTCGGTCGACAGCCGGCTCACCTTGCCGTCGATCCGGACCTTGCGGATCTCGCCGGAGTGGCCCGGCTCACGGCCCATCGCGCCGCCGCCCTTGACCGAGGCCTGGCCTATGGTCTCCACCAGCAGGCGGCCGGAGGCGTCCGCCTTGTTGTGTATCACCACCGGGCCGGTGCTGCCGGTGCCCAGCAGATCGTCCCAACTGCTGTAGAACGCGAAGTAGTTGTTCGCCACCAGGCCGAGCGCGGCAAGCACCGTGAGCTGGGTGGCGAGCAGCGCGCCGATCCGGCCGAGCACTGCCTGCCAGCTCTTCCTGGCGAGTCTGGGCCAGAGCCAGACCGTGCCGACCATCATCACGACCGCGACCAGCACGGTCAGCGCCAGCACCTTGTGGCTCGTCAGACCCATGTTCCAGTTGCTCCCACGCCTCGAACTCCACGCCCCCTCCGCTCAGGGACATCCGAGGAGTTCACCCCGGTTCCCCCACCGGGGCGCGACGTCCAACCCTAGCGGGAGCTGGGAGGAAGCTGATCGGCGGCTGTACGGCTGCGAGCGTGGGGCCACGCCCCGGCCGGTCGCGCCCAGAGCCCCAGCCCCGCCGTGAGCTCGCGCATGCAGCGGGCGCCGAGGTCCTGCGGGGAGCCCGGGCCGGTCACCGCCGCGTCGGAGGCGGCCCACTGCTCCAGGGCCACCCGGATCGCCGCCGTGGCCGCGGCGGCGGCCAGTCGGATCTCCAGCGGGTCGGCGCCGGCCGGGCTGCGCTCGGCCAGCACGGACCGCAGTCGCTCCTCCGAGCCCGCGTGGACTCGTTGCCAGGTGCCGTCCAGCCGGGGGTCGCGCAGCAGGCTGCGGGTCCAGTGCATCGCCTCGACGGCCGCGTCGTCGGCCGGGGTCAGCGACTCCACCGCCGAGCGCTCCAGCGCCTCGCGCAGCGGGAGGTCCGCCGGGCTCTCGGCCAGCAGGTCGACCCAGCGCCGCCCACCGGCCGCCAGCAGCGGGGCGACGGCGTCCTCCTTGACGGAGAAGTAGCGGTAGAAGGTGCGCAGCGAGATGCCCGCGGCGTCGGCGACCTCCTCGGCGGTGGTCGCCTCCGCGCCCTGCTCGGCGAAGAGCGCGGCGGCGGTGCGGGCGATCTCCAGCCGGGTGGCGTCACGGCGGCGCTGGGTCAGGGTCGGGCGTCCGGTCACAAGGGTCAGCGTACGCATCCGGGCACTGCCATGACGCATCGCGCCGACATGGCACATCGAGACTTATTGGCACGACGTGCCAGACCGGCGTACCGTGCCCCTTGAGGTCGAGAGACCGCGAACGAACGGAGTACCACCATGGAGCGCTTCAGCGGACGGAACGTCCTGATCACCGGCGGCGGCTCTGGCATCGGCCAGGCGACCGTGCACCGGCTCCTCGCCGAGGGCGGGAAGGTCGTCGCCGTCGACGTCAACGAGGACGGCCTGAAGAAGACCCTGGACCGCGCGACCGCGGACGGCACCGCCGACCGCCTGACGATCCAGGTCCTGGACATCTCGGACGAATCCGCCGTGGTCGCGGGCGTGGCCGAGGCGATCGCGGGCCTGGGCGGCCTGGACGTCCTGGTCAACGCGGCCGGCATCCTCCGCTCCTCGCACACCCACGAGACCACCCTGGAGTTCTGGAACAAGCTCCTGGCGGTGAACCTCACCGGCACCTTCCTGATGACCCGCGAGGCGCTCCCCGTCCTGCTCGCGACCGGCCGGGGCGTGGTGATCAACTTCAGCTCCACCTCCGCGAGCTTCGCCCACCCCTACATGGCCGCGTACGCCGCGACCAAGGGCGGCATCCAGTCCTTCACCCACGCCATCGCCTCCGAGTACTCGAAGCAGGGCCTGCGCGCGGTCTGCGTCGCGCCGGGCAGCATCGACAGCGGCATGACCAACAACCCCGGCCTGCCCGCCGACGCCGACTTCAGCCTGCTCGCCAAGCTCTCCCCCGCCCTCGGCCAGGGCTTCGCGGGCCCGGACACGGTGGCCGGCGTGATCGCCATGCTGGCCTCCGACGACGGCGCCTTCGTCACCGGCACCGAGCTGCGCATCGACGGCGGCACCCACATGTGAGCCGTCCGGCCGATCGGCGGCGGGGCCTGTGCCGCCCCCCATCCGGCACAGGCCCCGCTCGCGGGCACACCGGTCAGTCCAGCGGCTTCGCCAGCAGCAGTTCACGGGTGGTTCCGTCGGCGAGGGCCGCACCGGGGTCGGCGAGCGGGTCGCCGGGGTCGGCAAGGCGCGCACCGGGGTCTGCGGGCGGGACGGCGGGGCCGGAGGGGTCGACGGAGCCGGTGGTCGGGTCGTCGGGTTCGGCGGGCGGGACGAAGCCGTGGCGGCGGTAGAGGGCGAGCGCGGCCTCGTTCCCGGGGAGCACCGCCAACCGCAGCGTGCTGCCGCCGTCCGCGCGGGCCCAGCGCTCGACCTCCTCGATCAGCCGGTCAGGGCGGACAGGCGGAGGTCGCGCCAGAGCGGCCGGTCGTCGGCGGTCAGCGTCCGCAGGGTCAGCACGGAGTCCACCGTACGAGCGTGCGGCGACGGCCGTCAGCCGGTCGTCCGGGCCCAGGCGTGACGGCCGCGCGGAACCAGACCCTGCCGGGCGTCACGGTGGGCGCCGAGCGCGTTGCCCAGGGCGGCGACGGCGGCGCCGAGGAGCAGCAGGGCCGCCGCCATCAGGAAGGACGCCCCCGCGATCCGGCGGTAGCCGACGTGGCGGGCGGGTTCGAGGAACGGGTACGGGTACCAGTCGACGGCGTGGCCGCGGAGCAGCACGTAGGCCAGGTAGAGCAGCGGGAAGGCCAGCCAGCCGAGCACCATCGTGGGGCGGATCGGCCGGACGGGCGGGTCGATCAGCCAGTCGGCGAGCACGACGAGGGGCATGGCGCGGAGGAGCACGTCGTCCACCCACGGGATCACCAGTGGCGCCGGGTACGTCGCCAGCAGTGTGCCGTAGGTCAGTCCGGTGATCGCCAGGTAGAGCACCACCGCCCCGCGCACCGCGTCCGGTACGGGCCGGCGGCCGGTCGTTCCGGCCCAGCCGCCGTAGCCGAGGACGGCCATCGCGGCGAGGTTGCCGAGGTTGGTGAAGTAACTGAAGAAGTTCACCACCACCCCGGAGCCGCCGGCCGCCGCGTGGTAGCCGGCGAAGCAGAGCGCGACGGCGAGGAAGGCCGCTACGGCGAGCCGGGCGGGAGCGAGCCACGAGTGCATCGTCGGGACCGCCTCTCTGGGGCGTGGTCCGGGCAGGGGCTACTCGGATTGAAACCCCAGCGGGTGGACACGGCCACAGGAGCGCTGGCTTCAGCTCTGGCTTCAGGGGTTGCGCCGGGACGGCTTCAGGGGGTGCGCCAGTCGGCGGCCAGGGCGGCCGCCGGGTTGGCGACCAGCAGCCGGTCGGGCAGCTCGGGCCCGAAGGTGCGGGCCAGCCGCGGGGCGAGGTCGGTGAGCAGCCGGGCGGGGCCACCCGCCGCACGGGCCGTCCTCGTGGTGGTGTCGGCACCGAGCAGCAGCCGGTCGGCGTGGCCGGCCTCGACCAGGTCGGCGATCACGTCGAAGGCCTGGAGGTCGGCGGGGTGGCCGATCCGGGAGGGGCTGTCCAGGGCCAGGAACACGCCCTCGGCGGCCAGGCTGCGGTGGATCGCCCGGTCGGTGAAGCGGGTGAGGTGGCCGAGGACGATCCGGTCGGGGCTGACTCCGTGCCGTCCGTGGAGTCGGCGCAGGACACCGTGCGGGTCGCCGTCGGGTTCGAGGTGGACCGCGATCGGCGCGCCGGTGGCGTGGTGCGCCTCGGCCGCGGCGGCGGTCGTCCGACGGGTGTGCGCGGTCAGCGGGCCGGCGTCGTCGGCGATCTTGATCAGGCCGGGGCGGACGCCCTCGGGGGCGCCGGGGAGACCGGTGGTGAGCTCGGCGACGAAGCGCTCGGCGAGGTCGCCGTGCGGGGCGGGGTCGGCATGTGGGGCGGGGCCGGCGAGGCGGCCTTCCGGATAGTGGGCCGCCTGGTGCGCGCCGGTGGCGGCGACGACGTGCACGCCGGTCGCGCGGGACAGCTCGGCGAGGGCGGCCGCGCCCCGGCCCATGCCCCAGGGCGTCCACTGGACGAAGGTGCGACCGCCGGCGGCTGCGTACCCGCGCAGCACCTCCTCGGCGGCCGCCGGATCGTCCAGCTCCTGGCCGGGGAGCAGCGGACTGCGGATGAAGAGGTGGTCGTGGGAGTCGGTGACGCCCAGCTCGGCGGGGGCGACGTCGCCCAGGACGGTCCGTACGGCGCGGGCGGCGGTCACGCCTCCTCCTCCGGTGCGTCGGTCGCCGGGGCGTCGGTCGCGGGGGCGTCGGTTTCCGCGAAGGTGGCGGTGGCGACCCGGAGGCCGGCCAGGGCCTTGGGGACCCCGACGTACGGGGCCAGGTGGACGATCACCTCGGTGATCTCCTCGCGCGTCATCCCGATCCGCAGGCTGTTGCGGACGTGGTCGGCGAGCTGCGGCTCCACGCCGCCGAGGGCGGTGAGCGCGGCCAGGTTGGCGATCTGGCGGTCGCGCAGGGCGAGGCCCGGGCGCTGGTAGGTGCCGCCGAAGAGGCTGGTGACGATCCAGTCGGGGAAGCCGGGGGCGAGCGAGTCCAGGCCGCCGAGGGTGGCGGCGGCGGCCGGGCCGGCCAGGTCGGCGAGCAGGGCGTAGCCGGCTTCGCGGTCGAACGGGGCGGGGCTGAGGCCGGCGGGGACGAGGCCGGCGGGAGCAGGGTCGGTGATCGGGGAGGTTGGCATAGCGGTGGCGGAACCTTTCACCAGTGGCGGCCGGCCGGCAGCCGGTCGAGTTCGGGGCGGGACAGGTGCAGCACCCGGTAGCGGGTGCCCGGCGCGGCCTCGGGGGCCGGGCCGTGCCAGAGGGCGAGGCTGAGCAGTTCCCAACGGCTCGGGTCCACGGCGACGGCGGCGGTGTGCAGCGCGGGGTGTGCCGGGAGTTCGGCCAGGGCCCGTTCGACGGCCTCGGCCGGGTCGGCGGTCTCCGGGAGTCGTACGGTCGCGCGGGTGGCGGTGGTCGGGGCGACGGTCCGGGTGCCCGCGGTCAGGCCCGCGCCGAGCCAGTGGTGGACGGCGGGGCGGCCGAAGTCCGCGCTCAGGCCGCGGAAGCCGGGCCCCCACAGGAAGGCGTTCATGCCCTCGGCGGTGCGCCAGAGGTAGAACGGCGCGTACTGGTTGACCGGCGAGCCGTCCTGGCCGCGCTCGCGGACCAGGTACGCCTTGAGGCCGAGGCCGGGGTGGGCGTCGAGCAGGTGGCCCTTGTCGGCCACGCGCTTGCGGATGATGCCCATGTCGTAGTCGGCAGGGAGGGTGATCTCGTACTGCATGGCGTGCACGGCGGGCTCCTGGGCTCGGGCGGCGGGTCCGCGGTCGGGATCCGTCAGACCCGGCGGCGGGCGGCGAGCAGACCGAGGGCACCGCGGACGGCCTGTTCGAAGGGTGCGGCGCTGTCCGCGGCGCGGGCCAGCACGTAGCCGCCCTGGACGACGGCGACCACGGCGGCGGCGGTGTCCGCCGGGTCGAGGTCGGAGGCGAACTCGCCGTGCGCCTGGCCCTCGGCGACCAGTTCGGCGATCCGGCCGCGCAGCCAGTCGAAGGTCTCCTCGACCGGGGCGCGCAGCTGCGGGTCGGCGACGACGTCCGGATCCTGGGCCATCCGGCCGATCCGGCAGCCGCGCAGCACCTCGCGGTCGCGGTGCAGGTAGGCGGCGATCCGGTCGTACGCGGTGCCGGGGGCGGCGAGGTCAGCCTCGGCGATGCCCCGCATCTGCTCGGCGCTGCGGCGCAGGGCGGCGGCGGCGAGGTCGGGCTTGCCGGCGAAGTGGTGGTACATGCTGCCCTGGCCGACGCCCGAGCGCTGCTGGATGGCCTTGGGGCTGGTGCCGACGTAGCCGCGCTCCCAGAGGAGGGCCTGGGTGCTCTCGATGAGGCGGTCCTGGGTGGTCATACCGTCCACTGTACATACCAGTAGGTACAGAGGGAAGGGATTCGCCTTGACCCGCGGCGCGGCTCAACAAGTTCAACAAGTTCAACAAGTTCGACAGGTTCGACAGGAAGGCGGGAGAAGCCCGAGGGCCGTGCGCCGCCCCCCGGCGGCCACGGCCCCTCGACCGTTCGTCATCCCCCGTGCCGCCCAAGGGCATTCCGCCCCGGCCGGTGGCGCACGTCACGTCACGGACGGTGGCGGGCATCACGCGGAGCAGGGGGTGCGCGGCGCAATGCGCGGGCGGGGAGGGGCGTTTCGCTCGCGCGGGCGGTCAGGGCCGTTAAGCTCGCGCGGGCGGCCAGGGCCGCTCGCGGCGGATCACCGGGCCATCTCCCCGGCGAACAGCTCCAGTTGCTCCCGCCGCGCCCCCTCGGTCAGCGCGTCCACCCCGATGCCCACCACCTCATTGCCGAAGGCCTCGTGGTAGGGGCGAACCTCCTCGATCATCTGTCCGAATACGGGCGGAAGCCTCCGCCGGTGCCCTGCGAGCGTCTCGCGACGTGAAGTCCGCCGGAGCCCGCGCCCACCAGGAATCGGTACTTCGCCAGCGGGTGGCACGAGTTGACGAGAACAGCGGCTCACCGTACCGGGCAGCCCAGGGCCGGGCAGCCGCGCGCCGCCCCACACGGCCCCCACGGCGGCCCTCAGGCAGCCCTCAGGCGGTCGTCCGTACGATGAGCAGTGGTCGGAGGCGGGGCAAGGGCTTGCCCGGGCCGGACCGGCTGGCAAGATGTCCGGCATGAGCTACCTCGCCGCGGACGACCGCTACGCCTCGATGACCTACCGGAAGGCCGGCCGCAGCGGCGTCCAGCTGCCCGCCGTCTCCCTGGGGCTCTGGCACAACTTCGGTGACGCCCAGCCGCTGGACGTGCAGCGAGCCGTGCTGCGCCGGGCCTTCGACCGGGGCGTCACCCACTTCGACCTGGCGAACAACTACGGGCCTCCGTACGGCAGCGCCGAGCGCAACTTCGGCTACCTGTTCGCGCAGGACTTCCGGCCGTACCGCGACGAGCTGTTCATCGCGACCAAGGCCGGCTGGGACATGTGGCCCGGCCCGTACGGCAACGGCGGCAGCCGCAAGTACCTGCTGGCCAGCCTGGACCAGTCGCTGGGCCGGATGGGACTGGACTACGTCGACGTCTTCTACTCGCACCGCTACGACCCGGACACCCCGATCGAGGAGACGATGGGGGCGCTCGACAGCGCGGTGCGCTCGGGCAAGGCGCTGTACGCGGCGATCTCCAACTACCCGGCGGAGCAGCACCGGGAGGCGGTGGCGATCCTGCGCGAGCTGGGCACGCCGGTGCTGATGAACCAGTCGGCGTACTCGATCCTCAACCGGTCCGTGGAGGAGGGCGGTGTGCTGGACGCGGTGGGCGACACCCAGACCAGCCTGATCGCCTACTCGCCGCTCGCCCAGGGGCTGTTGACGGACCGCTACCTCTCCGGGCAGGTGCCGGCCGGGTCCCGGATGTCGGTCGGGAAGTTCCTCACCGAGGAGGTGCTGACCGGGTCGAAGCTGGAACAGCTGCGCGCGCTGAACAAGGTTGCCGAGGGGCGCGGGCAGACCCTGGCGCAGCTGGCGCTGAGCTGGGTGCTGCGGGACCCGCGGGTGGTCTCGGTGATCATCGGGGCGAGCAGCGTGGCCCAGCTGGACCAGAACCTCGAGGCGCTGGCCGCCGAGCCGCTGACGGCGGAGGAGCTGGCGGAGATCGACCGGCTGAGCGTCTGAGAGCTGGGGCGGCACGCGATTGACAGGCGGGTGACAGCTGACAGATTTCGAAATCTGTCAGCTGTCATCTGTTAGTCGTTATCTGTTAGTTGTCAGCTGTCAGCTGTCAGCTGTCAGCCGTTCGCTGCGCGCAGGGAGATCAGCGGCGGACGCCCACGCGGGCAGAACCGTTTCTTCAACCCGGTGGGCCTCCTCCGGCAACAGATTGCCGGAGAGGATGAAGGTGCCCTCCCCCACCTCCGAGCCCAGCTGCCGCGCGTACGTCGTCACGCCGCTCACGTCCTTCCACCAGCGCGGACTGCACCTGGCCGGACCCGAGCTGGAACTGCTGTCCCGGCGCACACCAAGGGAACGCCAACGCGCCGCAGCGAGAGGCCAGTTCGCGGAGCGAACGGACAACCCGCTGCGGCGGCAGCGGCCTTGGCGGCGGCGAGTCGACCAGTCGGCCGGGCGAACCGACCGAACCGGCGGACCGCCCGAACCAGGCGATCAGTTGGCGGGCGTGTACTTGTAACCGACCCGACGGACCGTCACGATCGAGTCCCGGTAGGCCGGTCCGAGCTTGCGGCGCAGTCGGGCGACGTGCACGTCCACGGTACGGCCGTCACCGACGTGGCCGTAGCCCCAGACCGCCGAGACCAGGTGGTCCCGGGTGTGCACCCGCTGCGGATGCTCGGTGAGGTGGGCCAGCAGCTCGAACTCCAGGTAGGTGAGGTCGAGCAGCCGCCCGTCGACGTAGGCGTTGCGCCGCTCGGCGTCGACGCTGATGCCGCGCCCGGCGGGCCGGACCGGTCGGACGGCGCCCGACGCAGCGCCCGAGGTCGAGGCCGACGCGGCGCCCGGTACGGCTCCCTGGGCAACCGCCCCGGGCAGGCCGACCGGCGCGGGCGGGTGCTCGGCCGGCACCAGCACCAGGTACCCGACCATCGGGTGTCCGGCGGCGGCGCCGGCCTGCGCGCCGTACTGGGCGAGCAGCCCCTGGGGCAGCAGGCCCTGCGGCAGGGCGGCGACCACGGCCGCCCCCTCCGGTAGCGCGGCGAGCAGCGAGGCCGGCGCCGGCGGTGCCACCGCGCCGGGGTGCGGCCCGACGGCCGGAGTCACCCCCGGGCGGGGCGCCCCGATGGCGGAGGAGACCGGAACGCCGGAGGGTACGGCGGAGACCGGAGGAACGGACCGGACCGCGCGCAGGTGCGGGGTCGTGGTGGGCAGGGGCAGGGTGGCCGTGGAGGAGGAAGACATGGTGTGCCGCTCATTTCGCGCGTGACGGACGGGGTGGAGTCGTCTGCGCGTCGACCGGGCGTACTGCCGGGGCTGGACCGGGTGAAACCGGGTTCAGCGGGCGGAGGGCCGGGACGCGCTGGGCGAGCCCGGACACGTCTGATCGAACAGGTGTGGCTGCCGCGACGGCCAAAACGGTTCGAGGTCGGGGCGACCCCGTCGGCCGTCCGTGGTGAGGCCGGCGCGGTCGGCACGGGCGCGGTCGGCGCGGTCGGCGCGGTCGGCGCGGTCGGCGCGTCCGTTCCACCGTCCGGTCCGCGGACCCGCGCCCATCGCGGGAGCCGGCCCGGACGGACCGGAACGGCCGGCGATGCCGGGGGAATTGCTGGGGCAGACGATGTTCACTGGTTGGTTTCTCCGCGAGGCGGGGCCGGATCGGTCGGTGGCGGGCGCACCTGACGGGCGGTCCGCTACGGCCTGGTCGACGGGGTCGGTGGCGCGTCGCACGGCGCGGCCGGGTGCGGGCCGCAGGTGCCGGGGACGTACCGGGGTGGGGTGGGACCGGTCAGCGACAACAGGCGCTGCAGATCAGCGCGTGGTCGATGTAGCGGCGGAGGGTGAGCGCCGGCATGACGGGGCCGGGCACGGCGGTGCTGCGTCGCTGGTCGACGGTCATCCTGCTGCCCTCCCCTTTCGTCCTGCCTCGTGCTGCCACCGGCCCGAACGGACCGGCGGAAACGGGACGTTCCCAACCCTCCCGACGGCATGACCGGGACGGCTTACGTCCACAGAGCCTTCCACGCCCGAGCCTGTCTAGGCAACCTTCCGCACATCGAGCGTCCGACATGTGGATCACCGAATGAGACGTCGGGTGCACGAAGGGCCCCTGACCGGCGGCGATCCCACGGAGCCTCAGGAGCGCGCGGCAGCCCGGTGGCGGAGGGCGGCGGCGTGCTCGACCAGCGCCACCAACAGCTCCTTGCCGTCCTCCCGCAGCCGGGCGTCGCACAGCACCACCGGGATCTCCGGGTCCAGGTCGAGTGCGTCCCGCACCTCGTCCGGGGCGAACCGCTCGGTGCCGTCGAAGCAGTTGACCGCGACCAGGAACGGGATGCCGCGCTGCTCGAAGAAGTCCACCGAGGGGAAGCAGTCGGCCAGTCGCCGGGTGTCCGCGAGCACCACGGCGCCGAGCGCGCCGCGCGCCAACTCGTCCCAGACGAACCAGAACCGGTCCTGTCCGGGCGTGCCGAACAGGTAGAGCGCGAGTCCGGGCCGCAGGTCGATCCGGCCGAAGTCCATCGCCACCGTGGTGGTGCGCTTGGCCTCCACGCCCGACGTGTCGTCCACCGGGCGGCCCAGCTCGCTGAGCTCCTCCTCGGTGCGCAGCGGCCGGATCTCGCTGACCGAGCCGACCAGGGTGGTCTTGCCCGCGCCGAAGCCGCCCGCCACCAGGATCTTCACCGCCACGGCCGGACCACCGCGCCAGCGCGGGTCGTTGGTGCTCCCGCCCGGCCTCGGCGAAGTGCCCGACGGAGTGCCCGGCGGAGTGCTCGGCGAGGTGTTCGGCGCAGTGCTCGGCGGGGTGGCGTCAGAGCGCACGGAGTCCATTGATCACGTCTCGCAGCAGGCGCTCGTCCGGCAGCTCGGCGAGCGGAACGGGTCGGGTGACGCTGATCAGGTCGGCGTCGTAGAGGTCGCCGAGCAGGACGCGCACCACGCTGACCGGCAGGTCGGTGTAGGAGCCGAGCTCGGCGACGGACAGCGGCTCGCGGCGGCACCAGGCCAGCAGGGTCTGGTGCTCCGGGTCGAGGACGTGCGCGGGCACGGCCCCCGCGTCCGGCCCGGGTTCCTTGGCGGTGACCAGCGAGATCAGGTCGAACAGACCCTCCTCGACCGGCCGGGTGCGGCCCCGGGTCATCGAGTAGAGCCGCACCACCGGGCCGGCCTCGTCGTCGAACCACCGGTCGTCGACGGGGGTACGCGGCCGGAACAGGTCGACCTCGGCACCGTCCGGCACGTCCTGCCCCGACTCGGCGCCCTCGCCCCCGCCGCCGACCCCGGGCGCGCCCTCCGGCACCGCCGGGGTCGGCTCGTAGAGCGCCGCCGGGCCGTCGAGCCCCGCCGGGCCGCCCGGACCGTCCGCCTTCGGATCCGCCATCGGACCGCTCAGCCCCTCGGCGCGGCGGTTTCGGTGCGCGGCTCGGCGGCCATGTGCTCGCCGACCCGCTTGACCAGCAGGGCCATCTCGTAGGCGATCTGGCCGATGTCCGCCTCGGCCTCGCTCAGCACGGCAAGACAGCTGCCGTCGCCGGCGGCCGTGATGAACAGGAACGCCTCGTCCAGCTCCACCATGGTCTGCCGGACGCCGCCGACCTTGAAGTGCCCGCCGGCTCCCTTGGCCAGGCTGTGGAACCCGGCCGCGACGGCGGCGAGGTGCTCGGCATCCTCCCGGTCGAGGTCGCGCGAGGCCCCGGTGGCCAGCCCGTCGCTGGAGAGGATCACCGCGTGCCGCAAGGCCGCGACACGGCCCACCAGGTCGTCGAGGAGCCAGTTGAGGTCCCCGGACGGCTGCGTCGGAGTGGTCATGAATCAGTTCCTTCCGCTGGAGCGGGTGGTGCGGGCACTGCGGATGCTGCGGGTCCTGTGGCTGGTGCGGGCACTGCGGGTGTCACGAGTCCTGCGGGCGGTGCGGGCACTGCCGGTACTACGGGTGCTGAGGGTGTCACTTGTGGTACGGCCGGGACGGCCGCAGGGTTCCGCCGCACCGGCTGGCCCGGCGGGATCCGGCGGGCCAGCGGCGCGCGGGCGGCGTCGCCGGGCGCGGGCGCGGGCAGCGCTGCCGGGGCGGGTGCGGGGCTGATCGCCCGCCGGGACGGGTCCGGCGGCTGCCAGGCCGGTACGGCCGCGGGCCGGGCGGCGCGGCCCTGCGCGGGCCGGTCCTGCGCGGGCCGGTCCTGCGCGCCCTGGTTCTGAGCGCCCTGGTTCTGAGCGCCCTGGTTCTGAGCGCCCCGCTCCGCCGGGACGGTGGCCCCGCGCCCCCGGGTGAAGCCGCGCTGGAACGAGGCGAAGGTGGCCCTGGCCTCCTCCGGCGAACGCTCCCGGGCTTCCCGGGCCTCGGCCGCCTCCGCGCCCTGCGCACCGTCCGTGCCCGCCGCCGACCGTCCGGCGCGGTCCTCGGACCCGCTCTCGCCGCGAAGTCGCTCCCTGGCCTGTTCCTTGAGCTGCGGCGCGAGGTTCGCCTGCCGGACTCTCCGGGGCAGACCACCCGGCGTCCGGGGCGCCGCATCCACGGGAGCGACACCCACCGGCACGGCGTCCACCGGAACGGCTTCCAGCGGAGCGGCTTCCAGCGGAGCCGGTGCCGCGTCGGCCGCGGCCTCCGCCGCCTCCCGGCGGTGCCGTCCCGTCCCCGCGCCGCCCTCGGCATCCGCCCCCGGCCCGGGCACCAGCACCGGCCCGGCCTTGGGCCGCGAGGCCCGGCGCGGCAGCCCGTTGGCCGTACGCCCCGCCTCGGGAACGGACGGCCGCGGACCGCCGGCCCCCCGGTGCCGCCCGCCCGTGCCCTCCGTCGGTGCCGAACCCGACGGCGAATCCGACAGCGGACCCGACGCCGATCCCGGCAACGCACTCGACGTTGAACCCGACGCCGAACCCGGCAACGCACTCGACGTTGAACCCGACGCCGACCCCGACCACGCGGCCGAGGAAGGCTCCGAACCCGCACCATCGGGAGCCGTGTCCGGCACCGCGACCAGGTCACGCCGCCCCGCCGTCCGCCCGGTCGCCCGGCCCACCGGCCGACGCCCCGCGCCCCCGGCGGCCCCGGTCCCCGCGGCGGGCGGTTCCGGCAGGCCGTCCGGCGCCTCCGCCAGCAGCTCGCGCGGGATCAGCACCACGGCCGTCGTCCCGCCGTACGGGGACGGCCGCAGGTGGACCCGGATGCCGTGCCGCCGGGCGAGCCGGCTGACCACGAAGAGTCCCAGCCGGTCGGTGTCGGCGAGGTCGAACTCCTGCTCCACGGTGAGGCGTTCGTTGATCTCGGCGAGCAGCTGTTCGCCCAGTCCGAGCCCCCGGTCGTCGATCTCCAGCGCGAAGCCGTGCGCCACCACCTCACCCTGGACGGTGACTTGGGTGGTCGGCGGGGAGAACACCGCGGCGTTCTCGACGAGTTCGGCGATCAGGTGGGTGACATCGGCGACGGCGCTGCCGAGCAGGCCGGTGCCGGGGAACGGCCGGACGATCACCCGGGCGTAGTCCTCGACCTCGCCGACCGCGGCTCGGACCACGTCCACCATCCGGACCGGCTTGCGCCAGGCCCGCCCGGGCGAGCCGCCGGCCAGGATGATCAGGCCCTCGGCGTGCCGGCGCATGCGGGTGGTGAGGTGGTCGACCTTGAAGAGGTCCTCCAGCTCAGCCGGGTCCTCGGTGCGGCGCTCCATGGTGTCGAGCAGGGTGAGTTGGCGGTGCAGCAGTACCTGGCTGCGCCGGGCCAGGTTGACGAACACCGCCGCGACGCCGCGGCGCAGTTCGGCCTGCTCGACGGCGGCCTCCACGGCGGCCCGCTGGACGGCGTTGATGGCCTGGCCGACCTGCCCGATCTCGGCCTGGCCGAAGTGCAGTTCGGGCGCCTCGGCGGCCACGTCCACCGGTTCGCCACGGCGCAGCCGCAGCATGACGGAGGGCAGCCGGGTGCTGGCGAGTTCGTTGGCCGCGTTGCGCAGGCCGATCAGCTCGCGGGCCAGCCCGCGCCCGATCCGGAAGGAGATCATCACCGACAGCACGACGGCGACCAGGCCGATGGCCCCGGCGATGCCGCCGCGCCACAGCGCGGCGATCGCCGCGGAGCGGCCGCGGTCGTCCAGTCCGGCGCTGATCCGGGAGTTGATCGAGGAGAGGTCGCCGAGCGAGTGGTCGGCGGTCTCCCGCCAGTTGTCGCCGTTGAGCGCCTGGACCACCCGGTCGGGGCCGCCGGCGCCGACGAAGTCCGCCTCGGCGCGGGCCAGCGCGCCCCAGGCCTCGCCGCCGCGCAGGGCGACGTAGTCGGCCTGGTCGGCGGGTTCGAGTTCGGCGATGTAGACGGTGAACAGCGCCTGCTGGTTGTGCAGGGCGTCCAGCGCGGCCTGGTACTGCTCGGCGGTGGGCCGGGCCGCGCCGGTGCGCAGGCCCTCCATCGCGGCGTCCTCCTGGGCCAGGTACTCGCGGGCGCGCACCAGCTCGATCAGGATGGTGCCCTGGCGCGGGAGCTGGCCGCTCTGCCGGGCGACGTAGGCGGACCGGAAGCCGAACACCGGCCGGACCAGGTCGCTGTACTGCCCGAGCGCGAACTCCCAGTTGAGCGCGAGGCGGCCGACCTGGGCCCGGAGCGGGCCGAGCTGGTCGGCGGCGGCGGTGATCTGCACCAGGCGGGCCCGCTGGGCGGCGGAGAGCCGGTCGCCGGCGGCGTCCTTCTTCTGTCGGAGCGCGGCGAGGCTGCGGTCGGTGGCGGTGGTGGCGCGTTCGAAGGCGTCCCGGGCGACCGGCGAGTTCGGGTCGGCCAGGTGCTGGACGGCGGCGCGGCGCTCGTTCTGCAGGTCGCCCGTGTACTGGTCCACGGCCACCCCGTACTCCTTGTACGTACGGCTGATCGCCAGCTGGTTCCAGGCGTCCCCGGTGGCGGCGAGCGTCGCGTACACCCACAGGGCGATGAGTGCGACGATGGGCACCAGGAGCAGCGCGATGATCTTCGCGCGGATCGAGCTGCTGCGCAGACGCATGGAGTCCTCGGTCGGAAGTGCCAGGCGCGGACGGGGAGCGGTTCGGGCGGGCTTTCGGGGTGCTGGGGACGGCGGGTTCGGCGGGACTTCGGGGAGCCCTGGGGAGGGAGCGTCGGAAGCCGCCCGGCCACAGGTCTGCGAGACTCTACTACGCCCTGACCACACGTTCGAGGGTCGAACCATTCCGCTTCCTCACCTTGCCCCGGACACGTCAGGAGCCGGTCCCGGTCCGCTCCGCCCGGCCCGGGCGTCTCCCCGGTTCCTCCCCAGCTGCGACACCATCCCTACGGACCGGTGCCGATCTCGTCGCGTCACCGTCACAACCCTGGGCAGTGACAGAGCGATCCGATAGTTTCGCTCCACCCCGCGCGACCGGGCGCCGCCACCCCGGTGCCCGTGCGCCGGGCCGGCAGACAGCGCCGCGCGAAGCGAACTGGGGAGGACTGTGCGCGAGTTCACCACCCCCACCCCGGCCGGGCCCGAGGCCACCGGAGGACTCGCCGACTCCCTGTACGACACCGCCGACCGCACCCCCGACCTGGTCCAGCTCTCCCGGCGGACCGGTGACGGGGGCTGGCAGGACGTCACCGCACGGGAGTTCCGGGACGAGGTGCTCGCCCTCGCCA
Source organism: Kitasatospora sp. NPDC030952 (assembly GCF_055571335.1). NCBI lineage: Bacteria > Bacillati > Actinomycetota > Actinomycetes > Kitasatosporales > Streptomycetaceae > Kitasatospora > Kitasatospora sp. NPDC030952. The sequence continues at coordinate 152,704 of NZ_JBVIFM010000020.1, forward strand.
AGGGCCTGCTGACCCGCGGCGTGCGCTACGGCGACCGGGTCGCCCTGATGTCCCGCACCCGCTACGAGTGGACACTGTTCGACTACGCGCTCTGGTCGATCGGCGCGATCACCGTCCCGGTCTACCCCACCGCCGCGACCGAGCAGGTGCGCTGGATCCTCGCCGAGACCCAGGCGGTGGCCTGCCTGGTCGAGGACGAGGACGCCGCGATGACCGTCGGCGCGGTCTGCGACGCCCTGCCCGACCTGACCGGGATCTGGCAGCTCGACCGCGACTGCGTCGCCGCGATCACCGAGGACGGCCTGGACGTCCCCGACGCCCTGGTGCACCGCCAGCGGCTCGGCGTCGCGGCCGCCAACATCGCCACCGTGGTCTACACCTCCGGCACCACCGGACGCCCCAAGGGCTGCCTGATCACCCACGCCAACCTGGCCGCCGAGGCCGACTCCCTGCTCGCCGGCTGGGGCGACGTACTCCGCGACACCGGCGGCGGCCAGCCCGCCACCCTGCTGTTCCTGCCGCTGGCACACGTCTACGGGCGCGCGGTGCAGATCGCGGCGGTCCGCGGCGGCTTCCGGATCGGCCACATCCCCGAGGTGTCCACCGACGCGCTGCTGCCCGCCCTGGAGAGCTTCCGGCCGAGCTTCCTGCACGCCGTCCCGTACGTCTTCGAGAAGATCTTCCAGCGGGCCCGGCGCGCCGCCGAGGAGGCCGGGCGCGGCGAACTCTTCGAGCAGGCCCGCCAGGTGGCCGTCGACTGGGCGACCGCCCGGGAGCAGAAGGCCTTCGGCCGCGGCCCCGGCCCCGGCGCGGCCCTGCGGCTGCGCCACCTCGCCTACGAACGGACGGTCTACCCACGGCTGCGTGCCGTGCTCGGCGGGCGGGTGCGCGCCGTGATGTGCGGAGGATCGGCGCTGCGGCGGGAGTTGGGCCTCTTCTTCACCGGCGCCGGACTCCAGCTCTACGAGGGCTACGGACTCACCGAGACCACCGCCGCGATCACCGCCAACCCGGCCGGACGGCAGAAGCTCGGCACCGTCGGGCAGCCGGTGCCGGGCGCCTCGGTGGCGATCGCGGACGACGGCGAGGTGTGGGTGCGCGGCGGATCGGTCTTCGGTGGCTACCTCAACCACCCGCGGTGCACGGCGGAATCACTGATCGACGGCTGGTTCGGCACGGGCGACCTCGGCCGGCTCGACGAGGACGGCTACCTCACCATCACCGGCCGCAAGAAGGACCTGATCGTCACCAGCAGCGGCAAGAACCTCGCCCCGGCGGCCCTGGAGGAGCGGGTCGAGGCGCACCCGCTGGTCTCCCAGTGCCTGGTGGTCGGCGACGACCGCCCGTACGTGGCGGCTCTGATCACGCTCGACCCGGACGCGCTCGCGCACTGGCTGAAGACCCGCGGCCGGGAGCAACTGGACGCCTGGGCGGTGCTCGCCGACGAGCAGTTGCACATCGAGATCCAGCGCGCGGTGGCGGCGGCCAACACGGCGGTTTCGCGAGCCGAGTCGATCCGCGCGTTCCGGCTGCTGCCACGGGAGTTCAGCCTGGAGCAGGGACTGCTGACCCCCTCGCTGAAGCTGCGGCGGACGGCGATCGCGGAGCACTACTCGACGGACATCGAGGAGCTGTACCTCTCCTGACCCGTCTCGGCCTCCATCCTCGGGACCGGCGTGAACATGGCCTCGTGGCAAGGCTTCTGACGTGCCGTCTTGTCCCCTTTACGGACGGATCGTTCGCCGCGCGGTTCACCTGCCGTTCCCTTGACGGGCCGATTGGTCCAGTCCATTGTTGCTCTTCGGTCCGAGTGCGGCGCACCAGCACCACCCGCTCCCGCCCCTCCGGGAGCGCCCTGGTTCCACGGTCCAGATTCCCGTTCACGCCCTCCCCACGGGCGTGCCCCCACTTGCTGGAGTCCTCACGTGTCGATGTCCACGCGCCTGTCCGCGCTGGCCGTATCCGTCGCCCTGCTCACGGCCTCCGCCGTTCCGGCCGCCACGGCTGCTACGGCTGCCACGGCTGCCACTGCCACGGCCGCTGCCGCTGCGGCCGGGACCGTTGCCGGCCCCGCTGCCGGGACCGTCAACCTGGCCACCAACCCCGGCTTCGAGCTGCCCTCCCCCAACCTCGCCGACTGGGGCAGCATCCCCGGCTGGAACTGCACCGGCGGCCCGGCCGAAGCCGCCGTCACCACCACCGCCGCACACTCCGGCACCTCGGCACTCACCGTCACCCCGGCGAACGACGACTCCACCGGCGAGTGCGCCCAGACCGTCGCCGTCCAGCCCGGCACCACCTACACCGCCTCGGCCTGGGTACGCGGCAACTTCGTCTACCTGGGCGCCACCGGCACCGGCCGGGACGTCGCCCCCGCCTGGACCGAGACCACCTCCGGCGGCTGGCAGCAGCTGACCACCCGCTTCACCACCGGGCCGGACGCCCACAGCATCCGGCTGTACGTGCACGGCTGGTACCAGCAGGGCCCGTTCTCGGTGGACGACGTACGGGTCGACGGCCCGGCGCCCGCCCCGGCGGTGGCGGCCGGCTCGATCCCGACCACCGACAAGGTGGTCTTCTTCACCGTGGACGACGGCTGGCAGCGCACCCCCGAGGCGGAACGCTTCATCGCCGACCACCACCTGCCGATCACCGCCTTCCCCCTGCCGATGCCGGCCGGCACCGACCCGGGCTTCTTCCAGCGGGTCACCGCCGTGCCGGGCTCCTCGATCCAGGACCACAGCGTCTCGCACTCCGACCTCAGCAAGCTCCCGCTGGACCAGCAGCAGGTCGAGATCTGCGACGCGCGCGACGCGATGACCCGACTGTTCGGCACCGCGCCCGTGGTGTTCCGCCCGCCGTTCTTCACCTGGAACGCCGACACCCTGCAGGCCGCCGCCAACTGTGGCATCCGCACCGTGCTGACCGCCGACGCGGACTTCAGCTGGGGTGCCTCCAACATCTGGCACCCGGGCTCGCTCCAGCCGGGTGACGTGGTCCTGATGCACTGGACCGACACCCTCGCCACCGACCTGCCCCGCGCCCTGGCCGCCGCCGAGGCCGCCGGCCTCAAGCCGGCGGGCCTGGTCGACTACCTGCACTGACGCTCCTGGTCTCGCGCCCGCCCCCGAGGCGTCGCTCCCCGGGGCCGGACGGATGACAGCTGACAGATTTCACTATCTGAAATCTGTCAGCTGTCATCCGTTATCCGTCACCTGTCAGGTGCCAGGAGCCAGGAGCCAGGAGCCATCCACTGTCCGCCAGCCGTTCGGCGATCACTGGCCCCGCCTCGCTCCGGCCCGGGATCCGGGCGGCGACCCGCTCGGCCATCCGGTCGCGATCATGCTCGTTGACAGGCTGTCCGCGGCGCGGCTCTAATGGGGGCGTGCAGCGCGGCGTCGGCCACAGAGCAGTGGGCCGGCCGGCGACCGAGCCAGCACCTGACGTGTAAAGGGACGATGCGCGATGAGTACCTTCTCCGCTGCCCTGATCTGACGTAGGCGGTCACCGCGGTGTCCGCGCGTTCCCGTGCCGGCACCGTGTGTGGCCGCGAATCCCCCGTATTCCTAGGAGACTTCACCACACACGTATGTCCATGTCCTTCCATCAGAATGTCATCGAAGAGTTCCGCGCCAACGGCGGCCGGGTCGGCGGTCCGTTCGAGGGCGGCAATCTGCTGTTGCTGACCACCACCGGGGCCCGCTCCCGGCGGCCGCACACCGTACCGCTCGGGTTCGTCCGGTCCGAGGGGCTGGTGCTGGTCGTCGCCTCGGCGGCCGGGGCGCCGGAACACCCCCAGTGGTACCGCAATCTGCTGGCCCACCCGGTGGTCCGGGTCGAGCTGGGCACCGAGAGCTTCGACGCCATCGCCGTCCCCGCCGAAGGCCCCCGCCGGGAGCGGCTGTTCGCGGCCGTCCTCCGCGAGGCACCCGGGTACGGCGACTACCAGGCGCACACCGAGCGGGAGTTGCCGGTGGTGGTCCTGGAGCGGCCTGAGGCGCCGCCGGACCGGCCGAGCGAAGTACGCAGCCTGGCCGACAAGTTGCTGGAGGCGCACAGCTGGCTGCGGGCCCAGCTGCGGCACGTCCGGGCGGAGGCCCACTCCCACACCCCCGGCCGTCCGGCCGGACTGGGGCTCCAACTGCGCCAGCACTGCCTGGCGTTCTGCGAGGGACTCACCCACCACCACACCGGGGAGGACTCCGCGATCTTCCCGGCCCTGGCCCGCAGCCACCCCGAACTCGCCGGGGTGCTGGAGCGGCTCGGCGAGCAGCACCGGGAGATCGGGCGGATCAAGGAGGAACTGGTGGCGCTGCTGGCCGGGATCGAGATCACCGACCCGGAGCGGCTGCGGACCGAACTGGACCGGATGTCCGCCGAGTTGGAGGCGCATCTGGACCACGAGGAGGCCGAGCTGCTACCGGCCCTCGCCGCGATCCCCTTCCCACCGGTGCGCCCGGCCCCGACCGGCCGCTGACGCGACGGTGCCGCCGCCCCTCCCCAGCCACGGGAGGGGCGGCGGCAGCGGCCGTCACGTCAGGAGTTCGATCGGACGGCGGCGACTGACACCTCAGGACTGACTGAAGACCGGGAGGTAGCCGTTGGCCTGACCAGAGTCGTTCGGGTGGTAGCTCTCGTCGATCGGCAGCGTGGTGCTGTGCAGCCAGGTGTCCAGCGAGCCGCAGATCTCGTGCCCGGAGAAGATGTCGCGCACGTCACCGAAGGTGAAGCCGGCGTTGGCGACCTCCTTGGCGATCACGCCGTCCAGGGTGTCCGCGGCCTCGTTGATGGCGGCGCGCTTGGTGTCACCGATGCCGAAGATGCAGCTGCCGCCGATCTGGTAGAGGTGCGGGTAGCCCATGACCACGACGTGGGCGTTCGGGGCCTTGGCGCGGATGGCGTTGTACACCTGGTCCAGCTGGCCGGGCAGGGTGTTGGTCGCGTAGTTCTCGGCGGTGTTGACGGCGTTGAGGCAGTCGCTGTCGGAGCTGAGCACGCAAGTCTTCATGGTGCTGGAGAAGCCCGCGTCGTTACCCCCGACCGAGAGGCTGACCAGGGTGGTGCCGGAACTCAGCGCGGAGATCTGGCTGTTGAGGATGTCACCGGTTCTGGCGCCGGAACAGGCGACGAAGGTGAAGGAGGACGGGGAGTTGGCGTTCGACCAGAGGGAGGCGTACGCGTTGGCGCTGCGCTTGCAACTGCCACTGTCGCTCAGGTAGTTGCCGGCGCCGACACCGGCGGAGTACGAGTCGCCGAGCGCCACGTAGTTGACGCCTGCGGCATTGGCGGACGAGGCCGCGAAGAGTGTCGTCATGCTGAGGACGGCGGCTATCGCGGCGACGGAGAGGGCACGAGCAGGGCGGAACATTGCACCTCCAGATGTGACACGGGTCACAGAAAGGGATACCAAGCGGCAATCGAACATGGAAGCGTTCATGCCAAGGTCATTGACTGACCGTCAATAGCCATGGAAGTGAACCCCCTTGGGGACAAAGCTCGTTCACGCCGAGCAGCGCGTGCCCATGAGGGCGTGCGCGGGCGCGCGCCGACGCGCGGCAGCACGGCGCCGCCCGGGTGACCGGACGGACGCCGTGACCGACTCGCTCAGGAGCGGCTGAAGACCGGGAGGTAGCCGCTGGCCTGGCCGGTCGAGTTCGGGTGGTAGCTCTCGTCGATCGGCAGGGTGGTGCTGTGCAGCCAGGTGGCCTGCGAACCGCAGATCTCGTGCTCGGCGAAGATGCCGCGCACATCGCCGAAGGTGAAGCCGGCGTTGGCGACCCGCTTGGCGATCACGCCGTCCAGCGCGTCGGCGGCGCCGTTGATGGCAGCGCGCTTGGTGTCGCTGATCCCGAAGAGGCAGTCGCCGCCGACCTTGTACAGGTGCGGGTAGCCCATCACCACGACGTGGGCGTTCGGCGCCTTGGAGTGGATCGCGGAGTACACCCGGTCCAGCTGGCCGGGCAGGGTGTTCGTCGCGTAGCTCTTCGCCGTGTTGACGGCGCCGAGGCAGTCGCTGTCGGAGCCCAGCACACAGGTCTTCATGGTGTCGGCGAAGCCCGCGTCGTTGCCCCCGATCGACAGGCTGACCAGCGTGGTACCACTGTTCAGCGCGGAGATCTGACTGTTGAGCACATCGCCGGTTCTCGCCCCCGAGCACGCCACGAAGGCGAACGAGGACGGCTTGTGCGCGTTCTTCCACAGGTACGCGTAGGCGTTGGTGCTGCGCTTGCAGCTACCGCTGTCGCTCAGGTAGCTGCCGGCACCGACGCCGGCCGAGTACGAGTCCCCGAGGGCGACGTAGTTGACACCGGCCGCATTGGCGGCTGACGCCGTGAAAAGCGTCGTCATGGTGAGACCAGCCGCCATCGCGGCAATGGACAGAACACGGGCAGGGCGGAGCATTGCACCTCCTGGATATGACGCGGGTCACAGAAGGGATACCAGGCAGTAGCCCCGCGCGGAAGCGCTCATGCCAAGGACATTGACGGACCGTCTGATAGCGGAGAAGTGAACCCGCCCCGACGGAGTGTGAGTTCGCCCAGGTGGGTGTGGGTGTATGTCGACGCGCATCGGTCATCGCGTGTAGACAAAAAACTTTCGAGAAGTCAGCTCTCCGTCAGCTGCCGGTCAGCTGCCGGTCAGCGTGCGGCCGTCGATGCGTCAGTTCTGCGGTGCGGGCCGGCTCCGACTCGAAGGCGCGACCGGCCGCCTCGGGGAGCGCAGCTCGGCGCCCGGGAGCGAAGCTCGGCACCGGGAGCGAAGCTCGGCACCGGGAGCGAAGCTCGGCACCGGGGAGGCACGGCTCAACGCCGGGGAGGGCATGGCTCAGCGCCCAGGGGTGCGACTCAGCGCCCGGGACGGGCAGGGTAGGGCTCAGCGCCCGGGGGCGCGTCCGCCGCCCGGGTACACGGGGCCGGGGAAGACCGTGCAGCCCTCGACCGGCAGCTCCTCGATCGTCTCGTTCGCCGCGACCGGCACGCCGAGCCAGCGGGCGGCCATGGCGACCGCCGCCCGGGCCTGGCGCAGCCCGGGCTCGCCCCAGCCCAGCAGCTCGACGGCGAGCCCCGGCGCGACCAGCAGCCGGCGGTAGTGCCGGCCCGAGGCCGGGTCCGCCTCGCTGGGCCCGACCGCCCGCAGCGCCGCCGCCATCCGGACCCGTGCGCACTCGTGCCCGCCGTTCGCCGAGCCGACCCGGTCGTAGAGGTAGCCGAGGTAGTACGGCCGGCCGATCACGGCCTGGGCCTCCTCGCCCGCCTCCCGGGCCAGTGCGGCCGCCGGGTCACCGCCGTCCTCCGGCTCCAGCGAGCCGCCGGGCAGCGAGCAGATGCCGTCCTTGGGGTTGACCAGGGTCAGCACCCGCCCGTCCGGGGCGAACAGCCACCCCCAGGACTGCTTCACCGGCAACCCGTCCGGCACCTGCTCGCCCGGCCGCCACGGCCAGCCCGCCGTGGGACGTCGGCGCACCTTCCCGAGCAACTCGGCGATCTCCGCCGTGAACTCGATCCGGCTCATGCCGCGCGCCCCCCTCTCGGTGTCGGGCTCGCCGGACCTGCGGAGCACGGTTCGGAGCGGAGCGACCGGAGCGGCGGCGTGGGGTACCGCGCGCTCCTGCTGTTGATCTTCTCCGATCTTCCCCGAACAGGCGGTCGATGAACAGTCCCCAGCGCCGCATGGTGGACGCGGAGACCGCGAAAGCCCTGTTCACCCCAGCGGCCCACCTCCGGCCCCGGCCCCCGGGAAGCCCGGCAACGGGAACCCCGGCTGCGGCACCACCCCGGGCGGGAACGGCAGCCCGCGCGCCGCGTCATCGGCCAGCTCGTCGAACACCTCATGGGCGGTCATCGGCCGCAGCCGCCCACCCGTCAGCGCCCATCCCCGCACCGCGGGCCCCGACCTCGCCGCCTCCGGAAGCCGACCAGGAGGCCTACCCGGCGGCCCATCCGGTGGCCCACCCAATGGCCCACCCCGGAGCCCACGAGGCGGAGGCGCCGACGGATCGCCGTGCAGCAGCAGCGCCCCCTCACCGCCGGACGCCACCCCGGCAGCGAGCGTGACGCAGAACGCCTCCGCGTCCCGCCCGGCGGACTGCAGCCGCCCTTCCTCCACGCAGAGGTCCACCGCCGAGGTGAGCTGCTCGCCGTCCTCCGGCCCGTGGCAGCGCAGCGTCAGCAGGTGGCAGCCCTCCCCCGCGCCCTCGGCCAGCGCCAGGTAGACCGAGGTCACGTACCGCATCACCGCCGCCATCCGCCGCTGCCCCGCCAGGTCGTCGCCGACCGCGTCCAGCAGCGCCGCGCAGGCGACGGACATCCGCACCCGCGCCCGGTGGTCGTCCACGAGCACCGGGAGGAGCTCCGCCAGCGGCTCCCCCGCGTAGACGAAGGGCTCCCCGGCCAGCTCCGGATCCCCCGCGTACGCGACCCGGGCGGCCGGGGCCCGCGGATCGAGCCCGAGCACGGCGCAGTAGTCCTCGAAGTCGGCCGCCTCCAGTACCCGCAGGTGCACCTCCAGCCCCTGCCGGTGCAGGCCGCTCAGCTGCTCCTCCGCCCGCAGCAGGTACTCCCGGTGCCCGAGCGCACCGAACAGCCCGTACCCGGCCAGCGCGGCGAAATCGGCCGCCTCCGCGGCCAGCGCCACGGCCACCGGCTGCGGCGGCGCGCCTCGGGCCCGGCCGCCGCGCCGCCCCCGCGCACCGCCCCCGCCCGGCCCACCGGATCCACCGGCCCGCGCGCCCGGCGGCCGACCGCCGCCGGGCGGCGACGCCCCGCCCGGTCCGCCGTCCTCCCGCCCACCGGCGCCGGGGCCGTACCCGGCACCCGACCCGGGCCTGCGCCCGCCGAACAGCAGCGCCCTCGGCCCCGCCGGCGGCCGGCTCCGCACCGCCACGACGCCCAGCACCTCGTACACCGTCTCCCGCACAGCCATGGGGTTCCTCCGTCCACTCGACGCGCCGGCCCGCTCGGCCGGCACGAACCAGCACCGACCGCTCCGACTCCCGGAGCCGCCGACGTCACGGAACCTACACAGAGCCACTGACAATCCACCCCAAGTAATCGAACACCGGCAGCCAGGACCCGCTAGCGGAGCAAACTTGGCCCCTACCAGCCGCTCACCCGCCCGCCGCTCCCCACCTCAGCGGGCCAAAAAGTGCCCCCTGAGGCAGGAGAACGCCCCGCCCGCCACAGGGCGCCGGCGGAGCGGAGACGTGCAGAACCAGCAGGACGGCCTCACAGCGCTTGTCGAAGCGGCTCGCCGAGGGTCACCTCCTGTTGCCGCTCGCGTTGCCCCTCGACCAGGCGGCCCACGTCGCCTTGGACGCCGACTTCGCCCCTTGGACGCCGACGTCACCTTGGACGCCGACTTCGCTCCGCTGACGCCGTCGCGGGGGTCGGGTGGTTCCACCAGGCGTTCGCGTGGTGGGCCACCGCTCTTCGTCCAGGCCGCCGTCGTCCCGGGTTCCGCCCGCCAGCAGGTGCTCGTGCTCCGCATGGCCGATCCAGGAACGCACGGCGTCGCGCTGTTCGGTCCTGCTCGGCTGCTGCCGAACGGACGGCGTGGCAGCGCCGTCCACGCCCGCGTTCGCGAGTGCCACGCCGCCGCCGAGTGCGGTCAGCGCGACCGCCGCCGCACCCACTGCCGCCGGACCCACTACTACAGGCTTGATCACGATGGTCCGCCAGGAACTCGAAGGGTCAGTGATCACAGTGGTGGACGTCTGATCGACGTCGACCGCGATGCGGGAGCGGGGCCGAGGGCCGGGCGGGACGAGGCTCTGTCGGTGGGTCCTGTGATACTCGGTACTGACCAGGCACCGGCCGCGTGGCCGGTGCCGACTTCGGTGCCGACTCGGAGGACATGGAAGTGGCAAACGCGCAGGTAGGAGCGCTGTAGTGAGACTGCTGCACACCTCCGACTGGCATCTCGGGCGTTCGTTCCACCGGGAGAGCCTGCACGACGCCCAGCGCGCCTTCCTGGACCACCTGGTGGACGTGGTCCGGTCCGAGGGCGTGGACGCCGTGCTGGTCGCCGGGGACGTCTACGACCGGGCGCTGCCGAGCCTGGACGCGGTCGCGCTGTTCGACGACGTGCTGCACCGGCTGGCCGACCTCTGGGTGCCGACGGTCTTCATCAGCGGCAACCACGACTCGGCCCGCCGTCTCGGGGTCGGCGCCGGCCTGATCGGCCGGGCCGGGATCCACCTGCGGACGGACCCGGGCGAGTGCGCCGAGCCGGTGCTGCTGGCGGACGAGCACGGGCCGGTGGCGGTGTACGGCCTGCCGTACCTGGAGCCGACGCTGGTGCGCGAGCGGTTCGGGCTGGCCAAGGGCGGGCACGCCGCGGTGCTCGGCGCGGCGATGGAGCAGGTCCGCGCCGACCTCGCGACGCGCCCCGCGGGCACCAGAGCGGTGGTGCTGGCACACGCCTTCGTCACCGGCGGCACGGCGTCCGACAGCGAGCGGGACATCGCGGTCGGCGGGGTCGCCTCCGTCCCCGCCTCGGTGTTCGACGGGGTGCACTACGCCGCGCTCGGCCACCTGCACGGCTGCCAGACCCTCGCCCCGCACCTGCGCTACAGCGGCTCCCCGCTCGCCTACTCCTTCTCCGAGGTCCGCCAGCGCAAGACCATGTGGCTGGTCGACCTCGCGGCCGACGGCTCGGTGACGGCCGAGCGGGTCGACTGCCCCCGGCCGCGCCCGCTCGCCACCCTCCGCGGCACCCTGGAGGCGCTGCTCACCGAGGAGGAGTACGCGGAGCACGAGCAGTCCTGGGTGCAGGCCACGCTCACCGACGCGGCCCGCCCCAGCGAGCCGATGGAGAAGCTGCGCCGCCGCTTCCCGCACACCCTCCAGTTGCTGTTCGACCCCGAGGACGGCGGGGACGAGCCGTCCCGGTCGTACGCGGCCCGGGTCAGCGGCCGGGAGGACCTGGAGATCGCCGAGGGCTTCCTGCGGCACGTCCGCCCCGGGGCCGAGCCGGAGCCGGACGAACTGGGCTGGCTGCGCGAGGGCTTCGAGCGTGTCCGCGAGGGCGCCGACCGGAAGGCGGACCTGCCCCGATGAGGCTGCACCGGCTCACCGTCACCGCCTTCGGCCCGTTCGCGGGCAGCGAGACGGTGGACTTCGACGCGCTCGCCGCCTCCGGGCTGTTCCTGCTGCGCGGCGCGACCGGCGCGGGCAAGAGCAGCGTCCTGGACGCGGTCTGCTTCGCCCTCTACGGCGAGACGCCGAACGCCCGCCGGGCCAACCGGCTGCGCAGCGACCACGCCGACCCCAAGCGGCTCACCCAGGTCGAGCTGGAGCTGACGCTGGGCGGGCGGCGGCTGCAGATCACCCGGCTGCCCGAACAGCGCCGGCCGAAGAAGGTCGGCACCGGCACCACCGTCGAACGGCCGCAGACCCTGCTGCGCGAGTGGGCCGCCGACGCGGGCGACGGCACCGCCGGCTGGCGGCCGGTCAGCAAGTCGCACCAGGAGGCCGGGGAGGAGATCCACCGGCTGATCGGCATGAGCCGCGAGCAGTTCTGCCAGGTGGTGCTGCTGCCCCAGGGCGACTTCGCCCGCTTCCTCAAGGGCGACTCCGAGGAGCGCGGCAAGCTGCTGCGCCGACTGTTCGACACCGAGCGCTACGGGCTCGTCGAGGCCTGGCTCGCCGAGCAGCGCCGCGCCCAGGAGACGGCCGTCCAGGCCGGCCGGCGCCGGCTGCGGGACCTCGCCAGCAAGGCGGAACAGGCCGCCGGGCCCGGGGCCGAGCCCGCCGGGGCCTGGGTGCCGGCCGACGACGACGACGCCGAGCCGGCCGCCGGGTTGCTCGGTTGGGCGGCGATCCTGCGCAGCGGGGCCGCCGAGCAGCTGACCGTCGCCGAGGCCGCGCTCGCGGGCGCCGAGGCGGCCCAGCGGGCGGCCCAGCGGGGCCGGGAGACCGCCGAGGAGCTTGCCGGGCGGCAGCGCCGGCACCGCGAGGCACTGGCCGAGGCCGAGCGGCTGGCCGGCTTCGAGCCGGCCGCGGCGCGGGACCGGCAGCGGCTCGCGGCCGCCCAGGAGGCGGTCGGCGTGGAGTCGGCGCTGCGCCTGCGGGACAGTGCGGCCGAGGCGCTCGGGCGGGCCCTGGAGGCGGAGCGACGGCACCGGGCGGCACTCGCCCGGGCGAGCGACGGGATCCACGCGCCGGCCGGGTCCGACGCCGCCGACCCGACCGAAGCCGAGCCGACCGAAGCGGAGTTGACCGAGACGGAGTTGACCGAGACGGAGCAGCGGCTGCGCGCCGAGGTGGTCCGGCTGGAGGCGGCCCGGGCGGAGGAGCGGCGCTGCGCCGAACTCGCCCGCGAGCAGCACTCCTTGACCAGGGGCCGGGTCGACGCCGAGGAGCTGGCCGAGGAGGCCGAACGCTGGCTGGCCGAGTTCGAGGGCGAGTTGGGCCGACTGGAGGAGCAGCAGGCCCGGGCCCAGGCGGCGAGCACCCGGGTCGAGCAACTGGACGGGCAGCGGGCCGAGTTGGCCACCCGCCTGGGCGCGGCCCGGGAACGGGACGGCCTGCGGGCCGAGATCGCGGCCGCCGAGCCGAGGGTCTCCGAGCTGCGCACCGCCGCGCTGGATGCCCGCGAGTACAGCCTGGACCTGCGGGACCGCCGCCTGGCGGGCATGGCCGCCGAGCTGGCCGAGCAGCTGCGCTCGGGCGAGGCCTGCCGGGTCTGCGGCTCGCCCGAGCACCCGGCGCCCGCCGAGGCCGCCGACGGCGGCCGGGTGAGCGCCGAGGACGAGGAGCGGGCCGGCCGGGCCCAGGCCGCCGCCGAACGGGCCTGGGGCGAGGCCGACCAGGCGCTCATCGCCCTGCGGGTGCGCGAGGCGACCGCCACCGGCGCGGCCGGCCCGGAGGCCGCGGACGTGCTCGCGCGCTCCCTAGCCGAACTGGAGCAGGAGCACCGCACCGCGCTGCACGAGGCGGAGACGCTCGGCCGGGTCGGGCAGGAGATCGCCCGGCTGTCGCAGGACCGCACCCGCCGACTGGACGAGTTGCACGAGGCCAGGGAGCGCGCCGCCGTCCTCACCGACCGGCTGCGGACGCTGGACGACGAGCAGCGGGAGCTGACCGCCAGGGTCGCGGCCGCCCGCGGCGAGGCCGCCTCGGTCGCCGACCGGGCCGCCTCGCTGACCCGGCTCGCCGAGGCGGTCGCCGCGACGGCCGCGGCCGCCCGGACGGTGGCGGAGGCGCGGGCCCGGCTGGGCGGGGCCGAGGAGGAACTCGGCAAGGCCGCCGCGGCGGCTGGGTTCCCGGACGCCGCCGCGGCCCTCGCCGTCCTGCTGCCGCGCGAGGAGCGGGACCGGCTGGAGGCCCGGCTGGAGCGGCACCGCACGGAGTCGGCCGCCGTCCGGCACGAGCTGGCGCTGCCCGAGCTGGCCGAGGCCGCGGCCCGTCCGCCGGTCGACCTGGCCGCCGCCGCGGCCGCGCTCCGCGCCGCCACCGACCGGCTCGGCCGGGCGCACGCGGCGCGGTCGGCGGCCCAGGAGCGCTGCGCGGCGCTGGCCGCGATCGGACGGAGCCTGGCCGACCTGGCCGCCGAACTGGCCCCCGCACTGGACCGCTACGGGCGGATCAACCGGCTCGCCGCGCTGGCCGCCGGCACCTCCACCGAGAACCGGCTGCGGATGCGCCTGGAGTCGTACGTCCTGGCGGCCCGGCTGGAGCAGGTCGCGGCGGCGGCCAGCGACCGGCTGGTCCGGATGTCCGGTGGCCGCTACACCCTGGTCCACAGCGACGACCGGGGCACCGGCAACAAGCGCTCCGGCCTGGCCCTCCGGGTGGTCGACGCCTGGACGGGCACCGAGCGGGACACCGCGACCCTCTCCGGCGGCGAAAGCTTCTTCGCCTCGCTCGCCCTCGCCCTCGGCCTGGCCGACGTGGTCACCGACGAGGCCGGCGGCATGCCGCTGGACACCCTCTTCATCGACGAGGGCTTCGGCACCCTGGACGAGCAGTCCCTGGAGGAGGTGATGGACGTCCTCGACGGCCTGCGCGAACGCGACCGCGCGGTCGGCATCGTCAGCCACGTCGCCGACCTGCGCAGCCGGATCCCCGCCCAGCTCCTGGTCCGCAAGGGCCGCCACGGCTCCACCCTGGCCCTGGCCGGACGGGAGGACGCCTAGCACGCGCCCCGGCCCCTCTCCCCCGCTCAGCCCGAACAGGCGGCCCGCTGGGCCTGCTGCCAGGCACAGGTCGGGCAGAGCGTGCTGCCCGACTGATCCGCGGGCAGCACCGTCGGCTCACCGCACAGCACGCAGTCGGCGCGCGGCCCCTCCGCCCCCGGGTCCTCCCGCAGCGCCGCCTCCGCCGAACCGTCGGGCGCGAGCTCACAGACCGCCGCGTCCCCGCTCACCAGGCCCTCATCCGTCCCGATCTCACCCATACCGCCTTCCTACTCCCCGCCCGCGCCCCGCCGCAAGGCGTGCCCACCGGCACCCACCCGCAGAACACCTCCGCCCCGCCCCTGTTCACCGCCCGGGGCCGGCGGCCTCGATCATGGCGCCGACGCCGTCGAGCAGCGGCTTGAGCCCGAAGGCGAACAGCTCGTCCAGGTCGAGGTCGTAGCCGTCCCCGAGGCTCCTGGTCGTCCGCGCGAACACCGGGTGCCGGTCCCCCCTGACCAGTGCCGCCAGCACGGGGCCCTGGTGGTCCATCCACTGCTCCTCGGTCAGGCCGGTGCCGGCCTCCGCCTGGGCCTCCCGCTCCAGGTGAACGGCGACCCCCTGGACGTAGCAGTAGAACAGGACGTGCAGGTCGAGCATCGTCGCCGGGTTCAGGCCGTGGCCGTCCAGGGCGGCGAGCGCCCACTCGGCGTGGTCCATCAGCGCCGGGAGCATCAACGGCCGAGTGAGCACACCGACTTGGGCGAGCCACGGGTGGCGGCGGTAGATCCGCCAGAGCGTGTGCGCGCCGAGTTCCAGCCGTGCCCGCCAGTCCCCGGTCGGCTCGGCTGGGTAGACCTCCTCCCCGAACGCCGCATCCGCCATCAGCAGCACCAGGTCGTCCTTGCTGGGGACGTACCGGTAGGGCGACATCGCCGCGACGCCGAGCCGGGCCGCGACACTCCGCATGGAGAGCGCGGCGAGCCCCTCCCGGTCGGCGATCTCCACGGCGGCCCGGACGATCCCCTCCCTGGTCAGCTCGGCCGACGGCGCCACGGCCGCCGCGGCCGCCGCAGCCTCCCGTGCGGCCGGGACGGCCGTCCGGCCCCGAGTGGGCACCTCGTGGGCCGCGACCACGGTGCCCACCCGGGGCCGGCTCTCGACCAACCCCTCCAGCCGCAGCGTGGTGAGCACCTTCGCCGCCGTCGCGAGCGCGACGTTCCACTCCCGGGCGATCCGCCGGGTCGACGGCACCCGCTCGCCCGGTGCGAGGGTGCCGTCGGCGATCCGCCGCGCGATCTCGTCGGCGATGCGCCGGTACGGCGGGACCGGCTCGGTGCTCGGGGCCATGCGACCGCCTCTCTGCTGCGCGGCGTGTGACACGGATCTCCCTCCGCGCCGACTGCGGACCGCACCTCGACTGTACTAGGACAGAGGCTAGCAGCCGAGACGCCCTCGACAGCCCGAACTGCACTAGTTCAGCAGGGATATCACCAGCCAGAACAGCACTTGGCAGTTCTGCGCGTACGCCGTACATTCAGGCCGCATACACCGTACGAGCGCCATTCCGGCAAACCTCTGGGGGAACGAACGATGACAGCAGTGCTGATCTCCGGCGGCGGCATCGCGGGCACCGCGCTCGCCGTCCTGCTGAACCGCCGCGGCTTCGCCGTGACGATCGTGGAGCGGGCGCCCGGACCGCGCGGCGGCGGGCAGGCCGTGGACATCCGGGGCGCGGCCGTGGACGTGGTCGAGCGGCTCGGGGTCCTGGACCAGGTCCGCGCCCACCGCACCCGGATGCGGGGCATGTCCGTGCTGGACGGCGACGGCCGGGAGATCCATCGCTCCACCGAGAGCACGTTCAGCAGTGGGCGGCTCGACAGCGGCGATGTGGAGCTGCTGCGCGACGACCTCGTCGAGGTCCTGTACGAGCTCGCGATGCGGGAGGGCGTCGAGTTCGTCTTCGGCGACGGCATCACCACGCTCGCCCAGGAGGAGGACGGCGTACCGACCCGCTTCACGCACGCCGGGCCGCGCCGCTTCGACCTCGTCGTGGGCGCCGACGGCCTGCACTCCGCCGTGCGCCACCTGGCCTTCGGCCCCGAAGAACGCTTCGCCCGCCACCTCGGGACGCACTTGGCGGTGTTCAGCACGGACAACTTCCTGGGCCTGACGGACTGGCAACTCTGGCTGCGCGACGGCGAGATCGGTTTCGGCGTCTACCCGGTGCGCGACAACTCCGAGCTACGGGTCGCCTTCGGCTTCGCGGGCGAACCGTCCCCCGACGGGCTGCGCGACCCCCAGGCCCGGAAGGCGTTCGTCGCCGAACGGATGGCTCAACTACGCTGGGAGACCCCGAGGTTGCTGCAGGCACTGGAGGAGGCGCCCGACCTGTACTGCGATGCGATGATGCAGATCCACCTGGAACGCTGGTCGCAGGGCCGAGTGGTGCTGGTCGGCGACGCGGGCTACTGCGCCTCCCCGCTCTCCGGCCAGGGCACCAGCCTCGCCCTGGTCGGCGCCCAGGTGCTCGCGGACGCCCTGGCCCACGATCGCCGGGACCACCGCGCGGCCTTCGCCTCGTACGAGCGGCGGCTGCGGCCGTTCGTCCGGGTCAACCAGGCACTGGCCACCGAGAACCCCGGCGGGCCCGCCTCCGAGGAGTCGCTGGAGCGGGCGAAGCACGCGATCACGCTCGACGCATGACGCTCGACGCATGACGCTCGACGCATGACGAACGACGCATGACGAACGACGCATGACGGATGGCAGTGAACAACTGACAGATTTCAGATAACAGATAACAGCGAACAGATTTCGAAATCTGTCATCTGTTCGCTGTTATCTGTCACCCGAACCGCTCCCGCCCTCCCCGCCGCCCCGCCCGGCCCGGCCACACCCCACCCCACCCCACCCCAAGGCGGGCTCGCGGCCGAGGGCTAGCGTGGCCCGCATGGTTGGCACGGATGGCGGGATCGCGGATCTTCAGCGGCGGCTGCAGGCCGCTCGGGCGGCTGAGCCCACGTACGGCGAGGTGGGGGCGACCCGGGGTGGGCGGTTGCCGGAGGGGTACGGGCACCTGCGGCGGCGGGTGCACCTCGGGCGGGGGCCGGAGGTGCTGGAGCGGGCCGGGCGGTACGTGCTCGGGTGGGGCAGTCAGCTGGGCACCGGGTTCGCTGTGCACCCGGGCGGGCCGGCCCGGGAGGGGGCCACCGTGCTGCTGCGGCTGCGCCTGCCGGGCAGCCGGTGGCCGCGCCTGGTGATCCCCTGCCGGGTGGTGTGGACGGTGGTGGAGCCGGACCGGATCGGGTTCGCGTACGGGACGCTGCCCGGGCATCCGGAGTGCGGCGAGGAGTCGTTCCTGGTGTCGATGGATGCCGAGGGCGAGGTGTGGTTCGAGGTGGCCGCGTTCTCCCGACTGTCCGCCTGGTACGCCCGGCTGGGCCGACCGGTGGCGCTGCTCTGCCAGTACCTGGCGATCGAGCGCTACCTCGCGGCCGTGGCCGGGCACGTCGCGCAGGAGCGCTAGGTGTACTGACCACGGAGGTTGGTGACGGAGTTCATGGCGGCGTGATCTTGAAATGAGTGAGGGCCTTCTGGCCAGGTGTGGATTGCGACATCTTCA
>NZ_JBVIFM010000021.1:0-155657 GCF_055571335.1 Kitasatospora sp. NPDC030952
CCCGGCTACGCCGGGTAACCACGGGCCTTCGGCCCGGGTTGCTTGGGCCTTCGGCCCTGCGCGCGGGCTTCGCCCGCCAACTACCCGGCCTTCGGCCGGGGGCACCGCGGCTGCGCCGCGGTGCGTGGCCCGGCGCTCCGCGCCGGCTGCCCGGCTGCGCCGGGCGTGATCGGGCTGTGCCCGATCGGTGGGAGCGGGTATGGGGTGTTCGGGTAGCCTGCGCCTCACTTCTCATGCTCTGCAGGAGAAGTGAGGCTAATTCGAGGAGGTGTGATCGGCGGCTCTGACGGTGAGTTGGCTGAGGCCGGGCTTCGCCCGGTGGGATGGCAGTGGGTGGGCGCTTCGCGATCTTGGGCGGGTGGCGCTGGGTGATCCTGTCGCGGGTTCACTCATTCGGGTGGCACAGGGGCGGGCTTCGCCCGCCCCTGTGATTCAAAGGTGCAATCCCGCTAAACTCTGTGGTGTTGGGGAAGCTCCGGGGAGGACTCAAGATCGCGGACTCGATCAGTGTCGTGATCCACTTCCTGTCGTCCCTCGCTCGTTCCGGGAAGAGGAGGCATCCGTCATGGCGAGGAAGCTGCGGCCGAACCAGGAGGAGGCGTGCGGGGCATCGGTCCGGCTCCTGACGCTACCCGCGTCGGGGGCGCTGCCACCGGAAGGGCTGCGGTGTCAGATCAGGGCTGCGACGGGGGCGGGCAAGTCGCTGACGGCTGTTCACGTCGCCTCCCGCCTCCACGCAGAGCGGGCACTGGTGCTGGTCCCCTCGTTGCCGCTGCTGCAGCAGTCGGTCGAGGTGTGGCAGCGGGAGGGGCGCGGCGGGCGGATGTTCGGGCTCTGCTCATTGAGGGCCGGCGAGCAGCCGGGGATCGAGTGCACCACGGATCCTGCGGAGCTGATGGAGTGGACCGCCGAGCCAGGGCGGGTGACGGTGTTCGCCACGTACGCGAGTATGGGGCTGGGGCACCTGGAGGGGGCCCACCGGGCCGGGTTGCCGGCGTGGTCGCTGGCGGTGGTGGACGAGGCGCACCGGGTGTCCGGGCAGGCGGGGCGGCCGTGGGCGGCGATCCTGGACAATGCTCGGATCCCGTGTGACCGGCGGTTGTTCATGACGGCGACGCCAAGGCTGTGGGCCGTGAAGGAGGACGATCGGGAGCGGGCCGCTGCGGTGGGGATCGAGGCGGCTGAGCTGATCGCGAGCATGGACGACGAGGCGCTGTTCGGGCCCGTCGCGCACGACTACCCGCTCGGGACGGCGATCTCGGACGGGGTGATCGCCCCCTACCGCATCCTGTGCGTCGACGTCGCAGACCCTGTCCTGCAGGGCCTGGAGCAGCGCGGTGCGAGTGACCGGTCGGTGGAGTACCGGGGGGCACGGCTGGCGGCATTGCAGACGGCGCTGCTGACGGCGTGTGCGGAGTGGGACCTGTCACGGGTGCTGTCGTTCCACCACATGGTGGCGGAGGCGCGGGCGCTGAGCACCGGTCTGCGGGAGGTGGCGCGGGTGCTGTGGCAGGGGGATCCGGCGCTGCACCCGCGGCCGGAGCTGGTCGGCACGAGCTGGCTGGAGGCCGAGCACACCCCCTCGGAGCGGCGGGCCGCGCTGGGCACGTTCTCCTCGCTGGTCGGCGAGGACGGGTGGCGGCTGCTGCGGTACATCCTGTCGTCGGTGAAGGTGCTCTCCGAGGGGGTGGACACCTTCGACTGCGACAGCGTGTTCTTCGCCGACGTGCGCGGGTCGATGGTCGACCTGGTCCAGGCCGTCGGGCGCGCTCTGCGGATGCACCCGGGCAGCGGGAAGGTGGCCACCATCGTGGTGCCCGTGCTGCTGGGGGCCGGCGAGGACGGCGAGCAGTTGCTCACCTCGAAGGCGTACGACGGGCTGGCGAAGGTCCTGATGGCGCTGCGGTCGCACGACGCGGCCTCCGTCGAACGCCTGGCGCTGCCGCAGTCCGAGGCCCGGCCCCCGCGGGAGTCGCGGCACGCGGGGGCGCCGAAGGAGTTCAGCTCCGCCGGTGGCGAGGCGCAGCTGCTGCAGTTCTCCAGCCGACGCGACCCGGCGATCATCGCGGCGTTCGTCCGGACCCGGGTGCTGGAGCCCGAGCGGGAAGAGTTCCGACGCGGTCTGGAAGAGCTACTCGCCTATCGGGAGAAGTTCGGTGACGTGCGCGTGCCCTACGCCTACCGGGCGCCGTCCGGGCACCGGGTCGGGGCGTGGGTGGCCGACCAGCGCCGATACAAGGCCGCCGGGGTCTTGGACGCCGAGCGGATCGCCCTGCTGGACGAACTCGGCATGATCTGGTCCGCGTTCGACACCGCCTTCACCGACAACCTGGTCGCGGTCGCCGACTACGCCGCCGAGCACGGACACGCCTGCCCACCGGCCGACGCCGTCTGGGGCGGGCGGCCCGTCGGCACCATCATGAAGAACCTCCGCACCGCCCAACGCCGCGCCGAAGCCCTCCAGCGCCGATCGGAGGCCGGCGAGACCGGTCTGGACTGGACCGGCGCGCTGTCCGCCGAGCGCAAGGCCGCCTTGGATGAGATCGACGCGGGGTGGTGCCCGTCCTGGCCGGTGGCATGGCGGCGGTGCTTCATCCTGGCCTGGCACCATGTGAAGGCCGGCGGGATGCTGGCCGGTGCCGAGCCGGGGAGCATCGTCGTCCAGGGCGAAGACCTCGCTGGCTGGGCCCGCACACAACAGGCCGGCTGGGACAAGCTCGGCCCCGCCCAGCAGTGGGCCTTGGAGCACGTCCTCGGCCTGGTGTCGCTGACCGCCGAGCAGCGGCCGGCCCCGAAGGTAACCCACGCCGAGACGGAGCAGCGCAACCTCGCCGCCGCCGCCCAATACCGGGCCCGCGAAGGACACCTCACCGTCCCGCGCAAGCACAGGGAGCCGCTGGAGCTGACCGACGGCACCACCATCGAGATCAGCCTCGGCCTGTTCATCACCAACAGCCGCAGCCGACGCACCACCATCCCCACCACCCGCGCCACACGCCTCACCGAACTCGGCATGCGCTGGGAGTAGCCGGGCACCGGGCCGGGCGGCCCGCTCGGGGTGCAACACGACACCACCCGGCCCGCCCCAGGGCACAAAAGCCCAGCTCAGGGGTGCAACACGGCCGCGTTGCACCCCTGTGTTGCAGTCGGCGGCCGGGATGCGTGGGGAAGCTGTTGACCTGTGCCAGGGGGCCTTGAGCGATTGCCACCGAACATTGAGCGACGCGGGTTTGTGACAGCGAAGTTCGATCGCCTCAGCTCAGCCCCACATCGTGGTGCGCTACCGCAGCGCGTTCGCTATGCGAGGGGCAGGCGCAGCCCCGATTGGGTCACGCGTTCAAGTTCAGTAGTTGGTGGGTCCGGAACTTTTGTCCCGGACCCACCATTGGGAAGTTCAGCCCGGAGTCGCGGACGTGTCCACGGCAAGATCGGCGGCCGGCTGCGGGGCGCCGATCCGGCGTGCCGCGCGGGTGGTCACCCGGGCAAGCCACTCAGCCTCGGTGACCCTGGGCCATTGACGCGGTCCCATGCGGCCGCGCAGATCGAGCAGGTCGGCTGTGCGGCCCTCGGCGGCCTCGATCGCCTTCGGCGGGCTGAACGGGTCCACCGCCACGACGAACAGCTTGGCGAAGACGCGAGCTCGCTCAGGGTGGCCAAGATGGTTGCGCAGCCGCGCTCCGACTCCACCATCGCGGTGGGCCTTGCCGAGCCAACGAAGCCGACCGTCCGCGTCGACGACTAGGTACAGGCCAGCCAGGACCTCGTCCAGCTCCTCCAGGGTCTTCTCCTGGTCCCGGACGAGGTTACGGGCGGCGGGCCAACCGTCCACGCGGAGCGGCCCCAGAGCCGTCCAGGCCTGCATCAGCGCCCGGTCGTCGATCACCGGCCCAGGGACGAGTTCCTCGCAGCAGTCCCCGATCACAGCGACATCACCGCCAGGAGCGCCTCGTCCAACAGCTTCGTCATCTCCGTGCACGCCGCCTTGATCGCGCTGAAGTCCCTCTGGTAGAGCTTCTGCACCTGCGGCGGCTCTTCCTCGGCGTCCGCGTCCATGCGGGCCTGCACGGCGTCGCGGGTGTGCGCCAGGAGACGCGTTACTTCCTCGAGAGCCATCTCGACGGTGTCCCCGCTGACGCTCACCCGAGCGGGCAGCGTCGAGCGCAGCCGGTGTAGGCGTGTGATCGAGTCTTCCAGGATCTCCTCCTCGAGCTCGATCTCCTCGCTGTTGGCGTCCTCGTCGCCGCTGTCTTCGCCGCCCTCGCCGTCGGGCTCAGGCTCGTCGCCCTTGCCCTTGCTGTTGGAGGTCTTGGGAAACATCGCGTCGAACCAGTTCTTGTCCGCCAGGACTCCCTTGCGCGGGTTGCCGTGCGCGTCCGGGGCCCAGAAGGTCCCCGGCGCCAGCCCGTCCTCGCCGGGAGAGTCGGGGGCCGTCAGGACCGACTCGGCGAACGCGAGCAGCATGTCACGAGTGACTCCCGCAGGAGGCTCGGTGTATGCGTTCACCAGAGCCTGCACCGCGTTGGATGGAGGCCGACGCACGCCCTTGCGGTCAGCGCCGACCTCGGAGCCCTGGCCGGAGGTGACGAACGGCTCGGGCGCGTTGATCAGCCCGGGCAGCAGGTGTCGACGTACCAGCGTCTCCCATGTCACGGCGTCTCCCTTGACCGTGCGGCACGCGGCCAGCAGCGAGGTAAGGCTGCGCCCGTCGGGGGAGACCCCGAACTGGGTGTCGCCTGCCTTGAATGCGCTCTTCGCGGAGAGCAGGTTGCCGCGGTTGACGAAGTGCTGGG
Organism: Kitasatospora sp. NPDC030952; assembly: GCF_055571335.1. Lineage (NCBI taxonomy): Bacteria > Bacillati > Actinomycetota > Actinomycetes > Kitasatosporales > Streptomycetaceae > Kitasatospora > Kitasatospora sp. NPDC030952. The sequence goes on from NZ_JBVIFM010000021.1 coordinate 4,791, forward strand.
CGACTACGGCCGCCCAGACTTCGGTCCGGCGCTCGGCTTTGGGCCCGTTCGACTGGCTCCAGGGCGCCTCCTGCAGCGCGGCGCGCACCACCGGCCAGTACCTGCCGGTGGGCATGTGAGCCCGGGCCGGGAGGTTCTTCGGCCGCGGCGGGACCGGCGGGAAGAGCATGACCGTGGCACAGCGGACGGCGACATCGCGCAGCGTCATCGGGCTCACGGGGTCGCCCGGCGTGAGCAGCACGGAGAGGACGTCAAGTGCTCGGGCCCCCACCAGGGCGTCGGCGATCGCGTCCTCGTCGAGGGAGCTCACCGCGATCCGGTCCTTGGCGACCTCCTTGGCGAGCAGCTCGCCCAGCAGACCGTCGGCCTGGTAACCCTTGACCAGGGTGGACCACAGACCCAGACCGCGGTCTTGGTCGTCGTACCCCAGCTGGCCGCGCAGGTGGTCGTGCACGTTCAGCTGGCGCAGCGCTTCCTCCAGCCGCTCCGGCGTCCGGGCCCCCACCACGACGCGTGCGGGCACCTGGGCAATCCGCTGCGCCCGCTCGGCCTGCTCCTCCAGCTCGTGGCCAGGAGTGGAGTAGGCGGTGTTGAGCCGCGTGCTGACCCGGCGCAGGATCTCGCCGAGGCCCACGAGGACCAGCCGCCGGTTCTCCTCCTCCTCCGGCAGCCGCAGCACCGCCTGCGGCACGCCGACCAGGAGGTGGTGTGCCTCGAGGCCGTACACCTGCAGCCGGGCGTCAGCGCGGTTGTTGCCGGTGACGTGGAACCCACGCCAGGTGGACATCACGGAGCCGTCCGTGCCGGTCATCGGCACCTGCTGCAGGACGACCACTGTGGAGTCACGCTGTCCCTCGTTCACCAGGGACTCGACCAGGTCGTAGCTGCGCTGCTTTCCGCGCTTGCGCAGCTTGTCCACGGTGTACTGCTGCAGCGCGCCGGCTACGTCGGAGCGCATTTGCTCCGTACTCAGGGCGGCGAACACGGTGCCGTGCTCGGCGATGGCGCGGACCTGCGGGATCGGGCGCCGATTGCCCAGCGCCGCCTCCTTCAGGTCGAGGTCCTTCGTGGCGTGCGCCAGCTCGTTCTCCGCGTGGTGGATCGCCGCCAGCGCCGCGTCCTTCTCTGCCAGCGGCGCGGTGACAGGGAGCCGACGCTGCGCGTCCTTCGCGCGGGCCAGGGCCACGGTGCACCCGGCCACGACACGCTGCTGGTCGACGAGCTCCTCGTGACGCAGGAGGTTCTCCTGCGTGGGGTGCAGCCAGTCGCTGCGCGTGCGGTCGTTCAACGGCCATGGCAGCGTCGCAGCGCCGTGCACCTCCATACGCAGGAGCAGCAGCGCGTGGTCTGTGTCGCGGGACTCCACCTGGTAAGCGGTGGGACGCAGGTAGCGGTTGCCGTCGCGGCGGCGCTCGATGACGCGCTTGGCCTCTCCGGTGCCGAGCGCGGGCGCGAGCGCGTCCAGGACCGCGCGCCGGGGGACGGGGGCAACGTCCTCCTCGACGCAGGTGTTGGTGATGGCCTCGTACAGGTTCTCGGCCCAGTCAGGGTGGGTCGGATACGGGAACGGGCCCTCGGGGGCCTTACGAGCGGACATGGTGCGGACGGTCCTCTTCTCCCGGAAGCCCTCAAGCTTCGGGCGCGCTGGATACGCACCGGCGGAGCCGGGTGCGGCACGCACCCGAACCGCTAGAGCTCTTTCCACAGAGCGCCTGGCGAGGGCCGCCGTCACCGCAACGCACCCACAAGCGCGCACCGGTGAAGACCGTCTGCCCCTTCAAGTCCGCCGGAGGAGACTGTGCACGCCACGAGGGCCATCAGGCACTCGCGGCACGCGGCTCACGCCCTCTCCGCCGACGGCGGCACGGGGCTGGCAGGGTTCTGGGACCACTGACGTGCTCCACCAGTTTGCCTGGAGGCCCTAGGTTCAAACAAAGCATTTGCTAGACGCGCGTAGATCTGACAACCCGTTCGGGGCCGCCAGGCATCGCGGTTAGCTGGTTGAGCTGAAGAATGGTCAGTTGAGGTCGAAGTCGTTGGGGTCGAAGTCGAAGTCGTCGGCCAAGAAGCCTCCGTAGCCGGCGCCGCCGTTGAAGTAGTCCGCGAGGGCCTGGCCGACGATCTGCCGCACCTCGTCCTCGTTCTCAGCGAGGGCCAGGGCGGCGGCCTGCTCGCCCGTCAGGTTCAGGTGGATGTCGCGGGCCCGGACGGCGTCCGAGCCGCGAATCTCGAAGTTCACGGCTCGGCCGACCCGGGCCCCGATCCCGGAGACGGTGCCACGCTGCGCGAGCTGCTTGGCCTTGCGCCCCCGACCGCGCTCGGTGGTCTGCACGTCGACTGCCTCGTGCTGGAGCCGCTCGGCGTCCTCTCCCTTGGGGTGGCGGGTGCCGTCGATCCAACGCAGCACGGTGCGCGGCGCAACGCCGTAGGCGGCGGCCATGGCCTTGGTGTTCCCGCCGTACTTGCGGTCCCGAACCTGGCCGGCCTGCGTGGTGGACTGCACCGGCGCCTTCCTGGAGGGGAACATGGCCTCGCGCACCCGGCCGAACAACCCCTTGCCCGCCATCAGTTCCCGCCTTCCTCATCGTCGGTGTCGGTGCCGGCGTCCCCGCCGTCGGCGCCGGTCTGCTCCGGGCCGATCGCGGTGCCGTCGGTGGCGTAGTGGTGGACCAGCTTGGAGGGGTGCTCATGGCGCTCCATCGCCTCGATAACGGCCTGGAGCGGGATCGAGGACTCGTGCTTGTGGCTGCCCGGGGCGATACCTAGGCGCAGCGCGCCGGGGACGGGGGTGTTGTCGTCCTTGAGGGCCAGGAGCTCCAGCGGGGTGGGGTGGTCGGTGGCGTAGAGGTAGGAGTCGACGTTAACGGCGAAGGGGGCGCGGCCGGTGAGCTGGAGGGTCTTGCGCAGGCGGCGGTGGGCGGCGATGCGGGCGGCGGCGATGATGGTGAAGCGGATCTCGGGGCGGTAGGACCAGGACGTGGCGGTCTTCTCCAGCCACACCTGGTCGTCCAGGTGGCGGGCGGAGTCGGCCCACTTGCCGATGCCGCCCTTGTAGATGTTCTTGTACAGGGCGGCCAGGGTCAGGGCGTCCGCGAAGTGCGGGTCCTGGTCGGTGTCCTTGTGGGCGGCGTAGGCAGCGAGGAACTCGGTGGGGCTCTGGCCGTCGGTCAGGCCGAGGTCGGTGTAGGCGCGCTTGTAGCCGCCGCGGATCCGGCCGGTCCATTCCTTGAGCAGTGGCGCGGTGTGGGTGGAAAGGTGGGCCTCGGTAATGGTGGCCGGGTCGAAGCCGTAGGTGGTGGCCATGTAGGCGACGGTCGGGGTGGCGTACCAGCCGGGTCCGGTCGGCGGGCGGCCGTGGAAGGTGGCCGGGTGGGGCAGCAGCTCGTCCACCGGGGTGGTGGTGAAGTCCGCCCACCACAGGCCGGCGGTCTTGCCGCCGGCCCACGCCGGTTTTTCCACGTGCTCCAGCTCGCCTGCGGGCAGGCGCAGGGACTCGGTGACGGACAGGTAGGACGCGCAGACGTCGACCGCGACCGTGAACTGGCGGCCGGCCTCCTGATCGGTGAGCTCGCGGGCCCACCACTTGTAGTCCTCCTCCTCGCACACCGCCTCGCCCTTGCTGAGGAGTTCGCGGGTGAGCGGGTGCCGGGCCCCGGCGGCCGGCGCTACGCACAGGTCCCCGGCCGGGAGCGCGCCCTCGCGCAGGTGCGAGGACCACTCCCCCGTGGCCCCGTCCCTGACCCACTCCGCGCGCGGGCGGACCGCGTCCAGAAGCAGCATCGCGGTGGAGGCGGTGGTCGCGCCCGGCGCGACGCCGAGGTCGGCGGTGAAGGCCCGGCTGCGGCGGGCGAACGTCCGGCCGTCCTTGGTGCCGTCGGGGGCGGTGGCGAGCGGGGCGGCGAGCGCGCTGGTGGCCTGCTGGCGGGCATCGCCCTGGCCGAGCCACGGGGCGACGGTGACCCGCACCGAGGTCTTCGGGCCGCCGGCCGAGCCCGCGCGGCGGAAGACGTGGAAGGCCGGACCGATCGTGTCGGAGACCTCCATGCCGACGGATCCGGCGGCCTTCGCCAGCTTGACGTGCAGCGCGGCCAGTGCCTTCTCGGTGGTGGGCAGGGCGGCGGGGAGGCCGAGCTGCGCCAGTGCGGCGGCGGTCAGGCAGACCGTGCCGTCGCCGCCGCGCCCGGCCGCGTGCGCTCGCTCGACGCGCAGCGGCAGCCCGGTGCCCAGCCACGCGAACCAGTCGACGAGCTTCGGTCCGGCCGGGGCCGGGAACTGCGGGACGTCCAGCACCCAGCAACCGTCCTCGGCGGTGTCCAGCGCGACCACCGGCCACCACCGGGCGGCAGCCGACCCGGTGGCAGCCCGTGCGGCGGGACGCGCCGCAGCAGGCTGGTTCGGGGTATGGGGCGCAGCCGGGCGCCGGGCCGCAACCGAGGGAGCAGCGGGACGGGTCGACGCCGTAGCGGCGGGAGCAGCGGCCGGGGTGGGCGGGGCAGCCGGCGGGCTCGCCGGGGCCGTCGGGGAGGGCGCCGGCTGCTCGGCCCGGGGAGCGACCGGCGCGGGGGCCGGGGCGGCGGGGCGGCAGAACCCGCCCAGGTGCATCGGGCGGCCCTGGGCGCGGTAGACCGAGGGCTGGCCGCACTGCACGCACGGCGCCGCCTCGCCCATCACCAGCGAGCCGTCCGGGTTCTGGTCGAGCATCGCCTGCTGCGGCACTGCGGCAGCCGGCTGCTCCGGGGTCTGGGCGGGTACCTGTGGACTGGCCGATTCGGGCACCGGGTCGGTGGGCTGCTCGGTCACCGGGAAACGCGCGGCCAGGCCGTCGAGCAGCCGCGCGTAGGCCGGGGTGATGTCCGGGCCGGGGATCACGGTCCCGTTCTCCCAGTCCTGGACCAGAGCCGAGTTGACGCGCAGGGCCGCGGCGATCTGCGCGGGTGTCAGCCCGGCCGCCAGGCGCAGCCGCTTGCGCTCCGCCGGGGCTGGCAGGCCGGTGTTCACGGCGGCAAGCAGCGCGTCGACGGAGTCGAAGAGCTCGTCGGACATTGGGGTGTGCTCCTCAGCGTCCGTTGGGTCGGGTCGGGTCGAGGCGCGGGTCACCGAACAGGGCCTCGAAGACGTCCGGGGTGACGCAGCCGATCACTCTCCGGTCGGCGTCGCGCAGGGTATGGCCGGCGGTGCGCGCGAGGCCGGCGGCGGTGAGCGGGACCTGGGGGCGGTAGTAGAAGGTGAGCTCCCGGTCGGCGTACCCGGTCGGCTCCGTCGCCGGCTGCGGCTGGTCCGGCGCGGCGGCGGGCAGGATGAAGGAGGGCAGGCCCGCCACGTCCGGCTCGGCGGCCAGATGGAGGACGCCGTCGTCGGTGGTGCGGAAGGCGACGACCAGGTCCACGCCGCCGCGGCGGCGGTCCTTCGGCAGCCCGTGACCCTCGAGAACCCGGCCGAGCTGAGAGGCGGACATCGCGGCCGCCATCGCGAGAGCGCTCCGGTTCGAGTAGGCGCCGGCGGCGTCCGCGCGGGACATCGCCACCTCCTTGAACACCGTCAGGTGCTGGGTGAGGCGGCTGGTGCGGGCGACCAGGGCGACCAGGTCGTCGAAGTCGGCGGTCTGCGGCGGCTCCACCAACCGGTCGCCGCGGAGCCCGGCGAGCAAGGCGGCGCCCAGGTCGTCGGGCACCTCGACCTGCTCGCCACCGATGCTGATCCTCACAAAAACTCCCCCATACAGTAGGACTCAACCAAATAGTAGGGGTGTTCACTTTGGGAGTCCAGAACCCCCGGAAGAGGCGCACGGCCCGTGCCGCATACCATCGATGCGACAGAGCGCCGTGGTTTGCGAGCGACTCGGGCAAGATGGCGAACTCTGCGGGCAGACCTGGCCGATGCCGCCGCGTAGGCTGCCGCACATGGGCGGAGCGAAGCGACAGATGGAGCTGGAGTTCGAGCGGGGCTGGGCCTCCCGGGGCGATCACGTGTGTGCGGGTTGCCTCAGCGACCTGGCTCTCAAGAAGGTGGTCTCGGATTCCGCCCAGGACGGTGAGGAATGCAACTTCTGCGGTGAGAGTCCTGCCGCTGAACTGGACGTCCTCACGGAAGCGTTCGTCAACGGGCTGAGGACCGAGTACGCCAACGCCGACGACGAGGGAGTCCCCTACGACAGCAGAGAGGGCGGCTACCACGTCGCCACCACCTGGGACACCTGGGACCTGGTGGGTGACCACTCCGAGGTCTTCGCCAACGAGGCGGTCCTGGAAGCCGTCCGCGACGCGATCGGCGACCAGACCTGGACCGAGATCGACTGGCAGCTCCTGCGCTACAACGAGCAGCTCACCTCCAGCTGGCAGTCCTTCTGCGAACAGATCCAACACAGGACCAGGTACGTCTTCTGGCTCCGCCGCGACGACGCGGACAAGGAGGAGGAACGCTGGGGGGAGATCCCGGCAGGCCGCATCCTCGATCAGATCGGCCGGCACATCCTGGACTTGGGCCTGGTGCGGGAAATCCCCGCTGGCACAAGGCAGTGGCGTGTCCGCGAGGTACGGGACATCCGGGCGGCAGCCGGCTGGGGCGCCTCCGACCTCGGCACCGCGCCCCGCGAGTCCGCCCGGACCTCCAACAGGATGAGCCCGGCCGGCATCCCGATGTTCTACGGCGCGTTCGACCAGGACACCGCCGTGCGGGAGGTGACGCGCGGCAGGCCGCAGCGGCTGGCGGCAGGAACCTTCGAACTCTCCCGGAGCAGCACGGTGGTCGACTTCACCAGGCTGCCTGAGGTGCCGTCGATGTTCGACCCCGAACGCGGCCACCAGCGGCGCACCCTGCTGTTCCTCCACCAGTTCGTTGCACAGATGGCGACGCCGGTTCGGGACGGCTACGACCAGATCGACTACGTGCCGACCCAGGTGGTCGCAGAGTTTCTCCTCAAGGTCTTCAACCCAGACAACCGCGCCCAGGGGCTGATCTATACGTCGTCGTTGAACGGGCGGCCCTGCGCGGTGTTCGATCTCGACAGCAGCTGTTGCGTGGAGCAGGTGACGGGATGGAAGAACCAGCCCAAGACCCTCCTCGGGCTCGTCCCCGGATCGGTGCACATCGTCGACACCAGCAGCTGACCATCGCGGCGCGAGGTGAGCAAGGAACTGCTCGCGTACCGGACGTCAGGGCGGCACGACGCCGCAGGACGAGCCCGTTCTTCCTCCGCACAAACCGCATACGGCCGGGCTTCGGCAGCCGAGCCACGGCGCCGTCTGCCGGGGCCGACCTGTCCCCGGCAGACGGGAGGTCGTGTCCCCGCATCCTCACAGGGTCCCCGGCCGAAGATCCCGGCCTTCACGCTGGGGAGCGCTCGCCCCGCTGCTCGCCGATGCGGGCTATCGCGTCCCGGCGCCGCGGGGGCGGTCGGCTGCCGGTGGCCGTCTCGCTCCGACGCGACTCAACGCTCCCTGTGGGCCAGGAGAAAGGCTCGAAGGGGCGTTCAGCCGGCCCGAGGGCGCCAGCGCATGTCGAGGGCTTCGAGGGCGTCGAGTTGTTCACGTGACAAGGTGCCAGGGTTCCGGCGCCTCTCGGCTATCCATCGGCCGAGCTGGAAGTCAGCGCCGTCCAAGGCGCACCGGTACCAGGACGGCACGTCGAGGTGCTGGTACTTGCGTTGGAAGGCACGGGCGGCCCTCAGTCCTCGGGTGAAGGCCCACTCCGAGGTGCCGCGGGGGCGGCGCAGCAGGAGGGCGAGGGGGTGGGTTAGGGGGAGGGCGCCGAGGAGGTTGTGCCTGGTGTCGCCGAGCTTGCCGAGATTGTCGATCTGATCGTCAAGCCATCGGGTGAGCGGGGGTTCGGTTTGGGGGCGCAGTGAGGGGAATGCGAGCTCGCCCTTGCGGGCAGCGGCGAGGGCGTGGGCGTAGGTCCGTTTCCAGGTGGCGGGCCATGGCTCGCTCCACCAGGGGTAGATCTCGACGAGGGCCCGCTGGTAGCAGATGGGGAGGGTGCGATCGCGTACTTCTCTGCGGCGGTCGGCGAGCCAGCGGCCGAGGTGGAGGCCGCCGTGGCGTTCGTCCGCTGCCGGGGCCAGGTGTCCGTTGCGGCTCATGTAGTCGCGGGCGACCTGGAGTTTGCGTTCGATGCTGTGGGGAGGGTGGTTCCACCGCATGCTGAGGGTGTCGAGGGCCTTGATCCGGTCCGGGAGCAGCATGGCGTTCAGTCGTAGGGAGCGTTGCTGGCCGATCCACCAGCCGAGGTAGAAGCTGTCGGGACCGAGGAAGCGGCTGGGGACGTTGAGGTGTCCGTGTTCGCGGTGGAAACGCTCGGCGCTGGCGAAGCCGTAGTCCCAGAGCTGGTTGGGTGCGGGGGTGTCGCTGAGGTCGAGGAACTGGAGGATCTCGTCGGCGCGTTCGGGGGCGGCGGCAAGTTCGGGTTGTGCAGATTCACCCCGGCGGTGCGCTTCCAAGTGTTCCACGCGGTGGAAGGTGTGCTCGTCGTAGAGGCTGAGAGCAATGAGGACCTCGTAGAGAAGGCGCCAGGGCGTCCTCTTGGTGGCTTCTCCCATGTCGTCGCCGGGGGCGAGGTAGATGGGGATGACGATGGTGGAGATCTTTCCGTCGCCCGGTGTCTGGCGCAGTGCTCGGCCGACGGCTTGGACGATGTCGACGGTGCTGGTCTTGGGGTGGGCGAACAGCACGGAGTCGATGGCAGGGATGTCGACGCCCTCGCTGCAGCAGCGGCAGTTGGTGAGGACCGCGCGGTGCGGGGGTGTGGCGCCGAGTGCGGTGTTGAGGGGGGTGGCGGCGAAGGCAGCGTACGCCTGGTGTTGTTCGAAGGGGGTCTGGCGGGAGTTGACGGTGCCGACGTGCAGCAGCGAGCGGTCGAAGTCCGGGCGGAGGGCGGCTGTGTCGGGGAGGGTGTCGGCGAAGGTTTCTGCGGCGGCGATGGACGGATGGAAGGTGAGGGTGCGGCGCAGGTCGTAGCGCTGTTGGGCGAGGGTGAGGGCGAGTTGGGCCGCTGCTGCGCGCAGTGCTTCGGATGTCCAGGTGCTGGTGTCACGGCGCAGGGCGTGGAGCAGGTCTTCGTTGCGGATGGTGATGACGACGATGCGGTAGTCGGCGAGCAGTCCCTGGTTGATGGCTTGCGCGAGGGAGATGCTGTAGACGGTGGGCCCGTAGAGGCTGTGGTCGTCCATGGAGGCGACGACCTGGTTAGCCGGACCGCCGTGCTCGGCCGACTTCCGACGGTCGAAGACGAGAGGGGTTGCGGTCATATAGAGGCGGTGGCGGGCGGGGAGCGCGTTGTTGTCGTGGACCTGCGCCCAGGCTTTGTCGAGATTGCCGGTGGTGTGGTGGGCCTCGTCGACGACGAGCACGTCCCAGCCGGGCAGGTGGAGAGCGGCGTGCGCCTGGATGACCTTGTCCAGGGACTGGTAGGTGCAGAACACGTTGAGCGGCCCGTCTGACAGGGCGGACAGGGCCGCGAGGTGCTCCGGCTGGTCGATCATGGTGAGGGCGTCGGCCAGGGTCGGGTCGGCAGGGTTCTCGCGCGAGCAGACGCCGACGTACCGGCCCGGACGTCCTTCGTGGCGCCACAGGGCCGCGGTCTGTTCGAGTAGGCGCAAGGACGGTACGACCACGAGGGCGCGCCCGTGCGGGGCCGTCTCGTGGACCGTGTTCAGCGCGACGTGGGTCTTGCCGCTTCCGGTGGCCATGGTGATCGTGGCCCGGGATGCGCCCTCCTTGAAGATGGACACACACGAGTCGACGGCCAGGTCCTGGTGTCCGCGCAGGGGACTGCGCAGGGCCGTGTACGTCGGTGTAGCCAAGGTCACTCCCTGATGGCTGTCGGCTAACCTCACGTTCGAGCGTGGAGGGCCGGCCGGTGGAAGACAGGGGTCCGCGGATCGTTCATCCGAAGGGGTGACCACTTGTTGACCGGTGACCGGCGCGCTGCTGGGCTGCATACCGAGCAACCGGCCGGGAGGGCATGTGACGGGTGTGCCGGGGCTGAGGTTCGGCCCGCGGTGGCCGCTGCCCAACGGAGCGCGTCTGGTGGGCGGCGAGTCGACGGGCTCGTTCGTCGCACGGCTCGCGCACGGCAACGGCCTGGGGCTGGCCGAGTTCCTCGGGCGGGTCGGTCAGGGGCAGGCTTCGGCAGATCCCGAGCGGGTCGAGATGTACCCGCAGTCCACCGAGATGTATGTGAACGAGGCCGGGCTGCGGCACCTGGCGGTCTTGTCCGGCCTGTCGGAGGGCATGCTGCGGCGGGCGCTGCCGAGTCTGGCCGAGCGGTACGTGCTGCCGGGTGGCGGGGAGGCGCTGTGGCAGTGGCCGTGGGAGGCAGAAAACGGGTTCCTGGTCCGCAGGTGCGCGCTGTGCGGGTACGCGCGCGGGATCTGCGAGCCGGTGTGGTTGATGTCGGAGGACAACTGGCAGGTGTGCCTGCGGCATCTGCGGTGGACGGACGACTCCCGGTCTCAGGAGCCGTCGTTCGTGGACCTGAGGGTGCTGCCCGAGTGTGTCCGGGCGCATCGGGGGCGGTTGCGGTTGGTGCGTCGATTCGGGACGGCGGGCGGGCGGGTCTTCGCGGATGCCTCCCGGATCGTACGGTGCTGGTGGACGGGAATGCCGGGCGAGCCGCTGTGGGCGGAGCGGGCCTGGAGAGCCGGGTTGGGAGCCCGGACGGCCAGGGCCGTGCCGTTGGTGATCTATCCGGAGGCGGCGGTCTTGGCGTGGTCGATGCTGCGTTTCGAACGGAGCGGCCGGTTCGGCAGCGCCGACCGGGCCGGCTGGCTGGCGGACGCGGAGCACCTGATGGCGGGGGCGGGATTGGACTGCAAGGCCAGCAGGGACGAGTTGCTGCGATGGCTCGAGGGCTGTGGCAGGGGTGCACCGGGTGCGGGGCGCCCGCGGGACCTGTGAGGGCCCGCTGCGGGAAGCGCCGTTGGGCCGCGGATGCGGACCTGGCGGTGTCGGCTGCTGCGGCTGCCGTCCTCCTGCTCGGTGGTCCTCCTGCGGGAGGCGGGGGATCGGGGTGTCGCGCTGGGGCTTCGGAGCGGCGGGGAGGTGGGTTCCGCAGTACGGGAGAGGCGGGGACGGCGCCAAGGGCACCTCATTCGTTCGGGTGAATCCGATCGCGGCTCTCCACAACGCTGTCCAGGGCGTCTCCAGGCTGGTGACGGTTGGACAGGCGGGAGGAGCGCGGTGAGGGACATCGTCGGGTGGCACCTTGATGAACGTGGTGAGTTGGCGTCGTCGCGGGCGGGTGACCTCACGGGCGTGGCGCTCGAGGAGCGTCAGCCCCCGACGGATCCTGTCGCGTATCACGACCGCCAGGGCATCATCACCGCGTGGCCGTCGTCGTCGCGGTCGAGGGTGGTGTGCGGGTCGCTGCGACAGCTGCGGGTGGCGGTGGAGCTGGACTTTACAGCGGATATCGGGCAGTTCAGCGGTGAGCCTGTCGAACTGCACTGGCTGCAGGGTCGCGTGCGGCACCGGTGGCGGCCGGACTTCATCGCCCGGACACGCGGGGGTTCCCGCTGCGTGGTGGTCGTCCCGCCCGAGCGCCGGTCGGGGCCGCAGTGGCAGGAACGCATGGCGGCACTGCACGAGGTCGCGCAGGCGGCCGGCTGGACGGTGCGCCTGTGGCCGGTGCCGCGCGGAACGCGGCTGGCGAACCTCATGTGGCTCTCGGACTACCGCTTCCCCGCCCAGCGCGAGCACGAGCGGGAGAAGGCCGTCCTGGACGCCTTCCGCCGACGGCGGCCGCTGCACGAAGGCATAGCTGCGTGCGGGGCGCCGCAGCTGGTGGCCCTGGACCTCGCCTACCGCCTGATGTGGCAGCAGCGTCTGCGATTCGACTGGACGCGGCCCCTGCTGGCCGATGCCCCAGTGTGGGCCTGAGAGGAAGCGTCATGACCGGAAGAGGACTGCCAGGGCGATTCGAAAGCGACCGGGTCCGACTCGGCGACCGAATCCGCTGGCGGGGCGAGGAATTCCGTGTGGACGCCTTCGCCGGGCCGATCATCACCCTGTCACCGGTGGCGGGGACCGGGGCGGGCGGGCCGGTCGATGCCCTGTACGCGGCGGTGGTCGGCGCTGCGGACTTCGCCGTCCTGGACACGGCGGGCCTGCCTGTCGAGCGCACCGGGCTGCCGCCCCTGGGAACGCTGCTGCTGGGCGTGAGCAAGGAGGACCGCAAGCAGGCCCTGAAGTGGCACCGGCACATCAAGGAGATCGACACCGGGATCCGCCCCGGCCGCCTGCTCCCCCGTCCCGGCTACGACCCGGACACGACCACGGTGGCGCAGCGCTGCAAGACCAAGGCCGCCGAACTCGAGGACCTGGACGGCACCTCCATCAGCTGGCGGACTCTGGACGACAAGCGCCGCAAGTGGAAGACCGCGGGCGAGAATCCGCTGGTGCTCATCGTGGACGGGCGCAAGGGCCGCGCCCCCCCGGCCCGGCGGGAACACCGATCCCCGCCTGATCGAGGCCATGCACGAGGTGACGCAGGAGCTGGCGCGGGAGTCCGGAGGTCGGATCAACCGGGCGCTGGACCTGGTAGAGGAGCTGGTGCAGCGGCGGTATGCCAAAGAGCTCCGGGACCCGGCGGAAGCCGAGCGTCTGCTGCTGCCGCAGTCCACGTTCTACAAGCGGATGGCCGACCTCGGGCTGTCCGACATCCTGCGGCAGACGACCCGGCAGCGCTCGTCCCGGGCCAGCAAGCCGAACAAGCCCCCCACTCCCTCGCACGCGCTGAAGCCGGGCGAGCTGACCCAGATGGACACCACTCCCCAGCGCATCAAGGCCCTGGGCGAGGACGGGGAGGTGATCTCAGCCGAACTGACCGCTCTGGTCGACGTCGCCTCCCGCAGCCTGGCCGGATTGATGATCGTTCCGGCGGTCACCGGCGACGGCCCAGTCGGCCAGCGGATCGGCGGCCGCGCGACCCGGGCATTCGATCTCGTCCTCACGCTCGCGCAGTGCTTCGCGCCCCTACCGACCCGGCCCGGCTGGGATCCGTTGACCGCAGCATCGGCGTCCGCGCTTCCCTTCGGCGAGATGCGCACCGCCGACCCCCGCTTCACCGAAGCGACCGCGGCCCGTCCCGTCATCCACCCGTCCACGATCATCATCGACCAGGGCAGCCCGTACCTGAGCCAGCATTTCGAGGACGTGTGCGCCTTCCTCGGCATCGCCATCCGGTACGCGCGCAAGGGCCGGCCCACCGACAAGCCCATCGGTGAGCGGTTCTTCTCCACTCTCGGCGACTCCTTCAGCCAGTACGTGGCCGGCTGGACCGGCCGTAGCCACCAGGTGCGCGGGCGCGGCATCGAACGCGGTCCCCTGTGGACCATCAACGAGCTGCAGCAGATGGCCGACGAGTGGGTGGCGCTCGAGTACCAGCAGCTGCCGCACGAGGGGCTGGCCCACCCCGCGCTGCCCGGACTGCACCTGTCCCCGAACGAGATGTACGCGGCGCTGGTCTCCCGCTCCGGGTACCGGCCCCGGCCACTGACGCCCGAGGACAACCGCAGGCTGCTGGTGCCAGCGTGGGTGACGGTCAACGACAAGGGCTTCGAGGTCGACAGCCGCCCCTACCAGAGCACCACGGGTGAGTTGAAGCCGCTGCAGGGCCTGGACTCCGGGCTGCCGGGGCCCGGAAGCGGCGGCAGGTGGGAGGTCCGCTACAACCCCTACCGGCCCGAGATCGCCTGGCTGTACGACCACCGCAGCGACGGCCGGTGGATCAAGGCGGAGTTCGTCCACCGGCACCTGCTGAACGATCCGTGGACCGTCGACCACTGGGACACAGCCACCGCCCAGGTCCTGGCGGACGGCGGCCGCAGGGACCACCACGCCGCCATCGCACTGGCGGTGAAAGAACGGCGACGCCGTACGCGCACCGCTCCCCCGCGCAGCAGCCGCACCACCGCCCTGCCGCCCTTCCAAGGGCCCGCACTGGAGACCGAGGACACGCCCGAGGACCGGTACGCCGGACTTGGCGACATCGACCTCGACGCAATCGTCCCCTACCGCACACAGCCCCTCCCCGCTGGCCGCCCCGAGCCGGCTGGGCACCCCGCTCCCACCAGCGCCGCCCTGGCCGACCTCTTCGATGACACTCCCGACGACGAAGACGGCGACGACGGGCAGGTCGCACTCCTCTCCGGGGTCTCCCCCGCCGATACCTTTCCCGCTCTTCCCGGAGGAGAACTGTGAGATCTTCGGTCGCTCTCAGGAACAAGCGGCAGGAGCGCGCGCTGCAGCGGGCGCGCAGCGCGCCGATGCGCCCGGAATGGCTCTACGTCCTCACCGGGTGGAACCACTTCGCCCGCGAGGACCTCACAGCCCCCGACCTCGCCACCCATCCCGCACTGGCCAAGGACGAGCGCAAGAACGACCCCCGCCTCAGCTACCACGCACACCTGATGGTGGTGGAAAGCAACAGCATCGACGACGCCGTGACCGAGGCGCTGAACGCGGTCATCGTGAACGCCGGCCGCCGTGACGGCCTCCTGGACCGGGTCATCGACGGACCCTCCGGCACCGGCAAGAGCCTGCTGCTGCGAATGATCGGGCGCAGCGTGCAGCGCGACATCGAGGACCACACCACGGAGAAGATCACCCAGATCCCCGTGGTGCACATCCTCGCGCCGGCGGACACCGACAGCAAGGTCAACTGGATCTGGGAGATCGCCTGCTTCCTCGGGCTCAACACCGAGCCCACCAGCGAGGACGAACTCCTGCGCTGGCGCAGCTACCCGGACCTCTCCGTGCCGGTCAACTACGTCCTGGAGACCGCACTGACCCGGCTGCTGCTCGTCGACGACATCCAACGCGTCACTCCGGCCCAACTCGCCCCGGTCCTGCACTACTTCGACTACCTGCGCAACCGGCTCGGCATCACCACCATCTTCTGCGGCTCCGGTGCCCAGACCATCGTCCACGAAGCCCGCGCGCTCGCCGACCGGCACTCCCTGGTGCTGCAGCAGCGGACCGAACGCCTCACCAGAGCCCGGGCCAAGGACCCGGCCGGCGCCAGCCGCGCAACCGACGACGCGAAGGACGACCTCGTCTACGGACGCCTCCCCGTCACCTGGCTCGACCCGCTCCCCTTCCACGGCCAGAACAAGGACACCTTCCTCAAAGCCCTCGCCGGATACGAGCAGCACCTGCGCCTGCACAACCTCGACGAGCACGCCCTGACCAAGCACAACCAGTTCCTACACGACCGCACCGGCGGCTACTTCCGCGACCTGTCCCAACTGATCAGCCAGGCCGCCATGCGCGCCATCCTCACCGGCACAGAGAACATCACCCGCACCGAACTCGACGCCGTCACCACCGGCCGCGGGCACTGAGTATCTGCATGGTGCAAGGCCACCGCGGAACTCCCCTGCGAAGACCACTCGCAAGTACAGGCACTCCCGATCGCGGAGACAACAGCGACAGCTGACGGTGCCGGGCCCCTTATGCTGCCTGCCGTGAGCAGGTCCTCAATGACGGCGGTGCACTGGTGAGTTCGAAGCGGAACACACGGGCAGGCGGCAGCGGAGTGGGGCGTCCCAAGGGCCAGAAGAAGATACCGGTCCCGGCCGGCGACCTTACGGAGCAGTTCGCACGGCTGCGTTCAGGAGCCGCGAACGTTGCCGGGGTGACATTCCAGGTCTCCTTGTCAGCGATGCTCCTGTCCGCAGGCCGTGCCGGCGGCGTTCCGGGTCTACCTGTCGACGCGGTGTGTCCAGAAGGATTCGAAGACGTCGACTGCCACCTGGCCGACGGTTCGCGGCTGTTCGTGCAGAGCAAGGTACGTGGGCCCGGCGCCCAGAACATCGCGGCCGCAGAACTCGCAGAAATCATGGCTCATGCCACTCAGACGATCTGGCTATCCGACCAGGCCACCATGCTGCAGGGAGAGCAGCAAGGCGCAGCGGCTGGAGAGGTCCTCGACGGGGTGGACGCACCCGTCCCGGCACGTCTGGCTGTTGTAACCAATGGAAGGTTCGGTAGCTCGCTTCCGCACACGGGGTGGACGGGCACCCTCGACACCGCCCTGGCCGCACTCACCGCCGGAGCAACGCCCCGGACGACGCTGCTGACAGCCTTGAAGAAGCAGCTGTCCACTCTGGGGTTGGATCCCGCGCTCGCCCCGATGACGCTCTCCCGAACGCATCTGATCGAGGTGAGCGAGGACCTCGGGCAAGCCACAACATCAATGCTGCAGACCGGGCTTGGGCTGCACCCTGCAATGGCCGCGCTGCTGCGCAGCCGCCTGCAGTGCGATCTGGCCGACGTCGCCGCCGCGCAGCAGCATGCTGCCTTCGCTGAGGCCGTGGTCCGCACGGCCAGTGATCTTGACGCGATGGCCGCCGCGCTAGGCAGGGAAATCGACGTCGACAGCCTGGAGGAAGCAGTCGCCGCCGGGGTATGCGAACCGCTGGACTTCCTCGCCCCGTCCCCGCAGGACGCCCGAGGGTTCTTCGAGGGCATCAGTGTGCTGCCCGGCCACATTGCCGCAGGCTTGGACGTGCTGCGACCCCAGGAGTCCCAGCAGGTTCTGGATGGCCTGTCCGCCCGCGGACAGGCCATCATCTCCGGCCCGAGCGGCAGCGGTAAGTCGGCGTTGCTGTGGCGGTGCGCCCGCCTGATCGAGGCCGGGCCTCGCCTGCTGAGAGTACTGAGGGTGGCCACCTCGCACGATGCGGAACTGCTCGTGCGCCACGTGATGCGCGCCAAGCCGTCACGTCAGTGCCGCGTCGTGGTCTGCGTCGACGACCTGGGCCGGGCCCGCACGGCTTCCTGGATCGAGGCACGCGACCGACTGCTCGAGATGCCCGGCGTCGCGATCATGGCCGCAGGACGGCGTGAAGACCTGACTCCAGCTCTGACCCGGGGCGCAGCCCTGGTGGATGCGACGCTGACCCCCACCGCAGCCGAACAGGTCTACCACGCGGTCCAGAACAGCGGGGTGCCGCTCGTGATGGCCCGTGAGGAAGCAGTCAAGCAGGCCGACGGGCTACTGATGGAGTTCCTCGCCCTGGCCACGACCGGCCGTCGGCTGCGCGAGGTCCTGGCCGAGCAAGTCGACGCCCTTGCCAAACCGCAGCGACGCCTCGACCGATCGGTACTGCGACTGGTCTGCGCCGCACACGCGCTGGGCTTCGAAGTCCCCACCGACACACTGCCCACCGCACTCGGCCAGGATCCTGACGCGCTGGAGGAGGTCTTCCGCCGACTGGTCGGCGAACACCTCGTCACCAACACCGAGGGCAACGGGTGGAAAGGCCTGCACGACCTGCGCACCGAGGTCCTCCTCGACCTCCTACACGCCAGCGCGCTCCCCACACTCGCATCGACGTACGCCACGGCGATCACAGCGCTCGCGGCGCCCGCCCGCCCGCAGGCCCTGCGCCGCGCCGCCGTACGCGTGGCAAAGACCACCGCACAGGACCTGGACACGCTCACCGCTTCGCAGAGGCTGACCCGCATCCATCACGCGCTGCACCCCCTGGCTCAGTGCATCGCCGAGCAGCTGCGGCACACAGCCGCGGGGGAATCGGACACCGCAGGTGACGTCGCCGTCCACGCAGCCGGCTTGCTGGAGGCGGCCGACCGGATCGACAGCGTCGCGCACGTCTACGCGGCCCTCCCCCTGGTGAAGCAGGAGCGGCCGCCAGGCATCGATGCAGCGACACTCCTGTGGATCGCCTGGATGTCACCGGAGATGGACCTCGATCTTCCGCAGTTCGAGCCCGTGAAAGCACTCGGAAGACAGCTACCGGCGCGGACCGAGGACACCGCGCTCGCCGCCGGGAGCGCACTGGGCCCCGCGGCTCTGCTCAGTCTGGTCTGCGGCACGCAACTGGCCACCGCCGTACGACTGTGCGAGGCAGCTGAAGGGCTGATCACATTCAGTCCGGCGCAGGCCGGCACCGGGTATCGGCATCACGTCCCCGCGCTACCCGACCCGCCCGGCAGTGGCAGCGGCGTGGCGGCAGATCTGCGTGCCCAGCTCACAGCCTCGCTGGCCGTGCTGGCCGATCTTCGCGGAGCCGACGTCGCGGCGGTGTTCGGCGACGTGACCCGGCGCGCCGTCGACGCCGTGGCCAGCGACCCGTTCGGTTGCAGCGTGGACGTCACCTTCCTGCCATTGGCGGCGCTCGGCCCGGAAACGACCGGCCTGGCCCGGCCGTGGACCTACGCTGGTGACCTGGCCTGCTCAGTGCGTGCGATCTCCTACGCACGCCCTGACGGCTCCCCAGCGGCGCCGTCGGCGTACGCGCCAGAGCCAGGGGGCGATCAGGCATCGGAGAACGGGCAGATCATCGTGCTGATGCGGCGCCTGTTCGATGCGTGTCCCGAGGCAGACGTGGTCGACGCGGAACTGTGGCACGCCCACAACCAGCCCAGGCGGGTCGTCGGCATCACCGAAGGCGTCAAACACTTGCGGGCCGGCGTTCTGCGTCGCGCCCGTGCGACCAGCCGCAACGTCGCCCTGCAGGCCGCTGCCATGGAGAGCGCGGGAAGCGGGACATGGACGGAACGCTGCCGTGCCCAAGCCCTGCTGGCCACCGATCTGCTCGCCCTGCTCGCGAAAATTCCGGCGCGGCTACGGCCCAAGGATTCGGCCCCGGCCCGGCAGGAGTGGGCCGCCCACGTCGAGCGCGCCCACCAGAACGCCGTCGCGCTTCCGGCCCGCCCAGCCGAACCCGCTCCCCTGCTGGCCGCAGCGGACGCCGTCTCGATGTCCTACACCGCGGCCCAAGAGGACGCGGCCCTGCGTGAGGCCCCCCAATTGGACGCGGCCAAGAAGGCATTCACCGCCATCGCTTCCAGCCTGCGGCAGGTCGCCCACGCTCAGGGCAACGCCCAGGCCCTGCGCGGCGCCGGAGCCAGGCTCTCGGACGCCCTTCCCGATCTGAGGCGTGCCATCGACCAAGGCAGTCCCCTGCTGTCCGGGATCGGCGACACGCTCCCCCCTGTACTGGTTACCGCGCTGACGGAGGCGGCCAGACTGCTGTCCGCAGTTGACGAGCCTCCGGTCGCTTCGGCACTGCGACACGGTACCCAGGACCCCGACCGTCTCCGCACGGCCGTGCACGCGAGCATGCAAGCCGTCCTGGACGCATCGTTGCAGGCCGTCACCACTTTGCTGGCCAACGCCGGGGTCTGCGTGGCCAACTCCGCCGCCCTGGCCGACAGCGCTCCAGCAGCCCCCTGGCGCGACCGACAACTGGCGCTCAGCGTCCCGCTCGAACAATGGCCCACGGCCCTGGAATCGATCCGCTCCTGGGCCCCCGAGGCCCGGGAAGCAGCCGGGATGCGCTGTCGGATCGCGCTCGTACCAATCGAGGACGAGGAAGTCCTGCCGATGGGCATCCACATCGACGGCTTCGGACAGCCCCTCCCCATGCTCGAAGAGCACTTGGGTGCGCTCGCCGACGCTCTCGGCGCACCCCTGCGCGGCAACGACACCCAGGCCGACCTGCAGCAGCCAGCCGAGCAACTGCTCGCCTACTCCTATGCTCTGGTACGCCGGGCGAACCGCACGCCAGGCTGGACATCCGATCCGACCAACCCGCCAGCGCCCGACACCATCGCCGACACGTTCGCCCGCACGCACGCCGACGTCCTAGCCCACCAGGCAAACCCCGAGGCACTCCCTTACAGCGGGCAATGCCGACTGGTCGCCACCCTGGCCCTCCTTGAACTGTGCGGCCTCGTTGCCCGCGAAGATGGCAAACAACCGGGTCTGGCTGCGGGCATGGCCAGCATCGACATCACCCACCCGATCATCCCCGAGGGAAACGAAGCGGCCGCAAAGCTCAACTTCGCCCTCACCGCTGCCATCGAAGCCGACCGTGGCGGCCTCCAAACACCGCAGGCAGGTTGAAAGTAACCATAGAGATTCTGACGTTGAAACCGTGATTCCTGGTCAAACGACGAAACTGCAGGTCACAACGTTTCGTGCTTCCAAGCAAGATCGATCGCAATAGGCTAGCGACATCCGACGCGGCAAACACGGACATGACGACCCGCCGGCCGACCGCCCGGCGAGACCGAGGAGGGGTGCCGACATGGCGGACGGGAACGAGACCGGCGACACGGACTTGGACCAGGAGGTGCACTATCCGCCGGTCGAGAATGGGCTGGACTATCTAGTCAGCGTGGTCGAGCATCTGCAGGGCGAAAGGTCGACCGCCGCAACCTGAAGTACGCGGTGGTGCACCTGCAGGCCGCGGCCGAGTGCCTGCTCAAGTACCGGCTGGAAGCAGAACACTGGAGCCTGGTCTTCAAGAACCCCGGCGAAGCCAAGCGTCTCGAACTGGAGGACGGCAGCCTGACCAGTTGCACCGTCGAGCAGACGATCACCCGGCTGACCGACATTGCCGGGGTCGCCATCAGCGAGAAGGAGAAGACCAGGCTCAAGCAGTTGGCCAAGCTCCGCAACCAGCTCCAGCATTACGGCCGGCCCCACGACCCCAAGGTCAACCGGTTCCTGATCGAGGCGAACGCGGCCGATGTGCTGGAGTTCCTCGTCCACTTCGTGAACACCGAAGTGTTCCCCCACATCGCCCCGCCAGACGGTGAGATCGCGGGGAACCTGCGCCTCATCCGAGACGGACGCGACACGGTCCGCGGCTACGTCAGGGCGCGGATGCGCAGACTCGCTCCCGAGCTAGAGCCTGTGAAGTCCCGCACCGTCCAGTGCCCTGGCTGCGGCCAATTCGCCCTGGTCCTCGGGAACAAGGAAGAGGACCGCTGCCGGTACTGCCACTACCAGAGCGAGCCCCACGATGCGGCGTTCGCCTATGCGGGAAGGGTTCTCAACACCGGGAGGGAATAGGCAGTCGACGGCGGACCGTCGCCGGTGCGGTGGTGCCGGAAATGCGATACCCAGGCCCTGGTCATCGGTGCGGCTACCGCCTCCGAACCGGAGGCCGAGGTCTTGATCTGCTTCAACTGCAGCGAGCATTCCTCGGAAGTAGACGAGTGCGGCTACTGCGGTGCGCCCTTCCCGCCGAGCCCCGGCCAGGACGCCTGCGACGTCTGCATGGGCGGCGGGAAATGACCGACAACCGATGGGGAACGCCGCGATGACCACTGAGGACTTACTGACGGTTTCAAAATGATCTGCAGCTGCAGTCAAGGAAGATCATGATGTGAGAGCACGCTGATCCTCGCTAGCGAACGGAGCCGCATCGATGGCAGGGTCCCCTGGGGCATTTCAGTCGATCACGTTCGCGGTTTGGCGTGACCGTCCTCCCGCGCGGGACCGCGCCTCCAATCGGTACTACGTCACGCTGGCGGAACTCCTCGTACGCCTCGGGAGCTTTGGGCTCGGTCTCACTTGGAAGGTGCGGATCGACGATGCTCGACTGGTCACCAGGTTTGCCGAGATCGAGGAGGCCTCTTCCGGTGCCGGGATCAGCACCCTGGAGCTACTGGCCCTGGTCGCGCCGGGTGTTCAGTTTGTTGACGGGGACTTCGCGGGGTATGCAGGGGACGAGCTGAGGGTGGTGCTGCGGGAGTTCGACAGCACGAGTTGGGACCTCTGCACCGCGGATGCCTCGGTACTCCGGGAGATCCGCCAGCACTACCCGGACGCGGTGCCGACTCCTGAGGATGTTCTCCAGGAGATCCCCTGGCCGACCACCCGGCGGAAGACGTGATCCAACGCTCCTACTGATCGTTCCTGGGCGAGTTGAGCTGTGGGTCTTGCGCTCGGCGATCTTGATCTGCAGGGTGTCCAGGTGCGCGCTGATCTTGTTCCGAACGACCTGTGGGAGCGGGTGGCTCCGCTGCTGCCACCTTCTCCCGAACGACGCCACCGCCATCCCGGACGACTTCGCATCCCGGACAGGGCGGCTCTCGCCGGCATCATGTACGTGCTACGGACCGGCGTTGCCTGGCGCGACGTCCCTACCGAGACCGTGGGCTGTTCCGGGGTCACGGCCTGGCGCCGGCTGCGGGACTGGACCAAAGCAGGCGTCTGGCCCCGCCTGCACGCCGCCCTGCTGACCGAACTGCGCAGCGCGGGCTCGCTGGACCTGGACGACTGCGCCGTGGACGGCTCGCATGTCCGGGCCCTCAAAGGGGGGACCATGTCGGCCCCTCGCCCGTCGACCGCGCCCGTCCGGGCTCCAAGCACCACCTGATCGTCGACCGCCACGGAACCCCGCTCGCTGTCACGCTCACCGGCGGCAACCGCCACGACGTTACCCAGCTCCTGCCGCTTCTCGACGCGATCCCGTCGATCCGAGGCCTACGGGGACGCCCTCGGCGCAAGCCCCGGCGCCTCTACGCCGACCGTGGCTACGACTTCGACAAGTACCGCCGCCTGCTGTGGAAGCGCGGCATCAAACCGCTGATCGCCCGACGCGGCATCGCCCACGGGTCCGGACTGGGCAAGGTGCGCTGGGTCATAGAGCGCGCTTTCGCCTGGCTGCACCAGTTCAAGCGACTCCGCATCCGCTACGAGCGGCGCGCCGACCTTCACCAGGGTCTCCTCGAACTCGCCTGCAGCATCATCTGCCTGCGACGACTCCGAGCGGCATTCTGAAACGATCAGTTACCCACGCCGTAGCGTCTGAGTAGCCCGATCGCGAGGGATCCATGGGAACCGACGCGCGGTCCATGGTGACCAGGAGGATCGACGGCTCAGGTTCCCGGCTCATCCCCGCATCATGCACCGGCAGCCCGACAGACGAGACGGTGTTTGGCCGCGATGAGCATGTCGCCGGGCGTGCCCTGGCGGCATCTGCGTGTACCGACTCAGGGACGGGTGAGGACTTGCGTCTTGTGGACTTTCGCAATCCTAAAGGAGAGCTTCAGGATGTTGCTGTTGTTCGTCATCCACGCGCGTTGGTCCTCGCTGAGCCTGTCACTGCTCGACTTCACCTCGACGAAGTCGACATCTGGGCTCATGCGTTCGGTGCTGCGCCATGACACCAGGTCGGGCCAGCCGAGGTAGCGGCCCCAGTAGTCGTCCGCGAGGAAGCGCAAGATCGCCTTGATCCGCCCGGGGCCCAGGATCTCAATGAGCCTGCGGCCGCGTTCGGTATCCGTACCCGCGTACGCCCACAAGTACTGCTTGAGGTCCTCGGCATGAGGCGTCCAATAGTCGAACACCCACAGCAATTCGTCCGTCGTGGAGGGGAGCCAGTCGAGGTGCTCCTGAAGGGCGTCGGCGCGGCGAATGGCATGGGCGGGGCTGCCGAAGTCCTCCGGCAGCATCGTCCAAATGAGTTCGCTCGAGCCGTCGTCGGTGGGTGCACCTCTGCCGAACCCGGCTGGGCGGCCACGGGGGTCCGCGGGGTCCTGCACCCACAGCCACATGAGGGTGGCGTAAAGAGCGTGGAACGGCCGACTCTCACAGAGCATGACCTCACGCCCGGCGCCTCGTAGGTGCTGGGCCACGAACTCCTCGACGCTCACTGCGGATCCGACGTCCTTCGCGTCGACCGGTAGGACCTCTACATGTCCGATCGTTGGTGTGAGGTAACAGGCATGGTAGTCGTCGGTCTCCACACGGCATGCCGCGAGGAGGTCTGCGTCCGATTGCCTCGTGAAGTCATACTTGGGGTTCGTCGCGTGCTGGTCCTTCACGTCCGCGATGACGGCCCGCTCGAGGGATCTGTACTGATCGCTGTGTTCACGCGCGAGGGCCATAACCGTTGACTGTCCGTCAGGACTGCACAGGGGCAGTCCTTGTGCTCGCAGCCACTGGATGAACCGGCGGTTCGTCTCCTTATAGATTTCCCGCCAGTAGTACCGCTGGACCAGACTCGCGGCCCCGCGGTGCGGCTTCCTCGGCGCGGCCGGAGGCACCTCACTCCGGCACTCGGGGCAGACGCGGTCTGTCAGTGGGTTGGTGACACGCACCTCGAAACGCTGCGCGTCCACACTCCGCATGGCTTGATGCGGAAGAACGTGGACGGCGATCTCCCGATCGCACAAGCAGGTGAGAACGGCCTGACAATCCCGGCACTCGTACTTCCGCACCTGCTCATACAGATTGATCACCACCAACGACCGATGCCGACAGGTCGCGTGCTTGCCACCCTCCAACTGCTCCATGCTCCGCTGCCAATCGTGCTTGATCCAGGTCGGTCCGCCCTGGGAAGAGAACAGCCTGCTGGGCCCCATCGTCACTCCTGCAAGGACAAGAGAGAAACCTCAGTGCCCGTCCCTGCTTCGCCCCGGCCAATCGCGCAGGTCAGATCCGTCGAAACACACATCTCTGCTGGCAGACCAGGATGACGAGGCCCTCAACGATGAACCAGGCGACGGTCATTCCGGACTCGGCCGCGACCTGGCCGAGCGCCTAGGCGAAGTGGCTCTTTCCGGTAGCGGACGGCCCGCAGTCAGGGAAGCTCATCGGCCCCTCAAGGGATTTGAGGCATCCGGAGCCGGCTGCGGGAGACCCGCACCGGAGCCGGGATGGCACGACCGCCGTCCGCGCCCAGCTGTCAGCCCGCTCGGGCAGACGATGCCACGGATGTGCGGCGCGCCGGCCGACTCCTCACGGCTACATGGGACTGCTTCAACGACAACCCGCGAAGCAGCGATCTGTACTGATCGGCCACCTGAGTGCGGAGATGGCGCTCTCGATCGGCACGACGACGGCTTCTCACGGGCCTCCTGGGAGGGTGCAAACCCGCCGGGCATCGTGCAGGATTCCACCAGCTGAGCAGCCATCAGCCGCTCGCCGGGAACCGCAGTCCATCGTGCAGGCAGCCCCGGCCCCGGCCAACACGAGCCCTGAGCTGCGAGAACACGGAAGATATCAAGAGGAATTCCGGCGATACCTCCGAACTTCCAATCTAATGACCGAACATGAAGCTCAAGGCCCTTCCACCCTCGGACCTGAAGGGCCCGCCACGTAGTTTGCGCAGGTCAAATGGCATGCCGAAGACAGTCCAAGTTTCCATGCCAATCAACGGGCTCACAGGCGAAAGCAACTCCTCTCACGGATCAGGACCGCAAACTCACACTTCGTGCCGTCCGTGAGTGTGGTGGTGAAGGAGGCGCAGCGCTTCGCGGTACCGCGGATGGCGTCCATGACCTCGGCCGCTCGGCCGGGCGTGTAGCGGTCGAGCGACTCCCGGCCGAACCAGCCGTCGCCCTCGTCGCCGGTCGGTGTCCGTTCCAGGGTCACCGCCACGTTCTCCAAGGGTGGGGCGTGGGTCGTCATGAAAGAGTCGACCTCGAGTTCGTCGCACCGAAGCGAGGCGATGGGGATGGGGATGGGGATGGGCGTGGCCGAAGCGGCGGTCGACGTCGGGTCGACCTCCACCTTGTTCAGCCGGAACCCTGGGGGAAGCCGCTCCTGGGTCAGCAGGCCCTCGCGCAGGCTCTTGGGCGCAGGCACCGGGGTGAAGGCCGCGGCGGCCTCCGGCCCGGCCTTCTGGTCGGCCGTGCAGGCCGGCACGCCGAGAACCGCCAAAACAATCCCCGCCACCGCGCAGTGACGTGTGCGCACTGATCCCACCCCCAGGATTCGTGATCGCCACGTACTCTCCCACATAGGCCCTTCCGGGCTCTCACGTCCTCGGGCATGAACGGGCATAAGAGCCGCACCGGGGCCGCACTCACCCGATGGCCGTGTCCCTCCAGCCGGTGCACGAGGGGCAGTCGTGGTCGGCCTCGTCTCCAGCGTCGGCGCGGCCGAAGGCCCGCCAAGGCGGCGTGGCCAACTGCCGACCGGGCGCCAGCCACCCCCGGCCCAACCGGCGCGTACAGGGCTCTCATCCAGACTGCAGGAATCTCCACTACTTCTCACGTGATCCGTATGTTCTCAACCAAGCACCAAAACCCGCAGGTCACATCACCCTGATATCCAGTCGGCAACACCCCCGCACAACCGGCCCCGCCCCGACGCCCCACCACGGCCCGGACCTTCTCAACCAATCCATCAACCCCCAGCCCGAAAACAAGGCTGCTCAGCCGATCACCGATCCGCCACACTTGCGGCCGGCGGGCCAGCGGGAGCCGCGGGCGTGGCAGCGTACGGCTCTGGGAGGCACGTTCAGGAGGGCTGCGAGCAGGCGGATCGCCCGCTGGGTGGTCTCGTCCGGGCTGAACCGGTAGTCCATGCTCAGCGGGCCGTCGGCGTACTGCTCCAGCAGCGCCAGGAGCCGTGTCTGGACGGTGCGCAGTTCTGCCACCGGGCAGTTTGCCCCAGCTGTCGGCGGCGTGGGCCTGGCAGGGCGCTGGGGGCTTCTTCTTCGTCGTCATGGCGGCCACCCTGGCCGAGGCTGGCTGTGGACAGCGGTGCTGACGACGCAGCAGCGCGCCCCAGCCGGTGACCTCCGGCTGGGGCGCGTGCAACAAGGGCTGCGGGCTCCCAAGGGCCCGTGCGGTCGGTCAGAACTGGCTGCGCCGTACGACGGGACGGGCGGGCCGGGCCTGCTCGGTGTCGCGCAGTGCGAAGGCGGCGGTGCGGGTGCGCTACAGCCAGCTCGTGCCCTGGCGCAGCGTTTCGGGGTCGAGGTGGCGGGTGAGGTCGCGGACGGCCTGGTGGTCGTCGTCGGTGAACGTGTGGAGGCCGGCGCGGTCGAGGGCGTCGAGGGCGGTGTAGAGGGGCTGGGCTGCGGGGCCGGCGAGGCGGCGGTGGGCGGCGTCGGTGGTCTGGCGGGCCTGGTGGGCGGCCTCGCGGGCGCATTCGGCGACGTCCTGACGGTGGCGCTCACGGCGCAGTGCGTACTGGAGGGCGGTGTCGTGGTCGGGGTCGTAGCGCTCGGCCCTGCTCTCGGCGGAGTGGTCGCGTACGCGCTGCCACTCGGCCAAGGCGGTGGCTGCGGTGGCGTGGGCGGCCTCGTCTCCGGCGTCGGCGTACCGGTCGGCGGCGCGCTCGTCCTCCCGGGTGGCCGCCGGGTGGACGGGCCGCGGTTCGGTTAGCGTCGGCTGCGGAGGACCGGACGGGTACTGGAGGTCGGTGGCATGGCAACGACGACGCCCTTGCGGCTGGTGGACGAATGGCGTCGAGCTGCAGACCGCCACCTGACACCGACCAAGCGATCGCTGGTGGTGATGTGGGCGTCCTTCGGTGCCACCTTCGGCACGGTGCGGTTCATCACGCACGGGATCAGGGGCGGCTGGCTGCCCTGGGGGAACGTGTCAGCCGACGGGAAGCACCTGCACCACTACAACGTCGGCATCGCGGCGCTGGCCGGGGTCGGCCTGGTGGCCGTCCGGGGCGACGAGCAGGCGGTCGGCCACCCGGGGGTGGCCGCCGTCTACGGCGCGGGCGCCGCTCTGATCACCGACGAGTTCGCGCTGCTGCTGGACCTGCAGGACGTCTACTGGGCCAAACAGGGCCGGGTGAGCGTCGACGTCTCGTTCGGCGTGCTCGCCGCGCTCGGCGGCTACCTGGCGGCCGCGCCGTTCTGGCACGAGATCGTCCGAACCACCCACCGCCGGCTGACGTCCGGCTAACGTCCCGCCTGGTCGCGCTTGCGCGTACCAGGACACCTTCGGCTGCTGGGTGGTGGTCACTCGTCTCCTTCCGGGGAGCGGGCCGTCCCGGCCCGGGCAGGCCGGGACGGCGGGCGTTCGTCGGTGGGTCAGCCGGTGATGATGGCGATCCCTGAAAACGGCTCTGACCGGAGTTCCGTGAAAGGCCAGGTCATCGGCGTGAATGCAGGATCGTTTCCCTGCGGGATGACCTTCGCGTGGTCCTCCACTCGATCGAAGATGTGCTGTTCCCCGGAGTCGATATCGAACTGGAGCGGCTGACCGCCGACCAGGGCCTTCTGCTGGTGGAGGTGGCCGCCTGCGGCCCGCCGACCCGGTGCCCGGGCTGTGAAAGTGCCGGCAAGCGAGTCCACTCCACCTACTGGCGCACGCTGGCCGAACGACCGCTTGTCGGAAGGAGGTTGGCTATACGGCTGCGTGTGCGCCGGTTCTTCTGCGACCGCAGCCGTTGTCCCCGACGGACGTTCGTCGAGCAGGTCCGGGGGCTGAGCGAGCGCCACGTGCGCTCCAGCGTCGGGCTGAAGCAGTGGCTGCGGGCCGTCGCTGTCGAGCTGGGCGGCCGGGCCGGCGAGCGGATGTGCCGCAAGCTCAGCATCGCGGCGGGCCGCACCCGCCTGCTGGAGCTGCTGGAAGCCCCCGACGTGCCCGAGCGGGCGCCACGGGTGCTCGGGGTCGACGAGTTCGCCTTCCGCAAGGGCCGCACCTACGGCACCGTGCTCGTGGACGTCGAGACGGGCCGGGTGGTGGACGTGCTTCCGGACCGGACCTCGGAGACCTTCGCCGCCTGGCTGCGAGAGCACCCCGGCGCGGAGATCATCTGCCGCGACCGGGCCACTGCCTACACCCGGGCGGTCAAGGAGGCCGCGCCGGAGGCGACCGAGGTCGCGGATCGCTGGCATCTGCTGCAGAACCTGTCGTCCGCGGTGGAGAAGACGTGCCACCAGCACCGCTCCTGCCTGCGCAAACGCGCTGAGCAGGAGGACCCGCCCGAACCGCCGGCGATCGACCTGCCGCTGGCCCAGCTGCCCCGCACGCCGCTCGTCGAGCGGACCCGGGACCGGTATGCGGACGTGCACCGGCTGCTGGACCAGAAGTGGACGATCAGCGCCATCGCCCGCCACCTCGGTCTGGACCGCAAGACCGTCCGCAAGTTCAAGACTACCCCGCTGGACGAACTCCTCGCCTCCGCCCGGGACTTCGGAGCCGGCAAACAAGGGCTGATCGACCCGTTCAAGCCCTACCTGAACAGCCGGTTCACCGCCGGATGCACCAGCGGCCAGCAGTTGTTCCGGG
Organism: Kitasatospora sp. NPDC030952; assembly: GCF_055571335.1. Taxonomy (NCBI): domain Bacteria; kingdom Bacillati; phylum Actinomycetota; class Actinomycetes; order Kitasatosporales; family Streptomycetaceae; genus Kitasatospora; species Kitasatospora sp. NPDC030952. Next base: position 33,539 of record NZ_JBVIFM010000021.1, read on the forward strand.
AGATCTGCGAACGCGGCTACCAGGGCAGCGTCCAGGTGGTCCGCCGCCACGTCGCGTCCCTGCGCGAGGGGACGGCCGAACCGGTCCGCGCGGACATCCCCAGCCCCCGCCGGATCACCTCATGGATCATGCGACCGACCGGAACGCTCACCGATCACGAACAGGAGAAGCTGCTGAGCGTCCGGATCGCCTGCCCGGACATTGCCCGGGCCTACGACCTGGCCCGATGCTTCCACGACCTCATGACAAACCGACTCGGCAGCCTTCTGCCGGAGTGGATCCGAGAGGCCGAGCAGGACGCCCCCGCGCCCGTCCGTTCGTTCGCCGGCTTCCTCCGCCAGGACCTCGACGCCGTCATCGCCGGCCTCTCCCTCGAATGGAGCTCCGGCAAGGTCGAAGGCAACGTAAACCGGATCAAAACGCTCAAGAGAGCCATGTACGGCCGAGCCTCGTTCCGACTCCTGCGGACACGGATCCTGACCCGACCATGAGTTTCACGAAACTCCGGTCAGAGCCGTTTTCGCGGATCCTCATCAGTGACGGTCTCGGCGTGCCGGGTGAGCGCGTCCAGGAGCGCGGCCTGCTGGTCGGTCAGCTTCCCCTCGGTGCGGGCCTTGTCCTGCTTGCGCAGCCACGTGCCGGGGCGGAAGGCCGGGTCCGCCTCGCCGCCGGTGCGGTTCGCCGGGCCCTCCAGGGTGCCGCCAGCGGCGAGGTAGGCGAGCAGGCGCCGGTACGACCTGTTCCAGTCCGGCTCCAGACGCCACAGCTCGTCCAGCGCGTCGAGCTTGGCGACCTGGTCGAGGCTGAGGCCCGCGGCCTTGCGCTGGCGGCGCATCCAGGCGCCCACCGCGTAGTCGTCGAGCTTGGTGATCGCCGGGATCGCCAGGTGGCCGCGCCGGCGGTGGAACGCGGCAGCGTACGCGGCCCCGCGTTCCCAGGCGCCTGCGTTCTTCGACCAGATCATGCCGAGTGCGTCGAGTTCGGTGATACGGGTGGGAGCGAGTTCGCCATGATCCAGGCCATCAGGGGGCCGTCGTGGTCGGGGTCGGTGGGGTCCAGATGGTGGTGCGCGGCGTGGAAGGCGGCTGCTGCGGCGTACATGCGTTCCCATTCGCGCCAACGCGTGCCCGCTTCCTGGAGTCGGCGGCGCCGGTGGACTGCGCCGGCCAGGTGCGGGGGCACGTCGGGGATGTCGACGAAGGCCGTCCAGTCGGGGCCGTCCGGCAGCGCTCCGGGGAAGGCGTAGCGCGTTGGGCGCTTGGTGGGGTGGGAGTGCTGGGGCGGGCGCAGTCGGCAGTGTTCGGCGTTCTGCAGCAGGGGTGCCAGGGCGTGGTCGGGTGGGGTGAGGAGGCGGGTTCCGGCGGTGGCGAGGTTCAGGTAGTGGGCGGCGGCGTCCAGCAAGGGACGGGCCCAGGAAGGGAGTTCGTAGGTGGCGCAGCGGGCGGGAGTTCGGCCACGGGGCGTGGAGGGTGAGGGTGGGGTGGGGCGGTAGTCGGCCGGGGTGGCGGTCGCGAGGCGCTGGAAGGACCTGCCGGTGACGAGGGCGGTGGCGAGCGCTCCCGGGGTTTTGCCTTCACCGACAACCTCACCGCAGTCGCCGGGTGCGCCGCCGAACACGGCCACGCCTGCCCGCCCAACGAGGCCGTGTGGAACGGCCGGCCGGTCGGCACCATCATGAAGAACCTGCACACCGCCCGCGCCACCGCCCCCGCCCACCCGTCCGGCGAGCTCGACCTCGCCCTGATGGCCGGCGGCTTGACCGACGAGGAGGGCGGCAGCGAGGCGCTCGGCAGCGCCGGCTGCTGCCCCACCCGGGCCACTGGCGGCCGCTGCTGACGGCCGAACCACCTCCACCAATCCCGAAATCCGCGACGGAAGGAACGCCATGAGCAACGAGGACACGGTCCCGCCGACGCCGACGCCGACGCCGCCGACGCGCGGGCCGAGGCCGTCCGGATCGCCGCTGCCCTGCGCCGCGCCGTCGGCCGAGCCCGACCTGCCGTGCAACGGCAGCATGGAGGCCGAGACCCGCTGGCTGGGGCAGATCCCCCAGGCCCTGTGGTCCCTGCCGCCGCTGCCCGCCGGCCCTGCGACCGACTGAGACCCGGAGGCGGCGCCTTCCCGGCCGAATCCCGCGCCGAAAACCATGTTCGGCAGTCCGAAACCCCGCGATTCAGACAACTGCACGACGGCCAAGCCTAGTTATTCCGACACAACGAACCGACGATCCAACAGTTCGCGGAGAGGATTTCTTCCACCGAAGGCACTCCGCCCGCAGCCGCCGGGCCCGGTAACCGGCCTCCCCACCACCGACGTCCCGTTCTCGGGGCACGGCCGTAGCTCACCCGCGGTCCGCAGTGCCCCCCAGGGAGCGCCGCCCCGACCGCTACACCCTCGGCGACCAGCACCGACAACCCCGAGTGCCATCCACTCGGGCGCCACGTCAAGGCCGCCGGCCACCGTTCGCCACCGCCACCGCCACCGCCACCGCCACCGCCACCGCCACCGCCACCCGATGACCGGAACCGGAACCCGATGACCGGAACCGCTCTACGAAGTTTCTTCGTAGATGTGAATTCCGCCACAGTGCACCCAATTGGTTTGTCCGGTTTTACCTGAGCTGCTCCCGCTCTGCTGAGACATCGCCATGCGCACGCACCCGCGCGGATTTCCCGTGGACTTTTGACACCTGATTAAACGTCCATGAAAATCCGCTCAAACTTTGCCCATATTTCGGAAGTCGGAGCTTACGCACAGTGAGAACAGCAGCAAGACGGTCGGGCAGCGTGATCGCCGCGGCACTCGCCGCGGTCGCCCTGGCCGCCACCGCGGTGGTTCCGGCGGCCGCCGCGACCGGTGGAACACCACCGCCCGGCGTGACGGATGCCCAGGACACCCCCGAGACCCTGGCCGTCAAGGAAGCCACCCGCACCGGCAAGCCGGTCGAGGTGCTCGCCAAGCGCAGCGAGACCAGTGACACCGTCGCCCAGGCCGACGGCAAGCTGAAGACCACCACCTACGTCCAGCCCAAGCGGGTGCGCAAGAACGGCGCGTGGGTGGACCTCGACCCCACGCTGCAGTCGCTGCCCGACGGCACGGTCGCCCCCAAGGGGTCCACCGCCGACCTCAGGTTCTCCGGCGGCGGCAGCGAACCGCTGGTCACGATGGCCCGGGCCGGAAAGGAGCTGAAGCTCAGCTGGCCGAAGCCGCTGCCCAAGCCGAAGATCAACGGCGCGAGCGCCGAGTACACGTCGATCCTGCCCGACGTGGACCTGCGGCTGTCCGCCACCAAGACCGGGTTCACCCAGGTCATCGTGGTGCACACCCCCGAGGCCGCCAAGAACCCCGAGCTGGAGCAGCTCCGGCTCGGCCTGCGGGGCACCGGCCTGACGGTCAGCCAGGAGTCGGACGGCACCCTCAGGGCGAAGGACCCGTCCGGCGGCGGCACCGTCTTCGAGGCGCCCGTCCCGGTGATGTGGGACTCCTCCAAGCCGGCCACCGTCACGCCGAGCGCCCCCGCGAGTGCCCCGGTGAACGCGCCGGCCGCCGCCCCGAAGTCGTTCAAGGCCGCCCCGCAGGCGGCGCCGCAGGCCGAGGCCCCGGCTGCCCCCACGCAGAACAGCCCCGCCGCCGGTCCGGCCGATCCCGCCGCCGCCGGCCTGGGCGACCTGCCGGGCGAGGGCGCCAAGATGACCCGGCTCAAGGTCGACCTGCCCAAGGGCACCCTGGTGCTCTCGCCCGACCAGGGCATGCTGGACGCGCCGGACACCGTCTACCCGGTGATGATCGACCCGGCGTGGAACACCCCCCACGCCGGCGACTGGGCGGGCGTCTCGCGCACCTACCCGAACCAGGCTTACTGGCACTTCACGTACAACAGCAACTACGTCCACGACTGGGGCGTCGGCTACTGCGGCGACACCTCGCGGTGCGCGCCGACCGACGTGAAGCGGGCCTTCTTCCAGGTGCCCAACCCGTTCGTCGGCAAGCAGATCCTCGCCGCCACCTTCGGCACCTACGAGAGCTGGTCGTACTCCTGCGACGCCCGGCCCGTCGAGCTGTGGAACACCGGCTACATCTCCCCCGGCCTGAACTGGAACGCCCAGAACGCCTCCGGGTTCTGGAGCCGCTACCTGCAGACCATCAACACCGCCAAGGGCTGGAGCGGCAGCTGCCCCGGCGGCTGGCTGGAGTACGGCCAGGACGGCGCGGTGCGCAACCTCGTCCAGGACGCCGCCAACTGGGGCTGGCCGACCATCAGCTTCGGCCTGAAGGCCCAGAACGAGGGTGACACCCTCGCCTGGAAGCGCTTCACCGACGACGCCTACCTGTCGGTGTACTACAACCTGCGGCCCAACCAGATCCCGATGTCCGACATGACGATGTCGCCGGGCTCGGTCTGCCAGTACCCGGGCATCAGGATCAACAAGATGCCCCAGGTCACCACCCGGGCCAGCGACCCGGACGGCGAGGCCATCGGCGTGCAGTTCGCGGTCGGCTGGGACGACGGCACCGGTCTGCGCCGGCGCTGGTGGTCCACCGGCTCGGAGGACGCCGCGCCGGGGTCCGACACCTTCAAGGCCTCGGGCTCGATATTCTCCTGGCCGCTGCCGACCGGCCTGCCGCAGAACCTCCAGCTCGACTGGGAGGCCCGCGCCTGGGACGGCGCCCAGTGGGGGCCGTGGTCCTCCGACGGTGACCCGACCGGCTGCTACTTCATCGTCGACACCTCCGCCCCGGACGGCCCTGCGATCACCTCGGACGCCTACCCGGGCTCCAAGGACGCCTCCGCGGCGCTCCCCTGGACCGACGGCGTCGGCAAGAACGGCCTGTTCACCCTGAAGTCCGCCGCCACCGACGTGGTCAAGTACCAGTGGGGCCTGGACACCTCGCCGTCCGCGGCGAACGAGGTCGCCACCAGCGGCGGTGCCGGGCAGACGATCCGCATCCAGCCGCAGACCGCCGGGGTGCACTTCCTCTCCGCCCGCGCCGTCGACGGATCGGGCAACGCCTCGCAGCCCGAGACGTACTACTTCAACGTGCTCTCCGGACAGACCCAGCGCACCGGCTGGTCGATGGACGACGCGAGCGGCACCAGCGTCACCGGCACCGGCGGCAGCGTCGAGGCCACCCTCGGCTCCGGTGCCACCCCGGGCGCGGCCGGCCACCTCGGCGAGGCCCTCGCCCTGGACGGCACCCCCAACGGGTACGCCGAGACCCAGGGCGACGTGCTGGACACCACGCGCGGCTTCACCGTCTCCGCCTGGGTCAACCTCACCGGCGACACCACCCGCAACCGGGTCGCGGTCAGTGAGAGCGGCAACTGGGCCGCACGCTTCGCCCTCGGCCTGATGAGCGGCAAGTGGGCGATGTGGACCTCCAGCCAGGACACCAACGCCGTCTACACGCTGGAGGTGGCCTCCTCGGACGTCCCGGTGGTGCTCAACCAGTGGACCCACCTGACGGGCGTCTACGACCCGGTGGCCAGGACCAGCACCCTGTACGTCAACGGCGTGCCCGGCACCCCGGTGGCCGTCACCGCCGCCTGGGACGCGCGCGGCCCGCTGGAGTTCGGCCGCTCCAAGTGGCACGGCAGCATGACCGACCCGTGGAAGGGCTCGGTCGACGAGGTCCGGCTCTGGGACCGCAACCTGGGCAAGGCCGAGGCCGCCGACGTGGCCGCCGACAAGCAGCTCGCCACCGGCCGCCCCGCCAAGGCGGTCTGGCACCTGGACGGCAGCGACGCCAAGCCGGTCGGCACCGCCGAGACCGACAACCTGACCGCCTACAGCGGCGTCGCCCTCGGCCGGCCGGGCATCGCCGACAAGGCGGTCCACCTGGACGGTGTGGACGACTACCTGCGCGGGACCCGCCCGCAGGTGGACGGAAGCCGGGACTTCTCGGTCTCCGCCTGGGTGAAGCTGCCCGCGCCCGCCGCCAACGACACCACCGCGAAGATCGCCGTCTCCCAGATCGGCCAGCACAACAGCGAGTTCTCGCTGTACTACTCCACCTACTGGAAGCGCTGGGCCTTCGGCCGCTACAAGGAGGACACCTCCGCCGACACCCTGGTCCGCACCTGGCAGCCCGACTGCACCCCGGGCACCCAGATCAACGGCGTGCCCTGCTTCGCCGGCACCACCGGCGAGTGGACCCACCTGCTGGGCGTCTCCGACACCGCCGCCAAGAAGCTGCGCTTCTACATCAACGGCTTCCTGGTCGGCGAGTCCGACTACACCCAGAACGCGCCGTGGGCCAACCCCGGCCCGATCCAGATCGGTGCCGTCAACCGCGAGGGCGTCAACGGCGAGTTCTTCGGCGGCGACATCGACGACGTGCGGCTCTACGACCGGGTCGTCACCGGCCCCGAGGCCAGTGCCATGGTGCAGCAGCGCCCGCAGCTGGCCGGCCGCTGGAAGCTCTCCTCGGCCACCGGCACCCCGGCCGTCACCCCCGACGAGGGCCCGGCCAAGGCCGGCGCCCAGCTCGGCGGCGGCGCCTCGATCAAGGCCGACGGCGGCCTGCTGCCCGCCCCCGGCACCCTGCTGCTGGACGGCTCCACCGGCTACGCGGCCACCGGCTCCGTCCCGCTGCACACCGGCCAGAGCTTCACCCTGGCCGGCTGGGCGAACACCGCGGGCGTCCCGACCCGGGACATGACGGTGCTGTCCGTGGCCGGCGCCAACAACAGCGCGGTCACCCTGCGCTGGCACGCCCTGGGCACGGACGCCAACGGCCAGCCGACCGGCCAGTGGCAGGCCGAGGTGCGCGACTCCGACGCCACCGGCGCCGTCCGCACCCTGACCGCTCACACCCCGGCCACCTCCGTCCTCGAGAACTGGACGCACCTGGCGGTCAGCTACGACGCCTTCGCGGACCGGCTCGCCCTGTACGTCGGCGGCCAGATCGAGAACCAGGGCTGCCCGGACGGCTCGGCCGGCTGCACCCCGCACATCTCCTGGACCGGCGCCCCGCAGCCCTACGAGGCCACGGGCGGCGTGCAGTTCGGCCGGAACAGGTCGGCCGGCGCCTGGGGCGAGTACTTCTCCGGTGAGCTGGACGACGTCTGGCTGTACCAGGGCGTGCTGAGCCCCGCACAGATCGCCAAGCTCGCCGACTACAACGTCGAGCTGAACACCTCCACCGGCGTCTGATCTCCCCGACTTCCGTGGGCCGGGCGGCTTCCTGCCGCCCGGCCCACGGTCCGTCACACCCGTTTTCTCCCAGAGGAGTCGTTCCACCCATGAACAGGAAGAGGTCGGTGCTGCGGCTGCCGATCCGCACCAGGGTGTCCGCGGTCATCGCGTGCACGCTGGTCGGGTCGCTGCTGCCGGCACTGCCGCTGGCCGCCGTCGCGGCGGCCGCGGAACCGTACACCAAGCCCTCCGCGGTCTCACCCGAGAAGCCGGTCAAGGGCTCGGACGCCAAGGCCAAGGGCCGCAAGGCCGACACCACCGTCAGCCGGACCGACGGCAAGCACGGCGCCCTTCCCGGCGCGGGCAGCGCCACCGTCGACGTGCCCGCTGAGAAGGGCAAGGCCGTCAAGGCCGGCTCGCTGCCGGTCGCGCTCTCCTCCTCCGGCTCGGCGGGCAAGGCCAAGGTCGAACTGCTCGGCCAGGACGCCGCCGCCAAGGCCGGCGTCAACGGTGTGCTGCTGACCGTCACGGGTGCCGACGAGAACAGCGGCCTGGCCGTCGACTACTCGTCCTTCGCCCAGGCGGCCGGCTCCGGCTTCGGCTCGCGCCTGAAGCTGGTCCGCCTGCCCGGGTGCGCGCTCACCACCCCCGACCTGCCCGAGTGCCGGGTCCAGAGCCCACTGCCGGGCGGCAACGACCCGGCGAAGCAGACCGTCGCCGCCGACGCCCTGACCTCGGCCCCGGCCGGGTCGATGCGGCTGGCGTCCGCGCCGGGCGCGATGGTGCTGGCGGCCACGGCCGGGACGGCCGGCCCGAGCGGCGACTACAAGGCCACGCCGCTGTCGAGCGCGTCGAGCTGGTCGACCGCGCTGAACAGCGGGTCGTTCACCTGGTCCTACGACATGCCGCTGACCGCGATGCCCGGTGGTCTGACCCCGAAGGTCGGCCTGTCCTACAACTCCGGCGCGATCGACGGCCGGACGGCCAACAGCAACAACCAGGCCTCCTGGGTCGGGGACGGCTTCGACCTCTCGCCCGGCTTCGTCGAGCGCAGCTACAAGGCGTGCGCCGACGACGGCGCGCCGAAGACCGGCACCGCGAGCCCTGGTGACCTGTGCTGGGGCACCGACAACGCCACCATCAGCTTCGCCGGCCACTCCGGTGAGCTGATCCCGGTCTCCGGTGACGAGTGGCGGATCAAGAACGACGACGCGACGAGGATCGTGCGCGTCCGCGACACCGCCCGGGGCAACGGCGACAACGACGGCGAGTACTTCCGCGCCACGACGCCCGACGGCACGACCTACTACTTCGGTTACAACCGCCTGCCGAACTGGTCGGCCGGCAAGCCGGAGACCAAGTCGGTCTACACCGTGCCGGTGTACGGGAACAACGCGGGCGAGCCGTGCAACGGCGCCGACTTCGCGTCCTCCTGGTGCCAGCAGGGCTGGCGGTGGAACCTGGACCTGGTGGTCGACGCCCACGGCAACGACATCACCTACTGGTACACCCCCGAGACCAACAACTACGGCCGCGACCTCAAGGCCACCGACCGCACCCCCTACGTCCGGGGCGGGCGCCTGGACCACATCGAGTACGGCCAGCAGCAGGGCGACCTGTTCTCGGCCACCGTCAAGCCGATGGCCCGGGTCGAGTTCGGCACCGCCGAGCGCTGCCTGGAGACAACGGCCGGCCTGTGCGACCCGGCGAAGATCGACACCAACCGGCAGTACTGGTACGACACCCCGTGGGACCAGAACTGCAAGGACGGCACCGACTGCACCGGCCAGTACTCCCCGGCCTTCTTCACCCGCACCCGCCTCACCTCCGTCACGGCCAAGACCCTCCAGGCCGACGGCAGCTACGCCGCCATCGACACCTGGACCCTGACCCACAAGTGGGGCACCGCCGACTTCGACTACCAGCTGCTCCTGGACTCCGTCCAGCACACCGGCTCCTCCTCCAGTCCGTCCCTCTCACTGCCGAAGAGCACCTTCGCCTACAAGCAGCTGGCCAACCGACTCGACAAGGTCGGCGACGGCCGCGCCCCGTTCATCAAGCAGCGGCTCGGCACCATCACCGACGACCTCGGCGGCCAGATCGACGTCAACTACTCGGCGCCCGCGTGTGACTGGAACACCCTGCCGACCCCCCAGTCCAACACCACCCGCTGCTTCCCGCAGATGTACCAGGCCTCGCTGGAGAGCCCGGTCACCACGGAGTGGTTCAACAAGTACGTCGTCGACGCGGTCATCGTCACCGACCGCACCGGCGGCGCACCCGACATGGTCACCCACTACACCTACCTGGGTGACGCCGCCTGGCACTTCGACGACGAGGACGGCCTGACCAAGGACAAGCTCAAGACCTGGTCCCAGTGGCGCGGCTACGCCCACACCCGGGTCGAGACCGGCGGCGTCGCCGCCATGTCCACCCAGTCCGACCACTACTACCTGCGCGGCATGGACGGCGACCGCTCCGACCCCGCCGACAAGTCCAAGAAGCGCTCCGTGACGGTCGACGACGGCCAGGGCACCACGATCACCGACGACAACGCCTGGGCCGGCTACGAGTACCGCACCGAGCAGTACGACAAGCCCGGCGGCGCGATCCTCTCCAAGACCGTCAACACCCCCTGGAAGCAGGAGACCGCCAAGCGCGTCCGCGACTGGGGCACCACCACCGCGAACATCACCGGCACCGCCGTCACCCGCGCCTTCACCTCGCTCGACAAGGGCGCCGGCAGCGCCTGGCGGGAGACCCGCACCAACACCACGCGCGACGGCTACGGCCGCGCCACCGCGGTGGAGGACCTGGGCGACGTGGCGGTCGCGGGCGACGACAAGTGCACCCGCACCACCTACGCCGACAACACGGCCGCCTGGCTGCTGTCCAGCATCGTGCGCGTCGAGACCGTGGCCGCCGGCTGCGGGAGCGACGTCAACCGGCAGACGCAGCCGGACGGAACCTCCGCCGTCCTGTCCGACCAGCGGATGCGCTACGACGGCCAGGCGTACGGCGCCGCGCCCACCAAGGGCGACGTCACGCTCGCCCAGACGCTCAAGTCCCAGACCGGCAACAGCGCGACCTTCCTGGACAACGCGTTCACGTACGACGTCTACGGGCGCACCCTGACCTCCACCACCCTGGCCTCCACCACGGTCGTCGACGTCACCAACGCGACCGGCCCGGTCACCACCGCCTCGCCGGAGGCCCGGACCACCACCACGGTCTTCACCCCGGCCACCGGCCGGCCCACCAGGTCCGCGGTGACCACCCCGCCCGCCAAGGCCGGGGACGCCACCACCGCCCAGACCACCACCACCGACTACGACCTGCTGCGCGGCCTGACGACCGACACCCTCGACGCCAACAACCGCCGCACCGACATCCAGTACGACGCCCTCGGCCGCACCCTCAAGGTCTGGCAGCCCAACCGGTCGAAGGCCACCGGGCAGACCCCCAACCACGAGTTCGAGTACACCGTCGCGGACGGCAGGATCGTCGCCGTCGCCGCCAGGACGCTGAACAGCGACGGAAGCCAGCAGACCGGCTACACGCTCTACGACGGCCTCGGACGCGCCCGGCAGACCCAGGACCCGGCGGACAACGGCGGCCGCGTGCTGACCGACACCTTCTACGACGAGCGCGGCCAGGCCGTCCTCGCCTACGCCCCGTACTACGCCACCGGCGCGCCGTCCACGACCCTGCGCAACGTCGACGACACCACCGGGGTGGAGACCCAGACCGCCACCGGCTACGACGGCCTCGGCCGGGTCGTCAGCACCACCGCGCTCGCGGGCAACGGCGTCGGCACCCCCCTCTCCACCACGCTCACCGAGTACGGCGGCGACCGGGTCACCGTCACCCCGCCCACCGGCGGCACCCCGACGACCACCATCAGCGACGCGGCCGGCCGCACCACCGAACTGCGCCAGTACAAGTCGGCGACCCCGACCGGCGGCTACGACGCGACCGGCTACGGCTACGACCCGGCGGGCAACCTCACCAAGGTGACCGATCCGGCCGGAACGGCCTGGACCTGGCTCTACGACCAGCTCGGCCGGCAGACCAAGGCGGTCGACCCGGACAGCGGGACCACCGTCAAGGCCTACGGCAACCGGGGCGAGCTCACCAGCACCACCGACGGCCGCGGCAAGACGATCGCCAGCGTCTACGACGGACTCGGCCGCCTGATAGAGACCCATGCGGACTCGGCCACCGGTCCGCTGCTGACCTCGCAGGCGTGGGACCCGTCCGGCAACAAGGGCGTGCTGTCCTCCAGCACCCGCTACAGCACCGTCGGCGGCACCGCCTACCAGTACAAGACCACCTACTCACTGTTCGACGCCCTCGGCCGGTCCACCCGGACCACCGTCACCGTCCCGTCCGTCCCCGGCCAGGAGGCCCTCGCCGGCAGCTACATCAGCGGGAGCATCTACCGCCTCGACGGCCTGCCGCAGAGCCTGAGCTACCCGGCAGCCGGCAACCTGCCCGCCGAGTCCGTCACCATGACGTACGACGCACTGCGCCGGCAGACCGCCGTTCAGGGACTGAGCAACTACCTGACCGGCCAGACCTTCAGCCTCACCGGCAAGCCCCTGCAGTCGACGCTCAGCAACGGCACCGCCGGCCGGGACGTGTACGTCACCAACTCCTACGAGTGGGGCACCCAGCGCCTGGCCTCCAGCCGCACCGACCAGTACGGCGTCACCGGAGCCGTCCGCGCCACCGGCTACACCTACGACCAGGCCGGCAACGTCACCTCGGTCACCGACACCTCGCGCTCCGGCACCGACCGGCAGTGCTTCCGGTACGACTACCTGGCCCGCCTCACCGAGGCCTACACCCCCGGCACCGGCACCGGCAGCTGCCCGGCCCCCGGCAGCACCCAACTCGGCGGCCCTGCCCCGTACTGGACCAGCTGGACCTACAACACCAACGGCACCCGGGCCACCGAGACCCGGCACGACGCCACCGGCAACACCGCCCAGGACGCCACCACCACCTACGCCTACCCCGCCGCCACCGCGACCCACCCGCACACCCTGACCGGCACCAGCACCGTCACCGGTGCCGCCGGCACCCCCGTACCGGAGAGCTACGACTACGACGACGCCGGCAACACCACCGGCCGGCACCTCAAGCCGTCGGGCAACCAGACCAGCGACCAGGCCCTGACCTGGGACGTGGAGGGCCGGCTCGGCAAGGTCGTCGACACCGTCACGACCACGGCAGCCACCACCACGACCGCGACCCGCACCACCGACTACCTCTACGACGCCGGCGGCAACCGCCTGCTCGGCCACACCCTCGACAGCGCCAACCCGGCCGCCGAGAACTGGACCCTCTACCTCGGCGCCACCGAGCTCAACCTGGTCAAGGGCGCGGCGAAGCCCACCGCCACCCGCTACTACGCGCTGGGCGGCGCCACCGCCGTCCGCACCGACGACAACCGGGTGACCTTCCAGATCGCCGACCACCACGGCACCGCCGAGGTCGGCATCGACGCCACCACCGGCGCCGTCGTCCAACGCCGCACCACCCCCTTCGGCGGCACCCGCGGCGCGGCCCCGTCCACCTGGGCCGGCACCCGGGGCTTCCTCGGCGGCACCGGCGAGGCGACCGGGCTCACCCACCTCGGTGCCCGCGACTACGACCCGGCCACCGGACGGTTCATCAGCGTCGACCCGGTGATGACCACGTCCGACCCGCAGTCGCTGGCCGCGTACACCTACAGCGACAACAACCCGCTGACCCTCAGCGACCCGACCGGGCGCAACATCCTCGACGGCCTGTGGGCGTCCCTCCGCCAGTTCAAGAAGGACCTCAAGGCGGCCATGAGGGAACTCGGCGTCCAGCACCCGATGGACCGGACGAGCGCGCACAACAACGCGCAGCGGGTCGCCGCCGGCGAGATCAAGCAGCAGGCCGCCAAAATGGGGGCCACCAGCTTCGAGGTCCTGCAGAACGTCGACGTCCCCAACGCCAGCAAGAAGTGCCTGTACGACCCCTCGCTGACGACCTGCAACAAGGGCAACGTCGACATCCTCGGCCACGACCCCAAGAGCGACGTCTACTACGTGTGGGAGGTCAAGTCGGCCGGTGCGGCGTCCAAGGCCGTTCCGGAGGCCGAGTGGTACGTGAAGAAGCTGCAGGAGGACGGCAAGAACGCGGTCCTCGGGTGGATCATCGGCGGCCCCTACGACGTGCCCGACGGTAACATCGTGGTCGGTCCGGCGGAGGGCGCAGTGATCTACGGGAAGCCGGACAATCAGAAGATGAAGAAGAACCTGCCCGCCCCCGGCACGGCGCAGCAGTCGCAGGCCGCGCGGGTACCCACCGCCACCCCCGGCCCGGCGCCGGGCCGCTACCCGGGCACCGCGTACCAGCCGGGCCTGGGAACCGTCCCGCTGTCCGACACCGGGGTGAACAACTCGGCGCTGCTGATCCCGGCCGGGATCCTCGTCATCGCGGGAGTCGTCGTCGGTGCCCCGGCCGAGGCCGGAGCCGCCGCGGGGACGGCGACGACCGTGGCCGTGACGCGCGCGCTGTTCGCACTGGCCGCATGAAGTCCCCGACGGAGAAACCACAACAGATGATGTCGCTCGAGACATGGACCCGCCGGTACGTGGCGCCGGTGGCGAAGGAAGCCGGCCTGACCCGCAAGGGTCTGCTGTACCGCCTGGCCGCCGAGAACGGCGACCACGCCCTGCTGGAGTTCCGGCCCCAGCACCTCGATCCGGCGATGGAGGTGTTCACGGTCAAGGCGTTCATCGTGCCGGCCGCCTCCTGGGCGTGGAGCTACCGCAAGAGTTGGGAGTCCGCCCGGAAGAAGGCCCCGGACGCGTCGGCCGCCCTGGTGCAGTGGAGCGTGACGCCACCGGAACACGTCGCCTTCACCCCCCACGCGGTGAGTCCGCTCGACGCGGACTGGGCGTACGGCGCAGGGGTCGACCCCGACACCGCGGGACAGGCCATGGCCGAGGTCCTGCGGAAGGTGACCATCCCGACCATGCGGCGGCTGCTCGACCGCGAAGAGCTGTGGACGGAGATCTGCCGGCCCGGCTTCGCGTTCCACCGCGGGCGGCCGCCCGGCTGGGCCCGGATGATCCTCCGGGTCGACGAGGCTTCACCGGCCGAACTGGAGGAGCTGGTCGGCCAGGTGGAGACGGGCTATCCGGTCGTGGACGAGTTCATCGCCTGGGCCCGCGCCCGGGCCGCCGGACACCTCGGGTAACACCTGAGCGCCCGGCCGGAACCCCGGCCGGGCGCTCATCGGAAAATCCACTGGCGCAAGGCGCGTCGAAGGTCGACGCTGGTCGCGTATCAGAACCCAAGCACCGGATCCGCGCCCTCCCCTCCCCACACCGCCGCCACGATGACCGTCCACCAGGCGTACGCGCCGGAGATAGGGCTGCCCGCCGCGCGGGACGGCCGCTCCCCGGCGGCGTGGAAGCGGGACCGGATGACGTGGATCCTCTCTGCACCAACGCGAGCGTCAGAAGTCCGAAGGAGCGTGACTGCGCCGGATCAGTGACGGAATCGGGCAACCTCCCCCTCGATCCGAATCAGGAACTCCGTGATCGGGGCTCCGCCACTGTCTGGAACGAGGACGAGGTCCTGGGCGTAGATCGTTTCGTCTGCGGCCAAGGCCGCATCCTCGTCACCACGGCCCCAGGCATCACGAGAAGCGGCAAACAGGGGAGCAAGCCCTTCCCAGGCCGGGCCGGGTTCGAAGCGACAGTCGGACCAGAACATGTCGCCGCTTTCGAGGGCCAAGGTTCCCACCATCCGCTCACCCTGTCTGAGCTGCCAACTCCGCTCCGCCATGTTCCCCTCCCGCGGTCGTTACTGATCTTCCGACTCTATGCCGTGGGCGTGGCCGCAGGGTCGCTGAACGTCCAGGACGACTGCCGTCCCGGCCACGGATCGGTCCTCGTGCACGGTGATCACTTGGCCGGGCTCAAGGTGCTGCCACTGCTGAGGGTCAAGGGGCGCGAGTCTCACCGAGGCTCGCCCGCCGGGTTCGAGGAAGGGCGTGCGCTCAATCCAGAGCATGGCGATGTTGAGGGCCGGTTCGCCGGTCGGGGTTCGGTTTCCGATGTTCCACATCGGTCGCAGGACGCCGGCGCCGGAGATGGGCGTCTGTCGTCTGGCCTCGGCGGCCGGGCGGAGGGTGAGGTCGGCCCGGATGATGCCGTTTCGCGTCTCGTAGCAGCTCCAGTGGCACCAGGCCGCGCTCTTCTCCATCCGCATCTGCTCGGCTGCGGTGGCCAGAGCCCCCCAGAAGCTGGGTGGAAGCGGTTGGACGTCTCACCGTGCCGGCTGCGGCGATCGGCTCGACGAGGTCGTCCATGCTGCAGTCCAGGATGTCGAGCAAGGCCATGAGGATCTTCCGGCTCAGCCGCTCGGGGCGCTCGACGGTGAGCCGGTAGACCTGGCTCGTGGACAAAGTGATGCTCCGTTCGGCGAGCGGTGGGATGAGTTCGGTGGTGGAGAACATCCCGCGGTCCGCCATCACTTTGGGCCGCTTCGTCGAACTCACCGATCGCGGCATGAACGGCGCCTACCTCATGGACCTTCTCTGCACCAACGACAGGGCTACTCTCACGCTTCGATACGAAGCCACGTGTCGCCAGCGCGAAGCCACAGGTGACCGTCACGACCCTGACCGCAGATCGAGCCCCGGCACGTCCAGCACGGGCGCAGCTTCGCGTTGGCCGTGCGGGCGGCCTCCAGCTGTTCTTCGGCCTCCCACTCCAGGCGCTCCTCCCGGTCCCGGTGGCAGGGCCAGCAGCGGCCGCCAGGGCGGCGGGTCCACTCCACGCGGAGGCCGTCGGGGCCGTAGTGCCAGGTGCTCTCCTCCTCAGGGACGTCGCCGCAGTCGGCGCAGGCGAGGGTGCGCATCCACTCTCGGTGCTCCTGGCGGGCCTTCTTCTCCCGGGCCTTCTGGCGCTGGTTGTAAGCGGCGCGGTTGTCCGGGTTCTCCAGGGCTTCGATGAAGGCCCAGGGTGAACCGGACGGGCTTGCCCTCGCGGGATGGTGCGGGTGCGTGGCAGCCTGGAAAAGGAGCCTCCAAGCAGGTCACCCCATCGGTTGACGCGGTTGCTTTGGAAGGAGTCCATGCCATGGCCGGTAGTGACACCGGGACCGGTCGCAGGACCCAGATCGTCGAACGGGCCTACGCGGGCGGGTGGACCACCTTTGCCGCGATCATGCTGCTCTTCGGCGGCATCATGGCGGTCCTGGAGGGGATCGCCGCCATCGCGAACGACGACCTCGTGGTGGTCACCCGGAACTACACGTACTCGTGGAGCACCACGGGCTGGGGATGGATCCACCTGATCCTCGGGGTGGTCCTCGTTCTGGCCGGGACGGCACTGTTCAGCGGCGCCGCGTGGGCGCGGGCCGTCGGCGTTGTCGTCGCCGGGTTCGGCATGATCGCCAACTTCATGTGGCTGCCCCACCAGCCGGTGTGGGCGGTCGTCCTGATCGCGATCGACGTGTTCGTCATCTGGGCACTGTGTGTCGGCACGACCAAGAAGGTGAGCTGAGGATGCAGAGCCGCTCCCCTCGACCACGCGGGGCTGCTCGTACACGCTGAACCCGGCAGGCGAAGCTGCGGTTCACCGATGTCCGGGTACAGGTGGAGGCTGGCCGGGTCTCGGGGAGCAGGGGGTGTTCCGCGGGGCCCGGCCGGTGGGAGGCCAGCCGCGCCGGGGGTGGCGTGGCTGCGCTGGCCGGCGGCCCGGTGGTGCTGTGGTGGGGCCGCCGTGCCGGAAATGCTAGACCCGCGGGTCGGCGGTGGCCAGGGGTTTGACCTGCGAGATTTCGGCCGCGAACATGCCATCCGGCCTCGGGTCGGCCTGGGCGCGGTCCGCCGCGTTCACCAGCTCGCCGGGCCGTCGGGTGCGGTGGGCTGAGGCGTGCGCCGGACCGTGTGGTGGTCGCAGCCGGCCAGCTCGGCCGCCTTCCGGTTACTCCCCGTGAGGTCGTACGCCTCAAGAATCTCCATGATCTCCTCATCGCTCTTCACCATGCCCACTGTGCGTTACGGGCGTGGTGGGTCGGCGGGGAGATCAGCTGTCCGCTACTGGGGAGGTTCCGTGTCCGCCAGTGGGGAGACCAACTGACCGCCGTTGGGGAGTCTGCCGCGTCCGCTGACCGCCCGGCGGTACGCCTGCCCGCGCTGGCATGCTTCACCATCCAGCCCGGCAGCACCCCCCTGCAGTTCGCCGTCAGTGTGAAATGCAGCCTGAACCCACCCAGGTGGACCTGATGGAAGCCAGCGGTGGGTACTGGGTACCGATGGTTGCGGGCGAGGGCAACGTCTGGCAGCTCAACTCCAACCATCCGCTGGTCAGCCCGTTGAGCTTGCGGGTGACGGACGAATCAGGTTTCGGGCACATCTTCAAGGCTGTCATTCCCAAGGACTGGGCTCCGGATAAGAAGTACTGCGGCGTCGGACTCTGACAGGCCGTCGGTCACCCGAAGGCGCCAAGGCCGCCGCGTTGGCCCGGTTCCCGGAGGACCAGGTGCTCGCGGTGATGCGCCGCGCGTTGTCGAGGGGGGGGTTAGGCGGCTGCGAAGTCGATTGAGTGCTCGCGGCCGGAACGGCCCATCCGATCGAGTAGCCGCCCTCGAACCGCGACAGGCGGGAACGGTCCGGCCTACGCGCACCGAGGGCGGTGTCTCCGCGTGCGAGACGGGTAGGGGACGGGGACGGGTGCCGGAACGGGGAGGAATCGGTGATGTCCGAACAGCACAGGGCGGTGGCGAAATACACCTGGCACGGCCCGAGTTCGGCGGCGCCGGAGTGTCTCGTGTACTGGGTCGAGGGCGAGCTGCTGCCCGACGGCGCCCGCCGCCAGGAGCCCTGGCGGTCCTTTGGTGACCGCACTGCGCACAGCGTCCAGGTGATGGTGACACCCGGGGAGGTGGACATCTGGCGTGACGCCGCCGTCGCCTACATCGCGGAGACGGAGGCTGCAGCCGACGAGCTGTGGCAGGCCATGGCGCGGTGGGCGCCTCGGCGGCGGCTGACACGCGCGCGACGGGCGCGCCGTCGGCGCAGCGCCGAGGAGGCGTACGCGGCCCGGATGGCGGCTGCCGCCGCGGCGTACCGGCCGGTGCTGGAGCAGATCGAAGCGCGGACAGCCATCGTGCGGGAGGAGGAGCGCGTTGCCCGGGAACGGGCTGCGGCACGTGAGAAGGCCGACCGGGCCGTCCGGTACGCCGTGTTCCAGGAGTGGAGCAAGCGACAGGCCGCCGCGGTGCAGGCCGCCGATCTGCGGCTCTTGGCCTGGGAGTTCGATGCGGACGTTCTCCGCGTGATGGTGCACGATATCGCCAACCACACACAATCCCCACTCACTGCACGGGAGTTGGCGAAGGTCCTAGTTGTCCTCCATGGTCGCGGGTGCGGCCGGGTGGCCTGGGAGCCGGCGGCCCGCCGCCGCGTGGAGGAGACGGCGGGCACCGGAACCTTCCCGACCTGGTGGCGGGATCTGCTGTGCGCAACGGTGAACGCCCGGGCGCGGCACGCTGCGGAGCAGGAGATCGTCGCCACGGCCGAGCGCGTCGGAGGGGCCCTTCTCGCGGCCGGGAATCCCGGCATGGAGACCTACAGCGCGGGCTCCTCGGAGTCCGTGACCGGGTGGCCGGTGGTCCTCGACTGGCCGGAGGACCTCCCGCCACCGACCGTCACCCCTCCACCGCTCCCGTGGGCGAACCCGGCGGATCGTTGGCGGCTCAGGTCGTACGACGGCCGGCCATCCGTCCGCAGAACCCTGACGCTCACAGTGGGCGGGTGGCCGCCCGATTCGGTGCGGTTCGCCGAACTCGGAACCGAGATCGTCTACCACAGCTTCACCCGGCAACGGTGGCGTACCGTCACTCCCGCGTTGTTCGCCCGCATCCTGCTGGATGACGAGATGACCCATCGCGGCCCCGGGTATCCGAAGGAGTTCACCCTCCGCATCGCCGAACACGCCGACCCCCGCCAGTTCGTACCGTTCGTAACAGCACTCGCCGGGACGGTGACCACCGCACTACTGGACGTCGCCTGCCGCAACGACACCCCGTTATGACGTGAGGTACCGGTACCACGGGTGACCGTCGCACTCTGGACTGTCAGCCAGTAAGGTCCGGTCGGCTCCGTCCCCGGCCTCCTCGGGACGGGCCCGGGTCGCCTTCTCGGCCCGTTGGTGTTCCAGCGTCGGCCCACCGGTCGCCAGCGTCAGGTCAACGGCCCGGCCGCATCGAGAGCACGTCGCGGCCAGGGCCGGGCCACCGTTCTGCACCGGTCAGGGGCTGTAGCCAGCCCAGTCCCAGCGGCATGGGTCTTGGGGCCCGGGGTCCGTAGTGTGCGCGACCGCCGGCGCCGTACTTGCCGATCTCGGTGGCGAGCGCGGCGCCGTCCGCGACCTGTTCGGCGTCCCAACCGGTGGCGGACCACCCGCGATCAGGCGAAGGCGGCCCAGGTGCCCGCGGTAAGGCGCGCACGATGAGGACGGCCTTGTCGAGCTCCCAGCCGTGGTGCCGCTTGATCAGGTCGAACTGGACCCAGGCCCGGCGGCGGGAGAGGGCGTCGTGGCACTCGGTGTCGGCGAACTGGTCGCAGTGACCGACGATGACCCGCGCGGGGTCGACGCCTTCCTCCTCCAGGAGGTCGAGCTGGGGCAGCCCGACCCGGGGCTGGGAGGCGTAGGTGCTCACTGTCACGGCCCCGCACCCCGTGCAGGTCATCATCTGGGCACCCATCTCGCCGAGGTACGTCACCGGTAGCGCCCGTCCGTCGTGACAACACGGCGGAACGGCTCACTCTTCGGGCCGCCGACGCCGGACACCCCGGGGCCCTGACGGCGCTGGCGGGGTGGCACCAGCGGGCCGGCGACACTGAAGGGACGGAACGGCTGTACCGGACGAGGCCGTGGTGGTCGCTCGCGCCCTTGGGCTCGGCCAGCAGCCGGTAGTGCGAGACCCTCCCGGTTCGGCGTCGAGTAGCAACTGCTGGTCCACGGCTTCCTCGTAGCGCCGTGCGCCGCTGGGGGTCATGGCACTGCTGGAGCCCTGGCCGAGGCCGCAGGCAGTCCGATGGGACGCCCGTCCTGTTCGTCAGCGGGTGTCGGTCGCCATGAACTCCCCCGTCAGCCCTGTGCGGGCCAGCGCCCTGACGATGGCGGGCCGGTCCAACGGATCGTCGTAGCAGTTGGTCTGGCCCAGCCGTTCCAGCAGCCTGTGCGGCTCCAGTCGGTACGCTTCCGCGTCGGCCAGGAGGCTGTCCGCGCTCGGCCCGTCGACTGTGCCGTCCAGGTGGTCCGCAAGTTCGCCCAGTACCTCGCCGCGGTCGATGAAGGAGCTCATCCCGCAGTCCAATCCATCATCGTCAAGGTCGTCCGGGTACGGGGCCCGGGCCCACGCGCCGTTCTCGTACCAGTAGACGCAGCCGATCTCGAGCCCTTCGAGTCGGTCCCGCAGTTCTTCGTAGGGCAGCCAGTCCGGACCGCCCGCCAGCACGTCGATCGCCGGCTCGTAGCATTTGACGTCGCTCGCCTCGTCCTCACCGTAGAGCACGAACCGGCCGTCGCCTTCCTTGGACATGACCCACCAGGTACAACCGCAGTCGTCCCAATGGAGGCCCTTGTCATCGATCCACCGGCCGGTCCGATGGCGCGGCGGGCGCTCTTCATTCTCGGTAGTCGCCTCAAGGGCGGCGAGCAGCGCCCAGCGCGCCCACAGCTCCTCGGCTGGCGGAAGGTCCTCCGGAAGTCCCGGCCGGTGAACGGTCATGTTTGCCCCCGGTGTACGCGTTCGATGGTGATCGCCGCAACGATACGGTCTACGGCTGACATGACCATCCACGGGTCGACTGACTCCGTCGGGCATGGCGATCAACCGTGGCCGACGGCAACAGCGGAAACGGCGGAAACAGCGGGATGATCAGGGCTACCGCCGGTGTCGACGAGTTAGAGGCGGCGCAGGACCGCGACGACCTTGCCGAGGATGGTGGCGTTGTCGCCGTTGATGGGCTCGTACGTCGGGTTGTGGGGCATCAGCCAGATCTGGCCGTGTTCGCGCTTGAGCCGCTTGACGGTGGCTTCGCCGTCGATCATGGCGGCGACGATGTCGCCGTTTTCGGCGACCGGTTGGCGGCGCACGACGACGGTGTCCCCATCGGTGATGGCCGCCTCGATCATCGAGTCGCCGTGCACGGTGAGCGCGAACAGCTCGCCGTCGCCGACCAGTTGGCGGGGCAGCGGGAAGACGTCCTCGGCGGTCTGCTCGGCGAGGATCGGGCCGCCGGCGGCGATCCGGCCCACGAGGGGGACGGGGATGGCTCCGGACACGGGGGCGTAGGCCGGTGCGGTGGGTGCTTGGGGGCGGTCGGCGGTGGCGGCGGGTGTGGTGGTGTCGGCCATGGTGCCCTTCCGGTGGTTCGGGTGGTGACTGTATCCCTGGTGTTGCGGGCCGGTCACCGGGTTTGGTCCGTTGCGCTGCGTCGACGTGGGTCTGGTTGATGGTTCGGGGGTCATCGGAAGTCGCGGCTGCGGGCGCCGGGGGGCCGGTGCCGCGGTCAGGGCCGGCGGTGGCGGCTGGAGCCGGTCGCCACCGCGGCAGTCGGTGGTTCGTCGGTGAGGGCGATCGCCTGCCAGGCGTGCCCGTCCCACTCCTGCAGCAGCCGCAGGGCGGTGGAATCGATGTGGGCGGCGGGAATCCCGGCTGGCGCTGTGCCGCTGCCGTGTCGTCGCCCGTGCGGGTGATGAGGCGGGGGTTCGCTGGCGGCGGCCGCTTGCGCTGTGGGGTACTGGGCGAGTGCGTATCGGGAGGACGGCGACCGCCGTCGGGGCCGTCGTGCTCACCCTGCTGACGGCGGTGCCCGCCCCCGCAGCCCAGGCGCCGGCGGCGTGCGGCGCCCACCGTACGGAGAGCGCCGTGGATGCCAGGGTGCTGGAGCGTCAGGCTGCCCTGGAGCGGCTCGCCGACGCGGTCACCGGGGTGCCCGAGCACCTGCGGGCGACGCTGCCCGGATACGCGGGGCACACCATCGACCCGCAGCGGGGCGTCCTGGCGCTGTACTGGCGCGGCGACGTGCCCGCGCGGGTCACCGACCTGCTGGAGCGCACCCCTCCGGGGATCACCGCGACGGTCCGGCCGGCGCCCTACACCCTGGGGCAGCTGCGCGCGGCGCGGGACCGGCTCGTCGAGGCCGCGGTGCGGGGGGGGGGAGGCGGGCGCGGTGTGGAACGGCGCGGGCCCGGCGGTGGACGGCACCAGGCTGACCGTCGCGTACACCCCCGACACCACCGACCGGTCCCGCACGCTCACCGACGCCGACCAGGTGGCCGCGCGCGCCACCGAACTCGCCGGTGTCCCGGTCCAGGCCGCGCCTGCGGCCGCCCCGGCGGCCACCGCGACCCGGCACAGCGACGCCAGCCCGTGGAGCGCCGGCGCCGAACTCATCGCCCCCGGCAACGCCTTCTGCACCAGCGGCTTCGGAGCCTGGCGCGGCAAGACCGCCGTCCTGCTCACCGCCGCGCACTGCGGCACCTCCGGCACCTACAAGGCCGGCACCGGCACCACGATCGGCAACGTGTCCGATTCCGACGGCGGGCTCGACGTCATGGACGTCGCCGAGCGCACCGACGACCACACCATCGCGGTGGCCCAGGGCGACAGCGGCGGCCCCGTCTTCGCCGGCATCAACGGCGGCGAGGACATGCAGGCGAGGGGCGTCATCGTCGCCGGCGGCGGCCAGAAGGCCGTCTGCAGCCCGACGGCGACGAGGACCACCTGCTACGACACCCTGCTCTACACCCCGATTTCGCCGGTCATCGACAAGTTCGGCCTCTCCCTCGCCTGACAGCACGAAAGGACGGCGCCCCCGTGGACGTCGCACTCACCGGCCGGCTCCTGGCCACCCTCGGAGTTCTCGCCGTCGCGTGCGGCGCGGCCGCCGCCCAGCCCGAAGGTCCCCGCGGACAGGAACTGGCCGACCTCCAACAGGCCATCTACCAAGCCGGCGTCGGCCCTGCCACCTGGCACGCGGACACCGTCGGGTCAAGCCCCGGCGACCGGGTGCAGACCGTCGAGGTGATCGGCAGCCTGGACGACGCCCGCCGCGCCCTCGACCAGCGCTTCCCCGGCCAGACCCACGTCGTGCGCGGCCACATCACCTCCGACCTCGTCTACCGGCGCGACCACGACTACCAGCTCGAAGGCGAGCTCCAAGACCTCCAGCGGCCGGACTTCCAGGTCTTCAACACCGACCTCGCGCCCGACGGCCGTACCACCGTCGGCGTGGTCGGCGACCTCCAGGCCGCCCGCGCCTACATCGACGCCCACTACCCCGGCCGCGTCATCGTCCACGGCAACACCCCCTGATCACCCTGGCACCGGAAGCGGGCGGCCCAGTCGGCCGGACAGGCGCTGGTAGAGCGTAGGAGAGCCGCTGGCGGCTGCCGCGAGCAGCGAGGACAACAGCGGTTCGTCGCCCGGCCTGCTCGCCTCCACCCGCAACAGCACTTCGACCTGGTCGTCCGGGTGCAGGTCGGGCAGTGCGCTGCCCAGCTGGTTACGCAGCCGCGCCCACGACGTGGTCGAACGCTCACGGGCCGCCTTCTTCAGGGCCCCGCGCACCGCGGCGGCCACCTGCACCAGCGAACCGTCCGGCAGCCGGGGCGGTTCCGCTGACGCCGGCTTTGCCCGCGTCCTCGGCCCGGCGGAGGCGGTGCGGTGCGCCGCAGACGACGTCTTCTCCTTACCGTGGCCTGATGTGGCCTGAGCGGCGTGGCGCTCGCCCGGCCGAGCCTCCTCCGGACCGCGCCGCGTGGCCGGAACGGCCGTGCCAGCCGCGTTCTGCGGCGCGCTCTCAGCCACGATCGCGCCGCGCAGCCTCCTCCCGCGGGCAAGCCACCAGTTGGCCTCCTCGCGTTGCTCCGGTGTCACCCGGGGTCCTGCTGCCTTCACCGTCGCGGCCGGCGAGTCCAGCAGGCGCACGACGTCGCGGGTCGGCAGCCGGCTTCCCAGCCGGCGCAGGTCGCCGAGGATGTCGCACATCCGGCGGTGTGCGGCGTCGGTCGGGTCGGCGGCCTTCGGCGGGCGGGTTGTGATGTTGCGGACGGCCTTTTTCGGGTTGGCTCCGTGGGAGCGCTCGGCGTCGCGGGCCCAGACGGCCTGGAGCTGCTGGTGCTTGAGGAATTCCACCGCGCGAGTGGTGACAGCGTGTTCAGCCCGGTCGCGTTCCCCGGCGGTGTGCGTGTCCGCGCGCGCCAGCAGGGTACGCAGCGCGACCGTGTCGCGGTCACGGAGGGCCTGCCGCAGTTGCCCGAACAGTTCCTCCCGCTCCTGGGCCTGCTGCACCAGCCGGTCCCGGGCCTTCTTCAGCGCGGCGGCCACCTCGGCGCCGTCGATGCCTTCCGGCGAGCCTGCGGCCTCGAGGTCGCGGCACGCCGACTCCACGGCGATCCTCGAACCGGACGCCATGGCCGCCTCCAGACGCCACGCGGGATTCGCACGCGGCGGCTGCGCCTGCTTCGGCTCAGGACGGGGCGGCCTCCACGTACCTTGCGGGGCACGGGTGCGGCGGGCCTGGACCATCCGCTCGACCGCTGGTGTGCGGAAGCCCTCCGCCGTCATGGCGCACTCGTCGAGGCCGAACCACTCGGTCTCCCGGGCGAAGGCCTGGGTACCGATCCGGACCCGCCGCGCGGTGCCGACGCTGTCGAACCGCACTCGATGCACGTACCGGCGGCGCACCAGATGGAATCGGGCTGCCGCCCGCCGCCGGCGGTCCCCAAGGGCAGCGAGGCCCGGCGAGTCCGGCAGCCGGGGGGAGTGCACCCCGCCCCGGGCGGCGTCAGCGAGGAGGCCACGGCGGGGGATGCCCCGGCGCCCGCGGGGCGACGACGGGCCCTGCGGCAAGCCGCAGCCGGTCCCGGGGTTTCGCCGGGTGCGGGCGGGTACGCGCTGGGACGCGGTCCGGGGCCGCTCGGGCCCCCGAAGGACGAGGAGGAGCCGTGGAGGACGTCCCGCAGGGCGGAGCCGGTGGTGTTCCGCTCGACGACACCGACCAGAAGCACCCGATCCACCCGCCCGGTGGCGACGGGGAACCGGACACCGGCGAGGAGGGCAACGCCACCACTGCCGAGCCGGGCCGGAGCCGGCGCCTCGACCCGCGGGAGACCGCCGAGGAGAGCCCCGAGGAGGAGGACGAACGGCCGACCGAAAGCTGAGGACGCCCAACGCGCGCGAAGCGGCAGGGGATGGCGAAGAACCGGAGAGGCGTGGGGACATGAGCGAAGAAACCGCGGGCGGCGAAGGCATGGGTGACGACGTCTACCAGCCGACCGGGGACATGGAGGAGCAGGCGGACGCGGCACCCCTGGACCTGGACGACGCGGTCGACGAGCGCGACTACGACGACCTGCTGGACGAGGGCTACTCTCCGCCGGAGAGGCCGCTGGGCGTCGGCAAGGCCGGGGTGACGGCCGCCGAGCAGCGGGACGGCGAGACGCTGGACCAGCGCCTCGCCCAGGAGGAGCCCGACGTCCTGCCTACCGAGGGCGACGGGATCGGCGACCTGCCCGGCGGAGAGGGCGAGCCCCTCGACCCGTCGGCCGCGGGCACCCGCCGCGCCGGACGGCTGGTGGCCCCCGACGAGGGCGCCCGGCCCGACACGGAGAAGGACCTCGTCGCCTCCGACGCCGGCATCGACGGCGGCGCCGCGGGAGCCGAAGAGGCCGCGGTGCACGTCATCCCGGACGAGGAGGGCGACACCAGCCGGTAGCGCCGGTGCGGCGGCCACGATCGGGTCCGCCCGGGCAGCGCAGGCGTCCGGGAACCAGGCCTGAGACCGAGCCGTACGTGACCAATGCCGCGATGAAGTCGAACGGATGACAGGTCCGTAGCAGTTGTGCACCGTCCTCCTGAACGACCTCTACTGCGCGGTGAGAACACCGGGTCACCGCGCAGTACGGGTGAACGTGGTGCTTGCGGGCGCTTCGGCGGGCCTTGATCTTCACGCCGGGCCCATCACCGTGCACGGTGTCCCCGGATACCTCGTGCTCCTCCTACCTGACACCGCTGACGCCGACACGGTCTGGAAGCGGCAGTCGCCGCTCCCAGGGCCCGGTGCGGGGTCGAGGTCGAGTGGGAACGGGTCGGTGAGCTGGGTCGTCTCGCCGGCCTGGACGAGCCGGTCGAGGCGCAGCGGTCGCGCTCGCCCTCGGGATGGGTGCAGCAGGCGCCGGCCCCACAAAGGGCGCAGCGGGTGCAGGCCTGCCGTCGCCGGTCTTGGCGGAAGCTGTGCGGTGTTACGGTGCGGCGCGCGCGTGTGTCGTGGACGAAGAGGTCGCCGAGTGGACGCTGTTCCATCTGGCGCGGCACCTGGGCTCGGGTCGCCCGTTTTGGGCCTGGTCTGACCTGCGGAACGGGGCCGTCAGCCACCCTGCTCGTCGGCGGACGGCCCAGGACCGTCCAGCGGTGCGGTGGACGGCGGTGCGGCGGGCGGCTGCGGTGCGGCCGGTTGCGCGGCGGGCCCGGCAGCCGGCCGGTCCGCCGCCACGGCCTCGTCGAGGTCGGCATGCGCCTGGTCGAGGGCTCCCGCCCCCTGGTGCCGTGCCCGTTCGAGCCGTTCGCGCGCGGCGGGCAGCAGGGCTGCGGCACCGGCGAGGTAGAGCACGGTGAGCGCAAAGGCCGCCCCCCCGGTACGGGAGCCGACGTTCGAACGTCCTCAGCAGCACGGTGTGCGCCGACGCCAGTCCCAGGACGCCGCACACCCCGGCGCCGGCGAGCAGCCCCGCTCCGAGGCCGGCCTGCCGTACGGTCGCGGTCAGTTCGTCGCGGACACGGTCGACCTCCTGGCGGACCAGGTTCGCGGTGGACTCGGTGAGGCGGCGTGCCGCGTCACTCACACCCTGCTCGGCGTCACCGTGCGTCGTCGCGTCCATTCTCGTCCTCCTTTACCGGTTCGGGCGCCCCGCAGCGGGCGGCACCGACGTCTCGACGCCGCGCCTACCTTCCCCCGGCCCGCCGTAACGGCGCACCGCGCCAACGGGCTTGGGCCGCGCAGAACCGGGCAGACGCGGAACGATCACCGACCCGAGGACGAGGAGGTCCCCTATGGCCGACCCGGTGAAGCCGTCCGCACGCACCCGGGAAGCGGAACCCGGCGAGATCACCACCGACGTCCCCGCCCGGCTCGACCGACTGCCCTGGTCACGCTGGCACTGGCGGATCGTGATCGGTCTGGGCACCGTCTGGATCCTCGACGGCCTGGAGGTGACGATCGTCGGCAACATGGCCGGACGCCTGGCCCAGCACGGCAGCGGCATCGCCATCAGCACCGCCCAGGTGACCACGGTCGCCGCCGCCGTCTACGTGGCGGGCGCCTGCAGCGGTGCGCTGTTCTTCGGCTGGCTGACCGACCGGCTCGGCCGCAAGAAGCTGTTCATGCTCACCCTCGCCGTCTACCTCGCCGCGACCGCCGTCACCGCCTTCTCCTGGACGGCCTGGTTCTTCTTCCTCTGCCGCTTCTTCACCGGTTTCGGCATCGGCGGCGAGTACGCGGCGATCAACTCCGCCATCGACGAGCTGATCCCCGCCCGGGTGCGCGGGCGGATCGACCTGGTCATCAACGGCAGCTTCTGGGCCGGAGCCGCCTTCGGCGCCTTCGCGTCGATCGCCCTGCTCGACACCTCGCTCTTCGCCACCGGCACCGGCTGGCGGCTCGCCTTCGGCATCGGCGTGGTGCTGGGCCTGGTCATCCTGCTGGTCCGGCGGCACGTCCCGGAGAGCCCGCGCTGGCTGTTCACCCACGGACGGGCTGGGGAGGCCGAGCAGATCGTGGCCGAGGCCGAGCGGACGGTGGAGCGGCAGACCGGCGCCTGCCTGCCGCCCGTCGAGGAAGCGCCCATCAGGATCCGCCGACGCGGAGCGCTGGGCTTCGTCACCATCGCCCGCACCGTGGTCTCACGCTATCCGCGCCGCACCGCGCTGGGCTTCGCGCTGTTCGTCGGACAGGCGTTCCTCTACAACGCGGTGACCTTCGGCTACGCGACCATCCTGACCACCTACTTCGCCGTTCCCGAGGGAGACACCGGCTACTACTTCGCGGTGATCGCGGTCGGCAACTTCCTCGGCCCGCTGCTGCTGGGCCACCTCTTCGACTCGATCGGCCGCAAGCCGATGATCGCCGGCACCTACATCGGCTCCGGCGTCCTGCTCTTCGCCGCGGCCGTCCTGTTCCAGCACGGCTCGCTCTCCGCGACCACCCTGACCGGCTGTTGGACGGCCGTCCTGTTCCTCGCCTCGGCGGG
Source organism: Kitasatospora sp. NPDC030952 (assembly GCF_055571335.1). Classification (NCBI taxonomy): domain Bacteria; kingdom Bacillati; phylum Actinomycetota; class Actinomycetes; order Kitasatosporales; family Streptomycetaceae; genus Kitasatospora; species Kitasatospora sp. NPDC030952. Next base: position 61,995 of record NZ_JBVIFM010000021.1, read on the forward strand.
CGCGAGTGCCGCGTACCTGACGGTCAGCGAGATCTTCCCGCTGGAGACCAGGGCGCTGTGCATCGCCTTCTTCTACGCCGTCGGCACGGCGGTCGGCGGCATCAGCGGCCCGCTGCTCTTCAACGGCCTCGTCAGCAGCGGCGAGGTCTCCGACACCACCCTGGCCTTCTGCATCGGCGCCGGCCTCATGACCGCCGCCGGCCTGGTCGAGGCCGCGATCGGCGTGAAGGCGGAGCGGCGCAGCCTGGAGTCGGTGGCCGCACCGCTGAGCGCCGTCCGGACGGAGGGATGAGGGATGACCGGTTTCGACGCGTTCGCCGGGCTGCTGGACTGTCCGATGTAGGTCGTGCCGGTGGCCGGGCCGGATCCGGCCGGGCGCCTGGCGAGACGGCCTGGCACCGCGAGCCGGAGGGCGTCCCGGTCCTGGACCGGGCGCCGGCCTGGTTCGTCGGCGCGGTGCTGGACCGGTCGACTGGGCGATCACACCGGCGTCCTCCTGGAGCCGCGCCACGTCCACGCGCCGGGACCGGCGTCGCCCGTGCTCTCGTTCCGCGAGGTACGGGCATCGAGGCCGGGCACCCGGCATGCCCCGATTGCCACGAGCCGCGGCGAGCGCCGGCCGACGCCCCGGCACCCGGCGCCACGCGCCGACGCCCGCCCGGCGGCAGGACCGGGCGGGCGTCAGGGATTCGGGCGTCAGGGGTCCGGCAGTCAGCGGTTGCGCCGGGAAGCAGTCGCAGTCCTCGGCCCGTCGCTCAGCCGCGCAGGGCCCGCACGCGTCAACCCCGGCTCTCCGCCTGGAACATCCAACTGTGCTTCTCCAGCGCAGCCGTGAGTCCGATCAGCAGGTCCTGGGTGACGGGGTCCGCCTTCTCCGTCTCGTCGATCCGCGTCCGCATCCGCTCGATGACGGCCCCGAACGCCTTCACCAGGTGCTCGATCACCGCCTCGTCGGCGATCCAGCCCTCGGGGAACCCGGGCAGGCCGCTGGAGGCGGCGATCGTCGCGGCCCGCCCGTCGGGGCTGACCCCGATCGCCGCGGCGCGCTCGGCCACCTCGTCGGCGAAGTCGCGTGCGGTGGTGACCACTTCGTCCAGTTGCAGGTGGACGGAGCGGAACCGGGGCCCGTAGAGGTTCCAGTGCGCCTGCTTGGCCACCAGGGAGAGGTCCAGCAGGTCGACGAGGGCGCCCTGCAGCGCTTCCCCGGTCGTCTTGCGTTCGTTGTCCGGCAGGGGGCTGCTGATGACCATGCCCATCGCTGTGTTCCTTCCGAGGTCGGGGAGCCGTCGTCCGGCCTCCGTACGGTGACGGCGTTCGCCGCCCGGTGCTCCGGTCTCGGTGGAGCCACCGTGCCCGCACGCGAAGGGAAAGCCCTCAAGGCGTCCGGGCCGGGCACCGACGACCGGCCGGCCAGCGGCTTCCCCCGCTGGGGGCACGGAAACCACCCGGCCCGTCGGTGCCGGCTGCGGCCCGGCCTGTGCATGCGCCCGGGCGGGCGGGGTAGACGGGCGCGAGCGGCGGTCCCGCCCGGATTGCCCCTCCTCCCCCGGGGCCGCCGCGCCGCGCTGCGCAACGGCAGCCGGACGAAGCCCGGGAAAGGACGTCGGAACGTGATCACGCATTCGCTCACCGCCACGGAAGCCGCCGGCCCCTCGGTCGCGGGCGTCGTGGTGCCCGCACTGGTCATCGCCGTGGTGCTCATCGGCGCGTTCGCCTGGGGCAGCCACCGCCTCCTCCGCCGTCGGCCGCCGCGCCCCGCCGAGGGCGCCGCCGCCGAGCGCGCCGATTCATGGCGCACCCCCGACGGCGAGCGCCCCCACCTGGACGAGGAGCCGCCCGCCGGCCCCGGCCCCGGCCGTCCCGGCCGCTGAGGTCCGCTGCGGCGAGGCCCTCTCCGGCGAGGCCCGGCGCCGGGCGTTGGTGCGATCGAACGAAGACCGGATCCGGGGGTGGACGTCGCCGTCCGCGGGGCAGACGCGGGTCATGGTGCAGATCGGATACACGATGATGACCGAGCAGCGGGCCCCCCGGGGCCTGGTCTGCGACGTGGTGCGCGCCGAAGAGGCGGGCTTCGACTTCTCGGTGGTCTCCGACCACTACTTCCCCTGGTTGGACGAGCAGGGCCACGCCCCGTACGCGTGGGCGGTGCTGGGAGCCGCCGCGCAGGCCACCTCCCGGATCCCGCTGATGACGTACGTGACCTGCCCGACCTTCCGCTACCACCCCGCGGTCGTGGCGCAGAAGGCGGCCACGCTCCAGCTCCTGTCCGAGGGCCGTTTCCGGCTGGGTCTCGGCAGCGGGGAGAACCTCAACGAGCACGTGGTGGGCCGGGGCTGGCCGGCGGCGTCGGTGCGGCTGGAGATGTTCGCCGAGGCGGTGGAGATCATCCGCGCGCTGTTCGAGGGCGGGTACGTGACGCGGCACGGGAAGCACTTCGACGTGATCGGCGCCCGGCTGTGGGACCTCCCGGACCCGCCGCCGCCGATCGGAATGGCGGTGTCGGGCCCGGCCTCGTGCGCCCTGGCCGGGCGGCTCGCCGACCTCGCGATCGCCGTCGAGCCCGACGCCGGACTGGTCTCGGGCTTCGCGGAGCACGGCGGCGCCGGAAAGCCCGCGGTGGGCCAGGTGCCGGTGTGCTGGGACCGCGACCGGGACGAGGCCGTGCGCCGCGCCCACGAGCAGTTCCGCTGGTTCGGCGGCGGCTGGAAGGTCAACGCCGAACTGCCGGGCACCGCCGGGTTCGCGGCGGCCGGCCAGTACGTCCGGCCCGAGGACGTCGCCAAGGCGATCCCCTGCGGTGACCGGGTCGAGGACTTCGTCGAGGCCGTCCGGCCCTTCGTCGACGCCGGGTTCGGTGAGGTCGCCCTCGTTCAGGTGGGCGGGGACAGCCAGCCCGGCTTCCTGGACTGGGCCGAGGAGGCCCTGCTGCCGGCGCTGCGCGAGGCGTTCTGACGACAGGGCGTCAGAACGACAGGGCGTCAGAACGACAGGGCGTCAGAACGACAGGGGGTCAGAACGACAGGGCGTCAGAACGACAGGGGGTCAGAACAGCAGGGCCTCACGTGGGCAGGAAGGTTCGTCGGCGGGGCCTCACTCCGGCGGGCCGTACCGCCGAGCGGACACACACCCCCAAACCGGTACATGCCTTCGCGATCCCGGGGCAGAAGGACGGGCACACCACCAACTCGAGGAGGTCGGCCCATGGTCCCGCTTCTGCTGGTCCTTCTGCTCGCCCTGATCCTGTTCGGCGCCGGGTTCGCGCTGAAGGTGCTCTGGTGGGCAGCCGTCATCGTGTTCGTCGTGTGGCTGCTCGGCTTCATCGCACGCGGCACGACGGCGGCAGGCGGGCGGAGCCGTTGGTACCGCTGGTAACCGCTCGGGACCGCGCCGGCTCTGCCGGCGAACGACAAGCGGCGGGGCCGCCCTGATCGGGCGGCCCCGCCGCTTGTCGTTCGCCGTCGGCTCGCAGAGCCGTCCCGTCGGTGATTCACTGCGCGAGCCCGCTACCTGCCCTCCGGCTGCCTGCCCTCCTGCTGCCGGGGAAGGCCGTCCGCCCGGCAACGCATCGAAGTGGCGCGCCGACGACCCGCATACAGTCCGAAATGCGGGATATGAGGGGAATCAACGCCGGCTGCCCGCCTGGGTCGGCAGCGCGGCGAGACCCTTACACGGACAGGAGAAACGGCACATGGGACACGGCGGCAATGTGATCGACGAACTGATGACGGACCACCGGGAGGTGGAGGAACTGTTCGCCCGGGTACAGGCGCTGCCCGCGGGCGACGAGCGGCGCCGCGAGGTCGCGGACCAGTTCACCATCGAGCTGGTGCGCCACTCGGTGGCGGAGGAGCAGTACCTGTACCCCGCGGTGCGGGAACACGTGCCCGGCGGCGGGGGACTCGCGGACAAGGAGATCGCGGACCACGAGACCGTCGAGAAGCTCCTCAAGGAACTCGAAGGCGTGGACTGCGGTGACGCCCGCTTCGGCGTGCTGGTCGACCGGATCGTCTCGGAGGTTTCGGCGCACGTCCGTGACGAGGAACAGAACCTCTTCCCGGCCCTGGCCAAGACCTGCTCGGCCGAGCGGCTGAACGAGCTGGGCGACCAGGTCCGGCGGGCGAAGAAGCTCGCGCCCACCCGCCCCCACCCGAACGCGCCTGACAACAAGCTGCTCGCCGCCGGTACGGGCCTGGTCGACCGCGCCCGCGACCTCGTGACCGGCCGGGGCAAGTCCTGACCTCGGGCCCTGTCGCGGGCCGACGCCGGTCGGGCTCGTCCCGGCATCCGCGGCGAGCCGCGGCCGGCGCCCGGGGGTCGACCCGGGCGCCCATCAGGGCTGCGGTCCGCCGGCCCGCGGTGCCCCGGACCGGGACGCCGTAGACCTCGTGCAGCTTGGTCCTCCCCGTTCAGCCCGCCCCGCACCCCGTAGGGCGCCCCGGGGTTCGAGCGCATGGCGTCGGCGCTCCCTGCGGACCGGACACCTGGCGCAGCCCGCCTTCGCCGCGTCCTCGCGGGCCTTGTGCGCGGCGCGGCGTCCCCTCGCGGAATGGAAGAGAGGCAGTTCTCGACCGGCGACAGGCAGCGCCCGACTGCCGGTCCCAGTAGTGGTGGTAGGGCCCTGGCAAACGTGAGGTGTCCGCCCTCTGAGGTCGCCTTCCATCGGTCGGACGGGAGCGTGTCGCTGTCCGTGTAGCCGGGACCCGGAATCCCAATCACACCGTCGGCGCCCGTTGCTAGCAACCGGCCGATTCGGGGCAGGCGGGCTGAGGCGTCAACGAGACGGGCGAGAGCGGAGGAGGCGATCGGTGGTGCCGTGGCTGTTCCTCGTCACGTTCACAGCGTACGCAGTCGTCGCGGGGCTGACGGCTCGAACGGTCTTCGGCCGATTACGTGCGGGGTTCGTCACCGGCCGAGGAGGAGCGCGCACCGAGTGGCTCGAGGAGCGGTTCGAGGAGCAGGAACGGGCTCAGGCCGAAGCGATGGCGCTGGTGTCGGGACTGTGTTGGGTCGTCGCCGTCCCGGCCCTGCTGCTCCGGCGGGTGGTGACCGGGCTGGTGCTCGACCGGCCCGCTCGGCGGAGCACGGCAGCGCCGTCGCACGCGGTGGCCGCCCGGATCGAGGAGCTCGAGCGAGAGCTGGGCCTTGGCCCCTGCACGCCGGCTGCCCGGCCCGGCGGTCCGCCGGAGCCGCACGGAACGAAGGCGGAAGGCACGCATGCCGATTGAGCGACAGCGGAAGCCCGGACAGCGCCGACGCCGGACGGCCCCCGGAGGAACCGCCCGGCGAAGGACGACGGCGCCCGGCGCGTGCCCGTCGGTCCGCGGTCCCCGCGCGGCGCACCGGCGGGCCGGTCAGAGGAAGGGACCGATGTAGAAGGGGCCGTAGTAGGCGTTGTAGCCCGCCTGGTAGTCGGCGCCGGTGCCGTGGGTGGGGTCGAACGCGGGGCCGTTCTTGATCTCGTCCCTGGTGCGGTCGACGTACACCTTCTTCTCGTGCTGGTCGACCCTGGCCACGGTACCGGCCGGCAGCAGGACCCGGGTGCCGAAGATCCAGGGGCCGGTGTCGACCACGAGGTGGGAGTCGCCGACCTCCTCGGAGTGCTTGTCGACCTTGCCGATGGGGCCGTCGGTGGCTTCGACGTGGTAGCCGACCAGGTCGGTGCCCGAGACGTGGCCGGATTCGGAACGGAACTCCCAGATCCTGCTGGTGCTCATGTCTCTCCTCGCGTCACGGCGCCGCCCGTGCGGCGCGCTCCGTGGCGACCGCCTGCCCGCGTTCTCCGCTTCCATGCCCGCGGCGCGCTCCCGGGAGCGGGCCCGACGGCGCCGGGACGAACGCGCGGCCGGCCCATTCGGCGAGCGGACGCGACAGACCTGACCGGACGGCAGAGCGCGCAACGTCGTGCCCCCGCTCGCATGTCGTCGCCGGATGCGGGCACATGAGGGCTGCACTCCATTCGAAGGGAGGCCCGTATGTCCAGGATCGGCGGAGTGGGATGGGCCCGGCGGCTTCCGCTCGGCGCCGGAGTACGGGCCGGCCGGGCGTGGGCGAGGAGACATCTGGAGACCCTCGGCTGGGACCGGAACGCGCCGGCCGTCGCGGACGCGGTCGTGCTGGCCGTGTCCGAACTGACCACCAACGCCCACGTCCATGCCGGCAGCGACGCGGAGCTGGTGCTGACCTGGGACGGACGCTGCCTGCACCTGAGTGTCCACGACCACAGCAGCCGGCTCCCCCAGCCCCGGGCGGCGGGCCCGGAAGCCACCGGAGGGCGCGGCCTGGCGCTGGTCGACGCGCTCGCCGACCACTGGCGCACCCGTCTGCAGAAGGACGGAAAGACCGTCACCGCGCACTTCCACCCGCCGGGCTCGAAGCCCTGCCCGCCACCGCGGTGAGCGGGGGCACGGTGAGCCGGCAGTGGAAGCCGGCGCCCAGGTCCTGGGACATGGTCACGACGCATCTCCCCCGGCAGGGCCGTACGGGGCGCGCCGCTGACCGGGGCTACCCACGAACCCCGGGTCGAGTCGTGAGAGCACTGGGTGCTTGCTTCGGGCCGTGGTCGTGCTCGGCACGACGAGGGGCCCGAGTGCTGCCGAAGTCCAAGGTCGACCCGGAGCAGATCGAGCGACACCGGGAGGGCGTGCTGCGGATCACCGCCATATCCACACCGGTGCGGCCCGGGTCCATGACGTGATCAGGATGCTCGGGTGCGCGGTCGCAGGCGCTCTCCCTGCGGCCCGAACATGATCAGGTATTCGACCGGTCCGCCGGGTCCGGCGTTCGCGACTCCATGAGCGGTACGGGTGTCGAACTCGGCCACCTCCCCGGCGCTCAGGACGAGGTCCTGCTCGCCGAGCGCCAGCCACAGCCGCCCGTACAGGACGCAGAGCCATTCGTACCCGTCGTGGGAGACCTGCCGCGGCCGCGCCGGCGGCGCATCGACGGCGGGCAGGACGTGCTTGTGGGCGTGCAGGCCCCCCACGTACCGGGTCAAGGGCAGCACCACCTTGTCGCCGCCGGGACGCACCGGCATCCGGGTGCGCGGACCAGTCGCGGCGACCGGTACGGTGCCGGTCAGCTCGTCCAAGGAGATGCCGTACGCCTTCGCGAGCCGCAGCAGCACCTCCAGCGTCGGCTTGCGCCGGCCCGTCTCGATCCGCGACAGCGTGCTCAGCGAGATGCCGGTCGTACGACTGACGTCAGTGAGCGTGGCGCCGCGCTGCTCGCGTGCGGTCCGCAGCCGAGGGCCCACGGCCGCCAGCGTGTCGGCTGTGCCGTCGTCCGTCACCGTCGCCCCGTCTCTCCGGCCCTGCCGTCCCCACCATCCTGTCCCGGCAGTTTGCCAGAACGGCAAGGGTGCTCGCGTCGGGCGGCTGCCCCGCAGCAAGATCAGTGGGCAACCGCGGCCGCCCGCGAACCGAGGAGAAGCCATGCACCAGCCCGCGCCGTCCGCCGACCTGCGCCACCGCACCGTTGAGGCACCCGCCGGGCGCCTGCACCTGGTCGAGCAGGGCACCGGACCGCTGGTCCTGCTCGTCCACGGCTTCCCCGAGTCCTGGTACTCCTGGCGCCGCCAGCTCCCGGCTCTCGCGACGGCGGGGTACCGGGCCGTGGCGCTCGACGTGCGCGGCTACGGCCGCTCCTCCAAGCCGACCGCGACGGACGCCTACCGGCTGCTCGACCTGGTGGCGGACAACGTCGCCGTGGTGCGCGCCCTGGGCGAGGAGAGGGCGGTGATCGTCGGACACGACTGGGGCTCCAACATCGCCGCGGCCTCCGCCCTGCTTCACCCCGAGGTCTTCCGCGCTGTCGGACTGCTGAGCGTCCCCTACGCGCCGCCCGGCGGCCCCCGCCCCACCGACGTCTTCGCGCAGATGGGCGGCGACGAGGAGTTCTACGTCTCGTACTTCCAGGAGCCCGGCCGGGCCGAAGCGGAGATGGAGTCCGACCTGCGGGGCTGGCTCGCGGGCTTCTACGCGGCCATGTCCGCCGACACCATGCCCACCCGGGGCGAGCCCGACCCGCACTTCGTGGCCCGCGCCGGCGGCCGGCTGCGCGACCGCTTCCCCGGTGGCGAGCTGCCCGCCTGGCTGACCGAGGACGACCTCGACGTGTACGCCGGCGAGTTCGAGCGCACCGGCATGACCGGGGCCCTCAACCGCTACCGCAACATGGACCGCGACTGGGAGGACCTCGCCCAGTACGGCGGAGCCCCGATCAAGCAGCCGTCCCTGTTCATCGGCGGCGCCTTGGACGCCTCCACGACCTGGATGGCCGACGCGATCGACGCCTACCCGGCCACTCTCCCCGGCCTGGCCGCCACCCACATCCTGGACGGCTGCGGACACTGGATCCAGCAGGAGCGCCCCGAGGAGGTGAACCGCCTCCTGACCTCCTGGCTCGCCTCCCTCCAGGGGGCAAGTTGACCGGTCCTGAAGGACCGGGCTTGTGGGTAGGGCGCGACTGGCTGTCGCGTGGTCTCCCACGCCTGAGAGGACGTTAAGTCCGTTTCTGGTAGCGGCCTTCGCGCAGAGGCGGCCTTTTCGTCATTCCTCCGTCCGTGGGAGTCGGTGTGGCGGCGGGCGGCGGGCGGCGGGCGGCGGGCGGCGGGCGGCGGGCGGGTGAGGCTGCGGACATACTCGGGCTAATCGCCCCCCCCCCCCCCGCACTCAAGGAGTTACCTCCCATGCGCCTTCACCAGACCCTCGGCGCGGCCGCCGGCGCCCTCCTGATGGTCCTAGCCGTGCCTACCACCGCCCAGGCGGCACACGGCGAACTCCTCTACCGGACCTCAATGAACAAGGAGGCGGGCATCCACGACCCGGAGAGCGGACACTGCCTCAACCTGCCCCGCACCGGTGACAACACCCCCGGAAACTCGCCCAAGAACCACACCAACGCCACCGCGACGCTCTTCCTCGAGGCCGACTGCAACGGCGACACCTACGTCGTCCTGGAGCCCGGCCACAGCCTCGGCAAGACCACCCAGATCCGCTCCGTCGTCTTCTCCTGACGCAACGACTGCGCCCCGGGCGTCGGTGAGCGCCCGGGGCCCTGCCCGATGGTCTCGGTGAGGGATGGGCAAGCCCTGGGACGGGTCAGCCGGCCGGGTATCCATGCCAGCCGACCCGAAGGGGGGCGGTGCCCGGGACCGGAAGGGCCGAGGCAGCCGACGGCGTTCCACCGCCCTTCGCGAGGCCGGCCCCCGCGATCTGCGTGTTCAGGACGGAAAGTGCTCATCAGCCAGGCGGGCGCCGCGGCGCCAGACCGCGCGGGTGTTGAGGGTGTCGCTGATGTCGGCGGTCGGGTCGCCGTCGACCAGCAGCAGGTCTGCGCGCAGGCCCTCGGCGATGCGGCCGCGGTCGCTGAGGCGGAAGCGGCGGGCCGTGGTCGCCGTGGCCGCTCGCAGGGCGCGGGCGGGGGTGAGGCCGGCGGCTACGAGGTACTGCAGTTCGTGGTGGAGGCTCGCTCCGTGCGCCAGGCCCCCGAAGAACGTCTCGGGCATGGAGACGTCGGTACCGGCCAGGATGTCGACGCCGGCGGCGTCGAGGGCGCGCACGGTGTCGTACACGTCCTTGAGTTCGCCTTGCGGGTAGCGGTTGTAGCTGGACCGCAGGGTCCGGTCCCACTGGCTGTCGAGACGGGCTGCGACCCGGGGGTCGTCCGCGAGTTCACTGCCGGTGATGCCCGTCATCGAGGCGTTGAGGCTGATGCAGGGGACGACGAACATGCCCGCGTCCTTGATGAGGTCGATGATCTCGGGTGTGTGCGGCTGGTCCATGAACACGTGGACGACGCCGTCGATGCCGGCTTCGGCCGCCATCCTGGTCGCCTCCAGGGTCAGGGCGTGGGCCACGGTGAGGGCACCGTACTTCTTGGCTTCCGCCACGCCGGCGTTCACGGTGGCCTGGTCCAGGACGGGCAGCCCCGGGTGCCCTTCCACGCTGCCGTCGTCGATCATGAACTTGATGAAGTCGGATCCCCGGGCGAGGAGTTGGGGGACGAAGGCGGCCGCCTCCTCGGGAGTCGTGGAGAAGGGCATCAGCGGCATCACCGGCGGCAGGTCCCACTTCGGCCGGAACCCCTCGGGCATCAGCTCGCTGGGGTGGCCTCCGGGAGGCGTGATGGCGAAGCCCGCTGAGCGCACGTCGGCCACGGTGTCGTCGTCGGTGATGGAACCCCGGTTCTCCCGGGTGTTCATCCCCTGCATCTCCAGTTCGGTCGTCACTCCGAACCGCAGGGCGAGGGCCAGGGAGCCCGGGGCGGAGTGGACGTGGGCGTCGACGAGTCCCGGCAGCAGGGTGGCGCCGTGGCCGTCGACGATCTCACTGTCGCGGGGTGCGTCGCCCCCGACCCGGACGATCCGTCCGCCGTCGATGACCACGGTCTGCACGCCGAGGGTCTTCTCCCCGTCGAAGACCCGGGCGTTGGTGATCGCGGTGAGTGCCATGGCAGTTCGCCTCATTTCCTTGCTCGTCGCATTTACATACCTGATGCTATGGACTTGCGCCCAGGTATGCAAACATGCGGTGCGGGCCTAGACTCAGGCACATGAGCAGCGAGCCCACCTCCGACCGGTCCCCCGACGACCTGGCGTTGGACCAGATCGGCCCGGCGCTGTCCCGGCTGCGACGGCGCGCACCGGCCTCGGGCAAGGACCTCTCCCGCAACCTCGTGCTCAACGTGATCGCCGACGCTCCGGGCGAGACGACCGTCGGCGGACTCGCTGCCGAGATGGGCGTCGCCCAGCCGGTGGCCAGCCGGACCGTCGCCGCCTGCATAGCGGAGGGGCTGTTGCGCCGGGCGGCGTCCCAGTCCGACGGGCGGCGCACCGTGCTCGAACTCACCGAGCACGGCGAGGCCGAGCGCAACCGCTTCGCCGCCGAGCAGCGCACGGCGTTCCAGGAGATCACCGCCGCCTGGTCACCGGAGGAGCGGGTCCAGTTCGCCCGCCTCCTGGCCCGGTACGGCGTCGACGCTGCCGCGTGGTCCAGGAGGCGGGCCGCACGGACCGGCTGAGCGGCCGGGCCGCGCGGCGGCCGCGGCCGGGGCTCTGCCGCGCTCGGGCCGCTGCCGGCACGGACTCAGATCCAGATCGGCATGTGCCCTTCGGTGTAGCGGGTGCCGAAGCCGCCCCCGGGCAGGATCTCGTCGATGGACTGAAGGTCGGCGTCGGTGAGGGTGAGGTCGGCGCCGCCGATGTTCTCCTCGATGCGTCGCGGGTGGCGGGTACCGGGGATCGGCACGATGTGGCCGCCCCGGGTCAGGAGCCAGGCCAGGGCCAGTTGGGAGACGGTGGCACCTTTGGCCGCCGCGAGTTCGGCGAGCCGGTCGACGGCTTCGACGTTCTTCTCGAAGTTGCCGGGCTGCCAGCGCGGGTCGGTGTTGCGCACGTCGGTGGCGTCGTACTGGCCGGCGGGCTTGGCGGTGCCGGTGATGAACCCGCGGCCGAGCGGGGAGTAGGCGACGAAGCCGATGCCCAGTTTCTCCACGACGGGGAGGATCTGCTCGACGTCCCGTTCGAACAGGGAGTACTCGGTCTGCAGGACGGAGACCGGCTGCACGGCGTGTGCCCTGCGGATCGTCTCCGGTCCGGCCTCGCTGAGGCCGAAGTACTTCACCTTGCCCGCGTCGATCAGCTCCTTGACGGTGCCCGCGACCTCCTCGATGGGCACCGCAGGATCGACGCGGTGCTGGTAGAGGACATCGATGTGGTCCACGCCGAGGTGGCGCAGGCTGCTGTCGGCGGCCTTGCGGATGCTGTCGGGCCGGCTGTTGAGGGCGCTGCCGATCCGTTCCGGGGACACCGACAGGTCGACGCCGAACTTGGTCGCCAGGACCACGTCGTCGCGGAAGCCCCTGAGGGCCTTGCCGACCAGGGCCTCGTTGGTTCCCGCGCCCCAGCCGTACATCTCGGCCGTGTCGAAGAAGGTGACACCCAGGTCGTGGGCGCGACGCAGGGCAGCGATGCCGACCTGCTCGTCGGTGGGCCCGTAAGCCATCGTCAGGCCCATCGCGCCGTAGCCGATCGCCGAGACTTCCAGGCCCTGGCTTCCCAGTGTCCGGTGCTGCATGAAGTGCTCCTCGAGGAGGGGGTGGCGCCGTCCCCGCCGGCGCCCGCCCGTCGGGGGGGCGGCGTCGGCGGGGTGGCACCGGAAGGGTGACGGAAGGCGGTTGCCGGCGGGCCGCGGTGTCAGTGCGCCGCGGCGGCCAGACCGAGGCGATGGATACGGGTGTGCTCGGCCACGCGACGGCCGAGGTGACGGGCGGTGCTCAGGTCCGCCTCGTGGACGGCGGGTGTGTCGTTGAAGCTCTGCGCACCGGCACCGAGGTAGAAGCCGAGGCGGTTGTCGTCCTGGGGGCCGGAGGTGGTGGTGTTCCAGCCCGGCAGGAGGTTCAGGCTCACCCAGAGCATTCCGTGCTGGGCGGCCAGGAGCGCGAGGTACTGCAGGGTGTGCAGCTTGTCACCGCTCATGGAGCCGGAGTTGGTGAACCCCGCCGCGAGCTTGTCGCTCCAGGCACGGGTGCTCCAGCGCTTGCTGGTGGCCTCGGCGAAGGCGTGGAACGCTCCCGACGCGGTGCCCATGTAGGTGGGGGTGCCGAAGATGATGGCGTCCGCGGCGTCCATCAGCTCCCAGTCGGCGTCGCCGAGGGAGGCGACGTCCACCCGGTGGACCTGCGTCCCGGCGAGGGAGCGTGCGCCGTCGGCCACGGCCGTGGCGAGTTGCGCGGTATGGCCGTAGCCGGAATGCGACGCGATGACGATCGTGATGTCGGACATGGGGGTGCCTCTCCTGCCGCGACGGCGGCCTGTTCGGTGGAAGTACCGACGGGCGACGCGCTGCCCGCTGTGGGGCGGTCCGACCGTCGGCGGGAATCGATGTTCCGGCTGAAACAGTAGCACCGTTAATCCACTGATACGCCAGATGCGATATCGTTGTTCCATGAGCGAGGAACGACGCGCCGCGCGGCGCCAGGTACTGCAGGTGGCCGCCGAGCTTCTGGAGGAGGGCGGCAGCGAGGCGGTCTCCACCCGCGCCGTCGCCGCGGCCGCGGGCATCACGGCCCCGGCGCTGTACCGGATGTTCGACGACAAGGACGGACTTCTGGCCGAGCTGGCCGCTTACGGGTTCGAGATGTATCTGGCCGAGAAGCGGGAGGCGCTGGCGCTGACCCCCGACGACCCGGTGGCCGACCTCTACCGCGGCTGGGACCTGCACGTCGACTTCGGGCTGCGGCACCCCGCGTTCTACGTGCTCATGTACGGCACCGTACGGCCCGGACGGCGGCCCCCGGCCGCGGACGAGGCGCACGCTCTGCTGGTGGCCGTGCTCGACCGGGCGGCCGACGCCGGACGTTTGCGGATCCCGGTGGCCCAGGCGACCCGCGTCATCCACGCGGCGACAACCGGGGCCGCGCTGGCGCTGATCGGCGAAGAGCCCTCGCGGCGGGACCTGACCACCTCGACACGGCTGCGCGACACCGTTATCTCCTCGGTCACCACGAGCTCCGCCGACTCCACCGCGCCGTCCGGTGCGGACCTGGCCACGCGCGCGCTCGCCCTCGACGCCGCGCTCCGAAGCGCCCTCGCCACCGAACCGCCGGCGGCGGGCGCCGGAGTACCCCTGCGAGACACCGAGACGGCCCTGCTGCGCGATTGGTTGCAGCGACTGGCCGGCTGACACGGTCATCCCCCCACCCCGTGGGCGCGGACGACGGATGCGCAGGCAGGCGCGGGGTGCTGTTCGGCTGGAGAGCGCGTGCCGCGTGGCTGTGGCCGCCCGGCACGCGGGCCGCCCCGATGGCGGTGGTGCTACCGGTCGGTGTGGCAGTCGTGGTCGGCCTCGACGTAGTCGCCGTCGGCGAGTCGGTCTCCAGGGACCAGCCGCAGCTGCCGCACTCGGCGCGGCCCTCCCACTCGATCTCTACTTCGCCGTGGTCGCAGTCGTGGTCGGCGTCCACGATGGTGCCGTCGTCGAACAGCGCGTCGCCGCCGTCGCGGCAGGTGTGGCAGACGTACTGCGCGTACCAGGACACCTTCGGCTGCTGGGTGGTGGTCACTCGTCTCCTTCCGGGCAGCGAGCCGTCCCGGCCTTCGCGGGCCGGGACGGCGGGCGTTCGTCGGTGGGTCAGCCGGTGACGGTCTCGGCGTGCCGGGTGAGCGCGTCCAGGAGCGCGGCCTGGTGGTCGGTCAGCTTCCCCTCGGTGCGGGCCTTGTCCTGCTTGCGCAGCCAGGTGCCGGGCCGGAACGCCGGGTCCGCGTCGCCGCCGGTGCGGTTGGCGGGGCCGTCCAGGGTGCCGCCGGCGGCGAGGTAGGCGAGCAGGCGTCGGTACGACCTGTTCCAGTCCGGCTCCAGCCGCCACAGCTCGTCCATCGCGTCCAGCTTGGCCACCTGGTCGGGGGTGAGGTTGTCGGCCTTGCGCTGGCGGCGCATCCACGCGCCCACCGCGTAGCCGTCCAGCTTCGCCGTGGCGGGGATCGCCAGGTGGCCGTGCTGGCGGTGGAACGCGGCGGCGTACGCGGCCCCGCGTTCCCAGGCGTTGGCGTTCTTCGACCAGATCATGCCGAGCGCGTCCAACTCCGAGACGCGGGCCGGGTCGAGCAGGTGATGGCCGTTGAGGTGGCGCTGGCGAGTGAGCCAGGAGATCAGCTCCGCGTGGCGGGTCTTGTCGGTGCGGTCGAGGTGACCGTGCTCGATGTGGAACCCGGCGGCGACGGCGTGCATCCGCTGCCACTCGACCGGGCGCAGCACCCTCCTCCTCCACGCCCCACCCCCCGGCGACAACGACACCTGGTAGCACCCCCAGCCGCCCCGCACAGGCCCGGCCGCCGGGCCCCGGAACCAGGACCCGCGATGCGGCCCAGGCGCAGCCAGACGGAGCCAGGCGACCCGAACGGAACCGTCGACCAGGACGTCGACCCCGCCCCGGGAACCACGAGCAACACCGGGCCCGCGCGGGCCACCACCGGGCCGGAGCCACCACTGGCCGCAAAATCTTCCGCCCACCCGGCGGAGCTCACGCCCTCCCACCGCAAAACCTCCCGCCAACCACCCACCCCGGGCCCCGACCGGCGCCAGCCCACAGACACCCCCGCCCCGGCCCCACCCCCGACCAGCTAGCAGGCAGCGAGCAGGCCGGCCAAAATGCCTGCCGGGTCGTGCAGCACGAGGGCGCCGTCAGTCACCACGCGGCGCGTCCCCGGATCGACGGGATCCACCTTCGCCCAGGCCGGAGAGCCGATGCCGACCTCGACCTCCAGACCGGAGGCCGTGCAGTAGCGTCGTTCGGTGATCGGCCCCCACGCCTGGGTGCGGATCAGCTCGCCCAGGCCGACTTCCCCAGCCCAGGCAGCGTCGTCAAGATACCGGGGCTCGTCTGTGGTGAGCAGGACGATGTCGATGTCGGAGTCGGGTCGTGCGGCGTTACGGGCACATGATCCGACGAGGAGCAGGCCGACGAGGTCCTCACGGTCCCTCGCCCACCGCGTGATGCGCCCGACGACCTCGTCGATCTCGGCGATCCGCTCACGCGACAGCCCCATCGAACTGCTTGATGACTGATCGTCACGATCCACCATCGTCCCCTGGCAAGTAGCTGACGCCGGCTTGAGACAAGCTTCTCAGGCCGGTGCCGCAGGCACGCAACTCCAAGCCCGCTGGGCACCATCGCCGCCGGACAGTGGCTACAGCAGAGAGCCGAGGTCGCCTTCGATGACGGTCTCGGCGATCAGTGGGCGGTCCCACAGGGCCAGGATCTCGTTCGTCAGCATGATGAGCCGGCACGGCTCCGGGTCGCCGTACGGCACCGTGATGGCGGCGGCCGACAGGCCGCGCGGGACAGCGCCGGCGTCAAGCAGGACGCGCCAGTCCTCCGGAGCCAGCTCCAGGAACTCCAGCCCGGTCAGCCGGGCTATCTCGCGGGGGTCGGCGAGCGCCCCGGGGCCGGCGCGCAGGGTGCGCAGGCGGGGCAGTCCGGCCACGGGGATCAGGCTGGCCGGTGCGCCCCTCCACCCGCCGAGGGTGAGCACCTCCAGGTCGGGGTGGGCCGCCGCCTCGACGTCCCCAGGGTCTTCACCGTGGAGCCTCGCCACCACCGACATCCGGTCCGAACTCCGGCCGGTATACCAGCTCCGGTTCGGATCTGGGTCCAGCACCAGGTCGGTGAGGGACTCGGCGAACAAATGGGCTCCGACGCTCTTCTCGTGGTCGAGCACGATGATCTGTCCGAGGTGGCCGCGCGGGCCGGGCGTCAGGTCAACGACGACGCGGTCCCCGCCGCCGGTGTCGCCAATGACGATCCAGCCTGGCGAGCCGACCAGGTCCTGCACGGGGTCGTCGGGTCCGGTGACACACGCCTCCGTCGCCGCGTGCGTCCAGTAGAACGGCGAGCACGAGCTGTCGGCGATGTGAAGGCCGTCCAGCGAGCTCAGATCAAAGCCGAGCACGTCGCCCACGCGCTCCGACGCCTGGTAGCGCTTCTCGAAGTCCTCCCGGTCTTCCTCGTCCTCCCACCACCGCGCAGACGTCACGCGGTAGAGCACCCTGATCTCCTCGGGCAGCGCCACACCCAGGCGCGCCTCTGTGGCGGCGATCTCCTCCTCGGTGGCACCGGTCTCGTCAGGCATCCGCTCGCGCAGCGTCCGCTCCAGCAGCGCCAGGTCCACCGAGGGGGCCGGCCGCGCCCCGGGCACCGGCTCAGGCAAGCGGCGCCACGGCTCGGGCAACGCATTCTCGACCAGGGTCAGCGGCCCCGGGTGGGCGTTGCCGATGCCGGAATCAACGGCGGCGCCGTAGTCGAAAAGACGCAGCACCGCCTTCCCGCTCGGCGGTATCTCCGCGCTGAACGCGACGTCGACGATCCCAGCCTCGGCGAGCGTGGCCCGCACGCGTTCGATCGCGTCGTGCTCCGCCTGGTTGTCGGATACCAGCATGGCCCGCCCGGGCTGCGGGAACCGCAGGTGCACGGGAACGCTCCACCCGTGCTGGCCGATCCGCCCCGACACCTGGCCGCCCGGTTCGGCCAGGCGCTCGACGTGGGCAGTACGCAGCAGGCGCAGCAGGGGCTCCCAGGTAACGAAGTCGTTCAGCGCGAGCAACAGGGGCCTCCAGCGGATCTGGTGATCATGACACCCGCGATTATGACCACCACCGCCGACAGACCCATCGGCCGTCCGGTGCTGCCCGCCCGGCACCATCGTTCTCATCGTCCGACCAGGGACGGAGCCGCCGCAGTGGGGCACCCTGCCACCAGCGCCGACTGCCTTCCCCGACCGCTTCGCCACCCCGACGACGAATCCGAGGCGCAGCCCGCGGCGAGAGGCGTCACCTCACCGCCCTGCCCGGCACCCTCCTGACCACCTGAAGCCGGCATCACACCCGCTGAACCCCCAGGCGGTCAGCCCGCCCACGTAGCACAGCACAGCACCACAAGCCTGACGCGAACGCAGCCAGCTTCCAGCACATGCGGGGCTCTCATCCAGACTGCGGGAAACCCCACTCTGGCCGCCCTGCGCTGGCTCCGTGCCGGCGAGTCGGTGATCTTGTTCGGACCGGTGGGCGTCGGCAAGACACACGTCGCCCAGGCCCTGGGCCACCTCGCCGTCCGCCAAGGCGCCAACGTCCGCTTCACGAAGACCAGCCGGGTCCACCAGCAACCGGGCGCCCAGCGACTGGTATCCCCTCTTCCCCAACCCCGTCGTCGCCGAGTCCCTGCTGGACCAGCTGATCAACACCAGCCACCAGGTGATCATGAACGGCCCCAGCTACCGGCCGAACAAGCGGCCCAGAAACCCCGGCGACAAAGCCCCAACCGGCTAGCGACCCCGGCCAGCCGCATATGAGAGGCTCGCGTCCGTGATCGAGTCCTGGGCCTTCGACGACAGCACCGCAGTGATGTCGGCCGACGCAGCACTGCAGAAGCTCCATGAACGGATCGCGGCTGGGCATCTGGAGAGCTGGCTGGTCAGCTCGACAGGGCGATCGCTGGGGTTCATCACCAATACCGAGCGAGCGATGGTCCTCCTGCTCGACGGGGAAGATGACCCCGGCGAGCACGCCGTCGACCCCGCTGCCACCGGCCAGAGCAGTGGTTTCGTCCTGGCCAACGGACAGCAAGACGCCTACCCCGATCGCGACACGGTCCCCCTGGCCCAGGCACTCCAGGCGGTTTCGTACATTCTCACGACCGGCGCCCCTCCCACTGATGCCGCTTGGGCAGTCGACCGGTGAGTCACCTGGCCGGGACCTGGGGAATTAGCTGACCAGCACCCTTAGGGAATTGCGTGACCGTCCACATCACCGCCACCGTCCTTCTGGGACGCCTCGTGGAGCAGGCGGTTCAGCTTCCGACGGGCATGCACGTCACCCCGCGCCAGAACCGCCAGTTCCTCCATCCGCCGGGCACGCGCGAGCAACTCCATGTGCCACAGATGGTGGTCATGAGCGTAGAAGTCGGCCGAGTAGCACTCGGCGTGTGCACTGACCAGCGCGATCGCCGTATCCCAGTCGCGACGTTCCTCGGCGTCCTTGGCCTGCTCAACCCATTCCACGGCATGAGTATCACCGATCAACAAGCAGGTCCGTATCGAACAAGATCGGTTCAACGAGCCAGTTCGGCCAAGTGCTCACGAAACCCCCTCTCATGCCATCCGGAACTTCTCAGCCGACCCCCCAGACCTCCAGGCCACACTGCCCGGACACCCTGCCGGCTGCATCGGCAGAACCGACACCCACCTCCGAACACGTGCCCAGCCCCACGCCGAACTTCTCAACCAACCTACAAACCCCCCAGCCCACAAACACCGCCAACCAGCGAACCACCGACCCGCCACAGCCGGGGTAGGGCTTCGCGTGCAGCACCCGCACCTCCCACCACGGATCATCCGGAACGGAGACCAGCGCGGCAACCAGCTCGCGCTCGGTCGGGACCGGCAGCACCAACGCGCCCAGCTCCCTCGCGGCACGGTCCCGCTCGCACGTCGGGCACTCCGACCCCGAGCCTTCTCGTGCGCGGGGATGGTCAGAAGGGCGGGTTGTCAGGATCGCCGTCGCCAAGAGGCCAAGCGGAGCTGGGGAGGTACGGGCTGCGGTCGTCATCCCCGGGCCGGGCAAGGCCGGCGGTGTCGTGGCCCCACGCGGTCAGGGCGTCAAAGGCCTGCCGACGACGCCACCGCGTGTCGCAGACGAGCAGAAGGCGTCGGGCGCGGCCGGCCAGGGTGTCACGGTGCCCGGCCAGGTCGGGGTGTTCCGCGAACGCCAGAGCGGCGCACAACGCCTCCTCGGCGACGGTAGTGTCGGCGTCGTCGATGAACGGCGCGACCGCCTGGAACAGCACCGGCCTCAGGACACGCATAGCCACCATGGGCGGGTAGCCCTTCAGGAAGTCCTCCTCGAAGTACCGCTGATGGGCCGCAACGCAGGCGTCGTCGCTGTCGCCGGCGATACCGGCCAGCCAGCCCAGCAGCAGAGCACACACCCTGTCCGCCGCCCCGCGGTGATGCTCGGCGCGGCGGGCCAGGACCGCCGCGACACACAACGCGACCGGCGCGGTCGCCTCGTAGATCGTGTTCTGGTGTTGCACCGGCTCCAGGGCGTTGAGAGCCCGCCGGGCTTCCTCCGCGGTCAGGTCCGGGCCCAGGAGCGGGGCCAGTACCCGGGGCAGCCCTTCCGCGGTCCCGTACGCGGTGCCCAGCGAGGCCCAGTCCGTGCCCCGCAACACCACCCACGGATCCGGCAGAACATCAGGCATCGGCACGGGAAGCCCCAGGTACAGGCCGGAAGTCGTCGTCACCCGCCGCACCATACGACCGACCACCGACACCCGCCGGACCCCACCCGATCACACCTACCGGTCCTTCACCGGGCAGAGCTTGGCGTGCAGCACTCGGTCCTCCCACCACGGATCATCCGGAGCGGACACCAGCGCAGCCACCAGCTCCCGCTTGGTCAGGACCGGCAACATCACCGGGCCCAAGTCCTGCGCGGCGCGGGCCTGCACGCACTGCGGGCACTCCAACCGGTCAGGGCTGGCCTTCTCGGTCAGCTCCAGCACCGAACCGGCCTCTCCGCCGATCGAGCCCCGGCATGTTGCGGGTGCCCGTTCGGAGCACCACGCCCGGTTCCTCGCGTGCGGGAACCGACGCGGGTGACCAGCATCGATCGCAACAGCTGCGACGGTGACTCGACCACTCGAGTCACGCATTGTCGCGGCCCCGGAACCCCGAACCCATGGAGCAGCAGCATGCATGTACGGACCGTCCTGGTCACCGCCGCCCTGGCCGTCACCGCCGCCATCGGTCCAGCCGCGGCGGCACCCGCCCGACCGATCCCCAGCGCCCCCGGCCATACCGCCGTACGGGCCGAAGGCCCGCTGGAAGCCGCGGTCGACCAGATGATCGCCAACCCGCGCCTGCTCAACACCTACATGCGCTGCTTCCTCGACACCGGGCCGTGCACCCGGGAAGGCAAAGAGATCAAGAACGCTTTGCCCGACGCCTTCCACAACCAGTGCGCCAAGTGCACCGAGGACCAGGCCAAAGCCACCGCCAAACTCCTCGACTACCTCTCCCACCACCGCCCCGACCTCTATGCCCTCCTCCTCGCCAAGTACGCCCCCTGAGCCGCAAAACCCGCAGCCCCGCAGTGATCCTGGCCGCCCCGCACGCATCCACGGACGAGGTCCGCGACATGCTCAGCGACGACGGCCGTACACCCCACTGACCCGGACCGACTCCTGGTCCCGGACACGATCGTCCGGGACCAGGCCCCAGAGCAAGGCGACGCATCCGCCCGCATGCCCCCGGCCCGGGTGCGGCCGACCCGTGCCGAGGTCGGCCACCGGCCGGCCCGGTACCCACTGCACACCGGCCTGCCGCCAGGCCGAACAACGCCGACGCCGCTTCGCCGAGGCCCTGCCCGCCCTGCGCGCCGAGGCCCGCACCCTGCTGCGCGGCCTCGGCGGCGACGAACAGGCCCAACAGGCCCTGGACAGGCTGGACGGCGACCAGGTCGCGGTGTTCACCCGGCACGCCCGGACCGCCCTCGACCGCGCCTTCACCGTCCTCGCCCTGCCCGCCCCGGCACCCGGGACCGGCAATGGGGAGGCCGATGACGGTGCACCGTCCCGTCCAGGGCGCGGCAGGCAGCGGCGCTCCCCCGGCCAGCAAACCGTCCCCGACGAACTCCTCACAGCCTTCCAGGGCGCCCTCGGAGGCCCCGCGGAAGCGACGAAGACGGACACCGCGGCCGAAGAGCGGACCGCGGCCAAAGCGGCCGAACCCGCCGACGCGCGGCCCCTCCCGGGCGGCGAACACGACCAGGGCGCACCGCACCACGCCCCCGCCGGACGGCACCCCCCCCACCCCACCGGGCCCCGACGCCGGCCGGGACACGGAAGGCACGGAAGACGCCGGCCGTCACCGGCGACGGCACCACAACGGCTGCCGAGACCCGCCTGAAGAACATCCAGCCCGCCGTCGTCTTCGACGACGGCGCCCCGGACACCCGCCCCGGACCGGCCCGGTCCCGCCCGGTCACCCCGGAGGACTTCGAGGCCCTACCCGCCGCCCCGGGCCGCGGCCGGGAGCAGGCGGATGACGCGTTCCCGGCCGCCGAAGCCGAACTCGCCGCCGCCGCCCAGGCACTCATCGGCGACCCGCTGTCCGGCCTCTCCCACGCGGCCGACCGGACGCTGTACCGGCACGTCGCGGCCCTCGCCCGTGGTGAGGACATGCTCCTGCCCCGCCTCCGCCGCGCCACCGCCGACGTCGCCCACCACAGCCACCGGCTCCGCCTGCCCGACACCCCCCAAGCCCACCGCCTGCGCACCGCCCCTGGCCGCCTACACCACCGCCTGGAACGGCACGGCGACAGAGCCATAGGACCTTTCATCTCGACCCCACCCGTAATGCAACAGGACGGCACAAGGCGCAGCCCGCGGACAGCGGGACAGCGGCCCCCGGACAGGCCTCAGGAGCGCGGCGGATGGATCAGGACCCCTCCGGGGACGGGTACGCAGCGCGTGCCCGTCGGCAGATGCTCGATCGCCCCGAGGCTCTCGGCCCGGCCGGTGCGCAGCACCCGGTACGGGTGGGCTTCGCCGTACAGGATGGTCCCCGGACCAGCCATCGCGCCAGTCATGCAGATCACCGGGTCCGCGACGAACCAGCCCCCGTCCCCGACCGCGACCCGCAGCTCCGCCGCGGCCGAATCGGCCGATTCGGCCGGGGTCTGACAACCCGGGCAGACCAGCCGGACGAGTCGGCCCCCTGCCACTGCGCGTTCCAGTCCGCGGCATCCTCGCTCGTCAGACCACGCGGAGCGTCGTTCCCACAGCGTCCACGCCTCAGGCTCTGTCCCATACCGCCAACCTACGCACCGTCAGACATGCCACGTGAAGGATTCGCCGACCAGCAGTCACCGCCCGCCCGGCTCGGGTAGGGCCGTCCCGCCCAGCGGCCGGCACCAGCCGGACGCGAAGGAAAGAAGCCCAGCACCGCGTGCCGGAGTGGGCCGCGGGCGAGGCTCGGCCGGTCGGTCGGTCCGGGTCCGCTCGGCCAACCTGCGGAGAAGCCGACTTCCACCAAGGTCAGCCCTGTGAACATGCCCTCCCTTGACCCACTTCGCGCAGAGGCGGCCTTTTCGTCATTCCTCCGTCCGTGGGAGTCGGTGTGGCGGCGGGCGGCGGGCGGCGAGGCTGCGGACATACTCGGGCTAATCCCCCCGCACTCAAGGAGTTACCTCTCATGCGCCTTCACCAGACCCTCGGCGCGGCCGCCGGCGCCCTCCTGATGGTCCTCGCCGTGCCTACCACCGCCCAAGCGGCACACGGCGAACTCCTCTACCGGACCTCACAGGGCAAGGAGGCCGGCATCCACGACCCGGAGAGCGGACACTGCATCAACCTGCCCCACACCGGTGACAACACCCCCGGAAACTCGCCCAAAAACCACACCAATGCCACCGCGACCATCTTCCTCGAAGCCGACTGCAACGGCGACACCTACGTCGTCGTCGAACCCGGCCACAGCCTCGGCAAGACCACCCAGATCCGCTCCGTCGTCTTCTCCTGACGCAACGCCACCAGCACGTGAGCGGGCTTTCCCGGCGGTAGGCCCACCCGGCGGCTTCCCGCCAGACCAGTGGGCCGCCGGCGCCCGTCGCGGCCGCCGCCCCAAGATCCCAGGGCGGCGGCCGTCCGCATCCCCCGGACCTGTACCAGGCCGAAGCCGGTTCCGGACGCGGAGTTGACCGGCCGTCCGAGCGGTGTGCTTACTGTCCGCCGGTTCACCTCCTTCACCAGCCCGGTGCCGGCGGCGAAAGACGGTCCCCGGCCCCGGCCGGTAGAACGGGGCCTCTTCACCCGGCTGTCACGGGGGAAGAGGTGTCGTCCTGGGGGCAGGCTTGCCCAGCCGGTCCCACCCGGGGAAACGGGGATCGGCCCGTACGGGTGCCGCTACCTCCGGTGCAACTCCCGGTCCCACCGTCCGGCCCACGGAAGAGGCAACCCCCGGGCACCCTGTCCGGACAACTACCCGGTCGGCACCGATGGCCGCTGGAGTGAACGAACCGTCACCCCGGACAACGCCGCCGAACGCCGAACGGCCGCGCGCCAGCGCTCTCCCAGCCAGCCTCAGGCCACCCCGACCCGACAGCCTGCCACCCCCACCACCAGGAGAACAGGGCGCGCAGGAAGGGATGTCGGAATTCTCGGCCCCGGTGGCGGGCCCGCTGAGCTGCGCAGATGCCACCGGCCCCCGGGGCGGGGGTGTCGGCATCAGGAGCCGCACCAGGAGGTGCGGCGGGGGCGCAGCGGTGCTGTGGCCCGGGGCCGGGCCGGCTGGCCCCGGTGAGGGACGGGCAAGCCCTTGGGCAAGCCGCCCTTGGGCGGGTCGGCCGCCCGTGGTGCCCTCGGTGGCCTCCGCGGTGGTGCCTACGTGCGGCCGGGACGCGGTCCCGGGTGCGGGCGGCGCCGGCCACCGCCTTCGCCCAGATCCGCTCCGGCGGGTCCGGTGCGCGCACGGGCGGGGACTCCGGCAGCACCGGACGGACGCGCCCCGGTGGGCCGCGGGGTCAGAACTTCCGTGCCTGGCTGACCTGGTGCAGGTGAACCAGGACGTCGTAGGCCCGGCCAAGCGCGAGTTGCGGCTTCGGGTCGCTGACGTAGATCGAGCCCGCCTCGTAGGTGGGGCGGGAGGTGTCCAGCCAGTCGCGGGCCACCCGGGGGGCGGTGCGCAGGTCGACGTAGTAGTCCCGGTAGCGGACCCGGTCGAGGGTGTACTCGTTCATGTCCGGCGTGGCCGTCGGCACCGTGACGGTCTTCCAATCGTCTGTCAGGACGGCGTCGTTGGTGAGGAAGGAGCCGCTGTCGAAGGTGAAGCCGATCGCCGCGTAGTCGCGACCGTAGGTGTCGCGCAGCCGCGAGCCCTGCGGCTCGGGGTACAGGAAGGTGTCGGTGGCCAGGTAGCCGACGTGCCCGTTGTGCGCGGACAGCAGCACCTTGCCGCCCGTGTGGCGCTGCCACCATGCGGTGTTGTCCGCCATCGCCCGGTCGCGCAGCTGCTCAGCGGCGGAGACCGAGGCCCGGTCGGACATGTCCAGGGTCGCGAAGGCGAAGGTCTCGGCGATGTTCCGGGCGTGCTGCACCGCCCACGCGTGGGCGTCGTCGGAGGCGCCGGCGCCGCTCGCGGTGATCAGGTCGAGCGCCTGCTGTGCCTTGGCGGCGTTCTCTCGGCGTTCGGCGAGCGGCTTCTTCAGGTAGGCGAGGACGTCGTCGAGCGGCCGCAGGCCCGCGTAGAGGCCGTCGAGCTGAGGGAGGATGTCGGGGCGGGCCCCGCGCACGTACGAGGTGACCTGTTCGAAGATCTGGTCGCCGAGTCTCGGCAGGCCGAGGTCGTCGCCCACGAAGTGGACCGGGTTCTGCGGGTGGCTCCGGTTGTACTCCCGCATCCAGGCGATCAGGTCGGCGAACTCCTCGCGGTCCCACGGGCTTCCGCCCAGGGCGTCCTTGACGAGCTGCCGCGCGTCGCCGGGCCCGCCCTGGACGTACTCGTCGATCTGCAGGCCGCTGCTCCAGCTCGTCTCCAGGGCGAAGGCGGTGAAGCCCTTCTCCTCGACGAGGTAGCGGAACAGCCGCTGCTTCATCGCGAAGAACTCGTGCGAACCGTGGGTGGCCTCGCCCAGGCCGACCACCTTGGCATCGCCGATCATCGCGCCCAGGGCGCGCAGGTCGGTGGTGCGGCCGCCCGGTTCGGTCGTCCGCAACGGCTGGGCGACGCCATCCAGTGCGCGCACCACGGCGGAACGCTGCGACGCGACCGGGTCCGCGGCCGCGGTGGTCGCCCCGGGCGTCACCGGCGAGGCGACCGCCGCTACCGGGACCAGCGCGGCCGCAGCGGCCACCACCGCCGTCAGCAGTCCGCGCCGCCCGATCCCCTTGGTGCCTGCCATCGTTGTGATCACTCCTCGACTCGACGGACTGCCGCTGCCTGCGGCGTTCGGTGAGTTGATCTTCACGGGGGCGGGGCCTGCCGTGCGCTGGGGCGGACCGCCGTCTTCACCGGGGGGAATCCCCCGAGCGGATTCGGCGGTCGACCCCCGGCCGCCGTCGGCCCGCCGGCCGTTACCGCGCGACAGCCGCCCAGACCGGTGCCCGGAGCCCCCACCGGTGCCGAGGAGCGGATGCGGTGTCAGCCCCATGAGCCGGGGCCGGGCGGGAGGTGGACGGTCATCATCATGAGACAGGTCCCGGTGCCCGCGCCACGAAATGTGTGTCGGGCGCGTCTGCGTCGAAGGTGGCGGTCCGTCCGGCCTCGACGGGGCACTCGGTGCCGACGGCGAGCACCATCCGTTCAGCCCCGCCCAGCAATGGGTCTGCGAGCCCGTTCTCGGCCTCGAGCCACAGGGCGGCCTGCCTGCCTGCCACGCCCCGACCCACCCCCACCGCGAGCGGCCTGGCTGTCGCGGGGGAAGAGGTGTCGCCACGGCAAACCGGCTTACCCAGCCGGTCCTGCCCGGGGAAACGGGGACGGGCCCGTACGGGCGCCGCTACCTCCGGTGCAACTCCCGGTCCCACCGTCCAGCCCCCGGATGAGGCACCCCCGGGCACCCTGTCCGGACCACTCCCCGGTCGGCGCCGATGGCCGCCGGGGGTGAACGGACCGCCACCCCGGCGACGCCGCCGAACGCCGAACGGCCGGCACCCTCCCCAGCCGGCCGCAGGGCACCCCGACCCGACAGCGCACCACCCCCACCACCGGGAGAACAGGGCGCGCAGGAAGGGTTGTCGGAGTTACCGGGGACCTTGGCTGGCCCGCTGAGCTGCGCAGATGCCGCCGGACCCCCGGGTCGGGGGCGTCGGCATCAGGAACCACACCAGGAGGTGCAGCAGGAGTCACATCGGGAGCCACACCAGGAGGTCCGGGACGGGCCGTTCCCCGGCCGTGCACGGCCGCACCGCACCCGGCGCCAGAGCGCCATGGCGCCCCGTCAAGGGCCGTCCGTGGGGCCGGTCACCGGTTTCACCGGATCCGGCGCCGCGGCGGCAGCACCACGGGGCCAGCGGTCGGTCGGAGAGCCGGAAGCGACGGGGCACCTACGGTGTACCTGCGGTAGTGCCCCCGGTGGGGTCAGCAGATACTGTGGCACGGAGTAGTGGGCATTATGTACCAAATCAACAGAAGAATGCCTATCGGGATCAACCACCACAGCACAGCGCCAAGCGGACCACGCCGTGACTGACGCTTCATCAAGTACCGCCCTCGGCAGTCGATTTCGCACTCCGAGACATCATCTCACTGATGCCACAGGCACGGAACGCCCAAGACCCGGCCGCATCCGGCGACCACACCAGCCATCCCGAGCAGACGAACGCGGTCCAGCTCTTCCACCCCTCTTCCGCACGTGCAAGCCAACATCGCGCCGCGCACCAGCGGGGAGTCGAGAATCGGGCGGCCCGGGTCCCGGTCGGCGGGCGCTGGCCGGCTGCGGCGGGCGGCGTCGGCGGGCGGCGTCGGCGGTGAGCTCAGAGAGTGGTCCGCAGGACGACCGCAGCGGCGACCAGGTCATCGAGTCGGCGGAACTCCCGCTGGTCTTCCTCCGCTTCCGAAGAGGACCACAGAAGGTAGAAGCCATCCTCCTTCTGCCGGATCAGCAGCTCTCCCGGTTCTTCGCGGTAGGAGTCCTTCACCAGCCGCAGCGTCCACATCGAGAAGAACGGGAACATCTGCGCGAGCTGCGGCTCGGCGCGGAGGGCGGCAAGCAGGTCCCGGTATTGCGTGAATGTCGGGTCACCGATCTGAAGGTCCCACATCACGGCCACCTGGTTACCTTCGTCGTACCCCCGGCTCAACCTGGTGTACGTCATGAAGGGAAAGCGCTGGGAAAGCTCGGTGAGGGCCGCGCCATGCTTCCAGGCCGCGAGCACCCTCGTGGCCTCGATGATGTCCGCGGTGATGCCGTCGGCCCAGCGGGAGAACCATCCACGGTCGCTGTACAGCGAGATGTCGAACCCGCGATCTGCGGGCCGGAGGCTGACTTTCATCCGTCCTCGCGGCGAGTCGAACTGCGCGATCGTCGGTGCCCCGTCGGGCTCGGGGGCGCGCAGTCCATCGCCGAGGTCAAGGCCGTAATCGCCCGCGGCCGTGAGGATCGCGGCCGTGAGACCCCCGTGCCGGGCGAGTTCCGGATAACGGTCGGAGAAGTCCGGCGGGAGGCCGCCGATCATGTCGTTCATGGAGGATTTCGTCCTTTCCAGCCTGCTCGTACCCGAAATTACCGCCTGGTGGGGCAGCGGCCAGAGATGGCGGCGGAACCAGGGCCCGAACCCCTCGCCCCGGAGGTGGCGGCCGTCCCCCTGCTGCTGCCACCACATCCCGCGTACGTGATCGACGGCACGTACGACGTGCTGAGCCACAACCCGGCCACCGAAAGAGCGTTCCCTGGGCTCGTCACCGCGGACGGTCGGCCGCCGAACTTCGTGCGCTGGACGTTCTGGAGCGGCAGGCGCGGGAGATCCCGGTCGACTGGAAACCCGAGGCGCGGAGGCTGCCCACGCGGCTGCGCACCCTGTTCCGGCCCGCCACACATGCCAGCTGAGCTGCGGAAACGCGCGAAGAGCGTTGGGAGCGGCGGGGAATCTACGGTGGTACCTGCGCACGTACCTGCGGCGGCACGTGCGGTGGTGCCTGCGGTGGTGTCTACGTGAGGTCGGGACGGCGGTCCCGGCCGCTTCCTACGCGGCCCGCGGGGCGCCCAGCAGCACGCTCTGCCGACCGGTCGGCTTCCCCGGCGCGGGCGGCGCCTGGTGTCCTGTCAGGACCGGCGACGCACCACCGGCGACGCACCACCGACCGGGCAGGCCGGCCTGGCTACCGCAGACGGACGTTGCCGTTCGCATCCACGACAAGGGTCAGCTCGCCGTCCAGGTTGTCCCGGAGGACCTTGTTCAGCTCCGCCCAGTCGAAGGCCTGGCCGTTCGGCATCGGACCGCTATCGCCCCACGTGGAGTCGAAGAGGAACGCGTCGGCGATCGTGCGAGCCATGGTGAGACCTTCTTCCAGGTGACCTGACCATCGCCATGGATCCCGCCCGCGACCTGACGGAAGGCCCGTCGTACGGTCACCGGGCCGGGCACGCCGTCACGACGTCACCGCCGAGCCGCCGGAGCGGCCGACGGCGCGGACGACGGCCAGCCGTGCCGTGGTGGCCGCCAGCGGGCTGCACGGCGCGGGGAGGAGGGAGTGGGCGGCGGTGCGCAGGTGTTCAGCGGAGCCAGGCCGACCCGAGCGGGACCGCCGGCGTCGGGCGTGGACGCGGGCCGGGAGCGGACCCCTCCCGGGGCGGGGGCGCAGCGCGTCCCCGGCGGCGGGTGCTCGATCGCCCCGAGGTGCTCGGCCCGGACCGGTGCGCAGCACCCTTCGCAGGATGAACACCCTGGGTTCCCGCACCCGGATCGGCACCGGCTGGTAGACAGGGCCGACACCATCTCAGCTCTCCCATGGGCACAGGGTCGTCACGGCATCGCTCCGATGCACGGACGGCCTTGTGCCGCCTTCCGCAGGACGAACTTCCGGGCCGATGACGCATTTCAGGCACGGTGAGAGGACAAGCCGCCATGACTATCCCGCCCCGCAGCACGGCACGACTACGAGGTACCGCCGCAGTGGTCGCGGCACTCCTGTCGCTGACCGTGGGAGCCACGAGCAGCCCGGCCGCCACCACCACCGCGACCACCGCGACCACCGTCCCCAACGGGGCCGTCGCGACGTACAACACGGTCACCCGGATCGGCACCGACGGGCTGGGCTTCCAGTGGGACAACGGCCGGGAGGCGGCCCGGGCCACCGGCTTCGAGTCCGCCCACCCCTCCCTCAAACGCATCGGGATCAAGAGCGTCCTCGCCACCACCGACACCCCGGCCCGCGCCCTGTGCCACCCCTCCAACATCACCGGCGCCCAAGGGTTCTGCTGGTCCGCCGAGGACGACGACACCTCGTCCTGGGTCCCGCAGGGCCTCACCGGCTCCGGCGAGTCACCCCAGGCGCAGTCCCTGGTGAGTGGCCGCAAGGTGCTCATCACCAGCTGGCACGGACCCTCCGACAGCGCGGAACGGATCACCTTCGCCGATGTCACCGACCCGGCCCGTGTGACGTACAAGCACGCCCTGCTCGTCGGCCTCTCCGATGACAGCACCACCTTCACGGCGCTCGGCGGTCACGCCAACTCCGTCGTCTGGTCGGGCAACCGGCTGTACGTCGCAAGCCGGGGCGACAGGCTCGACGTCTTCGACCTGAACGACATCTGGCAGATGGACGACACCTCCGACACCGCAGTCGGTGTCGACGCGAACGGCAGGACACATGCGGCCGGCCACACCTACGCCCTCCCGCGTGTGGGCAGCTACACCTACACGGGGACGGGCTCGCCCGGCGACTGCGGCGCCTACGCGGGTGTTCCCCAGCGCCCCTGCCTCACCTCGGCCTCGCTCGACCTCACGGGTTACCAGCCCGCCCTGGTCACCTCGGAAGGCGACCCGTACAAGGTGGAAGGGGACTTCGGCAGGGCGAGTGCGCCGATCGTCCGTTGGCCCATCGATCCCGTCACCGGCGCACTCAAGGCCGACGCCTCGGGCCGGGTCCAGGCCTCGGACGCCTTCGCCTCCCCGATGGGCGGCGTCCAGGGCGTCGCCATGAACAACGGCCGGTTCGCCCTGGCAGGCCCGTGCCCGGAGTTCGTCGACGCCTCGCACCACGGCACCAACATCCCCAGCTGCCTCTACCACGCCTATCTCGGCGAGCCGGTGCGCCTCATCACCCGTACCGGCATCAACATCGAGAACCTCTCCTACTGGCCGGGCACCGACGAGCTCTGGATGGCCAACGAGAACGACTCCAACCGCATCGTCGTCCACACCACCTGGCCCGGTCAGCCCGCCCCCGCGGGCATGGTCAACCTGACCTCCGCCGACTTCACCGGCGACGGCAGGAACGACCTCGTGGGCACCGAGGCCGCCACCGGGAAGCTGTGGCTCTACCCGGGCAACGGCGACGGCACCTTCGGTGACCGCATCCAGATCGGCTCCGGCTGGGGCTCCATGGGCATGCTCACGGCCGCCGACTTCACCGGCGACGGCAAGGCCGACCTGCTCACCGTCGACACCGGCACCGGAAACCTGTACGTCTACCCCGGCACCGGCATGGAGGCCGGAATGAGCACACTCGGTGACCGGACGCAAATCGGATCCGGCTGGAACAGCATGCGGGAAGTCACCGCCCTGGACGCCGACGCCGACGGCAAGCCGGACGTGCTGGCCATCGACCGCAGCGGTGCCCTGTGGGTCTACCCCGGTACCGGGACGCTCAACGGCACCTCGACTCTCGGCAGTCGCCGTCAGATCGGCGTCGGCTGGGACGCCATGACCGAACTCGCCAGCCCCGGAGATCTGAACGCCGACGGCAAGGCCGATCTCGTCGCGGTCGACCGCGACGGCGTGCTGTGGGCCTACCCGGGCTCCGGCTCCATCAACGGAACGAGCACTCTGGGCACCCGTGTCCAGATCGGCACCGGCTGGAACAGCATGCGCCAGCTCGTCGGCGCGGACTTCAACGGCGACGGCAAGGGCGACCTCGACGCCGTCCAGGCGCCCACCGGCTCCACCGGCGGCCTCTACTTCTACCCGGGCACCGGCAGCACGGCATTGGGAGCCCGCGCCCAGATCGGTCAGGGCTGGTAACCGGTCCGCGCCCCCTTCGCCAGGACTCGACATCGCCACGGCCGACAAGGGTTCCGGCGTCGGGGCCCGCCGGTAATCGCCTTCGCCCTCGCACAGGCCGGCCGCCTCATGCCGTGATCGAGTTGGCCACCCGACAAGGCGGGCCCGCCTGGCCGTCCAGCCAGATCGAGGCCGGCTGGCACTACTGGGGGCGGCGCGCGATGCGCTCCTGAGCGACGGCCCCCCGCCCATTGGTGGACGAGGGGCGCGCCTGCTCGCTTACGCCGCGGGCTCGGACGTCGCCGTTACGGCATCACGCCAGGTGGTGATGATGTGGGTCGCCTTGGTCTCGAAGTCCGGGTCGCGCCAGGCGCGCGGCATGCCGATCACCGCCGGCAGCTTGAAGTCGCCGTGCTCCCGGTGGGTGACCCGCACGACGTCCCCGGAATCGGCACGATCACGGTTCTTCCCGACCTCGACATCGGTGACGTCCGCCCAGGCGAACGTTAGGGGGCTGGGAGCCGGCGGCTCAGTCGAACCGGATGTGCTTGGCCCCTGTCCAGGCCCGGCGGAGGCGCCCTCGTAGTGCGCTTTCGGTGTTCGGGGTGAGCGTCAGTCCCGAAGAGGCGGCGATGTGGTCGGCGACCTGCGGAATCGTGAGACGGTCGGTCCACAGGTGCTCGGCGAACTCGGCCTCGCGCAGGCGCTCCAGACACACGTCGAGTTTCGACAGGGCGAAGCTTTCCCGGCGCAAAGGAGCGTCTTTCCCGGCGACGAACTGCACGGCATGCCCGAAGCCACGCTCGCGCAACCGTTGCAGCACCGTCCCGCGCTCGGCCAGCAACGCGAAGTGCCGGACGTCATGGCCACGCTCCCGCAGCCGACCGACGGTCTCGCGGAAGTACGCCGGCTCCACGACCGTCATCGGCGCGATCACCAGACCGTCGTGCTCGGCGAGAGCACGGTCCAGCACCTCGTAAACACCCTGCCGCCAAGAGGGAAGGTCCTGGAAGTCCCCGCGCAGTGGCGGGGGCGTCATCCGATGAAGGCCGAAACCTACGTGCTCGGGGTCGCAGATGACACTGCCGGCAAGCCGCCGTTGGATCTCGTGCGCGGTCTGCGTCTTGCCACCGCCGAAAGGGCCGTTGATCCACAAGAGCATGCACAGACCCTACTGCGCTGATGCGGCAACGGAGCCGGGTCCTCCCGGGCTGGGCCTGTCAGGGACCGCACCCGGGAGGACCCGGGACAGCCTCCGGCTACGGGCGGACACCTCGTGTCGTCATGGGCGACGGCTTGCCCCCCGCGCACCACGGCCATGCGCGCCACCAGCCGCGTCCCAGGCGGCCCGCAGCGCGCTATCCACGGGCATCAAGCCGGTGGATCCCGACTCAGCGCACAGGCAAGGGGGTTCTGACAGTGCCTGTATCACCAGGGTCTCCCAGACGTCGAAAACGCCTGTCAACCTGGTCGAGTTGAGTCGAAAGCGCCGACGAAACGCCCTGGACGCGCACTGCGGCTTTACCCCATCAGTCACATCAGCTGCCCCGGAGTGCGACCGTGTCGGCGCACAGTTGCACTGCAGAAGGGACGGAGATCAATGGCGAACGCCCAATTCACCACTCGCACAGGACTTTTCGATCTGAGTGGGAAGTGCGCCCTCGTCACTGGCGGCACCAAGGGCATCGGGATGATGATAGCGCGCGGCCTTCTCCAGGCGGCCGCCCGCGTCGTCATCAGCTCACGCAAGGCAGACGCGTGCGCGGAGGCACAGCATCTGCTGTCCGAATTCGGCGACGTTCAAGCGATTCCCGCCGACCTGTCCAGGCACGACGAGTGTCAGCGCCTCGCTGATCTTGTCAAGGTCGACTCGGAACGCCTGGACATCCTTGTCAACAACGCGGGGGCGATGTGGCGCGAGCCGCTGGCGACGTTCCCGGACGAGGCCTGGGACACAGTGATCGACCTCAACCTCAAGTCGCCGTTCTGGCTGGTGCAGGCGCTGCTTCCCGCACTTCGCAGGGCCGGCACCGCCGATGATCCCGCGCGGATCATCAACATCGGCAGTATCGCCGCCATCCATGTCGCCGAGTCGCCCAACTACTCGTACGCAAGCAGCAAAGCGGCACTCCATCAACTCACCCGGGTGCTTGCCAGAGAGCTGGGCCCCCAGCACGTCACGGTGAACGCGGTAGCACCGGGAGTGTTCCCCTCACAGATGACGGCGTCCACGCTCGATGCCATCGGCGACACGATCGCGGCGGCGGCCCCTCTGCGTCGGCTCGGCCGCGACGACGACATGGCGGGTATCGCCGTGTTCCTCGCCAGCCGGGCCGGGTCCTACCTCACGGGCACCGTCATCCCGGTGGACGGCGGCATCGCGACGACCGCAACGGGTACCCCCTGAGCTGCGGGACGGCTTACGGTGAGGGAATGGCCACGATGGATCTACGCACCGAGATTCGGGAGTTTCTCAGCTCGCGTCGCGCCCGCATCGCACCCGAGCGGGCGGGCCTGCCCGCTTACGGCGGCAACCGTCGGGTCAAAGGTCTGCGCCGTGAGGAGGTAGCGCTACTGGCGGGGGTGTCGGTCGACTACTACGTGCGCATGGAGCGCGGCAGCCTCGCCGGTGCCTCCGACGGCGTGCTCGACGCATTGGCCTCTGCCTTGCAACTCGACGAGGCCGAGCACGACCACCTGTTCCACCTCGCGCGCCAATCCAGGGCGCCCAGCGGCCCACGCCGGCGCAGGTCGGCCTTGACGGTGCGCTCGACACTGCAGCAGGTTCTCGATGCGATCTCCGATGCGCCGGCCTGGATCTGTAACGGCCGTTATGACGTGCTCGCCATGAATCAACTCGCCCGCGCGCTGTTCTCACCGGTGCTCGCCGACCCGCGACGGCCGGCGAACACGGCGCGGTTCGTCTATCTGGACTCCGCGGCGGCCAGAGACTTCTTTGTCGACTACAACCAAGTTGCCGGTGACGCGGCCGCGAAGCTACGCATGGAAGCCGGCCGCGATCCGCACGACGAGGAGCTGATCGCCCTCGTCGGCGAACTGTCAACGCGCAGTGAGCTGTTCCGGCAGCGGTGGGCATCTCAGGACGTGCGGCTGCACCGGTCCGGACGCAAGCGGGTGAACCACCCGGTCGTGGGCCGGCTCGACTTGGACGTCGAGTCCCTGGAACTACCCGCCGAACCCGGCCTGCACCTCACCGTCTACACCGCACCGGCGGGCACGCCGACCGCTGACAATTTGGCGCTCCTGGCATCGTGGGCGGTCCCCCAACCGACGCTGAGGTCCGAGCTCGAAGCACACAACGGATAGTCCGACCGATGAGCTCGTCTCCCTGCGGGGAGGCGAGCTCCTTGGCTTCTCCCCGCCGAGCCGTTGCCGGCGGGGAGAGGTGCCCGGTGCCCGAGGGAGGCGTCCGCTCAGTCCTCGTCGACGTCCGCGCCGATCGCCGCCGGAGCCGCCGCGGCCGCGCTGACGGCTACGGCGGTGAGCCGCCTGCTGATCCGACGGTTTCTCCTCATGCGCTGCCTCCACGTAGTGTCGCTGATGCCACACAGCAGAGTGAGCGGACGGGCCGTCAGATCGTGCTGTCCAGGCGGGTGTCGACACCTCCCACCGCTCGAACGGGCTCAGCCGGCGGGCCGGGTCGGTGGGCATCGCGGTTCCCGGCTGCGTCGGCCACCTGAACTGCTCGGCCAACTCGGCCTACGGCCACGCTGGTTCGTGCGTCACCACCAGCTGGCTGACCGTCTTCGACCGCAACGACCAGACCGGCGGGGGGAAACCCGCCGGGCGGGCAGCACCTGGGGACGCTCCCGGGGATCCGTTCCGCCTCGGTCGCCGCCTGGCCGCCGCCGGTACGCTGGTGGCCGATGCCGGAGACCCGCCGACCCGCCCCGCCCGCCCCGCCCACGCCGGCGCCCGCCGAGCCCGCCGGGCCGGCCAAGCCCTCGGCGCAGTCGCCCCGCAGTGCGGCCTGGGTCCCGCACGGCTACCACCTCGACGCCCACTCCCACACCCACGGCCAGCTCGTGTACGCCGCTGCGGGAGCGTTCAGCACCACGACCGGGCGCGGGACCTGGATCGCGCCGGCGAACCGGATCACGTGGACCCCGCCCGGGTTCGACCACTCGCACCGGTTCCACGGTCGCACCGACGTCCGCGTGCTCGACGTCCCCGTCGACCTGTGCGGTGAACTCGCCGCCCGCCCCGCCGTCTTCGAGGTGAGCCCGCTGCTGCGGGAGGCGCTGCTGGCCCTGACCGACCGGCCGCGACTGCGTCCTGGCGCCGACCGGCGGCTGCTCACCGTGGTGATCGACGAACTTGCCGAGGCCCCGGAACCGTCCCTGCACCTGCCCGAGCCGCGCGACGGCCGGCTGCGGGCCGTCACCGACCTCCTGCGCGCCGACCCCGGCCTGCCCGCGACCCTGGCCTCGCTGGGGCGCACGGTGGGGGCGGGCGAACGGACCCTGAGCCGCCTGTTCCACACCGATCTCGGTATGAGCTTCCACCGCTGGCGCACCGTTCTGCGCATCCACCACGCCCTGGTCCACCTCAGCGGCGGCCTCTCCGTCACCGACACCGCGATGGAGTGCGGGTGGTCCAACCCGTCGAGCTTCATCGAGGCGTTCACCGGGATCGTCGGGCAGACCCCGGGCCGCTACCAGGCCGAACTGCGCGGTGGCGTGCCGTAGCCGCTCGGCCCGGCCCTCGGGCGGGCCCGCACCGCCAGTGGCACCCGTACCCGGCGTCCGTACCGCCTCCGCCGCGCTTGGCGGGTTTCCGGTATCCGCTGGCCGTCTGCCGGTTGGGGCAGGCCCGCGGCCGGCGGACAGTGGTGTCCACGGGGCCTAGTGAGAGGGAGACGGGCACATGGTGGACACAGCTGGGAGCACCGACGTCGTCATCGTGGGGGCCGGGGTCGCCGGGCTCACCCTCGGCAACCTCCTGGTGCGCAACGGCATCGGCTGCGTCGTTCTGGAGAAGCACGGCCGGGCGTACGTCGAGCGGCGGCAACGGGCCGGCACGGTCGACGCCCGCGGGGTGCGCATGTACCGGGGGTGGGGGCTCGACGGGGTGGTGG
Organism: Kitasatospora sp. NPDC030952; assembly: GCF_055571335.1. NCBI lineage: Bacteria > Bacillati > Actinomycetota > Actinomycetes > Kitasatosporales > Streptomycetaceae > Kitasatospora > Kitasatospora sp. NPDC030952. Next base: position 98,302 of record NZ_JBVIFM010000021.1, read on the forward strand.
AGAGCTCCTTCTCCCCGAAGCTGATGGGCTTTCGGGTCGACGGGCAGGAGGTGTCGCTCGTGTCCGGCGGGGACGACGCCGACGACATCGCCTTCTGCCCGCAGCAGGTCCTGGTCCGCAACCTCGTCCGGGCGTTCCTGGACGCCGGCGGCGACCTCCGGTTCGAGGCGGCCGACGTCCGGCTCGAAGGCCTCGCCGGCGAGCGCCCCGGCGTCTACTACCGGGACGGCGCGGGCACGCGGTCCATCGACTGCGACTACGTGGCCGGCTGCGACGGCCACCACGGGGTCAGCCGGGCGTCCGTGGCCGCCGGGGTCCTCACCCGCCACTGCCATGAGTTCCCGTACGCCTGGCTGAGCGTCCTGGTCGACGCCCCGGCCGATCCCGCCACCATGGCCATACACCCGCGCGGCGTGGCCGGGCTGATCCCCCGCGGCCCGCACGCCGGGCGGCTGTACCTCCAGTGCCCGGTCGAGGCCACCCTCGCGCAGTGGCCCGACGAGCGCATCTGGAGCGAGCTGGCGGCCCGTGTCGGCTCGCCCGTCACGCCCGGCCCGATCGTCGACAAGCGGCTCCTGCCGCTGCGGAGCGTGGTGTACAGCCCCATGCAGTACGGCCGGCTGCACCTGCTCGGGGACGCGGTGCACATCGTCCCGCCGATGAGCGCGAAGGGCATCAACCTGGCCCTCCACGACACCGAGGTGTTCGCCCGCGCCGTCATCCGCCGCTACCGGGACGGCGACCCGGCCGCGCTCGCCGACTACTCGCGGACCTGCCTGCGCCACGTCTGGAACTACCAGGCCTTCGCGGTCTGGCTCACCGAGATGATGCACAACGCCGGGGACACCTCGTACGAAGGCGAGTTCCGCCGACGGATCGCCCGGGCGGACCTGGAGCGCCTGCTCAGCTCGCCGACGGCCAAGCGGCTGTACGACGAGTTCACCGCGGGCGTGAACTAGACCGCGTGCCCGGGACGGGCTGCCGGCACTGATCGTTCGACAGGAAGGACACCGGTGCGCGGCTGCGCCCCGCGGCATCGTGCGGCGGGGCGCAGCGGCCGGCGTGACGTGACGGGGGCGCATGGGCCGCCGGCGGCCGGGCCGGTCCGTCGCCCAGGCCGACCAGCCGACCAGCCGACCAGCCGACCAGCCGGCGGCGAACGGCCCGGCGCGGTCGTCCGGCGTGCCGATCGCCCGGCCGCCGGCCCGCTCGGCCTGGCGCCCGCGGGCGGGGCGGGGTCAGAACCAGTCCGTGCAGGAGACGCCGCCGTAGCTGTCCACGACGTCGCATGCCCGGGACTTGATGTCGGCGTCGTTCACCATGTGCGTGTAGTACGGCCCGGAGCCGTTGGCCGGAACGTGCAGGGCGTTGAAGTCGGGGGACGAAGAGGAGTTGTTCCAGATCGAGATGGTGTCGCCCACCCCGCTCATGCCGGACGCACGGCGGGCCCAGGCGGCCCGGCAGGAGGGGCTGTAGCGCAGTTCGACGCCGAACGACGAGGTCTGGATCGTCCGGGCGTCGTCGGCGCAGGTCGTGTCGGCGGGGTTGAGTCCGCTGCAGCTGCTGGCGTAGCAGCTCGTCGCGGCGAACGCGGGCGAGGCGCCGGCGCCCAGCAGCAGGCCGGTCACGGCTATGGCCATGGCGGCCCCGGTGCTCGCGATACGGCGGGTCGTCAGGCGCATGGAGGGACTCCTTCGGGGAAACGTCGTGCGGGATCCGCGACGCAGAGTGTCGCGCCCGGGGCCCGCCCGTGTCACCGGCTGCACGTCCCCGCCCGTCCCGGGACGCCCACCTGCGTCCCGGGGACGCCGTCCCGTCCAATCGCAGGGCCCTCAAGACATAGGTGGCACAGGGCCGACCAGGCACACCGGGGCATTTCGGCGGGGCGGGATACGGCCGTGCCACAGGGCGCGACACAGCCCGGACACAGCCGGCACAGCCCTGTTCGTTCGGCGTCACAGTTCCTCGTAGGTGAACTCGGCCACCGGGCCGGTCTGCGACGAGTAGCCGTTCGACAGCACGGTGACGTCGATGGTGTGGGGCTTGCCGGCGCCGGTGGTCGGGGCGGGCGCGGTGGCGACGATCTCGCTGGGCTGGCCGGTGCGCTTGACCTGGACGGACGGGGACGGGTTGTCGCCGAAGTAGACCTGGGCGTCGGAGTCGAAGTTGACGCCGACGATGGTGACGGATTCGCCTTTCCGGCCGCTGTTCGGGGCGATGCTGGTGATCATCACGGGGTCGGGGCCGTCGTAGGCGAACTGACCGAAGGGGACGGCGGGCGAGGTGCCCAGGTTGGTGGTGACCCGGACAGCGACCACGCCGACGCCGGGGGGCGCCTCGACGGTGATCGCCTGGCCGTCATCGCTGACGAACGGGTCCTGGCACGGGACCGTGCCGAAGTCGACCGCCATGCCCTCGCCGAAGCCGCTGCCGCCGATGCCGACGCCGGCGCCGGGCCGCCCGGCGTTGCTGGTGATGGCCCGCACCACCGGGCCCGGCAGCACGTCGGGGGCACCGAGCAGGCCCAGGTAGGTGGAGTTGGCGTGCTGGTAGGCGACCTGGCCCATGAAGTCCTGGAGCGACTTCCTGACCATGACCGGGTCGTAGTCGGTCTTGTATTCCGGATGCAGCGGTTCGGCCTTGCCCGGCTGGGCGTAGCCGTGGGGGCCGGGCAGGGCGGCGATGGCCGTGATGACGGCCTTGACGTCGTCGTTCGCCGCCGGGCCGGGCTCGGGGTACCACTCCTTCGCGCTGTCGAGGCTGGTCCAGGCCTGCGGCACCAAGTCCCAGGCGTTGTAGTAGCGCTCGTTGGCGACCCAGTTCAGGGAGTCGACGTACGCCGCGAAGTCCCGGCCTCCGGCGGTGGGGGCGGCGAAGGTGTAGAGGCTGAACCGCGGGGTGGGGCCCGGCCAGGTCTGCGCCTGGAGGTAGGGCGCGACCATGGTGGCGATACAGCCGCCCAGACTGTGACCGGTCACGTGGACGGTGGGGTTCGACTCGGCCGAGGTGAGGACGCCGGCGAGCGCCTCCACCAGGGTGACGCCCGCCGCGCTCATGGTGATGACCTGGGTGAACGCCTCCATCGCGCCCTTGGAGACGGCCACCGGGGCGGATGGCGAGCCGACCGCGGTGAACGGCACCACCGTGCCCACGTCGAGGTCCTCCAGCAGGTCGGTGACATTGCCGACCGTGCCGCGGAGCACCACGGCGTACGCGTTGGCGGAAGGATTCAAGGCCAGGTACGCCATGTTCGCGTTGTCCAGGCTCAGCGCCAGCCACTGGAGCCTCCAGTTGTTCCCGGTCGCGAGGGAGGAATCGGCCAACTGCTGCTGGACGCCCAGGAAGGCCCGGTTCTGCTGATCCGCCGGCGTCTCGCCCGATGGACGCGGGGTGGCGGCGGTCGCCGCGATCGCGGCCAGTGTCATGGCTACCTGCGGCATCGTCGGTGTGCTCTGCTCCGTCGGCATGCGTACTCCCTGGAAACGGACCGCCTCGCCGGCTGGGGAGGCCGTGTCCCATCTGGATCCCGCCGGGGACGTCCGACGATGTCTCCGCTCCCGGGACGTCATCCCACTGGGCGCGCGAACCGGACGAACCGGTTGTGCGAGCAGACACCCGCCACCGCGAGGCGGTCCAACATCTGGGCCCTCACTTGAGGAGCCGCGTTTGAAACCGCCGCAGGTCACAGGCCGCGGCGAGGCGGACGGGGACGCTCAGATCTGCCGGTCCGGGTCGGAGAAGGTCAGGCCGCCGGGCGAGAGGCGGCGGCGGGCCGGGGCGGGTACGGCCACGGTCTCACCGGGCGGCTGGCGGAAGTCGGCGCCCTGCTCGACCGGCACCCGGCGCGCGCCGGAATGGGCGGGCAGGGGCGCGTCGGCGGCGGGGTCGGAGAAGGCGGGCAGCGAGAGGCTGCGACGGTCAGTCATGATCACCAGTGTCGCAGCCCGAGCGGGCACGGCAGGCCAGACCGCTCGTCGCCGTACGGGAAGGGGTGGGCGGGGATCGGAGCGAACCGGCCGGCCGCGCGCCGCGGGTGCCCTGCTGATCAGGAAGGGTCGAGCCGTCGGACCTGGGGCGGATTGCCGTTGGACTCGATGAACTTGCCTTGCTGGATTTCGAGGTTGCTGTTCCTGACGATCATCCCGTTGTCCTTGGTCATCGAGACGCCCGCGTTGCCGAAGGCGACCGCGAGGCCCTGGTCGAAGGTCACCCACTTCTTGAACTCGTTGATCGCGGAGAAGATGATCCGGTCCGGCATGGTGACGAACATCCGCTGGCCGTCATGGCTGAGCTTCATCCCGCCGCCCACGGTCAGCAGCCCCTTCACGTGCGCCTCGCCGGAAACCCGCGCCTCCTTGGTGTGCAGCTCGTTGAGGCTGGCCTTGTCGGCGGTGATGTCGCCCCGGTTGTCGCCGCCGTCGCGGTGGACGCGGATGCCGTCCGGGGGGAAGTCGATCCAGCCCTTCGCGCCGGTGCGGTCGCCGACCCACGGGGTGTTGACGCCCTCCTCCGCGTCGACCCGGGCGGCCGTGAGGACGCCCGGAGTGGCGTCGTGGCCGTGGTAGACGTTGACGCCGCGGTCCGGGAAGGTGATCCAGCCGGCGTCGTCGGTGGGCCCCTGGACCAGACGGGTGGTGACGTCGTCGGCCGTCACCGTTCCCAGGTTGCCGTCCGGCCGGTGGACCTTCACGCCGTTCGTGGCGAAGGTGACCCGGCCCTTGTGCGCCGTCCCCTCCACCCACGGAGTGTGCACCCCGGTGCCGGCAACCACGGTCTCCACGTCCACCTCGGCCGCCGTGACGGTCCCGGGCGTGTTGGTGTCGTTGTCGACGCGCACGCCCTGCGGGGTGAAGGTGACCCGGCCCCGGTCCGCCGTCCCCTCGATCCACAGGGCGCGCGCCCCGCTGTCGAACTCGGGGATGAGCGCGTGGACGGTGGTGGTGAGGAAGTACCCCTCCTGCACCTTCCCGTTGCCGTCGACGGTCCCGGCCACGAGGGTGTAGGTGGTGCCGCGCGTCAGGGAGCGGGCGGGTGTGTGACCGTAGGGCCCGTACGGTGTCGGTGCGGGCCGTACCGGCGGCTCGACGGGTTCCAAGGCCCCGTCCGGATAGCGGATCCAGTACTTGAGGCTGTCCGGCCCCTCCCAGCGCAGGACGACGTTCTGGCCCGCGCCCACCATGGAGTAGTCCGCACGGAGGTTCTGCGGGACCTGCGGCGTCTGCTTCACCAGCCCGAGCGTGGTGCCGTAGTAGAGGCCCGGCGGCGTGTACGGCAGCGCACCGAGGTCGCCGCCGTGGGCGATCTCGTGGATCGACACGACGGCCAGGCCCGCCTGATCCGAAACATGGATGTTCTCCAGCTTCAGGATCAAGTGCTCCTGTCCCGGTAGCGTCATGTCCCGCCCCGAGGGGGCCGCGGCCCGGAAGCGGCCCACGCTCCCGGGGTACGGAGTGAAGCCCGGGGCCTCCTCACCGGGCAGCGGCTGGTAGCTCCTGGTGGGGATACTCGCGGTGATCGCTGCGGCGTTGTCCGTCAGGTCACCGCTGCCGCTGCCGACCGGTATCAGCACATCGATGTGCTGCCACTTCACATTGGCCAGATGGGGGTTGGAGACGACCACGTACACCGTCCCCACCGATGGAGCCCCAGGACGCGAAGCCTGAAGCGATGTCGGATCCGTGAGGATCTCATAGTGCAGCAATGACGGCACGGTACTCCCTACCTCGGCGGTGCACACGATGCGGGCAGAAGACGCGGCGGAGTCACGGGTGTTGCCGGTTGTTCAGATCTTCGAGGCCACGGGCCCCGCCCAGGGACCGGCGCCAACAGACCCATCGACAGTAGGCATCGCTCACCCGTCCCAATCCCGCGATCCTCAGGCTCTGTCCCGAATCGGTTCCCCTCCCGACCGAAACCACATCGCGGGAACTCGTCGACACCGCCCAGCGCCACCCCCTCCGGCAGCACCTGTTCGACATCGGCCGTGCCGGCGAAGGTGGACGCCTACGTGCCGTGGCGACGCGCGAGACCGCCCTGGGGCTGCCGGGCCGGTGTGGGTCGGCTCGGCGGCGATGCCCTTGTATCGATTGTCATGGCGTGTGCGGGTTGCGCCACGGGCCTGTAACAGGCGCTGACGTGTGTGGACGGCCCGTGCCAAGATCGCCGTGTCAGCAGGGAGGCCGCCTCGGGAAGGGGCGGGGCCACCCGCACCGCCACCGTTCCGGTGGGACGGCGTCGAGAGTGAAAGAGGGACAACATGCCTGTCAAGAACGCTCGTTGGGGACTTTCGGCCGCGGTGCTCGTCGTCGCGGGGCTGGCGCTGACGGCGTGCGGACCCGAAGACGTGACCTCCTCGGACACCGCCTCCGCCACCAGCGCGCCGGTTGCCACGAGTTCCGCGCACGCCAGCGGCAAGCCCACCGCCACCGCGCCCGTGGCGAGCGGTCAGGGTTCCTCCTCGACCTCCGGTGGGAGCGGGTCCGACGAGGGCCACCAGCAGACGCTCGTGGGCAAGTTGAGCTACCTCGCGCCCGGCAAGCTGATGGTCAAGCCCGACAACGGCGGCGGCGATCAGGCGTTCATGTTCAGCAACGCCACCAAGGTCCTCGGCGCGGCCGCGATCTGCTCCCGCGACGGCAGCACCGTGACCATGGACAGCCAGGGCTACGGCACCACGAGGTGCACCGCCGACCAGTTGGAGACGGCCGCGAAGACCGGCGCCGTCACCGTCCGCGTCACCCTGGACTCCTCGTTGGGCGTCGCCCAGACCGTCGCCGAGAAGTACCACCCGTAACCAGGGCGAGTTCGTGGTGGCCGCCGGCGGACGCTGCGCGACGCCGCCCTGCCGCGCTTTCGGGTCCCTCGGTCAGATCAGCCGCTTGCGGTGGGCGCTGATCTCGAACGGGGTCTGCCGGGCGAGCGCCCGGCAGAGCTTCGGCGAGAGCGCGGCTGGGGTCCCGCGAGGGCCTCGGGCTGCGGCTCCCGGCCGGCCCAGCGGCGGGCGGGACCTCGAGGGCGAGCACGCCCTCACGCTGCACTGGCCGGAAGAGCACGAGGCGCGGCCGGTGACGACGTCGGCCGCCTTGGACTCGAAGTCCGGGTCGCGCCAGGCGCGCGGCATGCCGATCACCGCCGGCAGCTTGAAGTCGCCGAGGTCCCGGTGGGTGACCCGCACGACGTCCCCGGAATCGGCACGGTCACGGTTCTTCCCGACCTCTACGTTGGTGACGTCCGCCCAGGCGAACCGCTTGCGAGAGCCCAGCACTCCAGTCCACCAGATCTCACGCTCGTCGAAGCTCACGCTGCTGAGGGCGCCCCTCGCCCAGAAGAGTCCAAAGGCGATCAGGAGCATCCACATCTCGTCAACGAAGCGCTGCCGCACCATCGGTGAACGAGCGGTACCTGGCGGTGAATCGCGGGCGCCGGCGGCGGGGTGGCCCGGAAACCGGCAGGGTGGCCGAGCCGCAGGCCGAGCAGGTGGTCGAACGACCGTCCTGTGGGGTCGGGGTGCGGCGTCCCGGCCTGGGCGGCGGGGTCGTGCGGCGATCGTGGAGGCCTGCGCCGGTGGGCGTGGTTCCGCCGCGGTGGTGGGGGAACCACGTCCACGGGTGCTCAGAGCAGGGCGTCGGTGTGGACGGGCCCTGCCGTGATGTGCAAGGCGCGGACTCGCGGCGCCGCTTCGTCGCTCCGGTCGAGGTAGAAGATGTGCGTGAACGGGGCGCACACGACGTTGTCGGGCTCGGTCCTCTTGGCGACGGTCGCCTCGCCCCGAAGGATCAGCACGTCTCCGACGGTCCATGTCTCGATCACCTCGTGCGTGGTGATGAGCGGGGCGTCGATCTTCACGAAGAAGTCCTTGATGGCCTCGACTCCGTGCACGCGGGCCGTACCGAAGACCATCTCGGTGTCCTGGTCGAGGTTGTTGGCGAACGCGGTCGCGAACTCGAGGGTGTCGATCTCGTGCAGGAAGTCGTTGATCCACGCGGGGGCCTGGCCCCGGTCGGCGGCGATGGTGGTGGCGGTGGCGGTCATGGTCGTCAGATCCTCTCCAGTGCGGGCAGCTGGGCAAGGAAGGCGTCGATCTCGGCGTTGACGGCCTGCGGGTTCTCGCGGGCGGCGAGGTGGCCGGTGTGCGGCAGGACTTTGAAGGTGGCGGTGGGGATCGCATCGGCCATCCGGCGCACGGCGTGCACGGGGAACTGGCTGTCCTCCTCGCCGGCGATCACGAGGACAGGCACGTCCTTGATCGTGGCGAGCAGGCGGTGTTCGTCGCGGCGGCCGATCAGGATGCCGCGCAGCGCCCAGGCGACCGACTTGGGGTCGTTGGTGAGCACGAACTTCAGGAACTCGACGAACTCCGGGCGTTCGGCCTCGGCCGTCGGCCCGGCGAACGCGCCGCGGGCCGCCTTCAGGGCCAGTTGCGGCATCTTCGAGTTCAGCGACAGGTAGCCGACGAGCGCGGTGGCCCAGATGCTCTCGAAGGCCGTGGGGAGCGAGGCGGTGCAGTTGATGCCGACTGTCCCGACCGAGCGATCAGGGTGATGGGCGGGGAAGACGCCGGCGAGCATGCCGCCCCAACTGTTGCCGATCAGAACCGCCTTGTCGATGCCGAGTGCGTCCTGGATCTCGACGAGCGCGTCAGCGCACTGCTTGAGGTCGATGATCCGGCGCAGGGCGTCGGACTTGCCGTGTCCGGGGCTGTCGATGAGCACCACGCGGTGGGTGGGGGCGAAGTGCTCGTACTGGTGGCGCCACATGGTGCCGTCCATCATCAGGCTCGGCCAGAAGATCAGGGCCGAGCCGTCCGCCTTGCCGCCGTCGCGCACGTTGATCAACCCGAGCGAGGTGGGGATGAGCCGCTCGGTGACGCCGTCGAGCCAGGTCGTGGTCATGGCGATTCCTCTCGCGATGGGGATCGTTCTCCACTCTCTAGCTAGGAGCGTATTGCAACTAGTTCTCGTCTGCAACCAGTGGCACCAGGTTTGACGCCTCGATCGGCTGGTGGCAGACACCGCACGCCAGGTAGGGATCGGTCTCCTTGCCGCACACGGTGTGCAGCAGCGGCCGACGCGGGCCGGCGTCAGCGCCCTGCGAGTCCGGCCCGCGCTCCTCGGCCCAGCGGGTGATCGCCACGATCGCCGGCACGACCAGCTCGCGAGCGCTGTCCGAGAGCTCGTACTCGAACCACTGCTTGTCCTCGCGGTAGGCCCGCCGCGTGAGCAGACCCAGCTCGGTCAGGGCGTTCAGGCGCGTGGTCAGGATGTTCGTCGAGATGCCCAGCGCCCGCTTGAGTTCGCCGAACCGCGTGGTGCCGAAGAAGACCTCACGCAGGATCTGATAGTTCCAGCGCTCCGAGATCGTCGCGAGGAACGTCTGGCCGTGCTGGAACACGACGGGTTTCGAGTCGTTCGTCATGGCGCCTCCGTAATTGCATTTCAAGACTAGTTTCACCACACTACCGGCGGAGGCGGCGCGCACCGCGTATCCAGGCGCGGGAGAGCGCGAATGTCGGCAGGCGCCCGTACCGGCCGCACCAGGGAGTCGTGGCTCCGGGCGGTGGTCATGAGGTCCGGCGGCACCCGGTCCCGGCTCTCACCGCCTGGCCGGACCCGAGAGGGGGTGGCCGTGCTGGTGGTGGCCAGGCCTACGCGTGCCGGTGCGCGGGCGACGAGCGCTGCGGGAGGCGGCGGACGAAGTCCAGGAGCAGGGCGCAGAACACCGCGGGCTGTTCCAGCGGTGCGAGATGTCCGGCGTCGGGGATGACGGTGGTGCGACCCGCATCGAGGTCGCGGACCAGGGCCTCGCCGCCCTCGTGGAAGTCGGGCATGTCGTACTCGCCGACGCCGACCAGAGCGGGCACGTCCCTGAGCGTGCGCAGCGCCGCCGGGCCGGTGCCGAGGGGATCCGCCGCCTGCGGCGGTTCGCCGTGGGTGAGCTGTTCGGTCAGCCGGCGGTGGAGCATGCGGGTGGCGTGGGTGCGTACCTTTTCGGCGGCCCCGGCCCAGGTCCATGCCTGGACGCCGGCCTTCACCGCGGCGTCCACGTCGCCGGCGGCCAGTGCCGTCCGTTCGGCCTCCCAGGCGGCGTCCAGACGTGGGGAGGCGGGCTGGTCGTGGGACCGGTACCCGACCAGTACCAGGCCCTCCACCCGCTCGGGTGCCGTGATGGCGGTCTGGAGTGCCACCAGGGCGCCCAGTGAGTTCCCGGCGAGCACGAAGCGGTCGGCTCCGAGGTGGTCGAGTGTGTCGAGCACGTCAGACCAGGGGGCCACCTCGCGGCGGTCGGGCACGGTCGCGTCGCCGTGGCCGGGTAGGTCCAGGGCGATGGCCCGCAGGCCCGCCTCGGCGAGCAGCGGGAGGTGGGCGTCCCACATGGTGCGGTCGGTGGGGCGGGCGTGCAGCAGGACGACGGGCCGTCCCCGGCCTGCCTCGGTGGAGGGAAGGAGCATGGCTTGAGGTGCCTTCTTCGGTGAGTGGTTGGGGGCCGGTCGGCCGGTGTAGCGGGCGGCGGCCGGTCCTGTGGGGGGGTGCGGGTCATGCGGCGTCGGTGAGTTCGCCGTGTTCGGTGTCGGTCAGGCGCGGCGTCGCGGCGGCCTGGTTCTCCTGCGGGTACGGGGCCTTGGAGGTGCCGGGGATGGGCAGCACGGGTTCGGAGCGGGCGGGCGGCCGGGCCGGCGCCTCCTGGGGCAGCCGGGCGCCGTCGGGCGCCGTCGGGCGGTCGTGATCCGGTCGGCCGGCCCGCCGGGGCGGGCGAGGTCGGACGCGGCCACCGGTGTCCAGGGGGTGAAGCCGATGCCGTGGCGGGTGTGGTGGTCCAGGACGTCGGCGGGAGCTGTGGTCGGTCAGGTCTCCTGAACGGTGGGGGCCGCTTCCTGCTCGGCCAGTCGGCGGAGCAGGGCCAGGGCGTCGGCACTGGCGCTGCCGGGTTCCGCGCTGTAGACGGACAGGTGCTGGCCCGGGGCGCTGGTGACGGCCAGTGCCTCGAAGTGCAGTTGCACCTCGCCCACGCGGGAGTGCCGGAAGTGTTTGTCCTCCTGCATGCGGGGGCGGACCTCGTAACGTGCCCACAGGCCGGTGAAAGCGGGGCTGCGCACGCTGAGCTCGCCGACGATCCGCTCGATCCGCTCGTCCTCGGGGAACTGCGAGGAGGACGCCCGCAGGTTGCCCACCGCGGTGTGCGCCGCCTTGTCCCAGTCGACGTAGAACTCCCGCGCGAACGGGTCGAGGAAGATCATTCGCAGCAGGTTGTCGTACCGGGCGAACCCGCGGTACAGCTCGCGCGCCATCGCGTTGGCGGCCAGCACGTCCTGCGCCGCGCCGACCACGAAGGCCGGCACGTCGCGCATGCCGTGCAGCAGACGCACCAACTCCGGGGCGACGGTGGGTGCCGCGGCCGCCGCGGCGAAGACGGGCAGGCCGAGCCGGAACAGGTGCCCCGCCGCGGCGCCGTCCAGCCGCAGTGCCGCAGCGATCGCCCGGAGCACCTGCTCGGACGGGTTGCGCTCACGGCCCTGCTCCAGACGGATGTAGTAGTCCGTGCTCACCCCGGCCAGCAGCGCCACCTCGTCCCGCCGCAGTCCCGGCACCCGCCGGTCCCCGTCGTCGGGCAGCCCGACCTCCCGCGGCGTGATGATCGCGCGGCGAGCACGCAGGTACTCACCGAGCCCGTTGTTGCTTTCCATGCTCGCCACGCTAGACCCGCCTCATGGGTCGGGGCGTGGGTGCAGTGCACCCACCCTCCTGGTGGTCCCGGTAGGCGGCCTCCCGGGCGCGGTCGGCGACGTCCTGGGCCGTAGGTGTGGCAGAACGAGCGGGCGTCGCCCGTGTCGGCATCGGGCCGAAGCCACGGCGAGACCTCCACCGCCGGCACCGGGCGGCCGCCGCCGGCGCGCGGCAGCGACCAGGCCGGCCAGCTCGGTCCGTAGCCGGGCGACGTCCAGGCGGCCCCGGTTCAGTGCTCCGTAGAGGGCTCCGTGCCCGCCCCGGTACTCCGCCTGGTGGGTCTGTGCGACGTCCGGGAACGACACGGCGTGCCTGGGCTCGTTTCCGTGCAACGGGGAGCCCGCAACCGGTGCCTTCGGGGGGCGTTATCCCGGTGAGCTCCATCAACGCGCCCACCAGAGATACCGGGAGAACCCGACACCATGAAGATCGCTGCCCGCAGTGCCCTGCTGGCCTCCGCCCCGCTGCTCGCCGCCGTACCACTGCTCGCCGCCGTACCACTGCTTGCCGGCGCCTCGGCCCACGCCGACTCCGCCGCACCCACGACCGATGCCACCTGCGTGCTGAACGCCCACGGGGTCTTCGCCACCGCCGTCGATCCAGGAGGTATCAACCTCCCTGTGGCCGACACGCTGGCCATGACCGGAACCGTGACCTGTGTGGACGCTGCCCACGCGCCCGTGGCCGCCGGGACGTTCGAGCGCACCGTCACCATGCCGGCCACGGAATGCACCGGCGACGAGCACGGGGACACGTCCACCACGACCATCCACTGGACCGACGGAACCACCTCCACCTTCAGGTTCGACAGGACCGACGTCGTGAAGGTGAACGGCACCGCCTCACTGGTCGTCAACGGCGTCGTCACCGCCGACAGCACGCGCTTCGCCGACGACACCGTCAACGCCGTTGGCACCAGCTCCGGCACCGGCTGCGGCACCCCGGCGGGCGAGACCGCCCTCGACTCGACCCTCGTGCTCCGCCTCACCCACTGAACAGCACCGCCGACACCCGCTGAACAGCAGCGCCGACCGGTGCACACCCGCACGTGAAGGAAGACCGACATGCCCCTCTCCTCGCCCGAACCGCGGGCAACCCCGGCGGCCTCCCCGACCCCGAAGGCCCGCATCTACGCGATGCTGGACACCGACGGAGACGGAACCGCCTCCAGGCACGACTACTTCGTCCGGATCGAACGGGCCCGGCAGGCCACCGGGCGTACGCAGGACGATCCCCTGGTCATCGCCGCACACACCGCGGGCGAACGGGCCTGGGCCGCGATGGACGCCAACGGCGACGGCGTGATGACCTACGAGGAGTACACGGCCTGGGTGGACGGGGACAAGTTCGACAACGTCTGCCGGTACGCCCTCGCGGCGCTGTTCGACCTCGCGGACGCCGATCAGGACGGCGCCCTCCAGCGGTCCGAGTTCACCATGCTGCGCCAGGCACTGGGCAATCCGGCCGACAACGCCGACGCGGCCTTCGACGCGCTGGACACCGACGGCAACGGCCAGGTCAGCCGGAGCGAGTACCTGGCGGCCATCCGCGCGTACGTCACCGGCGACGGCTCCCCCATGGGTGAAGTCCTGTACTGACCTTCTCGCCCGATGGGCGTCGCCCGACCGCCACACCCGGCCGGGACCCGGACGGGATCGGTGTGGTGGTGCTGGTCGTACATCCGGCGGCCCCACCCGGCCCGGCGGGGTCGCGCCAGGTCGTGCGGACGACTACCCCGCCCGGGTCAGGTGCTCGCGCGTCGTCGACCACGCGTTACGCGTTCGGGTCCCAGGCGAAGAGCCGCTCGAAGATGGCCCGGTCGCCGTCGATCTTCACCGAGTCCAGCGGGGTGCGTCCGTAGAACCACAGGACCAGCTCACCGGCCGTGCCCCGGGCGGAAGCGTCGGCCGGGGCCTGGGCCTCGTCCTCGCCGGCAGCCGGGAGACGGACGGCGCGGGCGCCGTCCGCCTCGACCGTGAAGCGCCAGGAGCGGCCCTCGGTGGTGTGGTAGTCGACGACGGCCGGCTCGTGCGGCCAGACGCCCGACCACGCGCAGCAGGTGAACAGGAAGTCCTCGACGCCGTCCAGCGCCACCTCCACCGGCAGCGGCTGCGCGGCGCCCACGGTGAGCTGGGCGTCATAGGTGTGCATCGCGATCTCCTGAAGCTGGTGCCGGGCGACGGCACCGCTGGTCCGCGGCGACTGCGAGGCGCCCCACCACGTCCAGCACTCGGCGTCCGGGCCGACCTCCCGCAGGGTGTCCAGCAGCTCCTGCGTCGACGCGGCCAGCCAGGCCACCAACGCCTCGCGCTCCCGGGGCGCCTGCGCCTCGGTGCGCGCCGCCACGGCCTCGGCCGGAGGGGCGTCGGCCGGACCGGCCTCGACGACGGCGGCCCAGAACGGGCGGCCCGAGCCCAGGTGCCGCGCCAGGTCGAACAGCGTCCACTCGGGACAGGTCGGCACCTGCACGTCCAGGCTGGGCGCGGCGGCGATCGCGGCCCGGAAGGCCGTCGCCCGCTCGTCGATCAGTCGCAGCAGGTCAGGGAGTTCAAGATTCTTCTGCACTACGGTTGTCTATCACCGCCCTCCGGCAGCCGAAAGCGAATTTCCCGGCCGCCGCCTGCCGCCGCCGTCCGAACCGCCGCCGGCGGCGCGGCCACGGGCCGCTCCACCCCCGGGCCCGAGCAGCAGCAGTGCTTCGAGGACGGCGCGAAGGCCATGCGGGAGCTGAAGGACCTGTACGGCCCGCTGCAGGTCCAGTGGTTCACCGCGGCGGCCTCTCTCCGGCGCCACCAGGAGGTCGACGCGGCCTACCGGCAGCTCGACGGCCACCTGGCCGGGCACGGCGTGCAGGCCAAGGGCGAGGAGGCGTTCTTCGCCCTCGTCGACCGGAGCATCCAGGCCGCCGACGCCCCCGCCGTCGCCCACCTCGGCGAGGTGTACGCCACCTGCACCGCCACCGCCTCACCGGGGCGGCCTTTCACACCTACGGTGGACCGTCCACACCTTCCTCGACCACACCGCCCGCGCGCTCGACCTACCCCGCCTCACACCCCTGGCCGGTGACCTCCTCACCACCTGGAGCCCGTCGTGGGCGGTCCAGCTCAGCCACATCGCGCCGCGCACCAGCGGGGAGTCGTGCATCGGGCGGCCCAGGTCCCGGTCCACGGGCGCGGGCCGGCTGCTGTACGGGGCCAACTCCAACCGATCGGAGGCGGCGGCGGGCTCGGGGCGGGCGGTGTCGGTCATCGCGCAGTGCCTCCGAAGTCGGGAACGCGGTAAGGGTGGCCGTCCCGGTCCGGAGTGGGCCGGGACGGCGGGGTCTTGCGGGGCGGTCAGCCGGTGACGGTCTCGGCGTGCCGGGTGAGCGCGTCCAGGAGCACGGCCTGGTGGCCGGTCAGCTTCCCCTCGGTGCGGGCCTTGTCCTGCTTGCGCAGCCAAGTGCCGGGGCGGAAGGCCGGGTCCGCCTCGCCGCCGGTGCGGTTGGCGGGGCCGTCCAGGGTGCCGCCGGCGGCGAGGTAGGCGAGCAGGCGGCGGTAGGAGCGGTTCCAGTCCGGCTCCAGGCGCCACAGCTCGTCCAGGGCGTCGAGCTTGGCCGCCTGGCCGGGGTTGAGGTTGTCGGCCTTGCGCTGGCGGCGCATCCACGCCCCCACGGCGTAGTCGTCGAGCTTCGCGGTCGCCGGGATCGCCAGGTGGCCGTGCTGGTGGTGGAACGCGGCGGCGTAGGCGTAGCCGCGTTCCCAGGCGTTGGCGTTCTTCGACCAGATCATGCCGAGTGCGTCCAGCTCGCTGACGCGGGCGGGGTCGAGCAGGTGCCGGCCGTTGAGGTGGCGTTGGCGGGTGAGCCAGGAGATCAGCTCGGCGTGCTGGGTCCTGTCGGTGGGGTCGAGGTGGCCGTGCTGGAGGTGGAAGACCGCCGCGACCGCGTGCATGCGCTGCCACTCGACCGCACGCGGGTTGAACGCGCGGAGCTTGACGGTCTGGAGGATCTGCGCCGCGTGGTGCTTCGCGTCGATCCGCAGCCACTCGATCGGCGACTCGACCGGGGCCGGCTGCTGCTCTCCCTCCCTGGTCTCCCTGGTCTCCCCGGCCTCGGCGGTCTCGCCCTCGGCCGGCGTGGCCACGGTGGTGTGCGCGATGCCCTGGGAACGGTGGGCGCGCAGCTCGGTGATCCGGCCGACCACCCGGGCGTCGTGCGCCGCCAGCGCCCGCAGGACCCGCCAGATCGTACGGAAGGAGGACGCCTCGATCTCGGCGTCGGCCTCGGCCTTCACGGCCTCGCCGGCATCGTGGACCTCCGCCGGGTGCGCGGTGGCGGTGTCGTCGCCGACCGCCGGCGTCGGCAGGTAGACCGGGATGATGACCCAGGACACCTTGCCCTCGCGGTAGGACTGGCGCAGTGCCCTCCCGACTGCCTGGACGATGTCGATCACGCTCGACTTCGGGTCCGCGAAGCAGATGGCATCCACGGCGGCGACGTCGATTCCTTCCGTCAGGAGTCGGCTGTTGCAGAGGATGCCGCACTCCTCACCGTCTTCGCCGGTGTGGGCCTTGAAGTCGGCGAACGCGGCCCGGCGGTCCTTGAGCCGGTCCGTGCCGGCCACCGCCTTCGCCCGGATCCGCTCCGGGCGCTCCGCGTCCTCCAGCAGCTCCGAGGCCTCCAGCAGGGTGTTCGCGAACTCCCGCGCCGCCGACACCCGGGAGTGGAAGGTGATGACGCGGCGCAGGCCGAGGTCGGCGACCGCGCGCAGCACCGCGATCTGGAGCGCCAGGCGGAGCAGTTCCTCGTTGGAGCGCTGGGAGCGCAGGTCGGCGACCGCGGGGAGGTTGAGGAGTTCGCGCAGGTCCTCGTCGGTGACGACGGGGACCAGGACGCGGTAGTCGGCGAGGTAGCCGTGTTCGATGCCCTGGCCGAGGGTCCAGGTGAAGCAGGTCTTGCCGTAGATCGTCTCGTCGTCCATGGAGCACAGCGCGGGCAGCTTCTCCGCGCTCTCGCCGTCGGTGTCGGCGAGGTCGGCGAGGTCGGCCAGGCCGTCCTTCGCGCGCCGGTCGTCCGCGATCCGCGGGGTCGCGGTGAAGTACAGCCGGCGCTTCGCCGGGACCTGGGCGTCGTTGTGGACGGCCGCCCACGCCTTCCCTTCCGCGCCGGCGGTGCGGTGGGCCTCGTCGATGACGACCAGGTCCCAGGCCGGGAGGCCGAAGTCGCGGTGGGCCTCGACGATGCGCTCCAGCGAGGCGTAGGTGGCGTACACGGTGACCGGCTGGTCGTCGGGTGCGCCGTTGACGAGGTCGGTGATCCGGGCGGGCTGCGTGGTCACCCGGGCATGGACGCGCCCGCCGGCCTCCGCGCTCTCCAGCGCCTCCTCCCGCGAGCACGCCGCCACCGCCAGACCCCGACGCCCGCCGCGCAGCGACCACGCCTCGGCGGTCTGCTCCAGCAACTCGATCGTCGGCACCAGCACCAGCACCCGGCCCCGAGCGGCCAGCCGGCGGGCGCAGCCGGCCGCGATGAGGGTCTTGCCCGAGCCGGTCGCCGCGACGACGGTGGCGCGGCCGCCGTCCTTCACCTCGCGCACCGCGGCCGCCACCGCGTCCTTCTGGAACCAGTGCAGCGGCAGCGGGTTGAGCGCCGAGCACGGCTGCGCCGGGACGGGCCGCGTCCCGGCCGACACGTCGGCCTCGGTGGCGGTGGTGGTCGTGGTGCCCACGGCGGTCCTTCTCCTTCGGGTGCCGGGTGGTACGAGAGGCGGAGTTGCGCGGGCGTGGGTCAGTCGGGGTAGGCGTAGCGGTTGAGAGCGTCGATGAGGTCCTCAACCAGGTCGCCGAACGACGTGGTCTGCCGGTCGCCGTCAAAGCCGCCCTCGGTGAGGAGGATGTCGGCGAGGGCGTCGGTCAGTTCCTGGGCGTCTTCCTCACCGGGCGGTGTGGCCGGGTCGAGGAGGACACCACGCGCCTCGGCGGCGCGGCGCAGGACGACGAGCTTCTCCTCGGAGCCGGTGAACCAGGTGGGACGGTTCAGGTGTTCGGGGCTCATCGGCCTTCCTCGGGGATCCAGCCGCGGACCTCCAGGTAGGCGATGTCGGCGTCCTCGACGGCGCGATCGGTCTCCACCAGCCAGGCCCGCATCGCCTCGGTGACGTCGCCGTGGTGGTCGGCGACCCGCTGGGACCACTCGGCGGCGTCGAACCCGCCGGTGGACGCGGAGCCGTAGGTGCGCTCCTCGGTGCCGTCCGCACGGGGGAGGAACCCGCGCCGGATCCCGCCGGAGTCCTGCTCGGACCCGGCCGAGTACACGTACTGGTCGGCTTTCATTCGCACCGTGAACGCCAGGCGGCCACCGGCCTGGCCGGTCTCGTGCACCACCGGGGCCAGGTGGGAGGCCCCGGACTTGATCGCCTGCTTCCCGGCCCGGCCGGCCATCGACCCGCCCGCCTCGCCGACGGTGTCCTTGCCGCGCACCCGGGCCTTCTGGCCGCTCTTGGTGGTGCGCCGCTTGGTGTTCGCCTCGGCGATCCTGGACAGGGTTGCCTCGTCGCGCTCGCCGCCCCGGACCGCCCGGACCAGCTGGCGCAGCGCGCCGACCATGCTCGCGCCCTTGCCCTTGGTGAAGAACTGGGACACCAGGCTGGCGTCCCGCTTCAGGATCTTGGCGACCTGCCGCTTGGTGTAGCCCTGGTCCAGCAGCTCCTGGGTCAGGCGGGCGGCCTCGTTGGGGTGGTTCGGGTCGGCCGGGCTCACTGGTCGGTCCCCTTCGCGGCGAGTTCGGCGCGGCCCAGGCCGCGCAGCTCGAGGTACTGCTCCTGGCTGGTCGGGTGCTCCACCGGGCCGGTCAGGTGGCCCTTGAGGAGGTAGTCGCCGGGCTCGCCCCGGTAGGGCCAGGGCTGGCGCTCGGTCAGGGCGATGCCGTCGGTGCCGAAGTAGACGACCGTGCCGGGCTTCGCGTGGAGGGCACCGGCGTGGCCGGTGACCTCCTTGCCCTGGCGGTACTTCATGTCCAGCAGCGCCGCCCGCGCGCCGGACCAGACGTAGGCGGCCCACTCCGGGTGCGCGTACGGGTCGCGGGAGAAGCCGGCCTGCCGCTGCCAGGTCACCACCTGGTCGTCCTGGCCGAGGATCTCCACCCCGGCGGGGAGGGCCTCGCCGAGCGGGGTGGTGCCGGAGACCAGGCGCGGGCGCTGCGCGAAGCCGCCGAGGCCGAACAGCAGCACCGACCGAACGGCACGGCTGGCGAGGTACGCGGCGGTGCGCTGGCGCTCGTCGCCGTGCAGCTTGGAAAGGTTGGTCAGGTCGGCCCAGGCGGCCTTGAGGCGCTTGCCCCACTCGTCCAGCGGCTTGCCGTCCTCGAAGAGCAGACCGCCGAGGACCTCGATCCGCCACGGCATCAGGTGGTTGGACAGCGCGAGGTGGACCTCGGCGCCGCCCGCCCAGGTGGTGAACGTGGCGCCCGGCTCGGACGGGTAGATCCAGGCGCGGTCGCCGGTGACGGGGGCGGGCAGCAGGCCGACGTGGTCCCAGCCCTGCGGGACGGTCACGCGCACGTTCCAGTGCGAGCAGGACATCAGGGCCTTGGTCTGCTCCTGCTCGGTCATCGCGGCGAACGCGGCCGCGGTGATCCGCCGGGGCGTGCCCACCGGGGACTTCCACAGGTGCTTCGCGTAGGCGAAGGTCCGGTCGTACTCCACCAGCGCGGGCAGTTGCTCCGGCACCCGGGGCGGCAGGATCAGCTCGGTGCGGCCCTGGCCGCCGGTCGCGTGCAGCAGCCCGCGCAGTTCCTCGGATAGCACCGGGTAGCCCCCGGCCCACTTGCCGGTGGTGGGGACGGTGCGCGACCACAGGTCCCGGCCGGTCTGCGACGGCGAGCCCATCAGCACCGCGTCGTCCCAGTGGCGGCGCAGCGCCTGCCACAGCAGCGTGAACGCCTGACGGCAGGTGACGACGTCGGCGCCGCCCGG
The DNA here is from genome assembly GCF_055571335.1 of Kitasatospora sp. NPDC030952. Lineage (NCBI taxonomy): Bacteria > Bacillati > Actinomycetota > Actinomycetes > Kitasatosporales > Streptomycetaceae > Kitasatospora > Kitasatospora sp. NPDC030952. The sequence continues at coordinate 117,974 of NZ_JBVIFM010000021.1, forward strand.
GTCGAACCACTCCCCCATGCTCCGGATCTCCGTCGTCCCGCTGTCCGGCGCGGCGGCCGGGGCGTAGCGGCCGACCGGCTGGCGCTGGTGGACGAAGTGCCCGGCGAGCTTGTCCCGGCCCGAGCCGACGGCGGTGGTCCACCGCTCGGACGGGGTGTTCAGCCACGCGGCGACCGCGTCCTTGAGGGTGGAGTACCGCTCGGCGCCGTCGTGCCACGGGGCGCCGGCCGTGATGTAGACGCGCTCCGTGCCCGGGGCGGTGGCGAGGACGGCGTCCAGGATCTCGCCCGGGGTGCGGGCGCCGAGGTCGACCCGGACGACCTGGTCGCGGACCGCGAGCATCCCGGCCGTTACGTCCAGGAACACCGTTGAACGGGCCTGCTGCGTGAAGTTGGGGCGCTTGGAGACCAGGCCGGTGGTCACGGCCTCGAACCGGGCACCGGCCGGGCCCTCCGGGAGGGTGGGCAGCTCACGCGGCCCGGCCTCGACCACGCGGCGCGGCGCGGCGGCGACCGGAGCGACCGAGGCAGCCGAGGCAGCCGGGACGACCGGCGCAGCGGCAGCAGGCTCGGCTGGGGCGGGCTGCTCGGCGACGGCCTGGTCCTCGACCGGGGCCGGGGCCGGCTGCTCGAGTACGGCGGCGGGGCGGGTCAGCGCCGGGGCGACGGCGGACTCGGCGGTCGGCGTGGCCCCCGGTGCCGGCGCCCGGGCGGGCGAGGGCGCGGCGGCCTGGTCGTCGGCCTTGGCGGCGCGGACGGCGGCCGGGGTCGGGTCCAGCAGCGGGGCGATCCGCACGACGTCGCCGACCGACAGGCCCGAGGCCTTCGCGATGGCCGGCGCCTGGGCGCCCTCGTACCCCGCCAGCCCGGCGACCCGGCGCGCACGCTGGGCGGTGAGCTTGTCCAGCTCCTTCTGCGCGGCGGCGACGGCCTTCTCGGCGGCCGTGATCTCGCCGCGCAGCTCGCGCAGACCGGCGAGCTCGGCGGTGTACGTCTTGCGGTCCATCAGGCTTACTCCCCCTCGTCGGCGGTGTCGGTGGTCGGGTTGGCGGTCACGTAGGCGATCGGGCCGCCGGACACGGACGGCAGGCGGGTGCCGAGCAGCAGGCCGGCCAGGCGGACGTCCTCCGGGTCGGCCGGGGCGGCGGCGTTGGCCGGAGCGGTGAGGTCGGTCAGGTAGCCGGCCAAACGCGCCTTCGGGAACCGGAACCGGCCCGCGGTGCCGACCGTGCCGTCGGACTCCCACTCGGCCAGGCCGGTCAGCACCGCGACCACGAACCCGGCCACCGTCACCGGCAGCACCGCGCCGGCCGCGACGCGGGCCGGGTCGCACCGCCACCAACCGGACAGCGAGGCCAGCAGCTGCGCCTCATCCAGGCCGGTGCCGAAGCCGATCCACTCCCGGTCCGGCTCCTCCACGCGGGCCGGGGCGTCCGAGCGCAGCACCGCCACCTCGGGCGCGCCGAGCGCGGCCAGGTCGGCGGCGGGTCGGGCCTGCAACTGCTGGAGCACGGCCAGCGGGAACACCTGCCGGCCGACGTCGCGCACGCCCGGGACCACGCCGGTGGCCATCAGCTTCTTCACCGTCGGGATCGAACACCCCAGCGCCGTCCCGGCCTGCCCGGTCGTCACGAACACACCCACAACCCCCACGCCTATTCATCTAACTTGAAATGCTAGAGCGACTCTACGCCCCCTGCCGCCGGGCCGGTGGTCTGACGGAACAGCAGCAGGGCGTGGGGGGTGAAGGTCTGGGTGATGGCGCACCAGGAGGGTGAGTCGGGCGCTGCCCGGATCGAGGATCTCGTCCGACAGGGCCCGTCCGCACCCATCTGGCACCCGCTCAGCCCATCCGTCCAGGCCGCCGACGTCGCGCTCGGTCCGGCCGCGGGCCAGGCCCGCGCCGTGGCGGGGGGCAGGGCTGCCGTCATGCCGGGTCCGGCGCAGCGGGTCGGGGTGACAGCGGTGCGGCTCGGACACCGCCGCGTTTCCCGGGACGGGCGGGACATCCCTGGGGACCGGAAGGGCGGAGGGGCGGTGCGTCGGAGCCCGAGAGTGGGGGCACTGATCCCTCGACCCCGCATCAGTCCGGAGGCGTCCATGCGTTCTGTCACCCGGAAGGCCGCAGACAGCCGTTGCTCCACCGGCGTCCCCGGCCGGGTCGACGGCAAGCGCGTCCTGCTCACCGCCGCCCGCTGCCAGACCAACGGGAACGTTGACCAGGGCTGAAGAACCGCAGCTGCGGTGCCAGGCCGGACGGTCGGCCGGGGCCGGGGCCGCGGCGCTGCGGCCCCGGCGGGCGGTCAGAGGCGCAGCAGGGCGCGGGCGTTCGCCGAGCCGATGCGGCGCTTGACCTCCGGTGGGAGGGTGGTCCGTTCCAGGGCGGCGACCGCGGCCCCGGACTTCTCGTAGGGGTAGTCGACGGCGAAGAGCACCGCCTCCGGGCCGAGTACGTGCACCAGGGCCTCGACCGCGGCCGGCGAGAGCACGCCGCTGGTGGTGGCCAGCACGTTGCTGCCGAAGTACTGCGACGGGCTGCGCAGCAGCGGCGTCGGGACGCTCAGCGTGGCGTAGCGGGAGTCGAAGCGGGAGAGCTGGAACGGCAGGAACTCCCCCGCGTGGCCGAGGATCATCCGGGCCTGCGGGTGGCGGTCGAAGACCCCGGAGAGCACGATCCGCATGGCGTGTCCGCCTGTCGTCGCCTGCCAGCTCCACAGCGCGCCGTTCATCTCCGGGTGCCCGGACAGCACGTGCCAGGAGTCGGCGGGTGGCATGCCCGGGTGCAGGTAGAGCGGGACGCCGAGTTCGACCAGGGCGGCCCAGACGGCGTCGAAGGCGGGGTCGTCGAGGTACCTGCCCTGGATGTGGTCGTTGACCAGGGCGCCCTTGAAGCCGAGTTCCCCGACCGCGCGCCGGAGTTCAGCGACCGCGGCGGCCGGGTCCTGCAGCGGGAGGGCGGCGAAGGCGGCGAACCGGTCGGGGTGCGCCGTGACGATCGCGGCCAAGGAGTCGTTGACGTAGCGGGCGTTGGCCACCGCGCGCGCCGGGTCCGGGTCCGCCTCGATGCCGGGGACGGTCAGCGACAGGACCTGTACGGCGATGCCGTTGGCGTCCATGTCGGGCAGCCGCAGTTCGGTGACGTCGGGCAGCCGCCGGGTCACGTCGGCGACGAAGGCGGGGTCCATGCCGTCCGGCACCGGGAACGGGGGGCGGCGTTCGGCGAGGCCCGGGATCGCGATGGCCTCCTCGATCGCGATGTAGTCCGCCATCACGCGCCCGCCGTCGGGACGAGGATGCCGGCTCCGGCGGTGGGCAGCTCGGCCTCGTCCAGCATGAGCGCGGCGACGGTGGCGCGGGAGGCGTGCGGCGGCAGCAGCGGCTTGGGGTACTGCGCCAGGGGAACGTTGCGGCGGGCCGCGCTGAGCTCGCCGACCCACAGTTCGGGCGCGTGGAAGACGGTGGCGCCGCCGGCCAGCACGATCGTGTCGGCCTCGCCCTTCTCCGCCAGCTCCTTGCCGACGAACATCCTCATCACGCCCTGGTAGATCCCGCCGCCGGCGCCGGTCGAGGCGCCCGAGCCGAGCGCCCCGAGCCAGAGCGTGCGGACCGGCAGGCCCGCCAGCAGCCGCGCGCCGGCGAGCAGGGTGCCCGGGCCGTCGCCCTTGCTGATGCCGAGCGCGGAGACGAGCACGTCCACGTCGCCCAGCTCCGGGAACTCCTGCGACCTGGTCACGTCCGCCCGCCGGACCTCGACCCCGCCCCGGGCGGGCGGGTCGTACTGCTGCGGACTGCGGACGAGGGCGACGACCTGGTGGCCCCGGTCGAGCGCTTGTTCCACCACCAGGCGGCCGACCCGCCCGGTCGCGCCGAGGACTGCGATGCGCATGACGACTCCGTAACTGAACAGGTGTTGGTTACTTGAGTGAACAGGTGTTGGTTACGGGTTGTCAAGGCCGGCCCGGGCACTCCACGGCACTGCGCCGCGCTCGACCGCGGTCCGCCGCGCCGGAGCGGGACGGCCGCGCTGGAGCGGGACGGCCGCGCGACGCCGAAAGGTAAAGTGATCTTCCGTCGCCGACAGGGAGGATCCGGGAATGGGCGGTGAGGAGGCCCCGCGCCGCCGACGCAACCCCCGCGGGCAGGGGCAGGTGCTCAGGGCCGAGCTGGTCGCGGCCGCCGCCCACCTGCTGGCCACCCTCGACCAGCCGGAGACGCTGACCCTGCGGCAGGTCGCCCGCGAGGTCGGGGTCGCGCCCGCCAGCATCTACAGCCACTTCCCCGACCTCGGCTCGCTGGTCCAGCACGTGCTGCGCCTGCGCTACGCCGAACTCGCCCGCCTGATGGACGAGGCCGCGGCACCGGCCGCCGACCCCCTCGACGACCTGGCCGGCCGCTGCGCCGCCTACGTGCGCTGGGGGGTCGAGCACCCCGGCGAGTACCGCACGCTCTTCGGTGGCCGGATGCCCTCCGACCCCGCCCTCCTCCAGGACCACGGCGCCGGCCAGGCCCTGCTGGGCTCCGTCATCGCCTCCCTCGCCGCCGTCCGGCAGCGCGGCGGCGAGCAGTCCGCCCCTGCCCGGCAGTGGCAGGACGGGCTGCTGCTCTGGACGGCACTGCACGGCCTGGTCGTGCTCTACAACGACCACGGCGAGCTGCCCTGGCCGCCGCTCGACGCGCTGATCGCCGACGTGCTCGGCCTCCACGCCGGCCGTCCCGCCGAGGAGGTCGCGGCCCGCCTCGCGGCGCGGTGAGCTCCGGCCCCCGCCCTCCGAGCCGGAGCAGCTGCCCGTAGCGGCAGACGGACCACCCCTCGGGGCCCGAGGCCTTGACCGGAAGTGTGTCAAGGCCCCCGGGCCCCGCCCGCCGGTCAAGGCGGAGGAACATCGGTGCCACGGGCGACCGGTTCTACTCGGTCCGCAGCGCGGTGGCGGTCCGGGAGCGCGCCACCCAGCCGGCCGGCGGCAGTGCCCCGAGCAGGGCGATCGCGATCCCGCCGGCCAGCAGCGGGAGCAGTGTCCCGGCGGTGTAGACGTCGGTCACGCTCGGCGGCAGGTTCCTGCCGACCGCGCTCACCATCCGGGTCAGCGTCGGATGGTCTGGCCCTCGGCGTTCAGATCCAGCAGCAGCCGGCGCACGTCCTCGGCCGAGCGCGAGTCCAGCGCGCCGGTCGGCTCGTCGGCCAGCAGCAACGCCGGTCGGTTCGTCAGGGCCCTGGCCACCGCCACCCGCTGCCGCTGACCGCCGGACAGCCGCTGCGGGTAGGCCTTGGCGTGCCGGTCGATACCCAGCGAGGTGAGCAACTCGGTCGCCCGCCGCTTCACCTCGCCCTTGCCCATCCCGGCCAACTGCACCGGAACCATCACGTTGTCCAGCACCGTCAGGTCGTCGAGCAGGTTGAAGAACTGGAAGACCATGCCGATGGAAGCCCGCCGGTACTTCGCCGAACCGGCCTCGCCGAACCGGCCTCGCCGAGCTGGTCGACCCGGGTTCCGTTGACGGTCACGGTGCCGCTGGAGGGCTTGTCCAGACCCGCGACCAGGTTCAGCAGCGTCGACTTGCCACTGCCGGAATGGCCGAGGATCGCCACGCACTCACCGGCCGCCACGGACAGGCTCACCCCGGCCAGCGCGGGCGGGCCGTCATCGTATTTCTTCGTCGCGCCTTGGAGATCGATCATCGGCTCATTCGTCATGGCCCATGAACCTAGGAACGGACCGTGGTCCCTCGCGTCGGCCGGCGGATGTCACCTCTCCCCCGGGCCATCGGCCCGGCGGCGTACCCCGCGTACATCCCCGGGGCGACGCGCGGAGCCGACGCCGGTCCATACGATCTCCGCATGGAAGAGCTGCTCCGGCGTTTCTCGACATCGGCACCCGTGACCTGGCTGACGGCACAGGCCGCGGTGCTGGCCACCGCCTGCTTCTACGCGCTGATGCTCTTCTGGACGATGCCGCTCGGTCAGCTCCGGCACTCCGGCGGCCCGTTCCGCTTCCCCGACCTCGGGCCCGAGCAGATGATCGGCCTCTGCGTCGTGCTCGCCCTGCCGATCCTGCTGGTGCGCCGGCTGCCCGCGGCGGTCTTCTGGGCGGTCCTGGGCGAAGCAGCCCTCGGCGACTTCTTCGGCGCGCGGCCCTGGATCGTGCTCCTCCTGCTCCCAGTCCTGGCCGGGTACCTCGCCGCCCGGCGGCCGGTGGCTGCCGCCCTCGGCTCCGTCGTGGCCGTCGCGACCGCGTTCGTCGAGCGCACCCTCGTCTCCCCCGGGGTATCCGTCGGCGACGCGGCCCCGTGGGCCGGTCAGCTGGCGTTCCTGTTCGCGGTCGCGTGGGTCTTCGGCGGGGTGTACCGCAAACGCCGCGAGTACCTCGGAGCCCTGCACGAGCAGACCGAGGCCCGCGCCGTCATGGCCGAGCGGCTGCGGATCGCCCGCGAACTGCACGACAGCGTCGCGCACAGCATCGGGATCATCACGGTGCTGTCGGGAGCGGCGGCGCGGGTCGTGGAGACCAGGCCCGAGCAGACGCGGCAGGCGCTGACCGGCATCGAGACCACCAGCCGGGAGACGCTGCTCGGGCTGCAGCGCATGCTCGGAGCACTACGCAGCGCCGAGCCCGACGACGCCATGCCGCAGGCCGCTCCGCTGGCGCCGGCCGGCAGCCTGGCCGACGTCCCGCAGCTCGCCGAACGCACGGCCGACGCCGGGGTGCGGGTCCACCTGACCTGGCGGGGCGAGCAGCGTCCGCTGCCGCCGGAGATCGAGCTGTCGGCGTTCCGGATCGTCCAGGAGTCGGTGACGAACGTGGTGCGGCATTCCGGTGCGCGGACCTGCCGGGTCGCGGTCGGCTACGAGCCGACCGGAGTGACGATCGAGGTGGTCGACGACGGGGACGACGGTCCCGGCGGGCCCGGCCGTCCGAGGCCCTCGGCAGCGGCCGGCGGGAGCGGCTTCGGCCTGCTCGGCATGCGCGAGCGGGTGACGCTGCTGTCCGGCCAGTTCAGCGCGGGCCGGCGTCCGGAGGGCGGATTCCGGGTGGCTGCGAGGCTCCCGGCATGAGCGTGCGGGTGCTGCTGGTCGACGACCAGCCGCTGATGCTGGTCGGGTTCGCGATCCTGATCGGCGACACCGACGACCTGGAAGTGGTCGGCCAGGCCGGCGACGGCCGCGAGGCGGTGCGCCTGGTGCGCGAGCTGCGGCCCGACGTCGTGGTGATGGACATCCGGATGCCGGGCATGGACGGGATCGAGGCGACCCGGCAGGCGACCGCCGAGCCGGACCCGCCCAAGGTGCTGGTGCTGACGACCTTCGACGACGACGAGTACGTCTACGGCGCACTGCGCGCCGGGGCCAGCGGATTCCTGCTCAAGAGCATGGCCCTGGACGCGATCCTGGACGCGATCCGCGTGGTGGCGGCCGGCGACGCGTTGATCGCGCCGAGCGTGACCCGACGGCTGATCGCGGACTTCGCCGGAACGTCCGGCCCCGCGGCCCCCGAACCGGACCCCGAGCCCGCCGCGGACCCACGTCTCATCGCGGGGATCACCGACCGGGAGCGCGAGGTGCTGGCACTGGTCGGACAGGGACTGTCGAACGCCGAGATCGCCGAGCGGCTGGTGATCAGCGCGGCGACGGCGAAGACCCATGTCGCGCGTCTGTTCGCCAAACTCGAAGCTCGGGACCGCGTCCACCTGGCGATCACCGCCTTCGAGGCCGGACTCGTGCCGCGTCGGCGGTAGGGCAGGACGAGAAGAACGATCGAGGAGCGGGCCGCAGGAGGTCGGGGTCGTCGGTGACGATCTCCATGCCCCGGATCCGGGCGTCGCGCGGGTCGTTCACGGCAGCTGCGTACTTCTGCCTTCGGGGCGGGGGCAGTCGGGGCGGGGGCGGGCGGGCGGGTGCGATTGCCGCGTGTGTTCGGCCGGCTCACCCGTTCCGGCGAACCGTGCGTTGCGTGCGTCGAGTCGTCGGCGGGTGGCTGGATACTCCAGGATCACGTGCGGGTCCGCCGAGGGCGTTCCAGGGCTGCCGCACGCCTCCCGTTCCGGAAGGACTTCGACCATGCACCCGGTTCCCGGCCCCGGTGGCCCCGGCAGCGAGCGGGCTTCCGCTGCCAGGGCGACCAGCACGACCACCGTCATGCCGTCCCACCCCGTCGCTCCCCCTTCCGAGGAGGAGGTGGCCGACGGGCCCGGGTACACGTGGGCCGGGCTGGACGAGGACTTCACCCGGGCGGTCGCCGCGATCGCGCGCAGGGCCGAGGGACGGGAGGTGGCCGAGTCCCAGGTCTTCGAGATCGTCCGGGCGCAGCCGCAGGCGCAGGGGTTGCCGTTGCGGGTGCGCCCGCACCTGCGGGGCGAGTTGGACGCGTTCGTCGCCTCGTACCACCGGGTGATCGAGACGGTCGTGGCCGCCTGGGAGCATGATCGCGGGCTGCGTGAGGTGTTGACGCTCCCCCGGGTGCTGGGTGAGCTGGTGGCCGGTGCCCGCGACACCCGGGTGCATCTGCTGCGGATCGATCTGCTGCCGCAACCCGACGGCACGTTGCGGGTGTTGGAGACCAATGCCAACTGTCCTGGGGGGCTGCCGGGGGCGGGGCGGGGTCGTTCGGCCTGGCGGCCGCTGCTGGCCGGGCACGGCATCGGTCTTCCGGCTCCGCTGCCGGCCGATGACGCGCTCTGGCCGGGGAGTTGGCTGCTGCGCCTGGCGGAGCAGCACACCGGTAGTCGTCCGGAGGTCGTCGCGCTGTTCTGCCCGGACGGCAAGTACCGGGCCGATACGCGTGACTACGACACCGCTCTGACGGCCTTGGGGGTGCGTGTTCTGCACGCGGATCCGCGCGAGGTCTCGGTCGACGGGCGTCATGGTGTCACCGTGCGTGGGGAGCGGGTGCGGCACGGGTTCGCGAAGGTCGGCATCCAGGATCTGCTGCGGATGGGCGATGATGCGGCGCCGTACCTGGAGGCCGTGCGCGAGGGCGGGTTGTTCGTGCAGAACGGGTTGCGCGGGCGTTTGATCGGCGACAACAAGCTGTGTCTGGCCGTGCTGTCGGACCCGCGTTTCGCCCACCTCTTCGACGCGGCGGACTACCGTCGGGTGCGGCCGGCGATCCCGTGGTCGCGCAACCTCGCGCGCTGTGACGGCGCGACGCTGCGCGCCGTGGTCCGCGACCGTGAGCGGTACGTCCTGAAGCGGCCGTTGGACACGCGCGGCCACGGGGTGGTGATCGGCAGGGAGGTGGCCGACGGGCCTGCCTGGGAGGCGGCCGTGGAGCTGGCGGCGGCCGAGGGGTGGCTGGTGCAGGAGTACGTGACCAGTCCTCATCTGCGTGGTGTGGTGGCGGGCCCGGCGCCCCGGCACGACGTGGCGCTCGGTGCGGTGGACGGGCGGCTGGTCTCCGCCTTCGCCCGGGCCAGTCACGGCGAGCGCCACAATGTCGCGGGCTCCGGGCGGCCGCACCCGTTGTACCTGTGAGCCGGCCGGGCCGGCGCCCCGCCCGTCCGTCGCCCCGCTAGGCCTGGCGGCGGCCTTCGCCCGTACGGCCGTACCCGGCCGCCCGCTCCGGGTCGGCGACGCCCTCTCCCGTCGTGCCGTTGTTACTGTCCGAGCTTCGGGAAAGCGGAGCGAGGGAGGGTGGAGTTGGCGAGCGTCTGCTCCGATCCCGGCCTGGCGGCCCCGGCCGCCGGGCCGGTCGGCGTGTGGCGGCAGCGGAACTTCCGGGTGCTGTGGTCGGCGCACACCGTCAGTGAGTTCGGGACCCAGGTGACGTTCTTCGTCATCCCGGTGTTCGCGCTGACGACCCTGTCGGTGTCGACCGGTCAGCTCGGCGTCATCTCGGCGTTGGAGACGCTGCCGTTCCTGTTGGTCGGTCTGCCGGCGGGTGCGTTGCTCGACCGGTGGGACCGCAGGCGCGTGATGGTCGTGGCGGACGTCGGGCGGGCCGTGGCCATCGCCCTGCTGCCCGTCGGGTACCTCGCCGGGCTGTTGAGCGTGCCGCTGCTCGGTGGGGTCGGGTTCGCGGTGGGGCTGTTCACGGTGTTCTTCGACATCGCCGACCAGGCGTTCCTGCCGACCGTCGTGGCGCGGGAGCAGACTCCGGAGGGCAACAGCCGGCTGGAGTTCTCCCGGTCGGCGGCGGAGCTGGCGGGCCCCAGTATCGGCGGGCTGTTGCTGCAGACGGTCGTGGCGCCGCTGGTCCTCGTGCTGAACTCGGTGAGCTATCTGGTGTCCGCGGTGCTGCTCGGGCTCATCCGGACGCCCCGGGCGCGGGTGGCGCAGCGCGGGGCCGGGGTCGGGATGGGGGCGCGGATCGCGGAGGGGCTGCGGTTCGTCTTCCGTCACCGGACTCTGCGGTCCCTGGTCCTGGCGACGGGCGTCAGCAACCTGGTCGGGCTGGGCGGTGCGCTGGGGGCCGTGCTGACCGCGTACGCGCTGCGCGAGCTGGGATTGTCGCCGGGCGGGCTCGGGCTGGCGTTGACCGTGGGGAACTGTGGTGCGCTGCTGGGTGCCGCGCTCAGCAACCGGGTGATCAGGCTGGTGGGGCTGGGCCCGGTCCTGATCGCGGCCAAGTCCATGTCGGGGATCGCGGTGATCGTCCTGGCGACGGCGGCCCCGGCTCGCGCCGTTCCCACGCTGATCGTCGCCACCGGCATCATGGCCTGCGGCATCACGGTCTACAACATCGGTCAGGTGAGTTTGCGGCAGACGATCACGCCGACCGGGATGCAGGGCCGGATGAACGCCTCGATCCGGTTCGCCGTCTGGGGTGCGCGGCCGGTCGGGGCGCTGGCCGGCGGCTTCCTCGGGTCCGTTCTCGGGACCCGTCCTACGCTGTGGGCGATCGCGGGCATCGGGCTCCTGTCCTGTCTGCCGCTGATCGTGGTCGGCGACGTCCGCAGGCTGCGGGTCTTTCCGGCCCAGGCGCTCGACTGACGGGCGGGGCCCTCCTCGCCGGATGGGGAGGAGGGCGGTGGTCCGCGTTCTCGTGGCGGCCGCGCGCTCAGGCGAAGGTGCGCCGCAGGTGGGCGGCGAGTCGTTGCGGATCGGCCGGCCGGAACCGGCCGGAGAGGTAGCCGTCGGGGCGGATGAGGATGGCCTCGCCGTCGCGCGGGGCGTAGGCGCGCGCGAAGTCGCCGGCGTGGTCCCGGACGCGGGGCGGGCGCGGTCCCGGTGGGCGGGCGTCGTCGGGGACGTCGGCGGCGAGCAGCAGGTAGGCGTCGAGCTGGCCGTGGGCGGCGCGGTCGGCCGCCGTGGCGCAGTCCCGGAGCCGTCGGGCCCCGGGGCCGTCGGCGTGGTCGGGCCCGGCGTAGAGCAGGAGCGTGTGCCGGGGGCTGCGGAGCAGGTCGAAGAGCCGCTGGGGGAATCGGGCGAGGTCGCGGACCAGGCCCCGGCAGTCCGGTGCGCGCTCCCCCGGGGCCGGGCCGGGCGCTGCCGGGCTCCGGGGTGTCTGCGAGTCGGCCGGCGGGTCGGTCTGCGGGTCGGTCAGCGGGTCGGTCAGCGGGCCGGCCGGGTAGCCCACGAGCAGTTGGGCCTCCCGCAGGAGGAGGGTGTCCGTGCTGTCGTCCTCGTATCCGGCGCGGGCGTGGCGGACGGTGCGGCCGACGACCTCCTCGCCCACCGGGTGGCGTTCGGCGTGGTAGCTGTCCAGCAGGTCGTCGGCGGCGAGGCCACGGACCGTCAGGGCCAGCTTCCAGGCGAGGTTGTAGGCGTCCTGGATCCCGGTGTTCATGCCCTGCGCGCCGGTGGGCGGGTGGATGTGCGCGGCGTCCCCGACGACGAACAGGCGCCCGTTGCGGTACCGGTCCACCAGCCGGTGGCCGATCCGGAAGACGGACGACCAGCGCAGGGCGGAGGCGGTCACGGGCTCCGGGGACAGGCGGTCGAGCACGGCCTGGATCTGCGCCAGGTCCGGTCCGCGCCCGCCCGTCAGCCCGTGCACCACCGCGTCCGCGGAGTGCGCGCCGGCGTCCTGGCCGGGGAGTGTTCCCGGCACCAGCATCGACATCCGGTACCGGCGCTCCCCCGGCAGCGGGATGCACACGAGCAGGTCGTCCACCGCGCCGCTCCCGTCCAGGTGGGTCGAGCGCACGGCGTAGCCGGGCGGCAGCCCCCAGTCGACCTCGACGTCCCCGAGCATGTACTGCTCGGGGAAGGCATCGCCCTCGAAGGTGCACCCGGCGGCCTTGCGGACCAGGCTGTGCGCGCCGTCGCAGCCCACGAGGTACCGGGCCTGCACCTGCTCGGCCCCGCCCCGGCCCGTGAGCGTGGCCACGACCGCGTCCGGGTGCTGCTCCACCTTCTCGAGCCTGGTCCCGCGCTCCACCACCGAGCCGAAGCGCGCCAGGTGCTCGGTGAGCAGGCGCTCGGTGGTGTACTGCGGGAGCGCGGCGAAGCCGTACGGGATGTCGGACGGCAGCCGCAGCTCGAGCCGCGACACGGGCCTGCCGTCGGCGAACACCAACTGGCCGTACAGCGGCCCGGCTTCGTCCAGCGCCTCGCGGACCAGGCCCATGGTGTCCCAGACCTCCAGCGTGCGCGGCTGGACGCCGACGGCCTTGGCGTACCGCAACGGTGCGGGCAGCGCGTCGACGATCCGGCACTCGACGCCGTGGCGTCGCAGTTCGGCCGCCGCGGTCAGGCCCACCGGGCCCGCCCCCACCACGAGAACGTCGACAGTTGCCATGATCGGGCTCCTGCTCCTCATCGCCCGGTGCGCGGGGCTCGGACGGCCTCGGTGTCCGCGGCCCTCGGCCCCGGGCGCGCGGTGACACCGGCCGGCCGCCGGAGCGGCTTCACCTCGATTTTCGCTTCCCCGCGTGGGGGCCGCCAACAGGGCGCCTGCCCGCCGCCGTGCGGGAAGGGGGCCTGGTCGCCCGGCATCGGGTCCGTCCCGCCCAGGAGGGCCGGGCCGGCGGCGGTGTTCGGTTCGGGGCGGTGTCGGGTGCGGTGCTCTCGCCCTCCCCCGTCCATCCCCCCTCGCCGCCCCTCGCCGCCCCTCGTCGTCAGGCCGTCCCGGGGCTGGGGCCGTCGCCGTCCGGGCCGGGGGTGGGGTGTCCCAGGCCCCGGCGGATCGCGATCTCCACGGGTGAGTACGCGCCGTCGGCCCGCTCCAGCTCGTACGGGGCGGCCGGCATCAGCGGCGGCTGGGCCAGGAAGCGCGGGCGCGTGCCGTGGTGCGGCTGCGCCGCGTGCACCAGGAACGGGTGGCACAGGAAGACGTCGCCCGGGGAGCCGGTGGCGAGGGCGAGCGGCCGGTGGGCGGAGGCCGCCACCAGGTCGGGCGCCAGGGTCAGCCCGCTCGCCCCGTCCGGCCCGTACTTCTCCAGCACCTTCGGCACGTCCAGGTGGGAGCCGACCCGGATCCGGGTCGGGGCGTCCTGCTCGCCGACCTCGCTGAACAGGAACAGCATCAGCAGGGCGCGGTCCCGGGAGTGCAGGTTCGTGAAGTACCAGCTCTCGCCCGCCGGCAGGTAGCTCCCCTCGATGTGCCAGCCGGCGTCGTCCGGCTCCTGCTCGTGCGGGAAGCGCAGCGGGAAGGTGCCCAGCGAGTAGCGCGGCTCCCAGCGCCCCTCGCCGGCCAGGAGGTCGTACGCGTGGTGCAGGGCCGGGGAGTTGGGGGCGGCGGCGAACGGGCCCTGGGCCATGCCGGCGACCCAGTGCACGGGCTGCGTCCAGGTCGACGGGTCGTCGGGGTCGCAGCCCGTCTCCTGCCACAGCAGCCGCGCGCAGTCCGCGGCCACGCGCGGTGCGACGGCGCCCTCCAGCTTCACGAAGCCGTCGCGCAGGAACCGGGATACCAGGGTCGTGTCGTCCATGCCTCCATCGTGCGGGGTTGGCGGTGGCGGGCACCCGACAGTGCCCGCACCGGTTTTGTCGGGCGGTCACCGGGGGCGGGCGGCGCCGGCCGCGATGGCGCGCCGGCTGGGGCGTTCGGGCCGGGCCGTTTGAAGGGGGGTCAGGGGGCGGTGAACAGCCGGGGGAAGGCCGGGGCCAGCCAGGGCCGGCGGCCCCAGGCGAGCACCTTGCCCCGCAGGAGGGCGTCGGTGGCGCCGTAGCGGCCCAGCGCGAGGAGGAAGAACGCCACCGGCTCGGTGCGGATCGTGCAGTCGGGGCGGCGCGGCGGCTGCCGGCTGACGGCGGCGGTGCCGTCGGTGAAGGTCACCGCGAAGTCCTCCAGGCCGCCGACCCGCAGCCGGTAACAGGCGGTGTGGCCGGCCGCGGCGCGGGCGTCGACCACCCGGGGCATGGCCGTGCGCAGGAACGGCAGGGTCAGGGCGACGCGGCGGCGGTCGAGCGGGTGCGGGCGGCCGAGGGCGCGGGCGATGTCGTAGAGGTGGGCCAGCATGTGGGTCAGCAGGTAGGAGCCGAGGGTGTCCAGGTCCATCGGGCCGAGCGGGGTCCGCACCGGTGCGGTGCCGGTGCGCGGGGCGGCGGCGGCCGTGAACTCCCTGGCCCACCGGGCGATCTGCCCGGCGAGGACGGCCGGGTCGCGTTCGGGCCGCTGGGCGAGTGCGGCGGCGTTGGCGGCGGCCAGCGAGGCGGGGGTGCCGTCCCCGTACGGGCGCTGTTCGCCGGCGGCCAGCGCGGCCATCAGCTCGTTGGCCATCGCCAGGTGGGCGGCGGCCTCGGCGACCGTCCACTCGGATCCGGGGACCGGGGTGTCGCCGCGGCAGCCGGCCAGCAGGGCGGGTGCCTCGTCGCCGACCGCGCTCACCGCTTCGAGGAGCGCGGTGCGCGCGGGGGCGGGCCGGGGCGCGGGGGGCGGGTGGTCCATGGTGGTGAAGACTGGCCGACTCCCGTACGGCTGTCCAGGGTTGCGGCGTGGCCGGGTGGTGCGGCGGGCGGGCGGTAAGGCGCGGGCCCCCGTCCGCGCGGGGGCGGGCGGGGGCCGGGGCGTGGGCGGTCAGTGGGCGACGATCTGCAGGTCGGCGTCCTGTCCGACGGTGCCGCCGACGTAGAAGGTGTGGCCGTCGGGGCCCAGGGCCAGGCCGGTGAGGCTGTCCTCGTCGAGGTCGCCGGCGCCGTCGGCGGGGACGGGGGCGCCGGTGGCGGTGTCGAGGGCGAGCACCGAGGCGGTGGTGGTGCCGTAGTTGCTGTCGGCGAGGTAGAGCCGGGTGCCGTCGGCGCTGACCTGCGGGTCCTCCAGGACGTCGCCGCTGCCGGCGGGGTGGAAGGTGGCGGTCACGGTGTCGGTGGCCGGGTCGATGAGGGTGCTCGCGCCGGTGCCGAGTTCGGCGAGGCCGAACAGGCGCCGGCCGTCGGGGGTGAACGCCAGGTTGTAGTCCAGGGCGGTGGCGGTGCCCTGGACGGTGGCGGCCACGGTGGGCGTGGTGGCGGCCGCGCTCACGTGCACCACGCCCTGGCTGGTGCCGGCGTACACGTCGGCGGTGCCCGGGCGGGGCGCGGGGGCGCCGATGAAGGGGGCGGGGAGCTGGACCGAGGTGGTGAACGCCTGCTGGGCGGTGGCGAAGGCCAGGATCCGGCTCTGGCCGTTCTGCCGGTAGGCGGTGGGCCCGTTCTGGGAGACGTAGAGGGTGGATCCGTCGGGGCTGAGGGCCAGTCCGGAGGTCGAGCCCGTGCCCCAGCCGGCCGGGCGGGGCTGGTCGGGCAGGGGGACGGTGGCGAGCAGGGTCAGCGTGGCGGTGTCCACGATGCTGAGGCGCTGGCCGTCGAGCACGTACAGGCGGGTGCCGTCCGCGCTGAGCGCCGGGTGGGCGCTCCACTGGAGGGGGCCGAGGGCCAGCCGTGCGGTGACGGCACCGGACTGGGTGTCGACGGCCTTCACGGTGGAGGTGTTGTCGGCCTCGGTCACCGCGACGTAGGCCGTGGCGCCGTCGGGGCTGACCACGGGTGCGGCGCCCCGGGCGCCGACGGTGACGGTCGCCTCGTTGCCGGACAGCGGGGCGTCGGCGTGGGCGGTGGCGCCGGTCAGGGCGAGCAGGGCCGCGGTGGCGGTGGCGGTGAGTGCCGCGGCGGTGCGGCGGGTGGTCGTGCGGACGGCCTGGCGGGACATCGGTTTCCCCCTCGTGGAGCGCGTGGTGTGGTGGCGCGGCGCGGGCCGGGCCCGTCAGTGCCGGCTGATCTGCGGGCCGGCGGTGGCGGCGTCGTGGGTGCCGGCGGCGTGGCAGGTGCCGTCGGCACTGATCCGCGGGTCGGACGGGGCGGCGCAGCCGGGGGTGCGGCCGAGGTGGGCGGTGGCGGCCCGACGCGTCGCCCCCGAACGAATGCCGGACATCAACTCCCCCTTCCGCACCGCGCGTTGCTGTGCCGGGGGCAGGCTAGCCGATGCGCGTGAAGGTCCGGTCGGCGTTCGGGCGGCCGTACGGTGGCCACCGGGCGCTGCGTACGGGGAGGGTCCGTCGGCGGGGGCCGGCGGTTGCCGGGGGTGGTCGTGCGGCAGCCCGTCGCCGTCGGGGACGGGACGGGCTCCCGCGGCGTGGGCGTGGGCGTCAGCGCACGGTGACGGTGAAGACGGGCGAGGCGGCGTTGCCGCTGACGGTGCGCAGCTCGTTCGGGCCCTTGATGCCGAGCTTGACGCCGAGGGAGTAGGAGCCGGTGCGGGTGGTCTGCACGGAGGCGGGCAGGGTGACCCACGCGCCGTTCTGCTTCTGCTGGAGGGTCACCGTGCTGCCGGCCTTGAGGCCGGTGGTGGTGCCGGTGACCCGGAACAGCTGCCAGGCCCCGACGGAGCCGACCGAGGACTTGGCGGTGATGGAGGCGGCGGGCGCGGCGGCGGCCACCGGCGCGGCGGCCGGGGCGGCCGGGGTGGCCGGCGCGGCCGCCATGGCGGTGCCGGCCGTTCCGATGAGCAGCGCGCTGAGGGTGGCGACGGCGGCCAGGCGCAGGGAGTTCCGCTTGGAGACGATCACGGGTGCACCCCTTTCAGGGGGGAGGTGGTCGTTTCGCCCGACGGCACGGTCGGTGCCGTTCGGGTGCTGTCTTTCTGAGGACGACCCACCGGGCACCACTGGTTGTGTGCGGAACGTCACCGTTGCGTAACAGTCGCGAGGCTCGCGGGAGTTGACGGGAGTTCAAGGGCCGCCGCCCCCGCCGCGCGGGCGGTGGTCAGAGCATGACCAGCAGCTTGGTGCCGGGGACGAGCTTGCGATTGACGGAGGTGGACTGGACGAAGACGGTGTAGGCCGGGTTCTCGCCGGGCTTGACGGTGGCCTCGGCCGTGGGCAGGCCGAGGAGTCGGCGGGCGGCGGGGCCGGAGAAGACCCGGCCGGTCATCCGGCCGGTGGCCGGGTCCTTCTCGGCGACGGCGAGCTGCTTGCTGCCCTGGATCTTCTCGCGCTTGGAGAGCTCGTAGAAGGCGCAGCCGGTCTTGTAGGGGTGGCCGGCGCTGGTGACGAAGTCGCGGATGGGGCTCTGCTCGTCGACCGGGACGAGGATGTACTTGCCGGTGTCCAGGGCGTCCAACGTGGCGTTGACGTCGGCGGTGTTGAGGTCCTGGCCCATGGCGAAGAGGTTCTTGGTGCCGCGGACGCCCTGTTCGCGGCCGCGCAGGAAGCTGGTGGCGGCGGACTTGACGGTGCCGATGGCCTCCTCGACGCCCTGGCTGGAGTCGGCGTCCCAGATCGCGATGTTGCCGGCCGGGAAGCCGTACTCCTGGGCGGTGCGCTTGGCCAGGGAGTTGGGGACCAGGATCGCCGAGGTCCAGTGCTCGGGGAGGTCGTCCATGGCGCCGTGGATGCGCTCGATCCAGCCGCGCAGGACGGCGGTTCCCTTGCCGCCGCCCATGCGGGTGTGCATCAGGCCGTTCTGGGAGCAGCCGGAGGCGTTCTCCTCGCCGTCGGTGACGACGACCTGGAGGAAGGAGTGCTCGCCGTAGCCCTCCCAGATGTTCTTGAGGTCGTCGACGGACTTCACGGCGGCCTCGATCAGGGCGGTGGCGCCGTTGTCGACCTGGTAGAGGCCGCGCAGGGAGGGCAGGTGCTTGACGTCCATGTCCCAGACGAGGTTCTGCACCTCGTGGTCGAAGGCGTAGAGGCTGATGCGGGTCTCGTGGCCGAGGCGGTCGGATTCCTCCTGCAGGCCCTTCACGAATTCGTCGACGACGCGGATGAGCTGGGCCTGGTGCGGACGCATCGAACCGGACTTGTCGACCACCAGCGAGACGTGGTTGACCTTGTGCTTGATCCTGTTCACGGACATGGCTCTCCCCTGGTTCCGGCGTCTTTTCGCGGTGTTGGCACGCTGAATTCGCGATGCTTTTCGCGGTGCGTTGATCGGGGCCTTTCGGCGTTCCCTTCAGCGTGGTTTCCACTCTAGGGGCGGGCACTGACAATCCGTCGGGGTCGGGAATCCGGTCGACGCGGCGGGGGCGGGCGGCGGGCGGGGCCCCGGTGTGAACGGGTCCGGCCGGGCCCTCGGCGTGGGGGTGGCGCCGAGGGCCCGGCCGGGGGCTCACGAGGGGGCGGGACGGGTGGGGCGGGTCAGGAGGTGGCGGCGCTCTGGGCGATGAACTCGTCGATCTTGGCGCGGCGGGTGAGGCCGCCGTTGACGCTCCAGTAGCCCTCGGGGACCTCCTGGACGATGACCCAGACCGTGGACTCGGCCTCGGTGGCCGGGGTGGCCGTCGACTGGATCAGGCGGGTGAGCTCGACGGAGAGCTGCTCGGTGCGCTCGGGGGTCAGGAAGTCCTCCAGGGCGGTGACCTTGACGATGAAGCCCGGGGCGGTTCCGGCGGCGCCGGTGGCCGAGGACTTCTCCGGCGCCTCGTGGACGTAGACCCAGGTGGCGGAGCGGAAGAAGGCGGTCAGCGGCAGCTCCATCCACTGGAGCACCGTGTCGGCGACCTGCTGCTGGAGGCCTTCCAGGCGGTCGGGGGCGATGGAGCCGGCGGGGGCGGTGATGTCGACCAGGGGCACGGGGGTTCTCGATTCGTCTCGTCAGCGGGGCGAAGGGGAGGGTGGGGCAGGAGGTGGGCGGAGGTCACTCGGCGCGGCGCGGGCGCACCCGCCAGAACTCCAGGACGGCCGCCCGCAGCGTGCGCGGGGCGGTGACGGTGGAGGTGGCGTGCCACACCGAGGAGTCGAAGGCGATCAGGGAGCCGGCCGTGGGCGGCAGCGAGCGCACCGGCGGGCGGCCGGTGTGGTGGGAGCCGCGGACCTCGAAGTGGCCGCCGCCGTCGGCGGGCCAGTCCTCGTTGAAGTAGAGGACCGCGGTGACGGCCTTCTCCGGCTCGTCGTGGTGCGGGGAGATGAACTCCCCCTCGGCGTGGGTGAACAGGCCGATGTCGCGCGGCAGGGCGGCGAGGTCCATGTCGACCTCGGCGCTCAACCGGGCCAGGAACTGCGGGCCGGCGAGCTGGTCGAGCAGTCTGGTCCAGGCCGGGTCCAGCTCCTTGAGGGCGGGCAGGTGCTCGCCGTCGCGGTGCAGCCAGAGCGAGCCGAGCTGGAAGCGCTTGACCTCGGTGGCGACGACGACCTTCTGGAACCGGTCGTCGGCGGGGAAGGTGTCGTTGAGCTCGCGGACGTCCTGGGCGGTGAGCAGCTGCTCGGTGAGGTGGGCGCCGATCGCGGGGTCGGGGCGGTGGAAGGCGGTCGCCGGGTTCAGCATGGGGTCCTCCGTGGGGGCGGTGGGGGCCGGGGCGGTGGGGGCCGGGTCGGCCGGGTCGGCGGGGTCAGGCGCTCGGGGTGGTGCCCCAGTCGCGCAGGACGGCGGCGGTGTGCTCGCCGGGCTGCGGCGCCGGCCGGGGGGCGGCGGCGGGGGTGCGGCTGAACCGCGGCGCGGGGGCGGGCTGGTGGCCGGTGCCGACGGGCGCGTAGGTGCCGCGCTCGCGCAGGGCCGGCTGCTCGGCGGCCTCCTGGGGGGTGAGGACGGGCACCACGCAGGCCTCGTGCTCCTCGAAGACCTTGGTCCACCAGTGGCGCGGCTGGGTGGCGAAGCGCTCGGCGATGCGCTCGCGCAGGGCCGGCCAGTTGGCCTGGTCCTGGCGGTCCAGGGTGTCCTCCAGGCCCAGTTGCTCCAGCAGGACGGCGTAGTAGCGGTCCTCGATGGCGCCGACCGCGAGGTACTGGCCGTCCTGGCAGCGGTAGGTGGTGTAGTGCGGGGCGTCGGTGACGGTCACCTGGCCGGGCACCTGGCGCCACTGGCGGATCATCACGTCCAGCACGGCGGCGCCGTCCAGCATGGCCGCGTCGACGACCTGGCCGCGCCCGGAGCCGGCCCGCTCGTGCAGCGCGGCCAGCACGCCCAGGGCCTGGAGCATGCCCCCGCCGGCGAAGCTGGACAGGTAGGTGGACGGCGGGGCGGGCGCGGCCCCCTCGGCGCGGTCGGCGTCCAGGGCGCCGGAGGCGGCCAGCAGCGCGATGTCGTGGGCGGGGCGCTGCGCCCAGGGGCCGATCTGCCCCCAGCCGGAGATCCGGCCGATGACCAGGCGGGGGTTGTCGGCGAGCAGGCCCTGCGGGTCCAGGCCCAGGCGCTCGCAGACGCCGGGGCGGAAGCCCTCCAGCAGGACGTCGGCCCCGGTGGCCAGGGCGCGCACGGTGGCGAGGTCGGCCGGGTTCTTCAGGTCGGCGGTCAGGGAGCGGCGGCTGCGGCCCAGCGGGTCGCTGTCGGGTGCGGGTGCGGCGCCGGGGCGGGCCGGGCGCTCGACGCGCACGACGTCCGCGCCCAGGTCGGCGAGCAGGGTGGCGGCGAAGGCGCACGGGGCGGTGCTGGCGAGTTCGATGACGCGGATTCCGGCCAAGGGTCCCACGGTGGTTTTCTCCTTCTGCTGCGGACGGCTGGGTTCGAGCTTTCCGGCCGGTGCTTTCCGGCCGGTGCTTCCCGGTCGGGTTCCGGATTCCGGCTCCGGTATTCGGGTTTCCGTATTCCTGGTGCTTTTCCGGCGGGCCTATGGTCGTCGAGGCTTTTCCGCCGGAGATTTACGCCGATATGAAAGGGAGTTGGGTGATGGCTGTCATTTACACCGCCGAGGTGACGTCGTCCGGAGACGGTCGCAACGGCACCGTCCGTTCGTCGGACGGGATCGTGGACCTCGCGCTCGCCGCGCCGAAGGAGGTCGGCGGGCCGGGCACCGCCACCAATCCGGAGCAGCTGTTCGCGGCCGGCTACTCGGCGTGCTTCCACAGCGCGATGCGGATGGCCGCGCGCGAGGCCCGGGTACGGCTGGACGGGGACACCGTGACCGCCCGGGTGGACCTGGAGCGGGACGAGTCGGGGTACCGGATCGGTGTCCGGCTGCTGGTGGCGCTGCCCGGCGTGGAGCCGGACGCCGCACGGGAGTTGCTGGACCGGGCCCACGCCCGGTGCCCGTACTCGCGGGCGATCACCGGGAACGTGCGGGTGGAGATCGTCCTGGCGCCGGGAGCCTGAGGGCGCCGGGCGGGGGTCCGAGGACCCCCGCCCGGCCACCGGGCCACGCCGTTGTGGCCCGGGAGGTGCCGGCCCGGCCGGCACCGGCTCAGACGGCGCCGGCCCGGACGGCCCGGCTCAAGCGGGATCAAGCGGGCTCCGACGGGCTCAGGCGGGCTCAGGCGGTGGCGGCAGCCGCGGCCCGGGCCGCGTACGGCAGCGCCTCGATCACCCGCTCGATCGCCCGGTCGTCGTGGGAGGCGGAGACGAACCAGGCCTCGAACGGCGACGGCGGCAGGTAGACGCCCCGGCGCAGCATCTCGTGGAAGAAGGCGCGGTAGCGGTACGCCTGGCTGGCCTTGACCTCGTCGTAGTCGGTGACCGGCCGGTCGGCGAAGAAGACCGAGAACATGGTGCCGGAGTACTGGAGCCGGTGGGCCACGCCCTCGGTGTCCAGCGCGGCGGAGACCGCGGCGCCGATGGTGTCGGCGACGTGGGTCAGGCGGGCGTAGACCTCGTCGGTGCAGTTGCGCAGGGTGGCCAGGCCGGCGGCGGTGGCGACCGGGTTCCCGGCCAGCGTGCCGGCCTGGTAGACCGGTCCGGCCGGGGCCAGGTGGGCCATCACGTCGGCGCGCCCGCCGAAGGCCGCGGCGGGGAAGCCGCCGCCCATGACCTTGCCGAAGGTCAGCAGGTCCGGGGCGACGCCGTCGCGGCCGTACCAGCCGGCGCGGCTGGCGCGGAAGCCGGTCATCACCTCGTCGGAGATGTAGAGGGCGCCGTGGCGGTGGCACAGGTCCTTCAGGCCGGCGTTGAAGCCGGGCAGCGGGGGCACGGCGCCCATGTTGCCGGGGGCGGCCTCGGTGATGACGCAGGCGATCTCCTGGCCGCGCTCGGCGAAGAGCTTCTCGACGGCGGCCAGGTCGTTGTACGGCAGCACGATGGTGTCGCCGGCCTGGGCGCCGGTGACACCCGGGGTGTCGGGCAGGCCGAGGGTGGCCAGGCCGGAGCCGGCGGCCACCAGCAGGGCGTCGACGTGGCCGTGGTAGCAGCCGGCGAACTTGACGATCTTGGAGCGGCCGGTGAAGCCGCGGGCCAGCCGGATCGCGGACATGGTCGCCTCGGTGCCGGAGGTGACCAGGCGCACGCTCTCCACCGGCGCCACCCGGCCGGTGATCTCCTCGGCGAGGGCGATCTCCCCCTCGGTGGCGGTGCCGAAGGAGGTGCCGTGGGCCAGGGCCTGCTGGACGGCCTCCAGGACGGCGGGGTGGCGGTGGCCCAGGATCATCGGGCCCCAGGAGCAGATCAGGTCGACGTACTCGTTGCCGTCCACGTCGGTGAGGTACGGGCCGTTGGCGGAGGCCATGAACACCGGGTTGCCGCCCACCGATCCGAAGGCCCGCACCGGGGAGTTGACGCCGCCGGGGGTCACCGCGTTGGCACGGTCGAACAGGGTCTGGGAGTGCTGGGTGGCGCCGGCCGGGCCGACGGTCCGGGACGTCGTGGTCATCGTGGTGCCTTTCGGAAGGAGAGCCCGGATGGAGGGCTCGGGAGGAGAGCGGAGGAGGATCGGAGCGGGTGGGTGGCGGGGGGGGGGGGGGGGGGGGGGGGGGAGAGGGAGGGGGGGGGGGGGGGGCGGGGGGGGGGGGGGGGGGGGGGGGGGGGGGGGCGGGGGGGGGGGGGGGGGGGGGGGGGGCCCCCCCCCCCCCCCCGCCGGGGAGGGTCAGCCCTGGGCGGGCGCGGTGACGGTGTAGGCGGCGTCCAGGACGACGGCGCCCTCGGGCAGCACCCGCACCGGGTTGAGGTCCAGCTCGAAGCCGTCCGGCCAGGCGGCGACCAGGTCGGCGACGCGCTGCAGCAGCTCGGCCATGGCGTCCTTGTCGGCCGCCGCGGTGCCGCGGGCGCCGTCCAGCAGCGGGGCGCCGCGCAGTTCGGCCAGCATCCGCGCCGCCTCGCCCGGGGCGAGCGGCAGCAGGCGGTGGCTGACGTCGTCGAGGATCTCGGCGAAGATGCCGCCCAGGCCGACGGTCAGCACGGTGCCCAGCGGGGTGCTGCGGGCGCCGACCAGCAACTCCACGCCCTCGGCGACGAGTTCCTCGACCAGCACGGCGCCGCCCAGCGCGGCGAGGTCCTGGAAGGCCTGGGCGGCCTGCTCGGTGGTGACGCCCACCTTCACGCCGCCGGCCTCGCTCTTGTGCAGCAGGCCCGGGACGACGGCCTTGGCCACGGCCCGGCCGCCGACCTCGCGCACCGCCTCGACGGCGTCCTCGGCGGTGGTGACGGTGCGTCCGCGCGGCACCGCGATGCCGGCCTGGGCGAGCAGCTGCTTGAGCTGCGGCTCGCTGGCGCCCTCGGCCGGGGCCGGGGTGGCCGCGGCGCTCTCCTGGGCCTGCGCCCGCGGGCGGCTGACCTGCCACAGGTTGGCGGCCGCGCGCAGCGCCCGGGCCGGGGTCGGGAAGTCGGGCAGCTGGGCGGCGCGCATCTGCTCGGCGGCGTCGGGGGCCAGGAAGTCGGCGGCGGTGCGGGCCACGAACACCGGCTTGCCGCCCTTGCGGGCGGCCTTGGACAGCGCGGTGACGGCCTTCTCGACGTCGGGGCCGGCCATGACGCAGAAGCAGGCGAGGATGATGTCGACCTCGTCGTCGGCGATCAGCACGTCCAGCGAGCGGTCGAACAGCGTCGGGTCGCTGAGCACGGTGGCGGTGATGTCGACCGGGTTGTCCACCGAGCCGAAGGCCGGGACGATCTCGGCCAGCGCGGCGGTGCTCTCCGGGGAGAGGCGGCTGAGCTCCAGGCCGGCGTCGATGGCGTCGGCGGCCAGGATGCCCGAGCCGCCGGAGGTGGTGACCACCGCGACCTTGGGGCCCTTGGGGCGCAGCGGGAACTCGAAGGCCTGGGCGGTGTCGAGGAGTTCGTCGATGTCGTCGACGCGGGCGATGCCGAGCTGCTTGAGGGCGGCGTCCAGGACGCGGTCGTCGGTGGACAGGGCGCCGGTGTGGGAGGCGGCGGCGCGGCTGCCGGCCTCGGTGCGGCCGGACTTGAGGAGGGCGACGGGCTTGCCGGAGGCGCTGAGGGCCTTCAGGGTGGCGATGTCGGGGATGTCCTCGAGGTAGCCGACCAGGCCGGTGCACTGGGGTTCGTCGGCGAGTTCGCGCAGCACCTCCAGGGCGGTGACGTCGGCGTCGTTGCCGGTGCTGACCACCCAGCCGGGGCGCAGTCCGCGCTGGAGGGCGAGGCTGGCGGCGCCGAAGCCCAGGGCGCCGCTCTGGCTGACGAAGCCGAGGGTGCCGGGCTCGAAGGGGACGTCGTCGGCGCCGAAGAGCGGGCTGAAGGTGGCCAGGACGCGGGTGTTGTAGCTGACGGCGCCGATGCAGTTGGGGCCGATCAGGCGCAGTCCGCCGGCGCGGGCGGTGGCGACGATCCGCTCCTGGAGGGCGGCGCCCTCGGGTCCGGTCTCGGCGAAGCCGGAGGAGGCGATGACGGCCAGCGGGACTCCGGCGGCCACGCAGTCGTCGACGGCGCCGGCGACGCGGTCGGCGGAGACCATGATCAGGGCCAGGTCGACCGGGCCGGGCACCTCGCGCAGGCTGGGGTAGGCGGGCACGCCGAGGATCTCGCCGCCGCGGGGGTTGATGGGCAGGATGCGGCCCTTGTAGCCGTAGCGCAGGAGGTAGTCCATGGGCTTGCGGCCCAGGGCGCCCTTGCGTTCGGTGGCGCCGATGACGGCGATCGAGTCGGCGTTCCACAGCGCTGATATCGCGCTCATACGAGAGCCTCCTGGGCGCCGGCGGGGGCGCGGGTTTCGGGGGTGAACAGGGCGTGCAGGGCCTCGACGTAGACGTCGCCGTCGGGGGCGGCGGCCAGTTCGCGGGCGCGGACGGTGGGTTGGTGGAGCATCTTGTCGACGATGCGGCGGATGCTCTGGGCGACGGCGTCGCGGGCGCCGTCGTCGAGGGCCTCCAGGCGGCGGGCCAGGCGGTCGAGTTCGGCGGTGGTGGCCTCGGCGGCGCTGGTGCGCAGGGCGGCGAGGATGGGGGTGGCGCGGGCGGCGCGCTGGGCGGCCTTGAAGGTGTCGACCTCGGCGTCGACGATGCGGTGGGCCTCCTGGACGCTGGAGACGGACAGTTCGTCGTCGCCGCCGTCGCGGGCGATGCGCTGGAGGTCGACCAGGACGGTGCCGGGCACCTCGCCGGCCTTCGGGTCGATGTTGCGGGGCAGGGCGAGGTCGAGCAGGTAGAGCTCGCGTCCGGCGCGCCGGGCCATCGCCTGGGCGACCTGGTCGTGGGTGACCAGGGGTTCGGTGGCGGCGGTGCAGCTGACGACGACGTCGACCTCGGCGAGCAGCCGGGGGATCTCCTCGAGCGGGTAGCCCTGGCCGTCGGCGGTCTCGGCCAGGCGCTGGGCCTTCTCCGGGGTGCGGTTGGCCATGTGGATGGTGGTCAGGCCGGAGCGGCGCAGGGCGGCCAGGACGACGCCGCCGAAGGAGCCGGCGCCGATGACCAGGGCGGTCTTGCCGTCGAGGGAGCCGACGGTGCGTTCGAAGAAGGCCAGGCCGGCGGTGGCCAGGGAGCGGCCGGCCTCGTTGAGGCCGGTCTCGTTGCGGGCGCGCTTGCCGGTGCGCAGGGCGGCCTGGACGGCCTTGTTGAGGCCGGCGCTGGTGGCGCCGGCGCGCTGGGAGCGGTCGAGGGCCTCCTTGATCTGGCCGAGGATCTGGTCCTCGCCCAGGACGACGGAGTCGAGACCGGAGGCGACCTGGAAGAGGTGGCGCAGGGCGTCGTCGGCGGTGCGCACGTACTGGTAGGGGGCGATGTCCTCGGCGTCGACGCCGGTGTGGCGGGCGATCAGGTCGCTGAGGGCGGGGGCGGGGTCGTCTCCGGGTGTGGTTTCGAGGTAGACCTCGAGCCGGTTGCAGGTGGACAGGACGACGGCGTTGCCCAGGCCCTGGGTGTTGATCTCGCTGACGAGGTCGTCGAGGGGGTTGGGGGTCTCGTAGAGCTGTTCGAGGAGTTCCAGGGGGGCGGTGGCGTGGCTGAGCCCCACCGCGACGAGGGTGCTGCTCTCGGGAGTCGGTCGTTGCACGGTATTTCACACCTCAGTAGTCCGACGGGGCCCGGCCGGGGCGGGGCCCGGCCGGGGGCGGTGACGGCCCGTCGGCCGGCCGTGGCGCGGCCGACGGGTGTCGTCTCGGTGCGGGGGCTCAGGCGCCCAGGCGCGGGGCGAACTCGGTGGCCCAGTAGGTGATGATCTGGTCGGCGCCGGCCCGGTGGATGGACAGCAGGCTCTCCAGGACGGACGCGTCGCGGTCGAGCCAGCCGTTGGCGGCGGCGGCCTCGATCATGGAGTACTCGCCGGAGACCTGGTAGGCGGAGACCGGGACGTCGACGCGGTCGGCGATCATGCGGACGATGTCCAGGTAGGCCATGGCGGGCTTGACCATCACCATGTCGGCGCCCTCGGCGAGGTCGAGGGCGACCTCGCGCAGGGACTCGCGGATGTTGCCGGGGTGCTGCTGGTAGCTGCGCCGGTTGCCTTCCAGGCTGGACTCGACGGCGTCGCGGAAGGGGCCGTAGAAGTGGGAGGCGTACTTGGCGGAGTAGCCGAGGATGGCGACGTTGCCGTGGCCGGCGGCGTCCAGGGCGGCGCGGATGTGGCGGACCTGGCCGTCCATCATGCCGCTGGGGGCGACGATCTGGGCGCCGGCGTCGGCCTGGACGACGGCCGCCTGGGCGTAGAGCTGGACGCTGGCGTCGTTGTCGACGTCGCCGTCCGGGCCCAGGACGCCGGTGTGGCCGTGGGTGGTGTACTCGTCGAGGTTGATGTCGCCGATGACGACGGTGGCGTCGCCGACCTCGGCGGTGACGTCGCGCAGGGCGATCTGCAGGATGCCCTCGGGGTCGAGGGCGCCGGTGCCCTGGGGGTCCTTGTGCTCGGGGATGCCGAAGAGCATCACGCCGCCGACGCCGGCGCGCACGGCGTCGTTGGCGGCCTTGCGCAGGGAGTCGCGGGTGTGCTGGAAGACGCCGGGCATGGAGGGGATCTCGCGCGGCTCGGTGAGGCCCTCGCGCAGGAAGAGCGGCTGGATCAGGTTGCTGGCGTTGACCTGGGTCTCGGCGGTGAGGCGGCGCAGGTGGGGGGTGCGGCGCAGTCGGCGGGGGCGGTGCAGCGGGGCGCCGGCCGGGGTGCTGAACGGGGAGGGGCCGAGGATCGACTGGTGGTTGCTCATGGCGGGTCGGTGCTCCTTAGCGGGGCTGGTCCTTGACGGGGCTGGATGGTGGGGCTGGATGGTGGGCGGGGCCTCGGTGGGGTCGGGGCCCGGTGGAACGGGGTGAGGACGGGGGTGGGGACGGGGGACGGGGGGACGGGGTGCGGGCGGGTCTCAGAGGGTGGAGCCGAGGAAGACCTTCTCCAGGTGGCGGGTGATCTCCGGGTCGGGCCGGTGGAACCAGTAGCCGGCCCGGGAGCGGTTGAAGATGCCCAGGCGCTGGAGGGTGACGGACAGTTCGGCGAACTTGACGGCCAGGCCGGCCGGGTCGACGACGGGCAGGCCGTGCAGTTCGCGGATGCCGCGGTTCCAGAGGATCTCGTTGGGGATGCCCTCGGCCGGGATGATCACCTCGGCGCCGGCCTTGGCGGCGCGTTCGGCGGCCTCGGTGTAGGTGGTGAGGAACAGGTCGTCGTCGCCCTCCAGGGCGCGGTGGACGCCGTCCCAGCCGCCGGGGACCACCTCGTAGCTCGCGAGGGAGGAGTCCAGGCCGTAGCGGGTGATGTTGGCGCGGATCGGCTCCTGCAGCGGCGGCATGAAGCCGAGCAGGCCGAAGCGGTAGCCGGACATCGCGGAGAGGTGGAAGGCGGTCTCGCCGTAGCCGAGGGTGGGGATGGCGGCCAGGTGGCGGGCGTCGCGCAGGCCCGGGTCTTGGCCGGCGGCGACCACCCAGGCGTCGTAGCCGGCGCGTTCGGCGGCCACGGCGCTGTGGGCGAAGTGCTCGCTGAAGAGCACCTGGGCGGCGTGGTGGCCGACCAGGCCGAAGGGGGTGTTGGAGGGGTAGGTCTGGGCGGGCAGGGTCTTGATGTCGATCTCGGTGTCGGGGCCCTTGATGGCGTCGAGGTGCTCGCGGTACCAGGTGTCCAGGAGCGGCAGGCGCCCCTCGACGGTGTGTTTGTGGAACCAGATGCGCACGTGTCTCATCTCCTGGGGTCACGGGGACGGCGGGGAGGGGTGGGGGTGGCGCGGGCGGGTCAGTGGATCGGCTGCGGACGGGGGGCGCAGTCGAGCAGGGACGCCTTGATCAGGTACTCGGTGGTGCGCTCGGGGTCGGCGGCGGTGCGGCCGATGTCGTCCAGGGCGCGCTGCAGGGCGGTGGTGTCGTCGAGGCCGGCGGTGCGGGCCTCGCTGCGGGGCAGGACGGCGTCCAGGACGGCGGCGCGGCGCTGGGCGGCGACGGTGGTCAGGGCGGTGTCGGGCAGCCAGCCGCCGTGGACGCCGGCGAGGGTGCGGCCGTAGGCGACGGCGTCGTGCAGGCCGCAGTTCATGTTCATGCCGCCGGCGGTGGAGGTCAGGTGGGCGGCGTCGCCGGCGAACAGCACCCGGCCGGCGCGGTAGTCGGGCAGGACGAAGCGGGCCAGCCGGTAGGTGTGGGCGTCGGTGACGCGGACCCGGTCGGCGACGGCGGGCAGGGCGCGGTGCAGGAGGTCGCGGACGGCGGCGTGGTCGGCGGCGTGTTCGCGGTCGGTGGTGCGGGGCATCCGGAAGATCAGGCGCCAGTGGTCGGGCATGCCGAGGATGCTGAAGGACTGGGCCGGGTCGCGGACGTAGGCCAGCGGGGCCAGGCCGGGGATGAGGGCGTCCAGCGGGGTGTCGGTGACCACCCGCAGGGCGTAGGAGGGGTAGGGGCTGGCCTCGGAGGGCAGTTGGAGGGCGGTGCGCACCAGGCTGCGGCTGCCGTCGGCGGCGACCAGGTGGTCGGCGTCCAGGGGTTGGCGCAGGCCGCCGCGGCCCTGGGTCCACAGCCGTACCGCGTCGCCGTGGGGGCGGACGTCCAGGACGGTGGTGTCGAAGTGGACCTCGGCGTGGGGGTGGGTGGCCAGGGCGTCCAGGAGCAGGGGGGTGAGGCGGGACTGCTCGACGTGGACGCGGTAGGGGTGGCGGGTGTGGCCGGCCAGTGGGGCGTAGGGCAGTTGGTGGATGACCCGCTGGTCGAGGCTGCGCCACTGGATGTGCTCCACCCGGCGGCCGGCCGCGATGAGGTCCTCGGCGACGCCGAGTTCCTCGAGGAGGTCGAGGGTGGCGGGGTGGAAGGTGGAGGCCTTGGAGGCGGTGGAGAGGGCGGGGGCCTGTTCCAGGACGGTGACCGGGACTCCGGCGCGGGCCAGGACGAGGGCGGTGGTGAGGCCGACCGGGCCGGCTCCGACGATGACGACGGGCCGGCGGGCGACGCTCACGCGGTGCGGCCCGCGGCCTGGACCGCGAGGCGGTTGAGCTGCCAGGGCTGCTCGGTGACGCCGGCCGGGGCACCGGTGTGCTTGTACGCCCAGCGGGCGGAGCAGATGTTGGACGTCAGCAGGACGCGGTCGTTGCCGGTGCCCAGGGTGTGCAGGGCGTCGAAGGTGAACATGCCGGTGCCGGTGAACAGCAGGGCGGCGTCGTCGGCGATGCCGGCGGCCTCGACCTGGCGCACCAGGTCCTCGGTGGTGACGTCGTAGGGGGAGAACCGCTCCCCCGCCTGGATCGGCAGCACCCGGGAGACCTTGAGGCCGGCCTGCTCCCAGTAGCCGCGGGAGAGTTCGGTCAGCCACGGCTCGTACGGGGAGACCAGGACGAGGTCGGTGATGCCGAGGTCGGCGCAGGTGTCCAGGGTGGCCAGGGTGGAGGAGGTCACCGGGTAGCCGGCGCTCTCGCCGAGCTGGTCGCACAGGCGGCGGTCGCCCTGGGGGTCGAGCAGGTAGTGCGATCCGCTGCAGGCCACCACGGCGGCGTCGAGGGCGAGCTTGCCGAAGGTGCTGAGGACCTCCGGGAGGATCTCGTTGTAGGTGTCGAGACGCTCGCGCAGTCCCTGGCCCGGCAGTTGCGGGAACCGGGCCGTGTGCACGTTGGCGGTGGGGCGCATCAGGTGGGCGATCTCGGGCTCGGCCGCGGCGTTGCCGGAGGGGACGACGACGCCGACGCGCGCGGCGGAGTGCAGGGACATGACGGGACCTCATTCAGCGGTGGGAGATGCGTCCGAAGGGCTCGGGCCCTGGCGCGGGAGGTGTCCGCGCCCTTCCTGGGCGGCCGGTGCAACACTAGGAACGCTCCGCTGGGGAGGCACTACGGAATCACGCAGTGAGCAGTTCGGGGCGGATCGGCAGGCGGTGGACGGTGGCGCCGTGCAGGGCGTTGGCCAGTTGGGCGCGGCGCTGGATGGACAGCTTGCGGTAGATGCGGGTGATGTGCTGCTCGACGGCGCGGCAGCCGACGCCCAGGCGTTCGGCGATGGCCTGGTTGGTGTGGCCGTCGAGCATCAGCTGGGCGATGCGGCTCTCGTGGGGGGTCAGCGGGCCGTGGCCGGCGCTCTTGTCCTCGGTCTCGGGGCGGCCGGTGAGGGCGGGGTGGCCGAAGGCCAGGTGCCACTGGCGTACGTGGGAGCGGGCGACCAGGCTGTGGCGGGCCAGCGGGTCGGTGCGCAGCAGGCGGTGCAGGGAGACCTCGTCGGAGACGTTGAGGACGAGGAGTTCGCCGCCGTCGCCCTCCCAGGTGCCGCCGCCGATGAGCAGGCCGCGGGTCTCCAGGCCGTGCAGGAAGCCGCGGTGCTGGGTCCAGGCCTGGTGGGTGCTGGTTCCCTCGCGGAAGGTGCGTTCGGCGATGTACGGCATGAGGGGTCTCCGGGTGTGCTGGCGGGGCGGGTCGGGGGTGGTCATGGGTCGGGCCCGGGGAAGGTGGTGGCCTTCCCCGGGCCCGGGTGGGGGTGGGCGGTTATTCGGCCGGGACGGCGGCGGGGACGGGCGTGGCCGTGGCGGCGGGGGCCGCGGCGGTGGCGGCCGGGGTGGCGGCCGGCTGGGGCTTGCGGCGCAGCAGGACGGTGGCGCCCAGGACGGCGGCGGTGCCGGCGATGACGGTCCAGCCCAGGGGCTCGCCGAGGACGAGGCCGCCGAGGATGACGGAGACGACGGTCATCAGGTAGACGACGGTGGCGGAGGCGGCGGGGCCGTCCTTGGTGATGATCATGGTGTTGAGCAGGACGGCGAAGCCGGTGCACACGATGCCGAGGACGATCAGGGCGATGGTGGCCTTGGTGGTGGCGTGGATGGCGGGCAGGCCCAGGAACGGGGCGGCGATGGCGCTCAGGACGGCGGCGGTGGACAGCTGGCTGCCGGCGAGCATGAACACCGGGATCTTGCGGGGGGCCAGGAAGCGGCCGACGTAGGCGAAGCTGGAGCCGAAGCTGATGGCGCCGACGACGCAGCAGATGAGGCTCTCGGTGGTGACGTGGGTGTCGTGGCTCCAGGGGGCGGAGACCAGGACGACGCCGAGCACGCCGAGGGCGATGCCGCCGATGCGGCCCAGGCCCAGGCGCTTCTCGGAGCCGAGGGCGACGGCCGCGGTCATGGTCCACACGGGTGCGGTGCCGCTGAGGATGCCGGCGATGCTGCTGGATCCGGTCTGCTCGCCGTAGGCGAAGAGCAGCCAGGGCAGGACGTTGCCGAGCAGGGCGGCGACCAGGATGTGGCCCCAGGTGTCGCGGCCCCTGGGCAGGCTCTGCTTCTTGGCGAAGCCGATGCCCAGGACGACGATGGCGCCCAGGACGAGCCGGGCGAAGACCATCTCGACGGGCGAGAACCCGTCACCGGCGACCTTGATCCAGAGGAAGACGGATCCCCAGACGAGGCTGAGCACGCTCAGACGGATCAATGCGGCCTTCGACATGACATTCCCTCTTCTCACACACGCCCCGGCATGGTGGGGATCCGGACGGGGATCCGTTCCGGGCACGGCGGATCGCGGGAGGGCAGGCGTGGCTGCTCCCGGACTTGCCGTGTGGGAGGGGTTCCGCGGGGACGTGGTCGCGGGCCCTTGTGAGTAAGAGCGTCACATCCGCGTCCCTGCGGCGTCCATCAAACTCTGCTACCGATGATCTTGAAGTGGGGGCTTAAGAACGGCCGGCGACCGGGGCCGGACAGGGCTAGGCGTCCTGGTCGGCGGCGCGCAGGGCGTTCGACTCCTCGGCGGCGGCGGTCTCGCGCAGGGCGTCCAGGACGGCGGCGATCTGCGGGACGCGCTGTTCGCCGCGGCGTACGGCCGCGAACACCCGGCGGCTGGGCGCGTCGGTGAACTCCCGTACCACCACGCCGTCGCGGGCCACCGGGCGGGCCAGGCGGGGCACCAGGCTGATGCCCAGGCCCGCCCGTACGGCGGCGAAGGTGGCCTCCCAGTCGCCGATGGCGTGGGTGGCCTGGGGGACGAAGCCGGCGGCCGCGCAGGCGGCCAGCGGGATCTCCTGGCACATGCCGACGGTGGCGAAGATCCAGGCCTCGTCGGCGAGGTCGGGCAGGCCCAGGGTGGGGGCGTCGATGAGGGGGTGGCCGGTGGGCAGGGCGACGTCGAAGATCTCGCGCATCAGCGGGACCTTGTCGAAGCGGGCGTCGTGCGCGGGGGCGTCGGGGGCCTCCACCGCGATGGCGACGTCGGTCTCGCCGCGGGAGAGGCGCTCGAAGCTGTCCGGCGGGTCGACCTCGGCCAGTGCGGTGCGCAGCCGGGGGTGGGTCTGCTTGAGCAGGCCGGCGGCGGGCAGGATCAGCGGGGCCAGGGTGGTGGCGAAGCCGGCCACCGAGACCTGGCCGGCCTCGCCGTCGCGCTGGGCGGCGAGGTCGTCGTAGAGGGTCTCGATGGTGTCGAAGATGCGGGCGGTGTGCTGCAGGACCAGTCGGGCCTGGGCGGTCAGGCGCAGTCTGCGGCCCACCGGTTCGGTCAGCCGTACGCCCAAGTCCTTGCTGAGGGCGGCGAGTTGCTGGGAGATGGCGGAGGGGGTCAGGTGCAGGGCGGCGGCGACGGCGCTGACCGTGCCGTGTTGTTCGAGTTCGGCGAGGAGCTGGAGTTTGCGCAGGTCCAGTTCGCTGGGGTGCCGCAGGCGTCCGGGGGCTGATTCCATGTCAGGGCACAACGTCCGGTGGTGGGGCCGCTGTTCCGGGCGGGCGGGCGCGGTCGCCTGCCCGCCCGGTCCGGCGGCGGGGTGCGGGCTCAGGCGGGGTTGACGGTGCCGGTGGCGAGGTCGACGACGTCGCGGGCGAGGAGCTCCAGGGCGGCGAGGTCCTGTTCCTCGCGGCGGCGGGTGCGGGCCTCGCCGGGCATGGTGGGGTCGAGGACGACGTGTTCGACGCCGAGGTCCGTCAGCAGGGTCAGGTCGGAGCGGATCTCCTCGGGGGTGCCGATGCCCATCACCCGTTCGCGGCCCAGCGGCCGGTCGGTGAGGCGCAGTTTGATCCGCGGGGCCAGGGCGGGCACCGGCAGGTCGAGTTCCTTGGCGGTGGCGCGCAGGGCCGGCAGGCCGATGTTGACCAGCCATTCGGCGGTGACGGAGGTGGGGTGCCAGGCGTCGCCGTAGCGCACCGCGCGGCGCAGTGCCCCGCGGCTGTGGCCGCCGACCCACACCGGCGGGCCGGCGGGTTGGACGGGCAGCGGGCCGGTGCTCAGGTCGCTGAAGGAGACGTAGCGGCCCTGGAAGGAGGCCCGCTCCCCCGCCCAGCAGGCCTTGATGGCGGCGAGGTACTCGTCGCTGCGGGCGCCGCGCTGGTTGTACGGGACGCCGAGGGCGGCGAACTCCCCCGGTGCCCAGCCGGCGGCGACGCCGAAGGTGAAGCGGCCGCCGCTGAGCTGGTCGATGTTGGCGACGGTGCGGGCGACCAGGAGGGGGTGGCGGTAGGGCAGGATCGCCACCGTGGTGCCCAGGCCGATGCGGGTGGTGGTGCCGGCCAGCCAGGCCAGCACGGTGAACGGGTCGTAGAAGGGGGCGGCGAACAGCCGCTGGACCTCGGGGGTCAGGGCGACGTGGTCGGAGACCATCAGCTGGTGGTAGCCGAGTTCCTCCAGCCGGGCCGCCCACCGGCTCATCCCCTGGGGGGTGGCCGATTCACCGTAGTTGGGGACGTTGACGCCGAACTTCACCGCGGCCTCCGGGAGATGGACTGAATGGGGTGGACGGCCTCCGGGCCGGCGGGGCGCAGCCGTAGCGCGGCCGTGTGGAGGAGGAGGGAGCCCAGTGCGCCGGCGGCTGCCAGGACCGGGAGCAGGCGGACGTCGGTGCCGGCGGCCAGGACGGCTCCGCCGGCGGCCGCGCCCACGGCGCCGCCGAG
Organism: Kitasatospora sp. NPDC030952; assembly: GCF_055571335.1. Taxonomy (NCBI): domain Bacteria; kingdom Bacillati; phylum Actinomycetota; class Actinomycetes; order Kitasatosporales; family Streptomycetaceae; genus Kitasatospora; species Kitasatospora sp. NPDC030952. The sequence goes on from NZ_JBVIFM010000021.1 coordinate 152,588, forward strand.
GTAGGTGGCGGAGCTGTTGAGGGCCAGGGCGCCGGCCCCGGCGGTGGGGCCGAGGTCCAGCAGCCGGTGCTGCTGGGGCACCACGAAGGCCCAGCCGGCCGCGCCCCAGACGAACAGCAGCGGCAGGGCGGTGGCGCCGGGCGCCGCGGCCAGGGCCAGCAGGGTCAGGGCGAGGACGACCAGCAGGATCGCGGCGACCCGGCCGGGGCGCCCGAGGCGGTCGAGCAGCGGGCCGATGCCGATGCTGCCGATGACGCCGCCCAGGCCCCACAGCCACAGGCCCAGGGTGGGCGAGCCGGCGTGGTGGGCGTTCAGCAGCGGCACCAGGTAGGTGTACAGGCCCAGGCTGGCCACGGTCTGGCCGAAGGTGGCGGCGACGGCCAGGCCCACCCGGGCGTCGCGCAGTTGTTCCGCGCGGGCGCGCAGTCCGGGCATGGCGGCGCCGTCGACGCGCGGCAGCCACAGGGCGGTGCCCGCCCAGGCGAGTGCGCCGAGGGCGGTGACCAGCCAGAACGCGACGCGCCAGCCGAGGTGTCCGGCGAGCAGGAGTCCGGCGGGCACGCCCAGGACGGTGCCGGAGCTGAGGCCGCCGAGCACGATGGCCAGGGCGCGGGCCCGGCGTTCGGGGCCGGCCAGGGCCGAGGCGGCGGTGGCGGCCACCGGCATGAAGACGCCCGCTCCGGTGCCGGCGACTCCGCGCAGCACCAGCAGCACGAGCGGGGAGGGGGCCAGGGCGCTGGCCGCGTTGGCGAGGGTGAAGACGCTCAGGGCCGCCAGCAGGACGGTGCGCACGTTCCAGCGGCCCAGGGCGGCTCCCAGCAGCGGCGCCAGCAGCGCGTAGCAGAGGGTGAAGGCCGTGACGAGCTGGCCGGTCTGCGCCATCGACCCGTTCAGGTCGTGGGAGATGTCGGGCAGCAGGCCGGCCGTCAGGTAGGCGTCCGTGCCGATGGACAGCGCCCCCAGGCCGAGCAGTAACGCGCGGAACACGCGACCTCCTTGGTTCGGTGCAGGCCCGGCCGCCGCGGGTTCCTGCGGACCGGTGCCGGGCTTCGTGGATCAGCCTGTCCCAGCCGGGCCCGCCGAAGCGCACCGGGACGGGTCGGCTGTTCGGGATCCCGCACCGCCGGGCGGCCGGGCCGGCTCCCGGCGCCGGAAGCTGTCCTAGCTTCGAGAGCGAAGGCAGTCGGAGCAGCTCGCTGCCGACGCCGCGCCCGACCGCGGACACAACTCGGCTACGGAAGGACCCCGCAATGCTGGACCGTGCGCTCGCAGACTCGTGGTTCCCCTCGGGCCTGCCGGAGGTGCAGGAATGGGAGGAGCGCTACCCCGAACGTGACCTTGCGCCGGGGGCCGAGGTGACCCGCTTCGCCCCCAGCCCGACCGGCTCGCTCCACCTCGGTGGGCTCTATGTGGCCCTGCTGTCCAAGGAGTTGGCCCGACAGACCTTCGGGACGTACCTGGTGCGGGTGGAGGACACCGACACCGGCCGTGAGGTCGCCGGGGCGGCGGAGGCCTTCGCCGAGGCGTTCCGCTACTTCGACCTGGTGCCCGACGAGCTGGAGGGCAGCGGGGCCTGGGGGCCCTACCGGCAGTCCGAGCGGGAGGACGTGTACCTCAGCTACGTGAGGGAGTTGGTGCGCCGGGGCCAGGCGTACCCGTGCTTCTGCTCATCCGAGGAGCTGGCCGCCAACACCGCCGGGCAGCAGCAGTCGCGCTCCCCGCTGGGCTACTACGGCAAGTGGGCGCGCTGCCGCGGGCTGGGCGTCGAGGAGGCGGACCGGCGGATCCGGGCCGGCGAGCCGTTCACGGTGCGCTTCCGCTGCCCGGTGGGGATCCCCGGGCGGGTGCGCTTCCAGGACCGGCTGCGCGGCTCGCTGACCATGCTGGACAACGGCAACGACGTCGTCATCCTCAAGTCGCCCCAGCAGGGCCGCAGTCTGCCGACCTACCACTTCGCGCACGTCGTCGACGACCACCTGATGCGGGTGACGCTGGTGGTGCGCGGCGAGGAGTGGATCTCCTCGCTGCCGCTGCACCACCAGCTCCACAAGGCACTGGGCTTCAAGCCGCCGCGGTACGCGCACATCGCGCCGCTGATGAAGGTGGAGGGCTCCAGCCGCCGCAAGCTCAGCAAGCGCAAGGACCCGGAGGCGGGCGTCGCGTACTACATGGCCGCGGGCTACCCGGCGGCGGCCGTACGGCACTACCTGCGGGGGCTGGCCAACAACCGGCTGGCCGACCTGCCGGTGGACAAGGCCGCCCAGCAGGCGCTCGCCCTGGACGAGGCCGGGCTGTCCGGCGCCATGGTGGACCTGGCCAAGCTGCGCTCGGTCAGCCGCGACCACATCGCCTCGCTGCCCTCCGAACGGGCCCTGGAGCTGCTGGAGTCCTGGGCCTGCGAGTACGACCCGGAGTTGGCCGGGCAGTTGCGCGCCAACCGGGTCCTCGCGCTGGGGGCGCTGGAGCTGGCCGGGGCGGGCGGTGGACGCAAGGACCTGGCGTGCTGGAGCGAGTTCCGGGCCAAGTTCGGCTTCGCCTTCCCGGGGCTGCACACCCCGGTGACCCGCGCCGACGACGAGCGGTTCGCGCCGCTGCGGCCCGACTGCGTCGCCGACCTCACCGACGCGCTGCTGCGCGAGTACCGGCACGCGGGGCCCGACGAGCAGTGGCTGGACCGGCTGCGGTCGGTGGCCACCGACTACGGCTTCGCCACCGACTCCCGCTCCTACCGGGCCGCGCCGCAGGACTTCCGCGGCTCGCTCAAGGAGGTGGCCAACGTGCTGCGGGTCTGCCTGACCGGCTCGCGCAACAGCCCCGACCTGTTCCGGGTGGCCCAACTCCTCGGCGAGGGCGAGGTCCTGAGCCGGCTCCAGGGGCTGCGCAGCGGCGCGGCGGTGCCGGAACTGGTCTGACCGGGCCGGACCCGGCCTGACCTGACCTGACCTGACCTACCTGGCCTACCTGACCGGACCGGGCCCGGGGGGGGGGGGGGGGGGGGGGGGGGGGGGGGGGGGGGGGGGGGTAGGGGGGGGGGGGGGGGGGGGGGGGGGGGGGGGTGTGTGGGGGGGGA
>NZ_JBVIFM010000021.1:155667-157315 GCF_055571335.1 Kitasatospora sp. NPDC030952
AAAGGCCGGAACGTCCCCCCCCCCCGCCCTCCCGTCCCACCCCCCCCCCCCCCCCTCCCCCCCCCTTCCCCCCCCCCCCCCCCCCCCCCCCCCCCCCCCCCCCCCCCCCCCCCCCCCCCCCCCCCCCCCCCCCCCCCCCCCCCCCCCGGGGCCCCCGGGGGCCTTTGCGCCCCTGTGCCCCGGGCCCGGCGGGGTCCGGGGCACAGGGGTCAGGCGCCCTCCCGGTACCCGGCCCGGGCCGGGCCGGTGCCGACCGGCTCGGCCGAGCGCTCCAGGGCGACGGCCAGCTGGGCGCGCCGGCTGATGGCGAGCTTGCGGTAGATCCGCGTGATGTGCTGCTCGACGGCGCGCGGCGAAACGCCCAGCCTCGCGGCGATCTGACGGTTCGTCAGCCCGTCCAGGATCATCCGGGCCAGCCGCCGCTCGTGGGCGCTGAGCGGCTCGGTGACGGCGAGGGCTCCGGCCGGGGCGCCGGCGGCCTCCCGGCCCGGGCCGGGGCGCAGCGCCCTGGCCGCCTCCAGGATGTTCTCCAGCTCCCGGATCCTGGTCCGCAGGATCAACCCCTGCTGGACGTAAGGGTCCTGGGCCAGCACGTGCTGCAGTGCCGCGCTGTCGGCGACCTGCAGCAGCAGGGTCTCCCCCGTGCCCTCGGTCCAGCTGCCGCCGTGCAGGAGGATCTCGAAGGCGGCCATCCGTCTCCAGTAGAGGTGGTGTCGGGGCTCGGCGCGGCGCAGCTGGTCCCCGGCGCGCAGCTCGCGTTCGATCAGGAACTTCACGGGCCCTTTGAGCGGGGCCGCTTCCACCGGATCGGCGTCCACCGGATCGGCGTCCACCGGGTCGGCGGCCGGCTGCTCCGGCGGGTTCTGGCGGGATGTCGTACGGGCGGTTGTGGTGGTGAGTGCGTCAATCATGGCGTTTTCGTTTCCACCTCGAGCGCTGAGGGCGTAGGGAGGGGTCGAGCCGGTCACGTGGTAGACCGCCGGTGCGCTCGGCGCGGCTCGGTACGGCTCGGCGGCGGATCGCGTTCCACCGGATCGCGCTCTGCCGGGCCGCGGGGAATCCGGGGCCGGATCGCCGCTCGTGCACCGGGTTCTGGCCTCCCGGACCCGGACCACTCTGCCTTCCGTCCGGGCCTCCCGCAAGCATGGAAATCACCCGGGACGGAACGGGTGAAGGGCTGGTCCGGACCATCCGGAATACGTGAGGGAATGCGCCCCCGAGTGCGTGGGATTCATGGCACGGCGGAGCGTCCCACCGCTCCTGGCGGGCTGTCGGCGCAGGTGGCGGGCCCGGCCGGGGCTGATGCGCGGAATGCGGAAAGGCCGCGCCGGAGTGCGGCGGTGGCCGGTGCGCGGATGGTCACCGGCAATTCTTCCGCCGCGACGGATTTCCGCCCGGCGGGGCCGTCCGGTCCTCGTTTCGTCGAATCGGATGTGCGACTGCTGAACCGACCGCATTTGCACGGCCGTTCGCCGGTGCGGCGGTGAACGGCCGTGCGGCGCGCCTGCTTTCAGGCGCTGAGGGCGCCGGGGGCGGCCTGGGTGGTCTCGACCAGGCGGGCGAACTCGCGCCAGGCGGCGGCGCATTCGAGGGCGAGCTGGGAGATCCGTTCGGCGCAGTGCGGGGGGACGCTGCGGACCAGTTGGTC
>NZ_JBVIFM010000022.1:0-156127 GCF_055571335.1 Kitasatospora sp. NPDC030952
CGCCCCAACCATCGCGTTCGGGGCAGGTGATCATCGATCTGCACATAGAGTGCCGTCAGGAGGGTGTCCAGCTCTTCGGTCGTCACAACCCGAATGCTGGACACCCTCCCTTCATGCCCGGAGCAGAATCGGCAAACCCAGCCGACTTCGGAACTACTCGTCTAGGCCCAGGCCCAGCTCCGTCCGGTACCAGTCCGCCGCCCCGGCCAGGCGGGCCAGCGGCCCCGGACCGGGCGGGCAGGCGGCCAGGCGCCAGACGTCGTCGCTGCGGTACCAGTGGTCGCGGGCGATCATGACGAACTGCCGCTCGGAGACCCGGCCCGGCGTGGCGGCGAGCAGCCGGCGGCACTCCGCCCAGGGCAGCGCCGGGCCGTCCGGGGCGGGCAGCAGGCCGAGCCCGGCGAGGGCGGCCAGCAGTTCGGCGGTGCGGACCGGCGCCGGGTGGGCGGCGTGGTGGATGCCCGGCGCCGGGGGCGGGGCGTCCAGCGCCAGCGCGGTGATCAGCCGGGCCAGGTCGGTGCGGTCCACCAGGGAGAGCCGGGAGTCGCCGCCCGCCCACCGGCCCGGGACCCTGCGGGCCAGCTCGACCAGGGCGGGCACCACCCAGCGGTCGCCGGTCCCGGTGACCAGCGCGGAGCGCAGCACCACGGCACCGGCCGCCAGGGCGTGGCCCTCGCCCAGCAGCCGGGTCCGGCTGGCCTCGGACAGCGGTGCGGCGGGCACCTCGTCGACGCCGATGCCCGGGTGCGGGCCCTCGCCGTACACCGCCGTGGTCGACAGGTGGACGATCCGCCCGATCCCGGCCCGGGTGGCCGCCGCCATCACCGCCGCCGTACCCCGGTCGTTGACGGCCGCGCACTCCTCGGCGCCGCCGCCGACCCGGGAGGCGAGGTGCAGCAGCACCCCGGCGCCCGCGCACAGCCGGTCCAGCGCGGCCCGGTCGGCGAGGTCGCCGGGCACCCAGCCGGTGTGCCCGTCCGCGACGGGCTCCCCGCGCACCAGCGCCCGCACCGGGACGCCGCGGGCCGCGAGGTCCGCCCGTACGGCGGAGCCGATGAAGCCGGTCGCCCCGGTGAGCGCGACCGCGGTCCGTGCCCCGGGCCGCTGTGGCGCTGCCATGGCTGGTTCCTCCCTGCCGACCGGCCGGTCAGTCTAGTCAGCGTGCCGCCCACCCGGAGCCACCCGTACGGAGGGGGCGCCGCTACGGCCGGGGTAAGGCCCACCTAGGCTGTATGCCAAGCAAAACGGGCGAACCGGACCCCCACCAGGGACCACGAGGACGGAAAGCGGGACCCGCCGATGGGCGACGGAATGTCAGGAATGCACCACCACGGCGGGATGGCCCCGCTGGGGCCGTTCAGCCTCTCCAACGTGTGGACCTGGTCCCCGGACTGGGTGTTCCTGCTCGGCGGCCTGGTCGCGCTGGCGCTGTACCTGGTCGGCGTGGTCCGGCTGTACCGGCGCGGGGACCGCTGGCCGATCGGCCGGGTCGTCGGCTGGGTCGCGGGCGTCGCCAGCCTGCTGCTGGTCACCTGCAGCGGGCTGAACGACTACGGCATGGTGCTGTTCAGCGCGCACATGATCCAGCACATGGTGCTGTCCATGCTGACGCCGATCCTGCTGCTGCTCGGCGCCCCGATCACGCTGGCGCTGCGCGCCCTGCGCCCGGCGGGCAAGGGCCGGCCGCGCGGTCCGCGCGAGCTGCTGGTGGCGCTGCTGCACAGCCGGTTCGTGCGGGTGATCTCGCACCCGGCGTTCACCATCCCGATGTTCATCGCGAGCCTGTACGGGGTCTACTTCACCCCGGCGTTCGACTTCCTGATGCAGTACCGCCTCGGGCACATCTTCATGATGGTCCACTTCCTCATGACCGGTCTGACCTTCTTCTGGCCGATCATGGGCGTGGACCCGGGCCCGCACCGCCCCGGCCATGTGATGCGGATCATCGAGCTGTTCATGGGAATGCCCTTCCACGCCTTCTTCGGCGTGGCGGTGATGATGGCCGGCCACCCGCTGGTGACCACCTTCACCGTCCAGGGCTCGCCGCCCGGGACGGACCTGCTGGAGGACCAGAAGCTGGCCGGCGGCATCACCTGGGCGTTCGGCGAGATCCCGACCGCGATCGTGCTGATCGCGCTGGTCTACCAGTGGATGGGCTCCGAGCAGCGGCAGGCCCGCCGCCGGGACCGCGCCGAGGAGCGCAGCGGCGACGCCGAGCTGGAGGCGTACAACGCCTACCTGGCCTCGCTGCACAAGAAGGGCCCTCGCCCGGCCGCCGCAGCACCCGCCGCCGCCCCCGCCGCCCCGGTGGCCGACGCCGGCTGAGCCCGGCCCCGCGGCACCCCGGAGCCCACGTCCTCCCCGGCGGACGTGGGCTCCGTCATGTTCCGGAACGGTGGTCCGGCCGGGGGCGTTCGAGGGGTATGCACGCCCTGTTCCTCCCCGCCGTGCTGCTCGGCGGGTACGCCCTGCTCTGGCTGCTCGGCTTCCTCGGCTGGGCGCTGTTCCAGCGCCGTCGGCCGGTGCCCGCCGGGGCCGACTACCTGGTGGTGCTGGGCGCCGCGCTGGACGGCTGCGAGCCCGCTCCCACCCTCAGGGCCCGGCTGGACGCCGCGCTGGAACGTTTCGCCGCCGAGGAGGCCGCCGGGCACGCGCCGCTGCTGCTGGTGACCGGCGGCAAGGGCCCGCACGAGGAGTGCACCGAGGCCGGCGCGATGGCCCGCTACCTGCTCGCCCGCGGCGTCCCGGCCGAGCGGATCCGGCGCGAGGAGCGGGCCGTGAACACCGCGGAGAACCTGCGGTTCAGCGCCGCCCTGATGGCCGCGGAGCACCCCGGCTACCGCTGCACCGTGGTCACCAGCGGCTTCCACACCGTCCGCTCCGCCCTCGCCGCCCGCCGGGCCGGCGCCCCGGCCCGGCTGCTCGGCGCGGACGGACCGCTCGCCCACGGCCCGTACCAGCTGCTGCGCGAGGCGGTCGGCACGGCGCTCGCGCTGCCGCGCGCCAACGGCGCCGCCCTGCTGCTGCTCACCGGCACCGGCGTGCTGCTCGGACTGGCCTGACGGCGCACGCGGAGAGGCCCCCGGGTCCGCGGCGAGCGGACCCGGGGGCCTCCCGGTGCATCGAACCGATCGGCGTCAGCCGAGGTTGGCGATGGCCTCGTTGAAGGTCTTCGACGGGCGCATCACGGCCGCGGCCTTGGCCGGGTCCGGCTGGTAGTAGCCACCGAGGTCGACGGCCGAGCCCTGGACGGCGATCAGCTCGTCCACGATGGCCTTCTCCTGCTCGGTCAGCGCCTTGGCCAGGCCGTCGAAGGCCTGGGCCAGCTCGGCGTCGGCGGTCTGCTTGGCCAGCTCCTGGGCCCAGTACATGGCCAGGTAGAAGTGGCTGCCGCGGTTGTCGATGCCGCCGAGGCGGCGGCTCGGCGACTTGTCCTCGTTGAGGAAGGTGCCGGTGGCGCGGTCCAGGGTGTCGGCCAGCACCTGGGCGCGGGCGTTGTCCGTGGTGGAGGCCAGGTGCTCGAAGCTGGCGGCCAGCGCGAAGAACTCGCCCAGGCTGTCCCAGCGCAGGTAGTTCTCCTTGACCAGCTGCTGGACGTGCTTCGGGGCGGAGCCGCCGGCGCCGGTCTCGAACAGGCCGCCGCCCGCCATCAGCGGGACGACCGACAGCATCTTGGCGCTGGTGCCCAGCTCCAGGATCGGGAACAGGTCGGTCAGGTAGTCGCGCAGCACGTTGCCGGTGACCGAGATGGTGTTCTCGCCGCGGCGGATGCGCTCCAGCGAGAACGTGGTGGCCTCGACCGGGGACATGATCTCGATCTGCAGACCGGTGGTGTCGTGCTGCGGGAGGTAGGCCTTGACCTTCTCGATCAGCACGGCGTCGTGGGCGCGCTCGGCGTCCAGCCAGAACACGGCCGGGTCGCCGGTGGCGCGGGCGCGGGTGACGGCCAGCTTGACCCAGTCCTGGATCGGCAGGTCCTTGGTCTGGCAGGCGCGGAAGATGTCGCCGGGCTGGACGGCCTGCTCCAGCACCACGTTGCCCTCGGCGTCGACCAGGCGGACGGTGCCGGCGGCGTCGATCTCGAAGGTCTTGTCGTGGGAGCCGTACTCCTCGGCCTTCTGGGCCATCAGACCGACGTTCGGGACGGAGCCGATGGTGGCCGGGTCCAGGGCGCCGTGGGCGCGGCAGTCGTCGAGGACGGCCTGGTACACGCCGGAGTAGCTGCTGTCCGGCAGCACGGCGAGGGTGTCGGCCTCCTGGCCGTCCGGGCCCCACATGTGGCCGGAGGTGCGGATCATGGCCGGCATCGAGGCGTCGACGATGACGTCGCTCGGCACGTGCAGGTTGGTGATGCCCTTGTCCGAGTCGACCATGGCCAGGGCGGGGCCCTCGGCCAGCTCGGCCTCGAAGGAGGCCTTGATCTCGGCGCCGTTCTCCAGCGCGTCCAGGCCGGCCAGGATGCCGCCGAGGCCGTTGTTCGGGTTCAGACCGGCGGCGGCCAGCGCCTGGCCGTACGCCGCGAAGGTCTTCGGGAAGAAGGCGCGGACCACGTGGCCGAAGATGATCGGGTCGGAGACCTTCATCATGGTGGCCTTGAGGTGCACCGAGAACAGCACGCCCTCGGCCTTGGCCCGGGCGACCTGGGCGGCCAGGAAGTCGTTCAGGGCGGCGGCGCGCATCACCGAGGCGTCGACGACCTCGCCGGCCAGCACCGGGACCTTCTCGCGCAGGACGGTGGTGGTGCCGTCCTGGCCGAGCAGCTCGATGCGCAGGGCGCCGTCGGCGGCGATCACGGCGGACTTCTCGGTGGAGCGGAAGTCGTTCTCGCCCATGGTGGCGACGTTGGTCTTGGAGTCGGCGCTCCAGGCACCCATGCGGTGCGGGTGGGTCTTGGCGTAGTTCTTGACCGACTGCGGGGCGCGGCGGTCCGAGTTGCCCTCGCGCAGGACCGGGTTGACGGCGCTGCCCTTGACCTTGTCGTAGCGGACGCGGACGTCCTTGTCCTCGTCGCTCTGCGGGTCGTCCGGGTAGTCCGGCAGGGCGTAGCCCTGGGCCTGCAGCTCGGCGATGGCGGCCTTCAGCTGCGGCACCGAGGCCGAGATGTTCGGCAGCTTGATGATGTTGGCGCTCGGGGTCTTGGCGAGCTCGCCGAGCTCGGCCAGGGCGTCACCGATGCGCTGGGCCTCGGTCAGACGCTCCGGGAAGCTGGCGATGATCCGCCCGGCCAGGGAGATGTCACGGGTCTCCACCCGCACACCCGCCGTCGAGGCGTACGCCTGGACCACCGGCAGGAACGAGTAGGTCGCCAGGGCCGGAGCCTCGTCGGTGTGCGTATAGATGATGGTCGAGTCAGTCATCGGTACTCCGCTTCACGTCTCCAACGTCTTGACGTCAAGATATCTCGTCCCGGGCCCCTCGCTCCACCTCCCCCCGCCCCGGAGCGTGCGCCGGTCGGATCCGGGGGCCCGCGCGGCGGGCACCGGCGGCCGGATCCACCGTGGTCCGGAGCGCGCCGGATGGCAAGCGGAGCGCTCCCGGGCCGTACGGGACGGGCGGGGTTGGGGCGGATGTACGGCCCCGTTCCGGCCGAATTCGGGCCGGCGCGGGACTGGTGCAGTCCAATCGGGTGAGCCGGGTGTCAGGAGTGCGTCAACGCACCACCTCATTCGGTCAACGCTGCGTCAGGACCGGCGACGTCCCGCGGGACCGGACCTAGCGTCGAGGCAAGCAGTTCCGGCAGCCACCACCACCCCACTCGGGAGCATCCGCATGGCCTGCGTCGTCTGGCACGTTCCGGTCACCACCACCGGCACCGGAAGCACCGCCGCCCTCCGCCTCTTCCGCATGCGCAACGGCAGCCGCTGCGCGGTCGGATTCTCCAGCCCCGAGGCGCTCGCCGCCCTGCTGGGGCCCGAGCAGGCCTACACCGAACTCGGCGAGGCCGCCCTGCGCACCCTCACCCGCCCGCTCGGCGTCGACACCCTGGTGCTCGACCCGGGCCTGGTCGCCCCGCCGGTCGCCACCGCCGTCACGCCCGGCGCCGCCCCGGGCGCGGCCCCGACCCCGACCCCGACCGCCCACCTCCAGCACCGGTGACGGCCCCGCTACAGCTCGTCCCGGGCGGGTTCGGCCCCGCTCCGGGACGTACCGAGCAGGCCCGGGCACTGCACGCGATCGCCCGGATCAGCCACGGGCCGGTCCCGCTCGACTTCGACCGGCTGGCCGCGGAGTTCCCGGCCGTGCAGAGCGGCCTGACGCTCGCCGGGGACGCCGATCTGGAGCTGCGCCTCGCCTGCACCGGCCCGGAGGAGCTACGGGCGGTGGCCGCCGCCATCCAGCGGGCCGGCGCGGCCAAGGTCCGGATCGACCTGGTGCTGCGGACGCTGACCCCGGCGCCGGTGACGCTCCGGCCGGTGCCGTGAGCCGGGTGGATCACTCGAACCCGGGGCGCGGGTTCGGATTGACCGCCTGGCCGTCGATCTCCGCGCCCCAGGCGTCCTCACCACCGGCGTCCACGCAGTAGCCGCTGCCCTCGACGTGCCCGCCCGCGGCCCGGCAGGTCGCGGCGGTGACGTCGCGCCGCACGGCCCCCGCCGCCGGGGCGGGGGCCGCGGCACCGGCGACGAGGAGGACGGCGATCGCGGTCGTGACGGCCACCCGGGCCGCGCGTGAGCTCTTCATGCGGCCCACGACAGCACGGCGGCGTGCACCCGGCGACCACAGCTCGCCCGCCCGGGTGCAACCCGCCGCACCCCGCGGGCTACGACCGGTACGACGACCGGGCCAGGGCGGCGATCGCGGCCAGCAGCAGCACCGAACCGGCCACCAGCCCGGCCGTGAACGGCTCGCCGAGGAACAGCACGCCGATCACCGCCGCCGTGGCCGGCTCCAGCAGCACCAGCACCGAGGCGGTGGTGCCCGGCACGGCGGTCAGCCCGCTGAAGTACCACCGGTAGGCGAGCAGGGTCGGCACCGTCCCGAGGAAGAGCAGCGCTCCCCCGGTCAGCACCGGCCGCCCGGTGCTCGGCAGCACGCCCTGCAGCACCGCGAGGGGCAACAGGCAGAGCAGCCCGGTCGCGAAGGCGCCGGTGCCGGCCCGGGCCGAGCCGCCGCCCCGGGCCCACAGGGTCAGCGCGCTCTGGCCGGTCCCCGCGAGCAGCGCCAGGGCGACGCCCAGCGCCGGGCGCGGCCCGGCGGCCGGCGCCGCCACCAGCAGGGCCAGCCCGCCGAGGGCGAGCGACACGGCGGCCACCGCCCGCCGGGTGAGGCGCTCGCCGAGCAGCAGGTGCCCGCCGAGGCTGGTGAGCACCGGCCCGGCGCCGATGGTGATCAGGGTGCCCAGCCCCAGGCCCGCGTAGTGCACGGAGCCGAAGTAGGCGCACTGGCTGACGGCCAGCCCGAGGCCGGTGAGCACGGCGGCGCCGCGCCGGGTGCCGCGCTCCCGGCCCGAGGGCAGCAGCGCCACGCAGAGCGCCGCGACGCCGAAGCGCCAGCAGGAGACGGCCACCGGGCCGAGCCCGCTGGTGCGCATCAGGAGCGCGGCCACGGCTCCGCCCACCCCCCAGGCGACGGCGGCGGCGGAAATGGACAACAGGCCGTGCCGGAAGGGCACGGCGGTGCAGGAGGTCATGCGTCGGTGCTCCACGATGTTCGCCGGTTCTGGTCCGCGGGGTACGCGGGCGGCAGTCATCGCCCCGGCGCCGACGGGCTCTCCCGCTCGGCCGGGTCAGGTGAGGAGGCCGCCCGCTAGCGGACCGGCGGCGGGAGGATCACGAAACGCACGGGACCAGCCTACGACGGGCGGCCCACGGCATGGCTATGCGGGATACGTCATCCCTATCAACACGTGGGCGATCCATAATGCCTGACCGGATAGCGAAGCTCAATTCACGCTCAAATGGTGAACCTACCGACGAGTCACGTAACACGCCCATGAACAGAAGGCCCCCTACCTGCACGGATATCTGGCAAAGAAAGTAAACATTCAGCAATGAAATCTGTGCAGAGGTCTATGAATAGCCCTACTGTGTGGCAACTCTCCGCGCTCCGCCCACCCCGGAGCCCCCACACACAGAGAGATCCTCCATGGCTTCCCTCAACCAGATCTCGCCGCCCGGCCAGAGCTCCGGCACCACCGGGACCGCCCACCGGTCGCTCAAGCGCCACGTCGGACTCGTCGGCCTCATGTGGGCCTCGGTCGGCTCGATCATCGGCTCCGGCTGGCTCTTCGGCGCGAAGAGCGCCGTCACCGCCGCCGGACCGGCGGCCGTCATCTCCTGGGGCATCGGCGCCGTCGCGATCGTGCTGCTCGCGCTCGTGCACGCCGAGCTCGGCGGGCTCTTCCCGGTCTCGGGCGGCACCGCGCGCTACCCGCACTACGCCTTCGGCGGCCTGGCCGGCATGTCCTTCGGCTGGTTCTCCTGGCTCCAGGCGGCCACCGTGGCACCGATCGAGGTCGAGGCCATGATCAATTATGCCAAGGACTCGCCCTGGGCCGGCGGACTGCTGAACGCCGACAAGACCCTGACCACCAGTGGGTTCGTCGTCGCGACCGTGCTGATGGCGGTATTCGTCGCGGTCAATTTCCTCGGCGTGAAGATCCTCGCCCGGACCAACAGCATCGCCACCTGGCTGAAGATCTTCGTTCCTCTGCTCACGATCTTCCTGCTGGCGATCACCAGTTTCCACGGCTCCAACTTCACCTCGCACGGCTTCGCCCCGTTCGGCGCCAAGGGCGTGCTGGCCGCGATCAGCACCAGCGGCATCATCTTCGCGCTGCTGGGCTTCGAGCAGGCCATCCAGATCGCCGGCGAGAGCCGCAACCCCAAGCGCGACATCCCCCGCGCGGTGCTCGGCTCGGTCGCCATCGGCACCCTGATCTACACCCTGCTGCAGGTCGTCTTCATCGGCGCGCTGCCGGTCAGCGCCTTCGCCAACGGCTGGGCGAAGCTCGACTTCCCCGGCATCGACGGCCCCTTCGCCGGTCTGGCCACCCTGGTCGGCCTCGGCTGGCTGTCGTACGTGCTGAAGGTCGACGCGGTGATCTCCCCCGGCGGCACCGGCCTGATCTACACCACCTCCACCTCGCGGATCTCCTACGGCCTGAGCCGCAACGGCTACGCCCCGCAGAAGTTCGAGCAGCTGGACAAGAACGGCGTGCCGTGGTTCGGCCTGATCATCTCCTTCGTGACCGGCGTGATCTGCTTCCTGCCCTTCCCCAGCTGGCAGGAACTGGTCGGCTTCATCACCTCCGCCAGCGTGCTGATGTACGCCGGCGCCCCGCTGGCCTTCGGCGCCCTGCGCCGCCGGCTGCCCGACCGGGAACGCTCCTACCGGCTGCCGCTGGGCGGCGTGGTCTCCCCGGCCGCCTTCGTGGTCTCCAGCCTGATCATCTACTGGGCCGGCTGGCAGACCCTGTCCCGTCTGGGCATCGCCATCGTGCTCGGCTACGCCCTGCTCGGCAGCTACGCGGCGTACGCGATCAAGAAGGGCCTGCCGAACGCGCCGCGGCTGAACTGGAAGGCCGCCCAGTGGCTGCCGGTCTACCTGCTGGGCCTGGGCCTGATCTCCTGGCAGGGCGGCTTCGGTGACGGCACCGGCCGGATCCCGATGTGGTACGACATGGCGCTCGTCTCGGTGTTCTCGCTGGTCATCTACTTCTGGGCGATCCGGGTCGCCCTGCCCGCCGAGGAGATCGAGCGGGAGGTCGCCGACGTCGAGGTGGTCGACGCGGGCGGCCACTGATCCCTCCGAACACGCGGCAGGGCCCGCCGGACACCCGTCCGGCGGGCCCTGCCGCGTTCCGCTACAGGTCCAGCACCGCCCGCAGCGCGGCCTCGACCTCGGCCTCCGGGTCGGCCACCGGGCCCGGCGAGCGCCAGGCGACGAAGCCGTCCGGGCGCACCAGCAGCGCGCCGCCCGGGCCGATGCCGTGCAGGGCGGCGAAGTCCGTGCCCGGCTCCGGGGCCAGGTCGTCCTCGGCGCCGTCGCCGATCCGGTAGGCGTCCAGCGGCACGGCCAGCCGGTCGGCCGCCCGCCGGGCGCCCTGCTGCCAGGCCGTGCCCTCCGGGTCGGTGAGCAGCACCATCGCCTGCTCGTAGAGGTCCAGCGTGGACAGCCGCACCCCCGCGCACAGCAGCCACTGGTGCGGCGCCCGGCTGCCCGGCTCGCCGGCCGACTCGAACGCCTCCGGGACGACCGGTCCGTGCCGGTCCGTGCCGAGCACCGCGCCCCGCGGGTAGCGGTAGCCGAGCGCCACCGCGAGCACCCCGGCCTGCCGACCGACGCCCGGGACCACCGCGTAGCCGGGGTGACTGTGCTCGGCGGAGCGGGCCGAGGCCCGCTCGCCGGTGACCTCGGCGACCGGGCGGCGCTCCTGCCCGTACGTCTCCAGCAGGCCGGGGCCGGCCCAGCCGCAGAGCACGGCGGCCAGCTTCCAGGCCAGGTTGTGGGCGTCCTGGATGCCGGTGTTGGAGCCGAACGCGCCGGTCGGGGACATCTCGTGGGCGGAGTCCCCGGCGAGGAAGACCCGCCCGGCGCCGTACCGCTCGGCGACCCGTTCGGCGGCGTGCCAGGGCGCCTTGCCGGTCACCTCGACGTCCAGTTCGGGCAGGCCGACGGCGGTGCGGATGTGCCGCTCGCAGCGCTCGTCGGTGAACGCCTCCAGCGGCTCGCCGTGCTCGGGGTGCCAGGGCGCGTGGAAGACCCACTCGGACTGGTTGTCCACCGGCAGCAGCGCGCCGTCCGCCTCCGGGTCGGTCAGGTAGCAGGCGATGAAGTGCCGGTCGCCCACCACCTCGGCCAGCCGCTTGCTGCGGAAGGTGATGCTGACGTTGTGGAACAGCTCGCCCTTGCCGGTCTGGCCGATGCCGAGCCGGGTCCGGACCGGGCTGCGCGGACCGTCCGCGGCGATCAGGTACTCCGAGCGCACCACCCGCTCCTCGCCGGTCTCCCGGCTGCGCAGCAGGGAGGTGACACCGTCGGCGTCCTGCTCGAAGGAGACCAGTTCGGTGCTGAACCGCAGGTCGCCGCCGAGTTCGCGGGCCGCGCGCAGCAGCACCGGCTCCAGGTCGTTCTGGCTGCACAGGCACCAGGCGCTGGGGCTGAACCGGGCCAGCCGGCCGCCCGGGTCGATCTCCCGGAACAGCCACTCCTGTTCCTCGCCGGTCAGCGAGGGCGCCTGGAGGATGCCGTGGTTCGGGGCCAGCACCGAGGCCGCCTCACGGACCGCCGGCTCGATCCCGGCCACCCGGTACAGCTCCATCGTGCGGACGTTGTTGCCGCGCCCGCGCGGGTGATGCGAGGTGTCGGCGTGCTTCTCGACCAGCAGGTGCCGGACACCCAGCCGCCCGAGGAACAGCGCCGCCGACAACCCGACCAGGGAGCCGCCCACGATCAGGACCGGCACCCGCTCGTCAACCTTCGGATTCATCAATTGCTCCACCCTGTACGGGGATTGCGCGGCCCGGCGACTGGCTCGGCACCGCCCTCGACGGGCCCGCTCAGCCGGGGGCCCCGCTCTTCCATCCCCCGCCCGAGGGGGGCTGTGCCGCCGCTTCGCCCGGATGGCCCGCAAATCTCGCGCCGCGCCCGGTCGGCCGCTCACGATCGACCTCAGGCCTGGCGCCGCCTGCCCGGGCCGACCGCCACCGCACCTCCCTCCCACCGGCCGGGAGCACTCGCCGGACGCGGCCGTCACGGCCCGCCGCGTGCGGCCAAGAGCAGAAAGTGGATCATGACAACTCTGTCCGAACCGCAGCCGAAGCAGCACGAAGACTCCGACACCCGGCTGAGGGTGGTGCTGATGCTGGAGATCCAGGACGGCGCCCAGCAGCGTTTCCTCGACGTCTACGAGCAGCTGCGCCACCAGGTCGCCTCGGTCCCCGGCCATGTCAGCGACCAGCTGTGCCAGTCCATCAACGACCCCCGCCAGTGGCTGATCACCAGCGAGTGGGAGGACCAGGAGACCTTCCTGCAGTGGGTGGACAGCCCCGCCCACCGCGAGATGGTCAAGCCGATGCACGGCTGCGTCAGCGACAACTTCCGTTCGCTGCGCTACGCCGTCCTGCGCGAGACCTCGGCGGCCGGCTCCACCGGCACCCGGGCCCCGATGGAGGTCCCGCCCGGCCTGCCGCGCAGCGAGCCCGCCGGGCACGTCGGCCCGCCGCGGGCCGACCCGGGCCCGGACGGCGTGGTGCGCCACGCGCTGACCTTCACGGTCAAGCCCGGCAGCGAGGCCGAGGTGGCCCGCATCCTGTCCGGCTACACCTCGCCCCGGGCCGAGGTGGACGAGCACACCCGGCTGCGCCGCACCTCGCTGTTCATGCACGGCAACCGGGTGGTGCGGGCCGTCGAGGTGGTCGGCAACCTCGGCGACGCGCTGCGCCACGTGGCGATGCAGCCCGAGGTGCGGGCGGTCGAGGAGGAGCTCAACCCGTACCTGGAGGAGGCCCGCCAGCTGGGCGATCCGCAGTCCGCCCGCGCCTTCTTCGCCAAGGCGGCGCTGCCCGCCCGGCACCAGGCGATCGCCAGCTCCCCCGCCTCCGGGCGGCTGCACCGGCACGCCGTGCTCTACCCCGTCCGCCCGGGCCGCGGCCAGGCCGTCGCCGAGCTGCTCTTCGACCACGACAACCTCGCCACCGCCGACCCGACCGGCCCGGTCGCGGCGGCCACCGTCTTCCAGCGCGAGGACACCGTGGTGCGCCTGGTCGACCTGCGGGTGCCGGCCGAGGCCGAACCGGCCGCCGCGCTCGGCGTGGCCGGCGACCAGGAGGCGGCCGAACTCGCCCGGCTGCTCGACCTCGGAGCGGCCGGCGACCTGCGCACCGTCGCGGGCCTGAGCGCGTTCCTCGCCGCCCGTGCCATGAGCCCGGTCACCGACCGCAGCTCCCAGAACGCCTGACAGCCGGCCAACCCTCCCGGAGGAAAGCCATCATGACCACGCAGTACCCGCGGATCATCAACCTCGACGAGGCCCCGGAGAACCGCCGCCACGGCGCCGAGCTGCGCACCATGCTCACCCCGCCCAGCTGCGGGGCGACCAGCGGCTTCATGGGCCTGGCCATCATCAAGCCCGGTGAGCGGATCAACGAGCACTACCACCCGTACTCCGAGGAGTTCGTGTTCGTCGTCTCCGGCGACCTCGAGGTGGACCTGGACGGGAAGACCCGGCCACTCAAGCCCGACCAGGGGCTGATGATCCCGATCAACATGCGCCACCGCTTCCGCAACGTCGGCGACACCGAGGCCCGGATGGTCTTCCACTGCGGCCCGCTCGCCCCGCGCCCCGACCTCGGCCACGTGAGCACCGAGGAGTCCGCCGGCACCGGGGAGAGCGCCGCCTCCGGCCCGCCGGAACGCGCCAAGGTGGTCTCGTGACGCGGCGGGTCGCCGTCACGGGGATCGGTGTGGTAGCGCCCGGAGGGATCGGCATCCCGGCGTTCTGGGAGCTCCTGACGTCCGGCCGCACCGCCACCCGGGGCATCACGCTCTTCGACCCGGCCGGGTTCCGCTCCCGGATCGCGGCCGAGTGCGACTTCGACCCGGCGGCCCACGGACTGACCCCGGAGGACGTCCGACGGGCCGACCGCTACGTGCAGTTCGCGATGGTCGCGGCCGCCGAGGCGGTCGCCGACGCCGGCCTGGACCTGGCCGCCGAGGACCCGTGGCGGATCGCCGTCTCGCTCGGCACCGCCGTCGGCGGCACCACCCGGCTGGAGCACGACTACGCCCTGGTCAGCTCCACCGGCGCGCGCTGGGACGTGGACCACCGGCACGCCGAGCCCCAGCTGCACCGGGCCTTCGCCCCCAGCACGCTGGCCTCCGCGGTGGCCGAACGGGTCGGCGCCCACGGCCCGGTGCAGACCGTCTCCACCGGCTGCACCTCCGGACTGGACGCGATCGGCTACGGCTTCCAGGCCGTCGAGGAGGGGCGCGCCGACATCTGCGTCGCCGGCGCCTCCGACTCCCCGATCTCGCCGATCACCGTCGCCTGCTTCGACGCCATCAAGGCCACCAGCGAGCGCAACGACGATCCGGAGCACGCCTCCCGCCCCTTCGACGCCCACCGGGACGGCTTCGTCCTCGGCGAGGGCGGCGCCGTCCTGGTGCTGGAGGAGCTGGAGCACGCCCGCCGCCGGGGTGCCCGGATCTACGGCGAGATCGGCGGCTTCGCCACCTTCGGCAACGCCTACCACATGACCGGCCTCACCAAGGAGGGGCTGGAGATGTCCCGGGCGATCGACCACGCGCTCGACCACGCCAAGGTCGACCGCACCGACGTCGACTACGTCAACGCGCACGGCTCGGGCACCAAGCAGAACGACCGGCACGAGACCGCCGCGGTCAAGCGCTCGCTGGGCGACCACGCCTTCAGGACGCCGATGAGCTCGATCAAGTCGATGGTCGGGCACTCGCTCGGCGCGATCGGCGCGATCGAGGTGGTCGCCTGCACCCTCGCACTGGCCCACGGCGTGGTGCCGCCGACCGCCAACTACGAGACTCCCGACCCGGAGTGCGACCTCGACTACGTGCCGCGCACCGCGCGTGAGCTGCCGCTGAGCCACATCCTCTCGGTCGGCAGCGGATTCGGCGGATTCCAGTCCGCCGTCGTGCTCAACAGAACGGGGTGAGATCCATGACGTCACGTCAGCAGGGCCGCCGGGCGGTGGTCACCGGCCTCGGCGTGGTGGCGCCGAACGGTGTCGGTGCCGACGCCTTCTGGAAGGCCACCAGGCAGGGCGTGAGCGTCCTCGACCGGATATCCCGCGAGGGCTGCACCGACCTGCCGCTCAAAGTCGCGGGCGAGGTGCGGGAGTTCGAGCCGCAGTCGGTGATCGACAGCCGTTACCTCGTGCAGACCGACCGCTTCACGCACTACGCGATGGCTGCCGCCGACCTGGCGGTGACCGACGCCGGGTTCCGGCCAGACCCCGAACACCCCTTCGCGGTCGGCGTGGTGACCGCGGCCGGCTCCGGCGGCGGCGAGTTCGGCCAGCGCGAACTCCAGCAACTCTGGGGCCAGGGACCGAGGTTCGTCGGACCGTACCAGTCCATCGCCTGGTTCTACGCGGCCAGCACCGGCCAGATCTCGATCCGCGGCGGCTACAAGGGCCCGTGCGGGGTGGTCGCCAGCGACGAGGCCGGCGGCCTGGACGCCCTCGCGCACGCCGCCCGCTCGGTCGAGCGCGGCACCGACGCCGTGGTGGTCGGCGCCGCCGAGGCCCCGCTGGCGCCGTACTCCATGGTCTGCCAGCTCGGCTACCCCGAGCTGAGCCTGGCCGACCGGCCCGACGCGGCCTACCTGCCGTTCACCGCCCGGGCCTGCGGTTTCGCCCCCGCCGAGGGCGGCGCGATGCTGCTGCTGGAGGACGAGCAGGCGGCCCGGCGGCGCGGCGCCGCCGTCCGGGCGTACCTGGCCGGGCACGGCGCCACCTTCACCGGGGCCTCCCGCTGGGAGGAGTCCCGGGAGGGGCTGGCCGCCGCGATCCGGATCGCGCTGGACGAGGCCCGGATCGCGCCCGAGGAGATCGACGTGGTCTTCGCGGACGCGCTCGGCGTCCCCGCCGCCGACCGGGCCGAGGCCCTGGCACTGGCCGACACGCTCGGTCCGGCTGCCGAGAGGGTCCCGGTCACCGCCCCCAAGTCCGGTACGGGCAGGGCCTATTGCGGCGCCCCGATGCTGGACGTGACGGCCGCCGTACTGGCCATGGAGGACGGCGTGCTGCCGCCCACCCCCAATGTCACCGAGGTCTGCCACGACCTCGCCCTGGTGACCGGCCGCGCCCGCCCGGCCGAACTGCGCACCGCGCTGGTGCTCAGCCGCGGGCTGATGGGCTCCAACTCCGCGCTGGTGCTCCGCCGCGGCGGTCCGTCCTGACCCCTGAACCCCCGATCCACCGCACTTCGCCACCGCACTTCGAAGGGAATCCCGTGAGCAACACCCTCAGCTATCCCGAACTGGCCGCCCTACTCCAGTCCCGGGCCGGCGTCACCGTCGACCCGGGCGACCTGGAGCAGCCGGGCGCCCAGTTCGACGACTTCGGCGTCGACTCGCTCGGACTGCTCGGCATCGTCGGCGAGTTGGAGAACCGGCACAGCCTCAAGGTCACCACCGGCGCCGAGACCGCCAAGACCCCGGCCGAGTTCCTGCAGCTGGTCAACACCTCCCTGTCCGCGAAGGCAGGTGCCTGAGATGCCCGGACACACCGACAACGAGATCGTCATCAACGCCCCGGTCGACCTGGTCTGGGAGATCACCAACGACCTGGAGAACTGGCCGGAGCTGTTCAGCGAGTACGCCTCGGTCGAGGTGCTGGAGCGCGAGGGCGACCGGGTGCAGTTCCGGCTCACCATGCACCCGGACGAGAACGGCAAGGTCTGGAGCTGGGTCTCCGAGCGCACCACCGACCGCTCCTCGCTCGCGGTCAGGGCCCGCCGGGTCGAGCCCGGCCCGTTCGAGTTCATGGAGATCCGCTGGGAGTACGCGGAGGTCCCGGCCGGCACCAGGATGCGCTGGATCCAGGACTTCGCGATGAAGCCCACCGCGCCGGTGGACGACGACGGCATGGTCAACCACATCAACAAGAACTCCCGGATCCAGATGCAGCTGATCCGCGAGAAGGTCGAGAAGCAGGCGGCCGAACGATGACCGAGACCCATCGCGCCCTGATCGTCGCCCGGATGAAGCCCGAAGCCGCCCCGGACATCGCCGAGGTGTTCGCCGACTCCGACCGGGGCGAGCTGCCGCACCTGATCGGCGTCACCGGCCGCAGCCTCTTCCAGTTCGGCGACGTCTACCTGCACCTGATCGAGGCCGACCGCCCGCCGGGCCCGGCCGTCGCCAAGGTCCTCGGCCACCCGGAGTTCCGGACCGTCAGCGACCGCCTCACCGCCTACGTCCAGGCCTACGACCCGGCCACCTGGCGCGAGCCCAAGGACGCCATGGCACGCGAGTTCTACCGCTGGGACCGCTGACCGCCACCGCGGTCCGCCGTCCCTCTGGGCCCGCCCCCGGCCGTGCGCCGGGGGCGGGCCCACGCGCGCCCACCACCCGGCGGCGACGCGGGGCGCCCGTACCCCCGGGCGCGACGCGGGGCGCCCGTATCACCCGGCGGCGACGTGTGGCGCCCGTACCACCCGGCGCCACGCCAGGTTCACCCGGATCGCCGGGGCACCCGGGTGAACACGCCCCGGACTCCACCCGAAGGGCGCACGGAGCGTACCGGCGCTGCCACGCTCCGGTGGCAGTCGGCCGCACCGTGGTTGACGGTGGATCAGGCGCCACTTTCCGCGAGTCCCCTTGACCGGCATCGTGCCGGCGGTCGCGGTCCGCGCGCCGGAAGGATCATCCTCATGCGTTCTGCACGTACGCTGCTCGCCGGAGCGGCCGTCGCCGCCGTCCTCACCGTCGGCACCCCCATGGCCTTCGCCGACGGCACCTCCTCGGACCAGGGCAAGAACCTCACCTGGCAGGAGAAGCAGTCCGACAACAAGGGCGGTTCCGGTTACGACGACAAGAAGTCCGGCGGCTCCGACGAGCACAAGGGTTCGGGCGAGCACAAGGGCAACGACGACCACAAGGGCAGTGACGACCACAAGGGCAACGACGAGCACAAGGGCAACGACGGCCGGGGCTCCGGCGGCCACGACGAGGAGTACGCCTCCCCGCACGGCGGCGTGCACACCGGCGGCGGCGGCCTGGCGCTGTCCGGCGGCGGCCTCGCCTCCGGCGCGGTGCTGCTGCTCGGTGGCCTGGGGGCCGGCGCGTACGCGCTGCGCCGCGGCCGCCGTACGTCCGGCGCGGTCGCCTGACCCTGCCGGCTGATGCCTGCTGCCTGATGCCGCCTCTGGGCGCCTCCCCCCGGCCGGGGTGGGGCGCACGGAGGCGGCGGGCCGTTGCGGAACCCTGACGAAGGAACGTCGAGCGGAGGACAGGAATGACGGGCGGTCCCGGGTCCGGAATGCCCCGGCTGCTGCGCGGCGGCATGGGCGCGGCTGCGGTCGGCCTGCTGCTGATCTACAACTCGGTGGACACCGGGCCGAGCGGGGACACGACGGCCGGCCAGGCCGCTCCCCCGGCGGCCGTCGCCCCCGCCGTCCCGGGAGCGGTGGCGGCCGCCGCCACCGCTCCCGCGAACGCCTCGCCCGCGGCGCCGGGCTCGCCGGCGCTCAAGCGCTCCAAGCCGACCCGGCTGCGGATCCCGCAGATCGCGGTGGACGCGCCGTTCACCGAGCTCACCCTGGGCCCCGCCGGGCAGCTCAACGCGCCGCCGCCGGACGACAAGAACCTGGTCGGCTGGTACCGGGACGGCGCCACCCCCGGCGAGCGCGGCAGCGCCGTCGTCGCCGGGCACGTGGACACCACCAAGGGCCCGGCGGTCTTCCTGCTGCTGAGCCTGCTGCTGCCCGGCAACAAGGTCGAGGTGAGCCGCGCGGACGGCACCGTGGCGGTCTTCACCGTCGACGCGGTGGAGACCTTCGCCAAGAACGCCTTCCCGGACCAGAAGGTGTACGGCAAGACCCCGGACGCCCAGCTCCGGCTGATCACCTGCGGCGGCACCTACGACAAGAAGCGGCGGGACTACCTGGACAACGTGGTGGTCTTCGCCCACCTGGAGTCCTCCCACAAGGCCTGAACCCGTGCGACGGCCGCTGCTCCCCCGACGGGTCGGGGAGCAGCGGCCGTCGCGTACGGGCCGGGCGGCTCAGCCGCGGACGGTGGCCTCGAAGGCGTGCAGGTAGGGGTTGACCGGGCGGACGGCGGCGACGTCGAGGCCGGCCTCCCGCATCAGCTGGACCATGCTGTCCTCGGAGTGCTTGGCGCCGCCCACGTTGAGCATCAGCATCAGGTCCATGGCGGTGGTGAAGCGCATCGAGGGGCTGTTGTCGACGAGGTTCTCGACCACCACGACGCGGGCGCCGGGGCGGGCCACGGCGACCACGTTGGCGAGGGTGCGGCGGGTGCTGTCGTCGTCCCACTCCAGGATGTTCTTGATGATGTAGAGGTCGGCGCGCACCGGGATCTCCACCCGGCAGTCGCCGGGCACCAGGCGGGCGCGGGCGGAGAAGGCGCCGCCGTCCTGCAGCCGGGGGTCGGCGCCGGCGACGACCTTGGGGAGGTCGAGCAGGGTGCCGTGCAGGGCCGGGTGCTTCTCCAGCAGGCTGGCCAGCACGTGGCCCTGGCCGCCGCCGATGTCCGCGACCGAGTCGATGCCGGTGAGGTCCAGGTAGTCGGCGAAGTCCATGGCGGACTGGCGGCTGGAGGTGGTCATCGCCTTGTCGAAGACCTTCGCCGAGTCGCCGGCGTCGCTGTGCAGGTAGTCGAAGAACTCCTTGCCGAACAGCTCGGGGAAGACGTTGCGCCCGGAGCGCACCGCCTCGTCCAGCTTCGGCCAGGCCTCCCAGGTCCACGGCTCGGTGCACCAGAGGGCGATGTGGCGCAGCGAGTTGGGGGCGTCCTCGCGCAGCAGCCGGGACATCTCGGTGTGTTCGAAGCAGTCGTCGCCGGTCTCGGCGAAGAGCCCGTAGCAGGTGAGCGCGCGCAGCAGCCGGCGCAGCTGGCGGGGCTCGGTGTCGAGCCGCGCGGCGAGTTCGGTGACGCCGGTCGGGGTGTCACCGAGGACGTCGGCGACACCGAGCCGGGCGGCGGCGCGCACGGCGGCGGCACAGGCGGCGCCGAAGACGAGCTCGCGCAGGCGCATCGCGGCCTGGGGCGTGGGGTTGACGGGTGCGGTGGTCATGGGCTGGTCCTTCTCGATCGGGGTCGTCAGCAACGGCCGGACGGCTCGGAGACCGAGCAGGTGTTGCGGGCGAAGGAGTTGTCGGTGCCGGAGTCGCGGTCGGCGAGGTCGGCCGGGCCGTTGCCGCTCAGGTGGTTGTCGGCGACGGTCGCCCGGGTGTTGGGGATGCCGACGGCGCTCTTGAAGAGCACGATGCCGCCGGAGAAGTCCGAGGCGCCGACGTTGTCGTGGACCTCGTTGTCGGTGACCCGGGCGTCCTCGGTGCCGGTGAGCACGATGCCGGCGCCCTGGATGGCGCCCAGGCGCGGGTTGGCCGGGCAGAACTTGTTGTTGGCGACCACCCGGTTGCGCCGGACGTCGAGGTCCCCGGCGCGGGGCACGCCCTCGTCGCCGACCACGAAGACGCCGCTGCAGTTGCCGCTGATCCGATTGCCCTGGACGGTCAGCACCCGCAGTCGGCGCACGGTGACGCCGACCCGGTTGCCGGTGAGCTCGTTGCCCTCGACGACGGTGCCCCCGGCGTCGGGCGCGCCGCCCTCGCGGTAGGCGTAGTTGGCGAGGAAGACGCCGGACTGGCCGTTGTCCACCGAGCGGTTGCCGAGGATGGCGGCCTTGGTGGAGATCTCCTGGCTGATGCCCTGCTGGGCGTTGTCGTGGACGTAGGTGGCGCGGACGGTCAGGCCGGTGGTGCCGCTGGCGTCGATGCCGTTCTTCCGGAAGCCGGTGACGGCCAGGGCCTCCACCGTGACGCCGGGCAGCGGGGCGGCCTCGGTGCCGACCACGCAGACGCCGTGCCCGGCGGTGGCGCAGGCGTTCTCGGTGCCGTCCCCGGGGGTGATCACGCTGTCCGGCCCGGAGCCGCGCAGGGTGAGGTCGGGGGTGGCGATGCGGACGCTGCCGCGGTAGGTGCCGGGGAGGAGCTGGATCGTGTCGCCGGGGTGGGCGGCGTCGACGGCTCGCTGAATCGATTCTCCCGGCTGGACGAAGAGCACCGCGCCCTCGGCGGCCTGGGCCGCGGGGGCTGCGGCCAGGGTGGCGAGGACGGTGGTCAGGGCGGTGGCGGCGGCGGTGGCCGCGGCGAGGTGGTGGAGCCGACGGGTGGGCATGGTGGTGACCTGTCTTTCGGCGCGCTTGGTGTGGCGGGTGCGGCGGGTGGGGGCGGGTGGAGCAAGTGGGGCAGCGGGGACGGTGCGGTGGTGCGGCAGTGGGACGTGCGGCGGTACGGAGGTGGGGCGGCGGGACGGTGCGGCGGTGCTGGTTCGTGCTGCTCGGGAGGCGTTCCGACCCGGCGTGTGCGGGCGGTGACGTTCGGTGAGTGCGGCCGAGTCGACGGTACGGGCGCCCCGTGGGGGCCGCCACCAGGGCTGGGCTGCCGGACTGACGGGGCGTCGGCCGCTGGTGGGACGCCCCGGCGTGGCGTGCGTACCCGGCGCCAGGACGGGCCCGCGCGCCGTCGCCCGCCGGGCCCGTGGCATCCTCGGGGGCATGAGCACCGCGCCCGAACCGACCACCGCCGCCCGCCGCAATCCGATCGGCGCCCACGTCCCGGTGGCCGGCCGCGGCCTGGCGGGCACCGGACTGGCGTACGCCCGCAGGGTGGGCGCCGAGACGGTGCAGGTGTTCGTGGCCAACCCGCGCGGCTGGGCCACCCCCGCGGGCAACCCGGCGCAGGACGAGGAGTTCCGCACCGCCTGCGCCGAACAGGGCGTCCCGGCCTGGGTGCACGCGCCGTACCTGATCAACTTCGGCTCGGACAACCCGGCCACCCGGGAGCGTTCGGCCGACTCGCTGCGGCACTCGCTGCACCGCGGGCACGCGATCGGCGCGCTCGGCGTCGTGCTGCACACCGGCTCGGCGGTCGGGACGGCACCCGGCGGCGGCTCGCGCCGGGCCGAGGCGATGGCCCAGGTGCGCGCCGACGTCCGGCCGCTGCTGGACGAACTGGACGCGCTCGGCGACGACGCCCCCTGGCTGCTGCTGGAGCCGACCGCCGGGCAGGGCAGCTCGCTCTGCTCCCGGCTGGAGCAGCTGGCCGAGTACGTGGAGGCCCTGGACGGGCACCCCAAGGTGGGCGTCTGCCTGGACACCTGCCACGCCTTCGCCGCCGGGCACGACCTGGCCGCTCCCGGCGGGGTGACGGCCGCGCTGGACGCCCTGGCCTCGGCGGCCGGCCCGGGCCGGCTGCGGCTGATCCACGCCAACGACTCGGAGGACGCGGTCGGCGCCCGCAAGGACCGGCACGCCAACATCGGCGCCGGGATGATCGGCGCGGAGCCGTTCCGGGAGCTGTTCGAGCACCCCGAGACGGCCGGGGTGCCGCTGTTGGTGGAGACCCCGGACCGCAAGCACGGCGGGGACGGCACCGGGCACGCGATGGACATCGCGGTGCTGCGGGAGCTGCGCGAGCGGGCGGCCGTACCGGCCTGAGGCCCGCCGGGGCGGCTGTCGCCGGCGCCCACCACCCCGCCTGCTGCGGCAGGCGAGCACGGGTGAGCCCGGGACCGCTGTGCGGTCCCGGGCTCACCCGTCGATCAGTCGATCAGCAGTCGCCGATGCAGTCGTCCTCGGTGTGGGCGTGGACGTTGGTCCAGTTGGCGTGCGGGCCGAACAGGCCGACACCGGCGCTGCCCATCTCCAGGCTCTGCCCGGTCGACGAGTGCGACGCGTGCCAGTTCGCCATCGCCGGCGCCGGCGCCGCGAGGGCGGCGGCACCCGTCACCACGGTGATCACGGCGAGCTTGCGGATGTTCCCACGAAGCGACATCTGATGTCCCTTTGGCTTGTCGATGGTCCTCAACCCGCGCCCCCGAACGGCCAGTTCGAGCCGATTCGACGGGCCGGGCGACGCCCCACCGGGAGGCGCCGGGCCAAGGTTGGCACACGAACCCGCACCGGCGGGCGCGCGCCGCAACCGCGCTGGGACATTCGGGTGACACATCTCCCCCTGCCGGACGAACGCGGTCGTACGCCTGCATTCCGGGTCGAACAGCCTCACGGGGCGCACCGGACGAGTGCCCGTCCGAGCGGCCCGGGACCGCAAGTCTTGCGGTGATCCGCCGGGCGGAATGAACAAATCCCATCGATTTGGTGCAAGGTGCCGCGCAGTCCGAGCATGAACGGTCGCTCCACCGAGCGCGAGCAGGACCACGAAAGGCGCACCACCCTCATGCAGACCAGCCCCGCCGCACCCCGGCAGGCGACCCGACCGAGCGCTCCGGCCGGCCTCGACCCGGCCGGCCTCGACCCGGCAGGCCCGGAGCCGGTCACCCCCGTTCCCCCGCAGAACGGCCGCCGCTTCGGGCTGCCGACCGCCACCGCCCTGGTGATGGGCAACATCATCGGCGGTGGCATCTTCATGATCCCGGCCGCGGTGGCGCCGTTCGGGACGGTCAGCCTGCTCGCCTTCGTCGTCCTCACCGTGGGGGCGATCGCCCTCGCCCTGGTCTTCGGGCAGCTGGCCCGCCGCAACCCGCGCACCGGCGGGCCGTACGTCTACGCCCGGGAGGCCTTCGGGGACTTCGCCGGCTTCCTGTCGGCCTGGTCGTACTGGATCACCACCTGGGTCAGCAACGCCGCCCTCGCGGTGGCCGCCGTCGGCTACCTGGACGTACTGGTGCCGCTGCACCACGACATCGCGCTGGAGATCACCGCCGCGCTGGCCTTCCAGTGGCTGCCCGCGCTGGCCAACCTGGCCGGCACCCGGTTCGTCGGCGCCGTCCAACTCGTCTCCACCGTCCTGAAGTTCATCCCCCTGCTGCTGGTCTCGGTGGGCGGGCTGTTCTTCTTCGACCCGAAGAACATCGGGCCCTTCGACGCCGGCGACCAGGGCTGGATGGGCGGCATGACGGCCGCCGCGGCGATCCTGCTGTTCAGCTACCTGGGCGTGGAGTCGGCCGCGATGAGCGCCGGGCAGGTCCGCGACCCGGAGCGCAACGTCGGCCGGGCCAGCGTGCTGGGCACCAGCGGCGCCGCCGTGGTCTACCTGCTGGGCACCCTCGCCGTCTTCGGCACCGTCGCGCACCAGCAACTGGTCAGCTCCAGCGCGCCGTTCTCGGACGCCATGAACGGCATGTTCGGCGGCACCTGGGGCGGCACGGTGATCGCCGTCGCCGCGCTGATCTCGATGACCGGCGCACTCAACGGCTGGACCCTGCTCGCCGCCCAGGCGCCGTACGCGGCCGCCAAGGACGGGCTGTTCCCGGCCGCCTTCGGCCGGGAGAAGCGCGGTGTGCCGACCTTCGGCGTGATCGTCAGCGTCGCCCTCGCCTCGGTGCTGACCATCGCCAACTTCGCCAGCGGCGCCAAGGGCGCGTTCAACATGCTGGTGCTGGTCACCACCTTCACCGCGGTGGTGCCCTACCTGCTCTCCACCGCCGCCCAGTTGTACTGGCTGGTCCGCGGCGCCACCGACAAGGTCAACGGCCCGCACCTGGTGCGCGACGCCGTC
This sequence comes from Kitasatospora sp. NPDC030952, assembly GCF_055571335.1. NCBI lineage: Bacteria > Bacillati > Actinomycetota > Actinomycetes > Kitasatosporales > Streptomycetaceae > Kitasatospora > Kitasatospora sp. NPDC030952. Next base: position 24,187 of record NZ_JBVIFM010000022.1, read on the forward strand.
CTCGGCCTCGGCGCCTTCGCCTTCTCGCTCTGGCTGCTGGCCGGCGCCGGCTACGCCGCCGTCTACCAGGGCGTGCTGTTCCTGTTCGCCGGCGTCCTGGTGTACGTCTGGCTGGCCGGGCGCCGCCGCTAGCGCCGCCGCTGGGGCGTGTCTTTCCCCGAAGGGTGCTCCGGGGGAGGCACCGGCGTGGTGGTGGTGGTGGTGGTGATCGTCGGCTCGGGAAGCCGGGTGGGTGAGGCCGAGAGCGAGCAACTCGGCGACGGCGCGGCGGCGGGAGTGGAGACCTTTGGGGTCGGTTGTACCGGCGCCGGCGCCGCCGGGTGCGAGCCGCCTCCGCCCCCGTTCGCCGAGGGGCCGAGGAGATTGCCCGCCGCCGCGACCGCGCCGCCACAGGCGAGCAGCACCGCGGCCAGTACGGACAGTCCGACGGAGGCACGGGACGCCCGGGGCGCCGTGGTACGCGGGTCGGTGGCCATGCTCAGTCCACGTATTCCTGGGCGACCTGGACGTACTCGAAGCCCTTGACGTCGGTGGCGATCTGCATCCGGCCGGTTTGCGAAGAGGCGATCAGGGTGTTGAGCAGACCGGAGATCGCCCCGCTCAGCGCCGACTCGGTGTCCGAACCGTCGGCGATGAACAGCGCTTTGGTCGCCACCTCCTGCAGCACGCCGCGCTCGGCAGCGCCGAAGCCGTAGGCGATCACGTGCGGGTAGCGCGGCCGGCTCGGGTCCACCAGCTCGCGAAAGGACGCCCGCCAGTTCGCGTCGGTCGGACCGCCGTCGGTCAGGAAGAAGATCGTCGGCCGCAGCACGCTGTGGTGCTGCGCCCGCAGGCTGCTGACATCCTCTTCGATGCACTGCCGCAGCCGGTCGAAGGTCTTGCCGTAGTCCGTGCGCCCGCCGCAGATCACCTCGGGCATGCTCGGCACCTGTTCCATGTCCGACATCGGGATCACCACGTGCACGTCGGTGGAGAAGGCGACCACGCTGACCCGGGCGAACTCCGAGACGCGCGGATTCGTCGCCAGGTTGTAGTGCAGACGCGAGAGGGTCGCGTTGAGCACTGCCTCGTGCGGCTTCATCGACGAGGATGCGTCGATCACCACGTAGGTGGGCAGGCAGAGTGACATGTGTGCACCCCTGAGCTAGTGGTTGGAGGCGATGATGATGACGATCAGCAGGGTCACGACGAAGACGAGCGCCCCGATCCAACCGGCGAACCGAGTGGTCGCGGGCTCCTGCTTCTTCTCGGCGGTGCCCGTGCCGACGGAAGGCTTCGGGGTCGTGCGCGGCTCGGGCTGCTCGGGCTGCTCGGTCGTGCTCGGCGCGGGCGACGGGATCGGGGACGGCACGGGCAGCGGAGCCAACGGGGGCGGCGAGGTACGGGTCGGACGTGGCACGGCCCTGAGGTAGGGCCCGTTGTTCAGCGCCTGGTTCAACTGGGCGGCCGCGGGCCGCCGCTCGCGCTCGGTGGCGAGCAGCATGTCGAGCAGCACCTCGGAGAGGGCGGGCTGGTCCGGCCAGGGCGACAGGGAGACGCTGTGGAAGGCGCGCGCGTCGCGCTGGCCGGTCAGGCATTTGGCGACGAGCAGGCCGAGCCGGTAGCGGTCGGTGTACTGGTCCGCGTCGGAGCCCGGCGGCGTGAGCGGGTCGGCCCAGTTCGGCTGGTGGAGGTCGGGCATCTTCTTCGGCTGACAGCCGTCGACGTCGATCAGGTAGACGGAACGCCCGCCCGGGCTCCAGAAGGCGTTGGAGAACGACCAGTCCGAGTAGACCAGGCCCAGGCCCTCCAGGATCGCGGCGAGTTCCGTCAGCCGCCGGCAGGCCGCCAGTCGGCCCTCCAGGCCGGGGCGCGGCAGGCCGACGCCCCGGATCGAATCGTCGGACTTCGCCAGCCAGTCGATCTCGAGGAACCGGCGCTCGCTGAACTTGCCGCGCCGCAGCTCGGACCGGTAGTGCTCGGGCGCCATCGGGATCACGCACCCGACGGCCGGGTTGCCGGGCTCGTGGATCCGGGCCGCGGGCCAGCACGTCCCGGCGTACAGGGTCGCCCGCTCCGCCTCCGGCAGCGTGTCCGGGGCCGAGATCAACAGATCGATCCGGTGGGCGTCCTCCGGGTGCCGGTCCGGCCGGTAGAGCTTGGCCAGCCAGCCCGGATGGCAGATCAGCGGACGCACGGCGACGGCCTGGCCGTTGTGCTCGGAGATCGGCTCGGCGAGCGGTCCGAGATCGCTGAGGGCCACGGCCCTCGGCAACGCCCAGCCCCGCGGATCCACCGCCGGGACACCGTCGCCGGCGATCGGATGGAGGTCGGTCATGCTCCCCTGCCGTTCCACACCACGACGGCGGTGCGATCGTCGAGGCACTGCGGCGCGTCGAAGCCGACGTCGGCGGTGAACCGGGTGGCCGGGACCGGCGAGCGCCAGGCGTTCGCGAAGTACTCGTTGACGTTGGCCGCCCGGTCCGCCCACGCGTCGCCGATCCCGTCCGTGACCAGGGCGAGCGCGGCACCGGCCGGCAGGGTGAGGTAACGCTCCACGGCCAGGTGCGGCGTGTCCGGCAGTCGGCCGGCGACCTCGTTCGAGACCACCGCGGCCGCGCGATCCTTGGCCTCGCCGGCGGAGAACTGCCACTGCGGGACGCGCGGGTCGAGCGTCCAGGCCGAACTGTCGCCGAGCCACCCGACCCACGCCTGCGCCACGCCGTTCGCGTCCGGCTCGGCGATCACCGCCGTGATCAGCACGGTGGCCAGGTCCGAGGTGCCGACGCCGCGTCCGGCCGCGTGAGCGGCGACCGATTCCGCGATCCGCCCGTACAACTCCTTGACGTCGAGCCGGTCGAACCCGCCGGCCTCGATCTGCTCGCGCAGCAGGGTGACGGCCTGGCTGGAGGCCGCGGTGGCCCCGGTGTCGGACCACACCGCGCTGGACAGGCCGTCGGCCACGGCCACGATCGCGTACCGGCTGTCCCGGCTCCGCCCGATCCGGTAGGAGTCCTGTCGCGGCCCGGCGGGCTGGCCACAGCGGTGGCCGGGCCCCACCACGGAGGCCGCGCGGATGACGAGGGCACCTACGGTGGCTTCGTCGGCGGCGATCCCGTTCTGCACCGTGCGCTCCGGCAGCAGCCAGGGGTAGCCCTGTGCACGCGCGCCTTCACCGAAGCGGGGAACACTCAGGTCGGTCGGCCGCTCGCGCAGGAACGGCCGGGGCCTCCCGGGCTGGGCCGTCGGCGCCACCGGTCCTGCGACATAGCGGCAGGCCGGCGCCGTCGCGTCGGGCCGGGGCGCCCGTTCGAGCCGGCCCCCCTGCCCGGCCGGCGCCGCGGCGGCCTCCGACCCCAGCGCGGCCGCCGCGCCGACGACACCCACCGCCGCGAGGGCGAACACGTCCACCAGCCAGCCGTAGTGCCGGTGCGGCGTGCCGACCTCGATGAAGGCCCCGATGACGACGGCCACGAGCAGCGCCGCCCGCACCCAGCCGTCCGTCGGGCCGACCGTCGAATCGGCCGGCCGGCCGTCGCCCCCGCTCACGGCCGTTCCCCGGAATCGCGGGACCTCGGCCCCGACGCGAAGTGCTGGTTACCGTGCTGCACCGCGAACACCTCCCCCGAACCGGTGGCGGAGTTGACCTGGACCGCGACCTCCGGCTGTTGCGGGACCCGCAGCGATGCCAGGGCCATGACGTCCTGGGCGAGTGCCGGATTCCGGTCGAGCAGTTGGAACAGGGCCTGGGTCCAGTAGTCCACGACCTCGGCGTCGACCGCTCCCCTCGTGGCGGTCGATCGCCGCTCCAGCGCGGCGGACAGTTCCCTGCGGCGGTTGCCGTGGGCCCGGGCGATGACGCCGCTCATCAGTTGCTTCGCCTCGCTCCACAGATCGGTGCCCATCGCGGACACCAGAGCGGTGGCTCCGCTCGCGGCCAGCTCGGCGAGTTCCTGGTTCATCGGCGCTTCAGCCCCGTTCGTTGTAGCGGATGTGCTGGTCACCTCGGCCGACGGCGAAGACCGTGCCGTTCCCCGTGGCCCGGACGAGTTGCTCCACGGTCCGCGGCACGGCTTCCGCCGACCGCTCGTGGGAGCGGGTTTCCCCCGACCGCTCGTGGGAGCAGGATTCCCCCGGCCGCTCGCCGGAGCCGGCTTCCTGGCCGGAACCGCCGTGCGGCCCGACCGGACTGCCCGGATACCAGAGCCAGGCCCGTGCGGCGTACTCCTTGACCCGGACCTCGGCCGCGGTGAAGGCGCCGGCTTCGAGCTCCTCGTCGCCGTGCCCGACCGTCTCCTCGTAGTAGTGCTGCGAGAGGATCGCGGCCACCGGGGTACCGTCCGGACCGGCCAGGGCCGCGCGCCGCAGCGGGGGCGAGTCGAGCAGCCGGGCGAGCGCCTCGAACGGGGTGCCGGAGACGGTGCCGTCCGGATCGAGCCGCACCTCCCCCGCGTGCACCGCGGCCCGTACCCGCAGCCGGGTGTCCGGGCCGGCGTGCCGGTTGTGCTCGCGGATCCGCGAGCCCAGCTCCGGCAGCAGCGGGACCAGCAGTCGGGCCTTGGGCAACCCGGACGGGGCGACGAGCCGGCAGCCGTCGCCGGTGTCGACGTACGCGAAGTCCCGCCGGTCCAGCGCCGCGACGCCGAGGGCGCCGAACAGCGCGGACCGCAGCACACCGCGGATCTCCTGCAACCGCTGCTGACCGCGGCCCGCGGAACCCGCGATGTCGCACGCCAGCAGAGGTCGGTACTCGTACCTCGGATCCACATTCCCTCCGCGATCACGACGGGGCCGGCAGTTCGCACACCGATCTGCCGTCGGCCCCGAATTCCCGGTGCCGACACGATGGTTGACGAGATCGTAGGGGAGGGGTCCTCGGGTAGACCGGCTACTAATACGGCTTGTCCGGCTTCGGCCGGACAAGGAGAGGGGTGAGCGATGAGCAACACACGGATGCGCGGGGCAGAGGCCTACTGGCCGCCGACCGGGCTGCTCGGCCGGGTCGGCGAGACCGATCGCCGAGTCCTGCTGGGTCTCGGCCACGGCGTGGTCTACCCGGCCGGTCAGATCACCATCCGCGAGGCCGACACCTCGGACTTCGCGCTGCTCCTGATCGGCGGCACGGTGAAGGTCACCGCGCACGCACAGGACGGTCGGGACGCGCTGCTGGCCGTGCGGATGGCCGGGGACCTCGTCGGAGAGCTCGCCGGGATCGACGGTCAGCCACGCATCGGCACCGTGACCGCCTGCGGCCGGGTCCTGGCCCGCTACATCCTGCCCTCCGAACTGCTGGCGTGCACGAAGCAGCACCCCGCCATCGGGCTCGCACTCAACGCGAGCGTGGTGGCCAAGCTGCGCACGGCGACCGGCCGGATCGTCGACTTCACCGGTTGCGACGTGCTCGGGCGGCTGGCCAGGATCCTGCACCACCTCGCGGTCACCTACCGGCGCCCCGGCCTCAACGAGGCCCATCTCCCGCTGTCGCAGCCGGAGATGGCCACGCTGGTCGGCGCCGCGGAGTCGTCGATCCACAAGGCCCTGCGGGCCCTGCGGGAGTCGGGCGCCGTCGTCACGGGCTACCGCAGGATCACCATCCTCGACCTGGATCACCTCGCCCGGATCGCCGCCGACGCCGAACCGACCGGCTCGCCGACGATCCCACCGAGCCGGTAGCGGCGACTGGTTCCGGCGATCCCACCGAGCCGGTAGCGGCGACTGGTTCCGGCGATCTCACCAAACAGGTAAAAGCGACGGGTTCCGATGACGGGTCGGCGCCAGCATGACCGAGTGCCGGGACCCGAACCTTGGAGAGGACCGGGGAAGCAGATGCCAGAGAACAACGGTGCTCTGGGCGGTTCCGCACGAATCCGGGCGGGCGACGTGTCCGGGACGATGATCGTCGGCGACCGGAACACCGTGACCAACCTGAACATCACCGCCGAGAACGGTTCGAGCGTCACCCTGAACGCGGGGCCGCCGCCCACTCCGGTCAAGCGTCAGCCGATCTCCCACCTGCCGCGCTCCGGCGCCGATCCGCTGATCGGCCGGGAGCAGGACCTTCGAGTCCTGCAACGGGAGCTCGGGACACATCAGTTGGTGCAGATCTGGGGCGCCCCCGGGGTCGGCAAGAGTGCGCTGCTGCGCCACCTCGCCCGCAGCATGCCGCGCGGGCCCGAAGGCGTGGCCCACATCGAAGCCGGCAGACGGACGGCCGACGACCTCGCGCAGGCGATCTTCGACATCAGCTTCGACGCGCCGAACTACAAACCGTCGCTGGAGGTGTTGAAGGAGCACCTGAAAACCCTGCGGCTGCGGATCTACCTGGACGACGCGGGGCTCGACGAGAAGGACCTGCACCGGCTCTTCGACATGGCCGGGCACTCCACCTTCGTCTTCACCTCACAGCACCGGTCGTCGGTCAGCGGCGTACGCGCGATCCATCTCGACGGACTGACGGACTCGGCAGGGGTGCACCTCGTACAGACGGTACTGGCCCGCCAGTTGCGGCCCGAGGAAGCGCGGACCGTGGCGGCGCTGTGCGACGCCGTGCACGGCAATCCGCTCCGGCTGCGGCGCATCGCCCTGTCAGCCGCGACCGGCAAGGGCCTGCCGGGCATCGCCGACCTCCCCGCACTGCTCCCCGCGCTGCTCAACCGGCTCCAGCCGGCCGAGCGTGACCTGCTGCACCTGCTCGGCTCGCTGTCCGGCGCCGAGTTGGCGGCCCGGCAGCTCAACGCGCTGCTCGGCCGGACGGACGGCGACGCGCTCGCCGACCGCCTGGTGCGGCACGGTCTGCTGACCGCCTCGGAAACCGGCTACGGGTGTCCACCGGACGTCGCCGAGTGCGTGCTGAGGAGCCGGATGACGCAGTTCCCCGCCGACAGACTCTGCCGGGCGCTCACCGCGTGGGTCGAGTCGCGGGAGACCACCCCGGACCAGGTCGCGGCCCACTTCCAGGCCCTGGACGTCGCGGTGATGGGAGCGGAGCGGAGCGGACACGCACGCCTCGGCACGGCGCTGGCCCGTGCCGCCTCGCCGAAACTGGCGCTGTCCCGGCAGTTCGACGCGTGGGGCAGCCTCCTCGGGGCCGGCTGGGCCGCCGCGAAGAGCGCGGGGGACAGCGCGGGCGAGGAGTTCTTCCTGCGCGAGGCGCGCACCCGGCGAAGGGCGATCGGCCGGGCGGCACTGACGACGGCCCTGGTACTGGAGGCGGGGGTGCTCTGGCAGGAACTCGCCGCCCTGCAAGCGCACTCGGTGGCCCACCAGGCCGCCACGGCGGCGATCACCGCCGCACCGCCGATCGTGCCTCTTGCGCCGGTCGTGCCTCTTGCGCCGGTTGCTCCGGTCACGCCGATCGCCCCGGTTGCTCCGGTCACGCCGGTCACGCCGGCACCGACCGCGGTCGCCCCGCCGCCGGTCGCCCATCCGGTGGTCAGCCCCCCGACGGTCACCCACCCGGCCCTCGCCCCCACCGCTCCGGCGCCCGTGCACGCGCCGACTCCACCGCAGGTGATCGACCTGTCCCAGGCCGCCCAACAGCCCCCACCCACCGGCCACGTGGCCGGTGCGCACTCCCCCTCGCACGCCCTGCCACACAAGATCGACCTCTCAGCCGCCCACTCGTCAGCCGCCCACTCGACGCACGCCGCGAGCGCCACCACCACGGCCGGCACCGGCCACACGGCGGTCGCCACCGCCGCTGCGGCCACCGCCAAGGGAGGAACAGCCCTCGCCGTCGCCTGTGTCGTCGGCTTCACAGGCGTCATCGGCGTGGGTGCCATGGTCTACACCCAGAACCAGTCGGACCGAACTCCGGCGGCCCAGGCCACCTACCCATCGGTCCCGCCTCCGCGGGTCTACACCCCCGCCCCGCCGCCGCCTCCGCGGGTCTACACCCCCGCCCCGCCGCCCCCGCCTCCGGTCGTCACACCGGACCCCGTCGATCCCGTGTGCGCAACGGTGGTGCCGGAATTGGGACAGGAGAACCAGCAGCACAACGCCGACCTGCCCACCGTGCACAGCGCCGTCGAGTCGTACAACAACGCCGTGAACGCGCACAACTCAGGACGGACCTCCGCCGTTCCCGACGACAGCGCGATGAACTCCCGCATCGACATCATCCTCAAAGACCTGCGCGCCAGCGAGTCCACGTCGCGGGGAGCCATCTCGCAAGCGCGGGACAGAGCCGTGGTAGCCGACCTCAAGGGCATACTGACCGCTCTCCAGCAGGAGGAGAGCCAGTTCCGCTCGTTTCGGAACAAGACCAGTAACAGCTACGACACAGCCGGCCAGGCTTCGGCATACAACTCGGCCTGGCAGAGTCTGGTGCTCCACTGCACAGCCTTTTGATCCGCCACGAATCCGACCAGGAAAGGACGACCATGCCTACGGAATCCACTCCCGGTGACATCCACGCCGGAGACGTCTCCGGCACCTTCATCGTGGGCGACAGCAACCACGTGACGAACACGACCACGCATCACCCCGAGCAGCCGCAACCCCGACCGCACCAGCACAACTCGGCCGAGGACCAGGCAGCCGTCTTCGCCGTGGAACACGGCACCATGCACGTCACCTACAACCACAACGACGACAACCACAACGACGAAGCCGCGCCCAAGGCGGAGGACTGAGAGAACGCGTCAGTCCCGATCGGCCAGCGACTCCAGGTCCTGGGCGTTCAGCGTCGCCGTCTTCAGCAGTTCCCTGATCAGGTTGACGCTGAGCGTCGAGCCGACCGGCTCGCCGACCTCGTCGCGCGTCAGGCCGCGCACGCCCCGCCGGCGAAGCCGTTCGCGCACGTCCTCGACGGTGTTGGCGACCGACTTGTGGGTCCAGAACTTGGTCGTGTGGGGCGAGGCGTTGACCAGCCGGGCCGTGTCCTCCCAGGCCAGCGGGAGCGGGAAGGCGTCCTGGCCCTCCAGGTAGCGCCGGGCGAGCGCGGTCAGCACCAGCCGTTCCTGCAGGGAGAGCACGTAGACCGTGTCGGGAGCCGCGGTCTCGGCGCTGCTCGTGGAACGGGGGTGCAGGTCGTCCCCGTCCACGACACGGGCCTCCACCAGGTGGGAGCGCCGCTTGGACGAGTTGATCACCAGCGGGGTGTAGCCGGGCCCGATGATCCGCTTGTGGCCGGTGAGCATCAGCACGCCGTCGGGCAGCTCGATCGGCAGATTGCCGGTATTGACCAGCCACCAGTCGCCGTCCGGGCCGGCGCAGGTGAAGACGCCGTGCCGACGGCTGACGATCGGGTCGTCGACACCGACCGGTACGTGCACGTCCTCGCGGTCGCGCCCGAACAGCAAGGTGTACCGGCGCGGCGGCACGGCGTACCCGCCTTCCGGGCCGAGCACGAAGATCGTCCCGGGTGGCGCCGAGGGCACCCGGTCGGAAGGACTGCCCGGCGGCAGCACCTGGGGTGGGAAGTCTCCGTACGCCATCTCACATACCTCCGCCTCGGCTCGCGCCAGTGTACGAGCGCGCCGGGAGGACCAGTCCCCCTGCGGGCATGCCTGCGCCGAGCTTGCGGAACCCTCAACTCTGTTTGCTCTGAATGAACTTGCTCGATAGCCTGCCCGCCGTGAGCATGATCAGTCGGCGAACTGCCGCGATCGACAGCATGGTCGCCGAACCACTCGGTCCAGGCGATCCGCAGGAGATCGGCAGCTTCAGCACCATCGGGCTGCTCGGCACCGGCGGTATGGGCGAGGTCTACCTCGGCGTCTCGGACAGGGGCTACGCCGCCGTCAAGCTCGTCCGGCCGCGGCTGGTCTCCAGCGAGCGCTTCGAACGAGAGGTCGGCATCCTCTACCGCGTGCCGTACGGAGTCGGACCCCGGGTACTGGCGAGCGACGCCACTCCGGAACGCCCCTGGTTCGCCACCGAGTACGTCCCCGGGCTCACGGTGGACGAGGCGGTCCGGCTGCACGGCCCGCTGCCCGCCGAGGCGCTGTGGCTCCTGCTGACCGAGACAGCCGCTCAGCTGCGGGCCGTACACGCGTCCGAGATCGCGCACCGCGACATCAAGCCCGCCAACGTCATGCTGGTGCGCGGCGGCGTGAAGCTGATCGACTTCGGCATCGCGCGCGCCGCGGACCAGGCGAGGCTCACCAGGAGCGGTGGCGGTTACGGGACGCAGGGCTTCTCGGCCCCGGAACAGCAGGCCGGGGACGAGGACGTGGCGGCGCCCGCGGACGTCTACTCGCTCGCGGCACTCCTGCTCTACGCCGCCTCGGCCCGCACGCCCAGCGCCGTCCCCGACCTGCGGCCGCTGCGCGCCGTGGACGCCGACCTCGCCGCCCTCCTCGAGCCCTGTCTCGCCACCGACCCCGGAGCCCGCCCCACCGCCGACGAGCTCGTCCTGGCGACCCGCACGCACCGGCCCGCCACTCCCCCGTCCTGGCCGTCCGAGGTCACGTCACACATCGAGTCGCGACGTGCCTTCGCCGAAACGCCGATCGGCAAGCTGGAGACCGTCCCGCCACCGGATGCGACCACTGACCGGAAGTCCGACGTCGGGACCGCACCCCTCGCACCACCCCGCCGCCCGCGCAAGCACCTGTTCCTGCTACCGATCGCCGCGGCGATCGCCCTCGGCGCGGTCGCGGTGTTCGTCCTCAGCCCGTTCACCTCCCCGCCGGACCACACGTCGCAGGCGTCCGGCGGCGCGCCGCTCACCGTCGCGTCCGTGGCCGGGACGCCCCACGGGCCCTCCGCGAGCCCGAGCGCCTCGGTCGCCGCCACCGCCCAACCCTCTCCCCCGCCGTCGACCGCCCCGGCCGGCACCACGCGGACACCCTCCCCGAGCCTGCAGCCCTCGACCTCCGCCACCGCCACCGCCAAGCCCGCTACCCTCCCCCCGGCCACCCCACCGAGCACGGCCCCCGCCGCCCCCTCGGCGACCGCCCCCAGCCCCACCTCGTCATCGATCGGCGGCATCAACGGCAGCGACGACCCGGCACAGGTCAAGGGCTCCGAGGCGGACACCAGTTGGTTCGGCAACGACGCCGCCTGCTCCGCCTGGCTGGACGACAACGGCTCCGGCTCACTCGCGGGCGTGCTCAACACCTCCCTGAACCAAACCTGCGTCGCCGAGCTCGCCCGCAGCGACGGCTTCACCTACACCTTCCGCGCCTCCTGGGGCGCCGCGAAGACGAGCTTCGTCCCGGACATCGGCTACACGATGTGGATCTGCGTCCGGAACGCGAACAACCCGTCAGGCGAGCAGTGCTCCGCACGCTTCGGCATGAACGGCACCACCCCGGTCCGCCGGTGAAACGGGTCGCCGGAACGACTGCGGCCCAGACATCGACGGCATCAACGGCAACTGGGTCGACGGTGTGTAGGCCGTTCGACGAAATCGCGTGGAGGCTTCCGAACGAGCGGAGCGGTGAGCGATCGGTAAGCGATCGGTAAGACGCCCCTGCCTACATTCGATGTACACACCCGCTGGGGGGGGACGGCCGGGTCCGCGCAGGGGACGGACCCGGCCGCGGGTGTGTACCGTCCGTGGACCAACCGCGCCGTCCGTAGGCCGCCCGAACCGTCCGTGGGTCATCCGAACCGTCCGCGGACCGCCCGAACCGTCCGTGGACCAGCCGCGGCGCCTCAGCCGTCGTGCGACAGCGCGTCCGCGTCGCCGTTCGCCGGGCCCTCGCCCAGCTCCCGGGCCTCACGCCGCACCCGTTCGGCGGGCCCGGCCAGCCCCGCCGCCTCGTACGCGCGCCCGAGCGCCCGCAGCGCCTCGGCGAGGAACGACCGCCAGCCGCGGGCCCGCCAGAGCAGGACGGACTCCTCCAGGTGCGCGACGGCCGCGTCGTGCTGCCCCGCCGCGAGGTCCAACTCGCCCAGGATGCCCAGGGCTTGGGCGAGGTGGTGGCCCAACTCGAAGCGCCGCGCGATGGCCAGCGCCGCCTCCGCCGTCTGCCGCGCCCGGTCGTCGCCGGTCTTCGCGTGGAGCGTGGCCAGGTAGAGCAGGGAGAACGCCTCGGCGTAGCTGTCGCCGAGCGAGCGGGCCATCGCGAGCGAGTTCATGAGCAGGTCGCACCCGCGCCCGACGTCGCCCGCGCGGCCGTGGGCGGCGCCGAGGAACTGGATCGCGGTGGCCTCGAAGCGGACGTTGCCGATCATGCGCGCCAGGCGCAGCGTCTCGGTGAGGTGCTCGATGGTGCGGCCGAGGTCGGTCTCGCCGTGGGCGACGGCGATGATCTGGTGCGCCTTGGCCACTCCGCCGGGGTGGTCGTGGCCGGCGGCGAGGTCCAGGGCGCGGCGGGCGGTGTCGAGGGCCTCGCGCGCGCGGCCCTGGGCGACCAGGCTCCAGGCGAGCAGGACGAGGGCGTCGGCGGCGCCGCGCGGTTCGCCCACCTGCTCGAACAGGTCGAGAAGCTGCCGCGCGCGGCCGTCCAGCGCGACCATCGCCTGGGTCCCGTCGGCGGGGGTCGCCCAGGTGGTCACCTCGATGAGGCCGCGGGTGAGCACGGCCGTGCCGACGACGTCACCGGCCGCCTTGCAGACCTGGAGGACGGCGAGGTTGGTGGTGCGCCAGTCGTCGTAGAGGCCGCGGACGTCGCAGTACCTCTCCTGGCAGGCGGCAAGGTCCCAGGCGGTCGGGACGAGGCGCAGCGCGGCGGCCTGCCGGGCGCACGCGTTGAGCGCGGGCTGCTCCACGTCGAACCAGGCCATCGGGTCGTCGAGCAGCCGCGCCGCGGGGCCGTCCGGCAGCGGGCGGCGTGGGGCGGCGCTGTGGATCGCGGCGAAGCAGGGCCCTGGCACCTGGTCGCCGGCCTGTTCGGCGAGCCAGAGCCAGGCGCCGAAGGCCCGTTCGAGGGCATCGGCGCGATCGGCGGGGCCGTCGGTGGCGTGGGCGTGCTCACGGGCGTAGAGCCGGACGAGGTCGTGGAAGCGGTAGCGAAGGTGGGGCTCGGTGCCGGTCTCCTGGAGGAGCTGGGCGTCGATGAGCTCCTCCAGCTGCCGCTCGGCCTCTTCCAAGGGGATGTCTGCGAGCGCGGCGGCGGCCCAGGGGGCGAAGTCGGGTGCGTCGAGCAGGCCGAGCAGGCGGAAGGTGCGGCGGGTCGACTCCGGCAGCCGGGTGTAGCCGACGGCGAAGCCCGCCCGCACGGCGAGGTCGCCGGCCGCGAGCTCGTCGAGGCGGCGGCGCTCGTCGCACAGCAGCTCGGCGAGGCGGGCGAGGCTCCAGCGCGGGCGGGCGGCCAGGCGGGCGCCGGCGATGCGGACGGCGAGCGGCATGCCGCCGCAGAGGTCGGCGATCTGCCCGGCGGCGACGGGTTCGGCGGCGACCCGGGCGTCGCCGACGATGTGGCGCAGCAGCGTCTCGGCGTGGGCGGCGTCGAACCCGCCGAGGTCGATGAGCCGGGCACCGGGCAGGGCGGTGAGGGTGGCGCGGCTGGTGACGAGCGCGGCTGCTCCGGACTGCGCCGGGCTGCCGGGGAGCAGGGACCGGAGCTGGCCCTCCCCCGCGGCGTTGTCCAGGACGACGAGCACGCGGCGGTCGGCGAGCAGGGTGCGGTAGAGGGCCGCGCGTTCGTCGAGGGACTCGGGGATCTCCCGGGCGTCGGCGCCGAGGGCGCGCAGGAAGGCGGCGAGCACGCGGGCCGGGTCGGCCGGTTCGTCGTCGGCGCCGCGCAGGTCCGCGTAGAGGCGGCCGTCGGGGTAGTCGGCGGCGGCGCGGTGGGCGGCGTGGACGGCGAGGGCGGTCTTGCCGATCCCGCCCATGCCCGAGACCACCGGTACGCGGCCGTCGGAGAGGGCGGCGAGGACGAGCCGCAGGTGCTCCTCGCGGCCGGTGAAGTCCGGGAGGTCGGGCGGGAGTTGGCTCGGCGCGTGGGCCGGTCGGGCGCCGTCGTGATCGCGGGCCAGCAGCGCGAGGAAGACGCTCTGGACCTGCTCGCCCGGCTCGATCCCGAGCTCCTGGGCCAGCCGCCGTCGCAGCGCCTGGAAGCGGCGCAGCGCCTCGGCGGGGCGGCCGTCGGCGGCGAGCAGTTCGAGGAGGGCGGCCTGCACGGGCTCGTCGAAGGGGTGCTCCTCGGCGAGCGCCGTCACGGCCGGCAGGGCGCAGCGGGGGTCGGCGGTCCGGGCGAGGGTGAGGGCGGTGGTGCGGACGGTCTCCTCGACCGCCGTCAGCAGCGGGTCCTCGCGGTTGAGCCGGTCCAGCCCGGCCAGCACCGGGCCGCGCCGCAGGTCGAGCGCGGCGGCCGGCTCCCCGTCGGCGGCCAGCCGCCGGAAGCGCCCGAGGTCGACGGCCTCAGGGCGGACGGCCAGCCGGTAGCCCTCGGCGTCGGATTCCAGCACGACCGTGCCGTCCCCGAACGTCCCGAGCCACCCGCGCAGCCGGGACACCCCGGTGTGCACGGCGCCCCGGCCGACCCGGTCGGTCTGCCCGGCCCACACGAGCTCCAGCAGCCGCGCGGCCGACAGCCGCTCGCTCTCGGCGAGCAGCAGCGCGCCCAGCAGCCCGCGCAGCACCGTCGCCCGGGGCAACGCCTGCGGCTCCGAGTCCACGGCCACCGCCAGCGGACCCAGCACCCCGAACGTCATCCCCATCGGTTCCAGCCCCTCACGCTCACCACTCGAACAGGCCGCTCCCCGCACACGTGATCATGACAGCGGTGCGGACACCGAGCAACGGCCCCGCGCAACGGTATCGGGCTGACCGGTTCACCGACACGTCCAGCGGTACAGCCGCCCAGCGGCCGGGAGGGCCCGCCGCGCGAGCCCGCCCAGCTCTTCAGGAACCCGAGGACCGAGCCTCCGTCATCGCACGGGTGCGCCGACCGAACCGAACGAGCCAGATGGACCTGGTCCGATGACTCGGATGCCCCAGCCGGCGGGCGGCGCTTCGGGGTCGGACCTACGGTGCGGTGCGAGGGGGTTACCTGAGCGAGAGGTGTCGACTGGCATGGCTGGGAAGTTCGAGCTGTACACGGACGAGAGCGGGATGCACCGGTTCCGGCTCAAGGCGAGCAATGGGTCCGTCGTGGTGACCGGCGACCCGCACGAGAGCAAGGACGACTGCCTGAGGAGCATCGAGTCGATCCGCAAGCTCGCGCCGTACGCGGAGCTCAAGGAGACGGCCGGCTCGGCCTGAGGCGACGCCGGGTGGAGGACGCGGGTCGGCGGTGCAAATCGCCGACCCGCGTTCGCTTGTACGACAGATCCCTTTGGCCGGGTGCACGCCGGGCGCGGACACAACACAGGCATGCGCGTCGCCATCGTCACCGAATCCTTTCCTCCCGAGGTCAACGGAGTCGCCCACAGCGTGCTGCGGACGGCCGAGCACCTGCTCCGTCGGGGCCACCGGCCCCTCGTCGTCACCCCCGCGCCGGCGCGGGGCGCCCAGTGCCCGCCGCAGACCTTCGGCACCGGCGCCGAGGCGGAGCGGATCCCCGTGGTGCACATCCCGTCGATGCCGCTGCCCGGGTACCCCCAGGTGCGGATCGCGCTGCCCAGCCGGCAACTGGCGGCCGCGCTCGCCCGGCACCGGCCCGACATCGTCCACCTGGCCAGCCCGTTCGTGCTGGGCGCGCGCGGAGCGCAGGTCGCGGCCCGGCTCGGGGTGCCCGCCGTCGCCGTCTACCAGACCGACCTCGCCGGGTACGCCCACGCCTACCGGGCCGGGCGGGGGCTCGGGGAGGCCGCCGCCTGGCGGCGGATCCGGGCCGTGCACCGGGCCGCCGCCCGCACCCTGGCGCCCTCCACCCCCGCCGCGCAGGACCTCACCGCGCACGGGGTGCCCAGGGTCCAGCTGTGGCCGCGCGGGGTGGACTCGGTGCGCTTCCACCCCCGGCACCGCGACGAGGCCCTGCACCGGGCGCTCGCCCCCGGCGGGGAGGTGCTGGTCGGGTACGTCGGGCGGCTGGCACCCGAGAAGCGGGTCGACCTGCTGGCCGCCGCCTCCGCCCTGCCCGGGGTGCGGGTGGTGGTCGTCGGGGACGGCCCCTCGGCGCCCGGGCTCAAGGCCTCGATGCCCGGCGCGGTGTTCCTCGGCCGCCGCACCGGCGAGGAACTGGCGCGATGTTTCGCGACCCTGGACGTGTTCGTCCACACCGGCCCGCTGGAGACCTTCTGCCAGACCATCCAGGAGGCGATGGCCAGCGGCGTGCCCGTGATCGGACCGGCCGCCGGCGGCCCGCTCGATCTGGTCGCCCACCACCGCACCGGGCTGCTGGTGCCGCCCCGGGACGGCGCGGCGGTCGCCCGGGCGGTCGCCGAGCTGGCCGCCGACCCGGCCCGGCGGGCCTCGTACGGGCGGGCCGGGCGGGCCGAGGTCACCGCCCGGACCTGGGAGGCGGTCGGGGACCTGCTGCTGCGGCACTACGCCGAGGTGCTCGCGGAGCACCGGGGGGTGGCGGGGGCGGCGGGAACCTCCGGCGCTCAGGCTGCTGCTGTTGCTGTTGCTCCTGCTGTTGCTCCTGCTGTTGCTCCCGCGAACGCCACATCGACCGCCACCGCCACCACCGCCACACCGGCCGCGACCGCCACCACCACCGCCACACCGGCCGCGACCGCCACACCGACGGCGACCGCCACCGCCGAGCCGGAGGTGCCGGTCCTGCCGGAGGAGCTGCCGGCATGACGCCCCCACCTCGCAGCGGGCCGCTGACGATCGTGCGGCTCGCCAACTTCGTCACCCCGGTCTCCGGCGGCCTGCGCACCGCGCTGCGCCACCTGGGTGCCGGGTACCGGGCGGCCGGGCACCGGCCGGTGCTGATCGTGCCCGGCGAGCGGCGCTCCGAGGAGGACACCGAGCAGGGCCTGGTGGTCACCCTCCCCGGCCCCGTGCTGCCGGCCAGCGGCGGCTACCGGCTGCTCACCGACCGGCGGGCGGTGGCCGCCGAACTGACCCGGCTCAGCCCCGACCGGCTGGAGGTCTCCGACCGTACGACCCTGCGCTGGAGCGGCAGTTGGGCCCGGCGGCACGGCGTCCGCTCGGTGATGGTCTCGCACGAGAGCGCCACCGGGCTGCTGGGCACCTGGGGCGTACCCCGCCCGCTGGCCGCCGCGGCCGCCGACCGGCTCAACGCGGCGACCGCCCGCGCCTACGACTCGGTGCTCTGCACCACCGACTGGGCGGCGGCCGAGTTCCGCCGCATCGGCGTGCCCAACCTGGTCCGGGCGCCGCTCGGGGTGGACCTGACGGCGATGCGCCCGTTGCCGGCGGACGTACGGGCGGTGGAACGGGCCCGGTACGCGGCGCCCGGGGACGTGCTGCTGGTGCTCTGCTCCCGGCTCTCGGCCGAGAAACGGCCCGAGCGGGCGATCGAGGCGCTGACCCGGCTGCGGGCGCGCGGGCTGCCCGCCGTCCTGGTGGTGGCCGGGACCGGCCCGCTGCGGGACCGGCTGGCCGCCCGGGCCGCGCGGCTGCGGCTGCCGGTGCGCTTCCTCGGCCACCTCGGCGGGCGCGCGGAACTGGCCGGGCTGCTGGGCAGCGCGGACGTCGTGCTGGCGCCCGGACCGGTGGAGACCTTCGGGCTGGCCGCGCTGGAGGCGCTGGCCTGCGGCACGCCGGTCGCGGTCAGCCGCTCCTCCGCGCTGCCCGGACTGGTCGGGCCCGCCGGGGTGGCCGCCGTCGACTCCGGGGCCGGATTCGCCGCCGCCGTAAGGGAGTTGCTGGGGCGGTCGGAGCCGGTGCGGCGGGCGGCCGCCCGGGCACAGGCCGAGCGGTACGGCTGGCCGGCGGCGGTGGCGGCCTTCCTGGCGGCGCACGGGGTACGGGGACCGGACACGGCGGGCGGGGCACGGGAGCCCGGTGCGGCGAGCGAGGCGCGGGGACCGGGTGTCGCGGGCGGGCTGCGGGGCTCGGGTGAACTTGAGGGCTCGGGCGCGTTTGCGGGCTCGGGCGCGTTTGGGGGCTCGAGCGCGCTTGGGGGCTCGGGCGCGAGCCCGGGCCGGGGCCCCGGTGGGGATGAGTGGAACTCCGGTGCACGGGAGGGGGGTTCGCGATGAGCGTGCTGGATGCCGGGCCCGACCGGGCCGCCGAGGACCGGCCGACCGCGGGCGAGCTGCTGCGCTTCGTCGCGCTCGGGGACTCGCTGACCGAGGGGATCGGAGACCAGGTCGGCGAGCGGTGGCGCGGCTGGGCCGCCGTCCTCGCCGGGTCGCTGGCGCCCGAGGGGCGGACCGTCGAGTTCACCAACCTGGCCTACAGCGGCGCCCAGACCGCCGACCTGACGAGCCGTCAGGTTCCGGCGGCACTGGCCCGGCGCCCCCAGCTGGCGGCCGTACTGGTCGGCGGGAACGACACCCTGCGGGCGGGCTTCGACATCCGGCGCACCACCCTGGAACTGGATGCCACCCTGGGCGAACTGTCCTGCCACGGCGCGGTGTTGCTCACCGCCTGCCTGCCCGACGCCGGCACCCTGCTGCGCCTCCCGGCACCGCTCGCCCGTCCGCTGGCCCGGCGGATGCGCGCGGTCAACACCGTGGTGCACGCCCTGACCGCGCGGCACCGGGCCGTACACCTGCACATCGCCGAACTTCCCTGGTGCGAACAGCGGCGACTGCTGAGCGTGGACCGCCTCCACCCCAGCGCCGAGGGGCACCACCTGATCGCCCGCCGGTTCCACGAACTGCTCGGCACGGCGGGGCACCCGCTCGGCCCACCGCCCGCCGTCGAACCCGCCGAACCCCCACCGGGCCGCGCCGCCGACCTCTGGTGGATGGCCACCCGGGGCACCCGCTGGGTCGCCGCCCGCAGCACCGACCTGCTGCCGGGCCTGCTGGCCCTGGCCGCGGTGGAGGGCGCCGCCCGGCTGCGCGGGTCGAGCGCGCGGCACGACGAACGGATGGTCTGGGCCACGGCCCAGGCCCTGGCCTCGCTGGGGTGACGGCACCGCGCGGGGCGCGGCTCTGCCGAGCGGCGAGGGCGGGATCACCGGGAGCGGGTATCCGCGCAGGAGTTCGGGGGGAACCATGAGCCCGGCGGGGATGTCGTCCCCGGGGAACGCTGTGGCGGAAGGAGCCTGGGTGGAAGCGTCGGGCAAGACGGGACGGGGGATCCTGGCGGCGGCCGGGGTGCTGTTCCCGGACGGGCAGGCGGCCCCGGACGGGCAACCGTTCCCGGACGGGCAGCCGTTCCCGGACGGGCGGGGGCGAGTGCTGGTGGTGCGGCTGCCGTACGACCGGAAGCATCCGGTGGCGATCCCCGGCGGCGGGTGGGAGCCCGCCGACCGCTCGCCCCGGGAGACGGCGGAGCGGGAGATCGCCGAGGAGCTGGGCTTCACGCCCCGACTGGGGCCGCTGGCGTGCGTCGACTGGGCGATGTCCCCGACCCGTCCGCCGATCGTGGCGTACCTGTACTGGGCCGAGCCGCTGACGGCGGAACAGGTGGCGGCGATCCGGCCGGACGCCGCCGAGGTCGGCGGATGGGTGTGGCTGACGGCGGAGGAGGCGGGGCACGCCCTGCCGCCGCGGCTGTCCCGGCGGGTGACGGCCTGCCTGCGGGCGCCGCGGACGGCCGGGCCGCTGGAGCTGGAGGACAGCCTGCCGGTCGGGCACACCCTGCGGGCGCTACCCGCCGACGGGCCGGTACCCGAGTACACCGGGCTGGCCGCAGCGCCCGGGCTGGGGACCGCGCGCGGACTGGGGACCGCGCCCGGGCTGGGGGCGGAGTCGGCCCTGAGGTCCAGCGGGCCACCGACGGCCGAGCCGCCGACGACCGAGCCGCCGATGGACCGGGACACCTACTACGCCACCCGGCCGCGGATCCGGGCGAAGGCCCGGGCGCTGTTCACCGACGGTGACGGCCGGGTGCTGCTGGTGCGGCTACAGCCGTGGGACGGCCCGCGCGGGCGGGTGCCGTACTGGACGCTCCCGGGCGGCGGGGTCGAGGCCGCCCGGGAGACGCCCCGGATGGCGGCGCGGCGGGAGATCCGCGAGGAACTGGGCTGGGAGGTCGAGCCGGGGCCGCTGCTCGCGCTGGACTGGCAGCCCGGGGTGGTGGCCGACCCCGAGGCCGACCCGGCGACCGGCCGGGACACCGCCGTCCTGGTGTACGTCTACGACGGCGGCCAGGTGACGGCGGAACTGCTCGGTTCGATCACGCTCCAGGAGCAGGAGCTGGTGGAGTGGCGGCTCTGCGGTCCGGAGGAGGCCCGGGTCCTGCTGTCCGAGCCGTCCTGGAACCGGGTCGCCGCCGCGATCGCGGCCCGGGAACGGGCGGGCGGGCCGGTCGAGCTGGTGCGCGGACGGGCCGCCGGTCCGGGGGTTGAGAACCCTCGGACGGGTGAACACTGGGGGCATGCAGAACGCGATCACTGAGGTGCTGACCGGTCGGCGGGTCGAGGCCGTC
Source organism: Kitasatospora sp. NPDC030952 (assembly GCF_055571335.1). Classification (NCBI taxonomy): domain Bacteria; kingdom Bacillati; phylum Actinomycetota; class Actinomycetes; order Kitasatosporales; family Streptomycetaceae; genus Kitasatospora; species Kitasatospora sp. NPDC030952. Next base: position 44,468 of record NZ_JBVIFM010000022.1, read on the forward strand.
AGCGGCGGAGCCCGGCTCGACCTGCGGCTCGACGGGCCGGTGACCGTACGGGTGGCGCACGAGTTCCGCTTCGCGGCGCCGTCCTTCGCGGCCCCGAAGGAGGTCGGGCACTTCTTCCCGGCGCTCACCGTCCGGCCGACGCCGCCCCTGCTGGCACTGGTCGGCCGGACGGTCGACACCGCCCGGATCACCCCGGCCGGCGGCCTGGAGCTGGGGTTCGCGGAGGGCGGCGCGCTGTCCGTCCCGCCGCACGCGCTGCTCGCACCGTGGAGCGTGCTGACCGCCGACGGCGCGGTGTGCGCGGGGCTGGCGGGCGGCGAGGTCCGGTGGACGGAGCCCGGCGGGGCGTGAGCCGCCGCCGGGGCCTGTTCCGCGACCCGGCGCCCGTAGCCGGCGCCCTGTGGCCGGTCAGACCTCCAGGTCGGCCTCGATCCGGGTGAGCTGGTGGCGGGCCATCGCCAGGTTGGCCCGGCCCTTGTCCAGCGCCAGGTAGAGGAAGAGGCCCTTGCCGGTGCGGCCGCCGAGCGGGCGGATCAGGTGGTACTGGCTGCTCAGCGTGATCAGGATGTCCTCGATGCCGTCCTGCAGGCCGAGCATGTCCATGGTGCGCATCTTGGCGCGCACCACGTCGGTGTTCCCGGCCGCCGCCACGTTGAGGTCCAGGCCGCCGGGCCCGTCGAGGGTGGCGAGCGCCATGCCGCTGTTGTAGTCCACCAGGGCCGCACCGATGGCACCTTCGATGGTGGTCATCGCCTGCTTGAGCGCGCCGGCTGCGTCGGTCATTGTCGTCAACTCCTGTTGGTCAGTCGGTTGGTCGATAAGTCGGTTGGTCGGTGGGTGGGTTGGTCGGTGGGTGGGTTGGTCGGTGGGTGGGTCGGTCGGTGGGTGGGTCGGTCGATTGGTCGATGGACCGGAAGGGTCTTCGGCCGGGGCGGGTCAGCCCGCGTCGCGCGGGTCCTTCGGCACCAGGGCGTCGTTGAGCAGCTCGGCGATGCGCCGGGCGCAGCGGCGGGCCTCCAGGTGGAGCCGGCCGACGTTGACGTCCGGGAGCGCCAGCAGGGTCAGCACGCAGCTGCCACCGGCCGCGTAGGTGGCCACGTAGCCGTGTTCGCCGCGCACCACCGACTCGCGGAACTCGCCCTGGCCGGTGGTGTCCGCCAGCCGCTGGGCCAGCGAGAGCGAGGCCGCCGTCATCGCGGCCAGACCGGTGGGTTCCGTCCCGTGGGTGTCGTGCGCGACCAGCAGGCCGTCCACGCTGGCCACCAGGCCGCCCGCGAGGTGCGGGACGCGGCGTTTGACGGCGCGGAGCTCGGCGAGCAGCTCGGTCTCCAAGGCGATCAGTTGTCTCCTTCCGACACGCTGCTTGAGTGCCCGCCTCATGGCCGGGACGGCGGGGTCGCGGGCGGAGAGTGGCTCAAAGTCGGACCTCCAGAAGGTCTCGGACCCGGGTCAGCAGCGCGATGTCCGGGTCGGGGACGGTCAGCGGGTGGGCCGCTGCCGGGGTGGGTGGTCGGTCGGAGCGCGTGGGGGCGGGCGCGGGGGCTACGGGGCCGGAGGGCGCGGAGCTGGTGGCCGAGGGACTGGTGACCGGGGCGCCAGTGCCCGGGGAGCCGGCGACCGGGATGCCGCGGAGGGTGGCGCCGGGGACCCTGCGGTGCAGTCCGCCGCCGGGGCGGACGGGTGCGGCCGCCGGGCGGGCGGGCACCTCGGCCGGGCGGGCGGGGGCGGCTCCGGAGTGTCCGGGTGCGGACGGGCCGGGGGCGACCGGGGGCGTGACGGTCGGCGCGGCGTGGCGGGGGGCGTCGAGCAGTCCGGCGGCGGCCAGCCGGCGGACGTCCGCCGTCACACCGAAGCCGGAGCGGCCGAGCAGCCGGGCCAGGTCCGCCGGGGTTCTTCGGCCGTCGGCGTGGTCCAGCAGGTCGCGTCGGCGTCGGCCGGGCGGGCGGTGCGAGGGGCGTCGGCTGTGCTCGACCGGACGCACCGGTGCGGTGTCGAGCTGCGGCCAGGGCCAGATCCGGTCGAGGAGCCGGCGACGGCGCTCGACCTCGCGGCCGAGCCGCGCCGGGTCGACCAGTGCCACCGGGCCGAGCCAGTGCCGGGCGGCGGACTCGAACCGCCAGGTGCCGCCGGCCGGGTCGGCGAGGATGAAGTAGGAGGCGTCGAACAGCGTGCCCAGGTGGCCGAGTTCGAGCTCGCCGTGGGTGAGCAGCCGCCGTTCGACCAGGACTTCGCCGACCCGCCCCTGCGGGCCGTGGCGGTCCAGCAGCTCGGCCCAGCCCTCGGGGGTGATCCGACCGCAGCCGGTGAGCAGGTCGGCCAGCCCGGGCGCGCGCGGCGACTCGGCGGCGGCCACCTGGCCGTCGACCAGGTGGAGGATGCCGAGCGGACCGTGCAGGGCGCCGGTGGCCCGGCGGGCGGCGAGCAGGGCGACGGCCTCGCCCGGGGTCCTGGGCGTGGCGGACTCGGCCCGGTCGGTCGGCTCCGCCGGCGGCGCTTCGGCGGTCAACGGTGCGGCGGTCAACGGTGCGACGATCAGCGGTGCGGCGGTCAGCCGTGCGGCGGTCATGCGGGCCACCGCCGGGCGGTCAGGGCCATCGGGGGCGTCGGGATCGCCGGGGCCATCGGGGACGTCGGGGGCGTCGACGTGGCAACGGCGGGCGAGGTGGCGCGGCCGGCTGGCCGGAATGCGACGATCGGTTCGGGCGCCGCGCTCACCCCAGCACCAGCTCCTCGGCGAGGGCCTGGAGGCGGAAGCGGGCGACGGCGAGGTTGCCCGACTCCCGGTCCAGCCAGAGGTGCAGGACGAGCCGGCTGTCGAAGACGGTGTCGATGAAGCGGATCAGGTGGTAGCTGCGACCCGCGGTGACGATGATGTCCTCCAACGGCGAGCGCCGGTCCTCCGCCACGGTGAAGGTCTGGCTCTCAACTGCCGCGCGCACCAGGTCGGTTGCCTCGGCGGCTGCGGTCTCGTGTTCGCCGACCGGGCTGTCCCCGAGGCTGCCGAGGGCGAGTCCGCTGCTCCAGTCGACCAGGCTCGCCGAGCGGGCTCCGGCGATCGCCATCGCTCCGGAGAGGCATTCGTCGATACCCGGCACACCGGCTCCTTCGAGGGGGTCTGGGTGGCCGGGCGCAGCGCGACTCCGGCCGGGTCGCCACCAGCAGTGGCAGGTTCGACACGGAAGGCTACTGCCGGATTCCGTATGACGAACATTCCAATGGCATATTCACACCAGCTGCGGCGGGTTTCAGCCAAGGTGTGATGGAGCGTCAGGTCCGCCTGAGGAGCAAACCAGCTGGCCGATCGTCCCTCGCGACGGATGGCTCAACGGCCACCTGGCACGGGACCTTGGCCGATACCGGATCGCAGGCGAGGGTTTCGAGGGCCAAAGTGCGATAAGAGGACCCGCCGGGTCGGCGACCGGGCGCGCCCGGCCATGCCGGACGGGCGGACGGCGGCTCGGGCTCCGACAGACGGGCGGACGGGTGGAGGGCCACGGCGGACGGCCGGGCATGACGAAGGGGCCCGTTCCGCTGGACGGAACGGGCCCCTTCGGGTGGAGCGCCAGGCCCGGATCGCACGGACTCTTCCTACTGAAAGTAGGACGTGCTCTGGTAGCACCGCTGACGCATGTTCGAGAAGTCTTCGTTTCGGAAGATCATTTCCCCTCGACAAGAAGAACAGTAGCAGGTCATCACGCCTGGTCAGAAATCCGGCCCGGGTAGCCGGGGAGGCCAGGGGCGACCCAGGCGACTCAGCCCGGGTCGACCACGGCTCAGGCCTGGCCGACGGCCTCGGCGAGCAGCCGGTAGGAGTCCAGCAGTGCGGTGCGGTCGTAGGTGCTGGTCGCCACCAGGAACTCGTCCGCGCCGCTGCGCGCCACCAGGGCGGCCAGCTCGGCGGCGGCCTGCTCCGGGGTGCCCGCGATGTGCCCCTTGAGCGACTGCTCGAACGCGGCCCGCTCGCGCTCGCTCATCGCCCGCGCCCGGATCTCGGCGGCCGGGGCCAGCGGCGGGAACTCCCCGTGGGTGCGGGAGTACGCGCCGGCCCAGGCCTCCGGGACGAGCAGTTCGCGCGCCCGTTCCTCGGTCTCGGCCACCGCGGCCGTGCCCGAGACCACCACGTACGGCTCGTCGGCCTGCTCGGAGGGTCGGAAGCGGCTGCGGTAGGCGTCGATCGCGGCGAGCATCCGGTCCTCCCCGCGCGCGGCGGCGATCACCAGCGGCAGCCCGGCCTCGGCGGCCAGCTCGGCGCCCGCACCGGTGGCCAGGACGAAAGCCGGCACGTGCAGGCCCTCGGCCGGACGGGCGTGGACGTCCCGGTGCACCTGCTGCGAGCCGTCGAAGTAGCCGAGCAGCTCGCTCAGCTGGCCGCCGAAGTCGTCCGCGGCGTCCTTCTCCCGCCCGAGCGCCCGCCGGACGCCGTCGGTGAAGCCCACTGAGCGACCGAGCCCCATGTCGATCCGCCCCGGGAACAGCGCCGCCAGCACCCCGAACTGCTCGGCCACCACCATGGGCTGGTGGTTGGGCAGCATCACCCCGCCGGTGCCGACCCGGATCCGGCTGGTGGCCGCCGCGACCGCCGCGGCGAGCACCGTCGGCGCCGATCCGGCCACCCCGGGCACGCCGTGGTGCTCGGAGACCCAGAAGCGGTGGTAGCCCAGCCGCTCGACCTCGCGGGCGAGGGCCACCGTGTTGCGCAGCGCCTGCGCGGGTTCCTCGCCCTGTCTGGTCCGGGAGCGGTCGAGGACGGAGAGCCTGGTCGCGGGCGTAGCGCTGGTCACGGGGTGGACAACGCCCACCCGCCGGGTGGGCATTCCCCCAGCGGGCGCCGACGGGTGCCACCGTCATCGCCCCTCGGACCCGGGCCCGGGCCCGGGCCCGGCCTCGGTCCGGGCCTCGGTCCGGCCGTCGGTCCGGGCACCGGCCCGGGGTATTCGGCCCGGGAGCTCGGCCGCGGCCGTACGGCGCCCCCAGGGCTTGTACACCGACAGGATGACGTTGAACAGGTAGAGCGCGAGCGCGACCGCCGGGACGATCACCGTGTTGTAGCGGACGAAGCCGAGCTCCGCCACCGGGATCGGGCCGGTCGGGTGAGCGTCCGCGACGCGGGCCGCGTCGTGCAGCCGGTCGGTGAGGGCGAACACCGAGGCGGCCGTCGCGCCGAGCGTCAGCCAGAACTTGGTACTTACCCAGTAGTACCGGAACAGGCCCCAGGACGTGCCGAGCCCCAGCGCCACCCCGCTCAGCAGGGTGAGCAGGCTCAGCGGCAGGATGAGCGGGTCGCCGAGCAGGGCCATCGCCCGGTAGGCGGTTCTCAACCGGTCGGCGTCGTCGGTGGTCAGCGCCGTCACCGCCAGGGTGAGCAGGCAGAGCATCAGCGCCAGCCAGCTCACCGAGGCGACGACGTGCAGCACCACCAGCCGCTTGCGCGCCCCCGGCGACAGGCGGCGGCCGGCGGACCGCCGCCCCGCGCCGGGGGCCGCGACGGCTCCGGTGGACGAGCGCACGGGTACCTCCTTCGAGTCGGGGTCACGAGGACGCGCCCAGACTCCCCCGCCCGCTCCTCATCGGGCATCTGACGATGGAAGTAACTTGGCCTACTCCCGGGCGAGTACGCGCCCGGGAGCAGCCGCGGCCGATCAACTCCCCCGGGAGTACACCCGCCGAAGCAGACGCACACGGCCCGCCAGCCCGGTCGGCCCCGCCAGCCCCTCGGCCCGCCAGCCCGCCAGCATCGGCGCGTCAGTCCGTCACCGCGAAGCCGTGGGCCGCGCCCAGCCGGTGCAGCGAGTCCGATCCGGGGATCCCGTCCGCGGCCCCCGCCGTGTAGCCGCACCGCCGCTGCCAGCCGGCGTACGCCGTGACCGTGAGGCTGCCGTAGGAGCCGTCCACCCAGCGCTGTTCGAGCAACCCCTCGTCCGCCAGCGCCTGTTCGACGATCGCCACCTCGGCCCCGTACGTCCGGTGCCCCTGTTCGGCGCCCGGGTCGGTGTGCGCCGCCGCGACGACGTGGGCGAGCGAGACGGTGCGCGGCCCGGGCAGGTAGCCGAGCAGCCGGCGCAGCGAGCCCTCGCCGGGTACACCGTCGGCGGCCTGCCCGGAGTAGCCCAGGCTCGTCTGGTAGTCGGCGTAGTTCTCGGTGTCGGCGTCCGTCCAGTCCGGTCCGGGCCCGGAGTGGTAGTGGGTGCCGAAGCCGGCCGCGACCAGCGCCCGGCCGACCGTGGTGACCTGGTAGCCGTGGGCGCCGTAGCCGTACGCCAAGCCGTTGACGGTGGCCTGGTAGCGGGCCGGGGTGGAGCCGCCGGGCGGCGCCGGGTTCTGCTGGGAGGGCGGGCCGGACGACGAGCCGGAGCCGGCGGTGAAGGCCGGCCACGAGCCGGGGTCGGTGTGGTCGTTGTAGGGCACGTGGGCGTGGGCGTACCAGCCGCCGGCGGTCTCCCAGGTCCGCTCGTCCCGGTGCGCGGAGAAGTCGGTGGGCCGCCCCATCGGCCACGTGTCGGGCACGCCCCAGGAGGAGATCCAGGCGTGGATCCGGTCCCAGCCGGCGCAGGGGGTGTCGACCAGCCGCGCGTAGACCGTGCCCTGGTAGCGGCAGTACGGGAAGAAGACGGCCTCGATCTGGATCACCACCCGCCCCGCCCGGTTGGTGCGGGTGGGGCTCTGGCTGGGGCTGAGCAGGCTCTTGGAGCGGGAGTCGGCGGGGAACAGCTGGGCGGCGCGGCCGCTGAAAGGGTCCCAGATCAGGTGCGGGGCATCGCCGGCGCCGCCGCCGGTGAAGTAGCTGACGAGGCTCTCGTAGGTGCACCAGTCCTGCGGCGCGGCGGCGGTGGCGTTGCGGTCCCAGGTGATGTGGGCGATGGCCTTCGGCGGGTACTGGTGGTCGGTCGTCGCGTGGTCGCCGAGGTCGTGGATCTCGGCTCCGGGCAGCCACAGCTCGGGCATGCTGGCTCCTCCGAACGGAGTAGTGGCGTCGTTGCCGGTATCGGCAGGTCCTGGTCGGGGGTTGACCCCGACGGCGGGATCGGTGGCGATGAACCTCCCGTGCCCGCACGGCCGTTCGGATCATCGAGGGGAGTTCGTCCTGGCGTGCGAGCCGGGGGCCCGCGGCGCGCCGCCGGCTCCGTACTCCGTCCTGCCCGAAAAGGGACCCGGGGAAGCCCCGGAGGATCCGGAATCGGTCGGGCGGGGGGGCGCATTCCACCTCGCCGCAGCTGCCTTGTCAATCGTTGACTTGGCAAGTGGTCTAGTCCACGGTAGGGCGCCTCGAAGCACTCATGTCACCGTTGCCCCAACGGTTCTGACGAACAGACGGAGAGCCACCGCCATGCAGAGAATCTGCCTCGCCCTGCCGACCATGCGTCCCTGCCCCGAGACCATCGCGGAACTCGCCGAGGAGGCGGCCTACGCCGTCGCCACCTTCGGCGTCGAGGCGCACCTCCTCATCCTCGACACCACCGGCCCCGCCGAGTTCGCGCAGAACGCCCGCGCCGTGGCCGCGCTGGAGCCGACCCCCGGCGTGGTCGTCCACCACCTGGGCGAGGAACGGCAGCGGGACTTCCTGCGCCGGGTGACCGAGCGCACCGGCGCCGCCGACCCCGAGCTGCTGCTCGACCTGATGCTCCCGCGGGCCGTCGCGTACGGCTCCTGCGTCAACCGGCTGTTCCTGGGCGCGGCCGCCCTGGGCTGCACCTCGGCGCACCTGCGCAACGACGACGCCGACTTCCAGGTCGTCGACGGTGAGAAGGTCTTCCCGATCCACCACGAGCTGCTCTCGATCGGCCGACCGGCCGGCGAGGCGGTGGCCGGCGTGTCCCGCTCCGAGCTCGACCCGGCCGACGCGGACAAGCCGGTGATGCTGGTCAGCGGCTCCTTCATCGGCGAACTCAACGTGGACATCAGCGAGATCCACGAGCTGGACCCGGCCGTCTACCGCGACGTGGTGCGCCTGTGGACCCCGCCGGTGTGGCCGGAGGAGGACCGGGACGCGATGGTGGAGGTCTCCTTCAAGGGCTCCGACTCCGGGCCGTTCAGCACCGACGACTCCGTCCTCGGCGTGCCCGACATCTGGGACGTCTACATGTGCAACATCGCCCTGGACCACCGGGCCTACGAGGTGCTGCCGCTCCTGCCCTCGATCGAGACCATCGGCAGCGACTACGCCCTGCTGCACGCCCTGGTCCACTCCCGGCTGCCCGGCGTCGTCCACAACCGCCACATCGTCAACTACTACACGCCCGAGCGCCGCACCGGCGCCGGCTTCATCGCCTACCAGCTGCGGTTCGTCAAGTTCCTGCTCTCGATGCTGTACCTGTACCCGGTCTACGGCGGGATGATCGACCTCGGCCGCGAGCTGCTGGACGAGCGGCACGGGCTGAAGGTCGAGCCCGTCCTCGACCTGATCCGGGGCAGCGTCGACTGGGACCGGGCCGGGAACGAGCACTGCCTGGACGTCCTGGACCGCTCCTACCGCAAGCTGGGCGGCAAGTACGCCGAACTCGCGGACGTGGTGGCCGAGCGACGCCCGCAGCTCCTGGACGAGGCCCGGCAGGACGCCGAGCGCTGGGCGGTGCTGGTGGAGGCCTGGGCGGCGCTGGTGACCGCCGCCCGCGCCCAGGGCCTGGACTCCCGCACCCAGGACCTGGACGCCGGCGCCCAGGGTCCGGACGCCGACGCAGCGGGCCCCGACGCAGCGGGCCCCGACGCCGACGCGGAGGTGCCGGCCCGGTGAGCGAGGACCTCCGGATCCGACGACTGGCCGACGACGACTGGGACGCCGTGGTCGCGCTGGAACACGACGCCTACGCGGCCGACGGCCTGTCGGAAGGTCGGGAGGCGCTGCAGTCCCGGGCCCGCAGCTCGCCGGCCACCTGCTTCGTGCTGGAGCACCGGGGCGCCGTCCGCGGCTACCTGCTCAGCCTGCCGTACCCGCCGCTGCGCTGCCCGGACCTCACCCGGCCGGAGGAGAGCGCGTACGCCTCCACCAACCTGCACGTGCACGACCTGGTGATCGCCGAGGACCTGCGCGGCCGGGACGTCGCGCTCGGGTTCATGCGGCACTTCCGGGCGCAGGCCGAGGAGTCGGGCTTCGAGCGGATCTCGATGGTCGCGGTGCGCGGCGCCGACATCCTGCTGCGGCTGCTCGGCTACCGGGCGCACCGGGAGGTGGCGGTGCCGGACTGCTACGGGCGCCGCGCGGTCTACATGTCGACACCGGTGCGCTGACCGCCGCCCGGGCGCCGAGGCGGCCGGCCGCCGCACGCCCGTCCACCCGCACGCCGGTACGCCGGTACGCCGGTACGCCGGTACGCCGGTACGCCGGTACGCCGGTACGCCTGGAGGAGTCGTCGGGTGCCCGGCGCGTCCGGGCGCGGTTGCAGTTCAGTCTCCGTTCGGTTCGGTGGGGGTGCGTCCCGGCCACCGGTCCGGGAGCCTGGTGGCAAGGACTCATGCGGCGGGGGGAGTTGCCATGGGGGACGGCCAGGAGCTGGTACCGGGCGTGGTGCGGGCGCTGGTCCGGCTGGCCCGGGGTGCGACGGGCGGGGCGGGGCAGGCGGTGGCCGAGGTGGTGCGGGCCCGGCTGCGGCTGATGCCGGAGGGGGCGCGGGCCCTGGCGGCGATCGAGGGCGGGCCGGACGATCCGCGGGCGCGCGCCGCGCTGACCACGGCCGTCAGCCAACTGCTGGCCACCGACCAGGGGTTCGCCCAGTACCTGGGCACCACCCCGCTCGGCACGCCGACCGATCCGAGTACCGTCCGGCTACGGACCGATCAAGCGGACGACCCGCGCACCGTCCAGCTAGGGACCGGCCCGGAGGCGGACCCGCGGACCGTCCAGCTACGGACCGACCCCGAGGCGGACCCCCGGACCGTCCAGCTGCGCGGCACCCCGGAGGCCGACCCGCGCACCGTCCAACTGCGCACCGGCCCGACCGCCGGCCCGACCACCGTCCAGCTCCGGGTCGACCCGGCCACCGCCGGCGCCCAGGCCCTGGCCGCCCGGCGCGGCAACCTCGCGATCATCGTCGCCCTGGCCCTGGTCCTGATCGCCGCGCTGGTCGCACTGGGCATCAACCTCGGCTCGCGCCCGCTGCTGCACCCCACCGGGCCCGACTTCGCCCACGCCGCCCGGACCATCCGCGACCCCGCGCAGGCGCAGGGCGTACTGCCGGACGTGGCGGCGATGCCGGGCGGCTGGCAGGTGGAGAGCGGACCACGCTCCGGGACCGGCAGCGGGCCGGACGTGCCGTGTCTGCTCCCGGACGCCTGCGACCAGCAACTCGCCTACGCCACCGTGGCGTTCCACGCCGTTTCGGCCCAGACCGTACGGTTCACCGTGGTCGGCTTCGGCTCCGCCGAGGCGGCCGGCCGGGCCTTCGGCAGCATGCTCGGCCCGGGCGACGGCCGGGAGGCCGCCACCACCGTGACCATCCCGTCGATCGGCGACCAGAGCGCCGCCCGCACCCGGGGCGCGTCGGCGACGGAGGCCGTGGTGCGGGTCGGCTCGACCCTGCTGTCCGTGCGGGACGACGGGCCGGGCGCGGCCGCCACCACGCCCGCCCTGGTCCTGTTCGCCCGGCTGCTCGCCGAGCGCGCCCAGCAGTCCCAGGACGGCCGCGCGCCCGACGCGATCTTCCACTCCGCCGTCTGAACGCCCGAACGCCCGAGCCCCGGGACCCCCGCCACACCCCACCCCGGAACCCCGCCGCGCCCCACCCCGAAACCTCTCCACACCCAACCCGGAATCCCCTCCACGCCCCGCAGGCCCCACCGGCCCGCGGGGCGTTCCGTCTGCCCGGCCGCACCTCCCGCCCCCGTAGCCCGAATGCATGTATCGCTCTCTTGACTGGCGTCACGAGAGCGCCATACTGGCTTCACTCCCGCTCGCACAACGAGGTGCCCGCCCATGGAGCTCTCCCCCTCGGCGCACGTGGACACGTTCTGCCGAGACCATCTCCCGCCCTTCGACCAGTGGCCAGAACTCCTCTTCGAACTCCCGGAATTGGCCTACCCCGACCGCCTGAACTGCGCCGCCGCCCTGCTCGACGACACCATCGCCCGACTCGGACCGGACCGCCGCTGCCTGCTCACCCCGACCGAGCGGTGGAGCTACGGCGACCTGCGCGACCACGCCGACCGGATCGCCCGACTGCTCACCGAGGAACTGGGCCTGGCCACCGGCAACCGGGTCCTGCTGCGCGGCCCCAACACGCCCTGGCTGGCCGCCTGTTGGCTCGGCGTCCTGAAGGCCGGCGGAGTGGTGGTCACCACCATGCCGCTGCTGCGCGCGGCCGAGCTGACCGAACTGACCCGGATCGCCCGCCCCACCCTCGCCCTGTGCGACCACCGCTTCCTCGCCGAACTCGACCGGGCCGCCACCCCCGGCCTGCGCGTCCTGCCCTTCGGCGGCCCCGGCCCCGAGGACCTCACCGCCCGCTGCGCCGACCGGCGCCCCGGCTTCAGCGCCGTACCGACCGCCGCCGACGACGTCGCCCTGATCGCCTTCACCTCCGGCACCACCGGCCGCCCCAAGGCCACCCTGCACTTCCACCGCGACGTGCTGGCCAACGCCGACACCTTCTCCCGCCACCTGCTCCGCCCCACCCCCGACGACCTGTTCACCGGCACCCCGCCGCTCGGCTTCACCTTCGGCCTCGGCGGCCTGCTGGTCTTCCCGCTGCGGGCCGGCGCCGCCAGCCTGCTGCTGGAGCAGGCCGCCCCCGAGCAGCTCGCCGAGCTGGTCCGGCGGCACGGCGTGAGCGTGCTGTTCACCGCCCCGACCGCCTACCGGGCGATCCTCGCCGCCGGGTTGGCCGACCGGTTGGCGGGCGTGCGGCGCTGCGTGTCGGCCGGCGAGCCGCTGCCCGCGGCCGTCTGGGAGGCCTTCCACGCCGCCACCGGCCGACGCCTGATCGACGGCATCGGCGCCACCGAGCTGCTGCACGTGTTCATCTCGGCCGCCGACGGCGACATCCGGCCCGGCTCCACCGGCCGGCCCGTCCCCGGCTACCGGGCCGCGATACTCGACGGCCAGGGCAACCCGCTGCCGGACGGCGAACCCGGGCTGCTCGCCGTCAAGGGCCCGACCGGCTGCCGCTACCTGGACGACGAACGCCAGCACGACTACGTCCGCAACGGCTGGAACCTCACCGGCGACACCTACCTCCGCGACCGGGACGGCTACTTCTGGTACCAGGCCCGCAACGACGACATGATCGTCTCGGCCGGCTACAACATCGCCGGCCCCGAGGTGGAACAGGCGCTCGCCGCCCACCCGGCGGTGGCCGACTGCGCCGTGGTGGCCGCCCCGGACGAGCGGCGCGGCACGGTGGTCAAGGCGTACGTGGTGCTGCGCGAGGGCGCCCCGGCCGGCCCGGAGACCGTCAAAGAGCTCCAGGAACACGTCAAGCGCACCATCGCCCCGTACAAGTACCCGCGCGCCGTCGAGTTCGTCACCGGACTGCCGCGCACCGCGACCGGCAAGCTGCTGCGCGCCGAACTCCGCCGGAGGGCCGCCCTGGAACCGCGACCGAACCCCGCCAGTGTCACCATCGAGCGCCGGGTCGAGTGGTCCGACACCGACGCCGCCGGGCACTACCACTTCTCCGCCGTGCAACGCTGGGCCGAGGCGGCGGAGGCGGCGCTGCTGCGCCGGCTCGGGCTGGCCGAGTTGTTCGGGCGGATCCCCCGGGTGCACTTCGAGGCGGACTACCGCGAGCGGCTCTGGTTCGGGGACGTCGTCCGCACCGAGCTGCGGGTGGTCCGGGTCGGCGGCTCCTCGCTGCACTACGCCTTCGAGGTGCACGGGCCGCAGGGCCTGGCCGCCAGCGGCCGGATGTCGGTGGTGCACGCCGCCCCGCACACCAAGGGCGCCGAGCCCTGGCCCGCGCCGGTCCGCCGGGCGCTCGCCGAGGCCGGGCCGCAGCAGGCGGAGGTGCTCGCATGACGGCGGGGCCGCAGCAGGCGGAGGCGCTCGCCGAGGCCGGGCCGCAACAGGCGGAGGTGCTCGCATGACGGCCGGTGCACCGCTCACCGGTGCACCGCTCACCGGCCCACCGCTCACCGGCCCGCCGCGCCCGGGCCCGGCGGCCCGCCGGATCGCCGTCATCGGCGCCGGCCCGGGCGGGCTCTACTTCGCCGCCCTGGCCAAGCGGTTGGCCCCCGAGCGCGAGATCACCGTGTTCGAACGGGACGGCCGGGAGGACGAGTTCGGCTTCGGCGTGGTCTTCTCCGACGAGACCCTGGACGGCATCGCCCAGGCCGACCCCGAGGTCTTCGCCGCGATCAGCGCCGAGTTCGCCCGCTGGAGCGACATCGACATCCGCTACGCCGGCCAGGTCCGCACCAGCGGCGGCCACGGCTTCGCCGCCCTGGACCGCAACCGGCTGCGCGCCGTGCTGCAACGGCGCTGCGCCGACCTGGCGGTGGACGTCCGCTACCGCACGCCCGCCCCGCCGGTCGACCGGCTCGCCGCCGAGTACGACCTGGTGGTCGCCGCCGACGGCATCCACTCAGCCACCCGGGCCGCCCACCCCGAGGCGTACCGCACCGAACTGGACGAGCGGCACTGCCGCTACATCTGGCTCGCCACCGACCGGGTCTTCGAGGCCTTCACCTTCATCGTCGAGGAGTTCGACTTCGGCACCGTCCAGGTGCACGCCTACCCGTACAGCGCCACCCGCTCGACCTTCATCGTCGAGATCGCCGAGGACGCCTGGCGCCGCGCGGGCTTCGAGGCCCTCGCCGCCCGGGAGTTGACCCGCGGCGAGAGCGACACCGCGAGCGTGGCACGCTGCGCCGAACTGCTCGCCGGGCACCTGGACGGCCACCGGCTGATCCCCAACGCGTCCCGCTGGATCCGTTTCACCACGGTACGGAACGCCAGTTGGCGCCACCGCAACACCGTGCTGCTCGGCGACGCCGCGCACTCCGCGCACTTCTCGATCGGCTCGGGCACCAAACTGGCCCTGGAGGACGCCCTCGCCCTGGCCGCCGCACTGAGCGAACAGCCCACCCTGGACGGCGCGTTGGCCGCTTACGAGGCCGAGCGGCGGCCGGTGGTGGAGTCCACCCAGCGCGCCGCGCAGGCCAGCCTGGAGTGGTTCGAGACGATCGGCCGCCGCACCGGGCAGGACGCCGACCGGTTCGCCTTCAACCTGCTCACCCGCAGCCGCCGGGTCACCTACGGCAATCTGCGCGCCCGCGACCCGGAGTTCGTCGCCGCCGTGGACACCGCCGCCGGCGGCGCGCCCGGGGTGCCGCCGATGTTCCGGCCGCTGAAGCTGGGCGCGCTGGAGCTGCGCAACCGGATCGTCGTCCCCCCGCTGGCCACCTTCACCTCCCCCGACGCCCTGCCCAGCGCCTTCGACCGGGCCCAGCTGACCGCCCACGCCCTCGGCGGCGCCGGGCTGGTGATCGCCGGGATGACGGCCGTCAGCCCCGAGGGCCGGACCACCGACCGCTGCCCCGGGCTGTGGACCGACCGCCAGCAGGCCGCCTGGACCGAACTCCGGCGCGCCGTCGCGGCGGTGAGCGACACCCCGGTGGGCATCCAGCTCACCCACGCCGGCCGCCGGGGCGCCACCGCCGCGCCCGGACCGGACGGCATCGGCCGCCCGCTCGCCGAGGGCTGGCCGCTGCTCGCCCCCTCGCCGCTGCCCTGGGACGCCGACAGTCCGACCCCGCACGAGGCCAATGACGTCCAACTGGCCTCCGTCATCGCCGACTTCGCCGCCTCCGCCGAACGCGCCGCCCGGGCCGGGTTCGACGTGCTGGAGCTGCAGTTCGGCCACGGACACCTCCTCTCCGCCTTCCTCTCCCCGCTCACCAACCGCCGCACCGACCGCTACGGCGGCCCGCTCGCCCACCGGCTGCGGCTGCCGGTCGAGGTGCTGGCCGCCGTCCGCGCCGCCTGGCCCGCCGGGCGGCCGCTGCTGGTGCGGATCTCGGCCGCGGACTGGGCCCCCGGCGGCACCACCGAGGCCGAGGCGGTGGCGATCTGCCGGGCGCTGGCCGACGCCGGGGCGGACGCGGTGGACGTGTCCACCGGCGAGGTGGTGGCGCACCAGCGGCCGCCGTACGGGCGCGGCTACCAGACGCCGTTCGCCGAACTGGTGCGCAACGCCACCGGCCTGCCGACCGTCGCGGTGGGCGCGATCTCCGGCCACGACGACGCCAACTCCGTCCTGCTGGCCGGCCGCGCCGACCTGGTCGCGATCGGCCGGGCCCACCTGCACGACCCCTTCTGGACCCTGCACGCCGCCGCCGACCAGGGCTACACCGGCCCCGGCGCGCCCTGGCCCGAGCCCTGGCTGGCCGGGCGCCGCAAGCCGCCGGGTCCGGGCGCCGACAAGGTCGCCCCGCGCCTGCACCTGCTGCGCGAGGCCGCCCCGCCCGTCCACCGCCGCTGGCTGCCGATCCCGACCGAGGGTGAGGAGTGAGGAGTGAGGAGAAGCATGGACCTGCCCCGCTTCACCGCCGCCGCCGTCCAGGCCGCCCCGGTCTACCTGGACCCGGCCGCCACCGTGGACAAGGCCGTCGCCCTGATCCAGGAGGCGGCCGGGCGCGGCGCCGAACTGGTGGTCTTCCCCGAGGTGTTCGTGCCGGGCTACCCGTACTGGAACTGGACGATGACGCCCGTCCAGGGCTCGCCCTGGTACGAACGGCTGTACCGCGCCGCCGTGGACGTCCCCGGGCCGTACGTCGACACCCTGCGCGCCGCCGCCCGGCAGGCCGGGGTGGTGCTGGTGATCGGCGTCAACGAGCGCGGCCGGCACAGTCTGGGGGTGCTGTACAACACCCTGCTGATCATCGGCTCGGACGGCGAACTCCTCGGCGTGCACCGGAAGTTGGTGCCGACCTGGGCCGAGAAGCTGACCTGGACCCAGGGCGACGGCAGCTCACTGAAGGTGCACCGCACGGCCGTCGGCCCGCTCGGCGCACTGGCCTGCGGCGAGAACACCAACACCCTGGCCCGCTTCACCCTGCTGGCGCAGGGCGAACTCGTCCACGCCGCCAGCTACATCGCGCTGCCGGTGGCCCCCGAGGACTACGACATGGCGGAGGCGATCGCGCTGCGCGCCGCCGCCCACTGCTTCGAGGGCAAGCTGTTCACCGTCGTCTCCTGCTCCACCATCTCGCCCGAGATGGTCGACCTGATCGCCGGCGAGGACCAGCAGGTGCGCAAACAGCTCGCCCGCCCGCGCAACGCGCTGTCCGGGATCTTCGGACCGGACGGCCGGGCGGTCACCGAACCGCTGGTGGACGAGGAGGGCATCGTCTACGCCGAGATCGACCTCGGCCGGTGCATCCAGCCCAAGCAGATGCACGACATCATCGGCCACTACAACCGCTTCGACGTCTTCCGACTGCACGTGGACGACCGCCCGCTGCGGCCGCTGGCACACCCGCACGACTGACCCAACCCCACGACTGACCCGCCCGCACGACTGACCCGACCCCACGACTGACCCACTCGCGCGACGAGATCTGACCGAGGAGGAGGCATGACCGCCGAAGGCCCCTACGACGACGCCCGGATCGGCCGGGCCCGCGTCCAGGACAGCCCCGAACTGCTCGCCTACTACGAGGAGTTGGCCAAGCACGAGGCCGGCGCCCTGTGGACGGTGGCGAACGAGATCGAGCCCTGGTACCCCCAGCCGAAGTCCGTCCCGGTGCTCTGGCGCTACGCCGACCTGCGCCCGCTGGTCCGCAAGGCCCTGCCGCTGGTGCAGGCCGACGACGCGGGCCGCCGGGTGGTGATGCTGGTCAACCCCGGCCGCCGCGAACTCAGCGCCGCCGTCGGCCTGTTGTACACCGGACTGCAGATCATGGGCCCCGGCGAGGCGATGACCGCCCACCGCCACCAGGCCGCCGCCCTGCGCTTCGTCCACGAGGGCACCGGCGCCTGGACGATCGTCGACGGGCAGAAGCTCAGGGTCGGCCCGCGCGACTTCGCGATCACTCCCAACGGCACCTGGCACGAGCACGGCAACGAGTCCGAGTCCGACCCGGTGATCTGGCAGGACGGCCTGGACATCCCGCTGGTCAACACCCTGGACGCCAACTTCTACGAAGTCCACCCCGACCTCCACCAGCGGCCCGACCCGGTGCCGAACTCCTCGCTGCTCAGCTACGGCGGCAACCTGCTCCCGTACGGCGTCGAGAAGTGGACCCGCCCGTACTCGCCGCTGCTCGGCTGGCCCTGGGAGCCCAGCTACCACGCGCTGTGCCGACTCGCCCGCGCCACCGAGGGATCGCCCTACGACGGCGTGATCATGGAGTACACCAACCCGGTCACCGGCGGCTCGGTGATGCCCACCATGGCCGCCCACCTCCAGCTGCTCCGCCCCGGCCAGGCCACCCGCGCCCACCGGCACACCGGTTCGGTGGTCTACACCGCCGCCAAGGGGCGCGGCGTCTCGGTGATCGCCGGGCAGCGCTTCGCGTGGCAGCAGGGCGACGTCTTCGTGGTGCCGTCCTGGGCCTGGCACGAGCACGCGAACCTCGACCAGGGCGAGGACGCCTGCCTGTTCTCCTTCAACGACTTCCCGGTGATGCACTCGCTCGGCCTGTACCGCGAAGAGGCCTTCCCGGACCACGACGGGCACCAGCCCACCACCCCGTAACAGGAGTTCACCGCGATGCAGCTGCTGACCTACCGCGCCGACGGCGACGACACCCCCCGCCTGGGCGCCCGGACCGGCACCGACCGGGTCGCCGACCTGACCGCCCTGGCCACCGCCGCCGGTGTCGAACTCCCGGACACCCTCCTGGAGTTGATCCGGGCCGGCGAGCCCGCCCTGGCCACCGCCCGCCGACTGCTCGACGAACCGGGGCGGACCCGGCCGCTCGCCGAGGTCTCGCTGTGCGCCCCGCTGCGCCCCGGCAAGATCGTCGGCGTCGGCCTCAACTACGTGGAGCACGTGGCCGAGTCCCACCGCAGCCTGGAGACCGAACGCGAAGTCCCGGACCGCCCGGTGCTGTTCGGCAAGCCCGCCACCGCCGTCACCGGCCCCGGCCAGCCGATCCTGCACAACGCCGACCTCACCAAGCAGCTCGACTGGGAGTGCGAACTCGCCGTGGTGATCGGCGAACCCGCCCGGCGGGTGAGCGAACGGGACGCCTGGCGGCACGTGTTCGGCTACAGCATCGTCAACGACATCAGCGCCCGCGACCAGCGCCGCGCCGGCCAGTGGTTCTTCTCCAAGGGCCAGGACAGCTACGCGCCGTTCGGGCCGGTGGTGGTCACCACCGACGAGATCCCCGACCCCCAGCGGCTCGACCTCTCGCTGCGGGTCAACGGCGAACTGCGCCAGGACTCCAACACCCGCCACATGCTGTTCGGCATCGCCCGGCTGATCGCCGACATCTCGGCCGGCATGACCCTGGAGCCCGGGGACGTGATCGCCACCGGCTCCCCCTCCGGGGTGGGCGCCGGGATGGTCCCGCCGCAGTTCCTGCAGCCCGGCGACCTGGTCGAGGCCACCATCGAGCGGATCGGCACCCTCGCCAACCCCGTGATCGACGCCCGCTGAGAGGAGTCCGGCGCAGATGACCACCTACCGGATCGGCCAGATCGTCCCCAGCTCCAACGTCACCATGGAGACCGAAGTCCCGGCCCTGCTGCGGGCCCGCGAGGCGATCGCCCCCGAGCGGTTCACCTTCCACTCCAGCCGGATGCGGATGACCAGGGTCACCCCCGAGCAACTGCGCGCCATGGACGGCGAGTCCGACCGCTGCGCCGCCGAACTCTCGGACGCCCGGGTCGACGTGATCGGCTACGCCTGCCTGGTCGCGGTGATGGCCACCGGCCCCGGCTACCACCGCGAGGCCGAGCGGCGGCTGCACCGCCGGACGGTCGAGAACGGCGCGCCCGCGCCCGTGGTCACCAGCGCCGGCGCCCTGGTCGCCGGGCTCCAGGTGCTCGGCGCGAAGAAGGTCGCGATGGTCACCCCGTACCCGCGCCCGCTGGCCCGGACGGTGGTCGACTACCTCGGCCAGGAGGGCATCGAGGTGCTCGACCACGCCGCCCTGGAGATCGCCGACAACCTGGAGGTGGCCGCCCACGACCCGGCCCGGCTGCCCGCGATCGCCAAGGGCCTCTCGTACGCCGGGGCGGACGCCGTGGTGCTCTCCGCCTGCGTGCAGCTGCCCTCGCTGTCCGCCGTCGAGGAGGCCGAACAGCAGCTCGGCATGCCGGTGGTCTCGGCGGCGATCTGCACCACCCACCAACTGCTGCGGGCGCTCGACCTGCCCGCCGTCGCCCCCGGCGCCGGGCACCTGCTCTCCGGGGCGTACAGCTGACGTTCTATGATCACCACCAGCCGTCGGGGAGGAGGGCCGGGCATGCCGGAGAGCACGCAGAGCAGCACCCGGCCCAGCTCCCTGATCAACACCGTCTACGGCGAGTTCGTCCGGCGCCTCGGCGGCTGGATATCGATCGCCGACCTGATCGCGCTGATGGCCGAGCTGGACGTCGACGGCCCGGCCGTCCGCTCGGCGATCTCCCGGCTGAAGAAGGCCGGCACCCTGCTCCAGGAGCGCCGCGCGGGCACCGGCTACCGGCTGGCCCCCGCGATGGGCCCGGTGTTCGACGAGGGCGACCGCCGGATCTTCCACAGCCTGGAGCCCGCCGAACTCGCCGACGGCTGGGTGGTGGCGGTCTTCTCGGTGCCCGAGTCCGAACGCGCCCACCGCCACCAGCTGCGCTCCCGGCTCAGCTGGCTCGGCTTCGGCAACGCCGCCCCCGGCGTCTGGCTGGCCCCCGCCCGGCTGCTGCCGGACGCCCGCCGTCTGCTGGAGCGCCTCGGCCTGAGCGCCTACGTGCACCTCTTCCTCTCCGCCGAGTACGCCGGCTTCGCCGAACTCCGTACGGCGGTGGCGAGTTGGTGGGACCTCCCGGCGATCGAGGAGCAGTACGCGGCCTTCACCGACACCTGGCGGCCGGTCGCCGAGGAGCTGCGGGGGCGCGCCACGGTCGAGCCGGTCGAAGCGGTCGCCACGGTCGAGGCAGTCGGACCGGTCGAGCCGGTCGAGCCGGTCGAGGCGTTCCGCGCCTATGTGCCGATGCTCACCCAGTGGCGCAGGCTGCCGTACCTCGACCCCGGGCTGCCCGAGCCGCTGCTGCCCGCCGACTGGAACGCCCGCCCGGCCCGGGCCGTGTTCACCGAGGTGCACGGGCGGCTCGCCGAGCCGAGCCTGCGGTACGTCGAGAAGGTCACCGGGCTGCCCCACCCCGCCGGAGCGCCCCACCCCCAGGAGTTTCAATGACCACCCCAGCCCCAGCCGACCTGCTGATCCGCGCCGGCGCCGTGCACACCCTGGTGCCGGGCGAGCCGCCGCAGCGGGCGGTGGCCGTCACCGGCGGCCGGATCACCGCACTCTCCGCCGCGCCGGACGGCCTGGACGCCCTGGTCGGACCGGACACCGAGGTGGTGGACGATCCGTCGGCGACGGTGCTGCCCGCCTTCGACGACACCCACACCCACCTGATCCTGGCCGGGCACAGCGTCCACGGCGTCCCGGTGCACCGGGCCCGGGACCTCGCCGGGTTCCTGGAGCTGATCCGCGAGCGCGCCGCCCGCACCCCGGCCGGGCAGTGGATCGTCACCACGGTCAACTGGCAGGAGGTGCTGCTCGCCGAGCAGCGGATGCCGACCACCGCGGAGCTGGACCGCGCCACCGGCGAGCACCCGGTGCTGGTGCGCCGGGGCGCCTACAACATGGTGCTCAACTCGGCCGCGCTGCGGCTGGCCGGGATCGACGAGTCCACCGAGTCGCCGGACGGCGGCGTGGTCGAGCGCGACGAGCACGGGCGGCTGACCGGCCGGCTGATCAACCGGGCGACCGAGCCGGTCGAGCGGGTGCTGCCGCGCCCGACCCTCGCCGAGCGGATCGAGGGGCTGCGCGCGGCCTCCGCCGACTACGCGGCCACCGGGATCGGCACCGTGCGGGACTGCCTCGTCCCGGTGGAGGACCTCGACGTGCTGGACGCGGCCCGGGCCGAGGGCGCGCTCGCCGTCCGGGTCCGGGCACTGGTGTCCGGCTTCGCGGCCCGCACCCCCGAGCAGGTGGACGCCCTGCTGGACCGGATGGACGACTGGCGCGCGGACGGCCGGGACGACGATCGACTGCGCCTGTGGGGCGTCAAGTTCGGCATCGACGGCGGCTTCGAGGCAGGTGCCCTGGAACAGCCGTACCAGGGGCAGCCCTGCTACCACGGCCGACTGCTCTGGGAGCCGGAGGACCTGCTCGCGGCGGTGGAGCGGGTGGTCGAACGGGGCTGGCGGGCGGGCGTGCACGCCTGGGGCGACCGCGGGCTGCGGGTGCTGCTGGACGTCTTCGAGCAGGTGCTGAAGCGCCGCCCGGGCCTGCCGCCGGGGACGCTGGTGGTCGAGCACGGCGGACTGGCCCGGCCCGATCAGCGGGCCCGGGCCATCGCCCTCGGCATCCCGGTGACGGTGCAGCACCCGCTGCTGCACGACGGCGCGCTCACCCAGCAGCGCGCCTGGGGCGAGGAGCGTACCGCGGCCCTGTTCCCGCTGCGCGAGTGGCTGGACGAGGGAGCACAGCTGTCGGCCGGCTCGGACTTCCCGGTCGGCCCGTACGGCGCGATGGTGTCGGTGTGGGGCATGACGACCCGCGGCACCACGGCCGGGGTGGTCGGCCCCGAGCACGCGATCGGACGGGCCGAGGCGATCGCGCTGCACACCGTGAACGCCGCCCGGCTGACCGGCGAGAGCGCCGACCGCGGCAGCCTGCGGCCGGGGGCGCTCGCCGACCTCACGCTCTGGCCGGTCGACCCGCTGAACTGCCCGACGGCGGCGCTGCGCGATCTGCTGCCGGCCCGGACGATGGTCGGCGGCCGGACCGTGCACGGGGTCTGACCGAACGTCAAAACCCCTCAGGCCGCGATGAGTTCCCGCAGGTCGATACCCCGGTGCAGGGCCCGCAGGTCCTCGTGCAGGTCGGACGGCGGGACGACCAGCACGCCGCCACGGGCGTGGTCCAGGCAGTAGCGGGCGACCGAGCCGCGCAGCAGTCGACGCACTCGGCCGCGCAGCGAGCCGTGCCGGCCGGCGCTGATCACCAGCAGGTCGCCGGGCCGGTCGGCCATGGCGGTCAGCACCGGCCCGGCTTCGCCCCGCATCACCAGCGGCTGCACCGGCAGGCCGATCGGCAGCCCGCCGAAGGCCTGGCCGAGCGCGCCCTCCAGCCGGGCCCCGGCGGCGTCCTGCCAGGCGCGCAGCAGCGGCGGGCAGGGCCGGGCCCGGTAGCTGCGCTCGCCGCCGACCGGGGTCCAGGCGAGCACCGGGACGAGGACGGCCTGCCGGGCCCGGGCCTCCTCCGCCGCCCGGTGCAGGGCGGTCAGGCTGTGCAGTGAGCCGCTGACTCCGACGATGACGCGGGCGCCGTCCGACATGATCCTTCGCTTTCCGATGTGAAGCCTATCCAGTGTCTGCGTTTATGCTGCCACATCGGCGCTACGGCCTACAAATCCAAGGCATTCACTGAATATCTCCTTGCATCTCACCTCGAAGGTCGCGCGGGGTCAGCGCGTCCGGGGCCACTCGGCCGCCTCGTCCGGCCGGACCTCCTGGAGCAGCCCCCAGGTGAAGTCCGCCGTCCAGGAGGCCACCCGCCCGTCCGCGCCCGGCGCCGCGAAGTCCAGCCGGAAACTGGTCGGCGCACTCCCCTCGCGCGGCACGGCCCCAGGGAAGGACGCCCCCACATCGCCCACCACACAGCCCCACGGCTCCAGGTCGTCGACGGTGCGCAGCACTGGCCCCGGGGCACCGGCCGCCCGGACCAGCCACTCGTTCAGCACCGGCGCGCCGGTTCCGGCCGGCCCGAGCAGCACCTCGAAGCGCAGCTCCGGCCAGAGCGGCAGCGCCCACTGCCGGGCCGTGCACTCCAGGTCGCCGATCCGGCGCGGCAGACTCGCCTCCGCCGGCCCCAGCACGGCGGCGTACCGGGCGGCGCCGCGCGGGAACCGGGGCGCCCGGACCATCGCCTGCCAGCGCTTGTTCGCCTCCCGCATCGCGGCCCGGGTGGCGCCGAGCCGCCGCACCGCGTCCTCGACCAGCTCGGGGTGGTAGTCGGCCATCCGGCGCAGCAGGAAGAGCTGGAACTCGGTGACGCCGAACCCGTTGATCGCCATACCGGCAGGCTAGGGCCCGTCTTCAAACTCGCGTCTGCGGGGCGACGCCGGGAGTTGGCAGACAGGCCCTAGCCTCCGGACTTTTGTTCGAGCAGGTGTTCGAATCACGGCGTAGGCTGGGCCCATGTCCGCAACCGTCCACCTCCAGCCCTCACTGTTCGAAGAAGCCACCGACCCCCGGCTCGGCCCGCTCAACGGCCTACGGCGCCTGCCGCTCGGCGACGGCGCCTGGCTGGACGTCCTGCCCGGTTGGCTGCACGGCGCGGACCAACTGTTCGAACAGCTGGCCGCGACCGTGCCCTGGCGGGCCGAACGGCGCGAGATGTACGAACGCACCGTCGACGTCCCCCGGCTGCTCGCCTCCTACGCCGCCGAGGACGAGCCGCCGCACCCCGTCCTCGGCGAGGCCCGGGCCGCACTGAGCCGGCACTACGCCCCCGAGCTGGGCGAGCCGTTCCGCACCCTCGGGCTCTGCTACTACCGGGACGGCCGGGACAGCGTGGCCTGGCACGGCGACCGGATCGGCCGCGGCGCCCGCGAGGACACCATGGTGGCGATCCTCTCCGTCGGCGAGCCCCGGGTCCTCGCGCTGCGGCCGCGCTCCGGGGGCGGGGCGGTGGTCCGCCGGCCGCTCGGCCACGGCGACCTCGTGGTGATGGGCGGCTCCTGCCAGCGCACCTGGGAGCACGCGATCCCGAAGACCGCCCGCCCGGTCGGCCCGCGGATCAGCATCCAGTTCCGCCCGCGCGGGGTCGCCTGAGCCAGCGCCCCCTCCGCCGCCCCTCCCCTACCCCCGTTCCCGCTCCCGTTTGCCGCGCACCGGCCGGGCGCGCAACCTGACGGGGGTGGGGCGCGGGGGTGACCAGGAGGCCGGCATGCCGAAGGCGGGCAGGTACCACGAGGGCGTCCCCTGCTGGACCGTCCTGACCACCCCGGACCTCCCCCGGGCGCAGCACTTCTACGGCACGCTGTTCGGCTGGGAGTTCGTGCCGACCGGCCCCGCCGAGGCGGTCGCCACCCGCAACGGCGCGCAGGTCGCCGCGCTCGGCGCCGCCCCCGGGCCGGCCGGCTGGACCACCCACCTCGCCTGCCGGGACCTGCCCCGCACCGCGGCGGCCGTCCGGGCCGCCGGCGGCCGGATCGCCCGCGAGCCGTACCCGGTGCCCGACCAGGGCCGGGCCGCGCTCGCCGTCGACCCGCTCGGCGCGCCGTTCGGGCTCTGGCAGGGCGACCCGGTCGAGGGCGCCGGGCTGGTCGACGAGCCCGGCACCCTGACCTGGAACGAGCACCTCTCCGCCGACCCGGACGCCGCCCGGGTGTTCTACCACCGGGTCTTCGGCTACGGCTACGACCGCCCGAGGTCGGGCCACACCCTCGCCCGGGTCGCCGGGCTGCCCGCCTGCAGCATCGGCCCCACCACCCCGGGCGCGAGCGCCCCCGGCTGGCTCACCCACTTCGGGACGGCCGACACCGACCGCGCCACCGCCGCCCTGCGCGCCCTCGGCGGCACCGTCCGCGCCGGGCCCGCACCGACGCCGTTCGGCCGCTCGGCGCTCGTCCGGGACGCCGCCGGGGCGGAGTTCGTGCTGGTCGCCGTCCCGGGCCCGGAGGCCGAGGCCGCCTGACCCGACTGTCCGTCACGGCCGATACGGTGATCCCATGAGTTCCTTCCTGACGGCGTACCTGACCGACGTCGACGACAAGCACACCCTGGCCGGCTGCGCCGACGAGGCCGTACTCCAGGACGTCCTCGGCCACTCGGGCGCCGAACTGGACTACGCCGACCAGGAGTTCGCCGACCAGATCGAGGACGGCGCCCCCACCGCCCGCGAGGCGCTGCGCGCGGTGGTGTACGGCGGACCGTTCGACGAGGAGCACGCCTTCCAGTACCGCTACGCGTACCGGCACCTGTGCGGGACGGACGCCACGCTCCTGGACAACCGCTCCTTCGGCCCCTTCCGCGGCCTGTGGCTGGACGAGGTGGACGACGGCCTGCGCGCCTACGGCGTCACCGCGGTCTCGCTCTCGGACTTCCACTACGGCAGCGACTTCCCGGCCGGCCTGCCCCACTGTCCCGAAGTGTCCTGCGGCGAGTGGTCGTCCGAGCAGTGCCGGGAGGCCCTGCGCCAGTTCGAGCAGGCCGAACGCGAGGGCCTGGCACCGGAGTTGGACCGCGCGGTGGCCGAGGCCGTCCAGGAGGTCGCCGGCTGGCTGCGCACGGCACGGGAGTTCGAGGGGCACGGAGTCATCGGCTTCGTGTCCTGAACCGGCCCCGGCCGCACCAGGCCCCGGCCGCACGAGGTCGTAGCCGCACGAGGCCCCGGCGCCGAGCCGCCGGGGCCGGCCGCCGGTGGGCCCGGCCGGTGGGCTCGGCCGGTGGGCCCGGCGGGCGTCAGTCCTTGACCGCGCCCGCCAGCCCCGACACCAGCCGCCGCTGCACCGCGATGAAGAACACCAGCACCGGCACCGTCATCAGCGTGGACGCCGCCATGATCCCGCCCCAGTCGTTCTCGTCCGGCTTGAAGAACACCAGCAGCGCCGAGGGCAGCGTCTGGTTCTGGGTGGCGCTGATGATGAAGGTCTTGGCGAAGACGAAGTCGTTCCACGCCGCGATGAAGGAGAACACGCTGGTCGCGGCGAGGCCCGGGGCCACCAGCGGAAGCAGGATCCGCCACAGGATGCGGGTCCGGCTCGCGCCGTCGATCTGCGCGGCCTCCTCGATCGAGACCGGGACGGCCGCGACGAAGCCGCGCATCATCCAGATCCCGAACGGCAGCGAGAACGCCAACTGCACCAGCACCAGCGAGGCCAGGGTGTTCAGCCCGATGCCCGGCGCGAACCGGCCTGCGTCGCGGAACATGAAGAACAGCGGGATGGTCAGCGCCTCGACCGGGATCATCTGGGCGATCAGGAACATCACCATGATCGTGGTGCGGAAGCGGAACCTGAACCTGGTCACCGCCACGGCCGCCAGGAACACCACCACCGCCGAGAGCACCACCACCGACAGCGCGACCACCAGGCTGTTCACGAAGTACCGGCCGAAGCCGTCCACGCTGAGCACCTGACGGAAGCTCTCCAGCGTGGGGTGCGCCGTCCACGGCCTCGGATCCAGCGACTGCACCTCGCCCTTGGGCTTGAAGGCCGACAGCACCATCCAGAAGACCGGGAAGGCGGTGACCCCCGCCAGCAGGATCGCGCCGGTGTTGGCGGCCAGCCGCCACCGCGTACGGGAGTTCACAGTTCGTTCCCCGTCCGTCGCAGGGTGCGGATGTACAGGACCGTCGGGACCACCAGGATCAGCAGCATGATCACGCCGATCGCCGCGCCCAGCCCGTACTGCGAGGAGGCGAACGCCTTCTGGTACGCGTACACGTTGAGCACCAGGTTCTGGCCGGCGATGCCGCCGCCCTCGGTCATCACGTAGATCTGGGTGAAGACCTTGAAGTCCCAGATCACCGACTGGATCACCACGATGGTCAGGATCGGCCGCAGCATCGGCGCGGTGATCCGGCGGAAGGTGGTCCAGGTGCCGGCGCCGTCCAGGGCGGCGGCCTCCATGACCTCCTCCGGGATGGCGCGGATGCCCGCGTAGAGGGTGACCATCACGAACGGGTAGGAGTGCCACACCACCACGGCGCCGACGATCAGGAACGCCGTCCACCTGTCGTAGAACCAGTTGAACTCGTGGAAGCCGCTCAGCCCCAGCTTCACCAGGGTGTGGTTGACCAGCCCGAGATTGGTGTCGAACAGGAAGCTCCACACCGTCGAACCGGTCATCGCGGGCGCCGCCCAGGCGGCCATCGCCGCCGTGGTCAGCATCAGCCGCGGCCAGCGGCCGACCCTGGTCAGCAGCACCGCGAGGGTCGCGCCGACGGCCAGGGTGGCGACCACGCAGAAGGCGGCGAAGCCGACGGTCTGCAGCAGCACCGTCCAGAACTGGCCGTCCTCCAGGATCTTCGAGTAGTTGCCGAGGCCGACGAAGGAGGTCGGGGCGCCGCCGGAGGCCTGGGCCTGCCCGAAGTCCAGCACGGACAGCAGCCCGAGCTGGTAGATCGGGTAGGCGACCAGCGGGATCAGGATCACCGCGGCCGGCAGCAGCAGCAACAGCGGTGGCCTGCGACGCCGGCCGCCCGGGGGTGCGGCCGGCGCCCTGCCCCCACGGCGCCGCGGGGAGGGCGGCGCCGACGGGGCGGTCGTGGTGGTTGCGGACACGTACGGACCTGCTCTCTGCTCGGCGGGGCTCGGCGGGTCAGTGCGCGGCGAAGGCCGAGTTGATCTGCGCCGCCGCGTCGGCCGAGGCCTTGGCCACGTCCGCCTTGCCGGTGACGACCTGCTGCAGCATGGTCGGGATCACCGACTGGGCGTCGATCTGCGCCCACGCCTGGTCGAGCGGCACGAAGCGGGTGCCGGCCGCGATGGTGTCGGTGAACGGCTTCAGGAAGGGGTCCTTCGCCCCGACCTTGCCGCTGACCGACTTGAGCGTCGGCAGGTTGCCCATCGCGTCGTACATCTGCTCCTGGTAGGCCGGGTTCGCCAGCAGCTCGGCGAACTCGACGGCCAGGGTGCGGTGTTTGGCCGCCTTCATCACCCCGAGGTTGTTGCCGCCCGCGAAGGCGGGGGCGATCGAGCCGGGCTTCTCCCCCGGCAGCGGAACCACCCCGTACTTGCCCTTGACCGCGCCCGCGTCCACCTTGCTGCGGTTGGAGTTGACCAGGATCGCCATCGCCGACTTGCCGGCCGCGAACAGGTCGACGGTCTTGCCGCCGGTCAGGTCCGCGCACTGCTGGGCGGGGCAGCCGTCCGCGCCGAAGAGTTCGGTGTAGCGCTTGATCCCGGCCTGCGCGGCGGGCGAGTCGATGGCGGCCTTGAAGGCCGAACCGTTCTTCGCGGCGATGTCGCCGCCCGCGTCCCAGACGAAGGGCAGCGCCGCGAAGGTGTACTTGCCGCCGACCGCGATGCCGAAGGTGTCCGGGTGCGCGGCGTGGATCTTCTGCCCGGCGGCGACCAGTTCGGCGTACGAGGCCGGCGGGTTGAGCCCGGCCTCGGTGAACAGGTCGGTGCGGTAGTACAGGGCGCGCACGCCGACCCACCACGGCAGGCCGTAGGTCTTGCCGTCGACCACCGCCGTCTTCGCGATCGCCGGGTCGAGGTCGCCCTTGTCCTGCCACGTGTCCAACTCGGCGCCGATGTCGGCGAGGCCGCCGGCGGCGACGTAGCCGGGCAGGTCGGTGTTGCCGAACTCGACCAGGTCGGGGGCGCTGTTGGGGTCGTTGAAGGCGCCCTTCATCTTGGCGGCGCGGGCCGAGGCGTCGGTGTCGATGTAGCTGACCTTGACGGTGACGCCCTGGTGGGCGGCCTGGAACTCGTTGACGGCCTTGGTGACCACGGCCTCCTTGGCCGCGTTGCCCGCCTCGTTGTACAGCCACACCTGCAGGGTGCCGGTCCGGTCGTCGGCGGCCTTGTCGCCGGCCGGTGCGGCGGTGCCCGGGGCGCAGGCGGTGGCGGCGAGGCAGCCGGCGGCGAGCACGGCCGCGGCGGCGGCCCGACTGGTGAGTCGCATGGGTGGAGACCTCCCCTCCCGACAGCTGCCGCCGAGACGCGGGCCGCTGCGGACGGGCGCGTCGAAGCAGGCCCTGACCGGGGCCGATGGTGGGTGAGTGGTGGGGGTGACGGCAGGGCGCAGCGCCTCGGGTGGGCGACGCCGCCTGCTCGATGGCAGGGACGTTAGGCGTGGCCGATCGGCCCCAACAAGAGGCGGTTCACGAAGTTTTGCACTGCACAACGTTGTATCGAAGACGAGGTGATCCGGGCCCGAAGGGGTACGTTCTGACAACCGCCGCCGACCAGCGGGGGAACCCCAGCAGAACCCGGACCAGGGAACGGACCCATGACGGAGACGTCGCCCAAGACGCCCGCGCAGGCGACCCCAACGCCCGCGCAGGCGCCTCCAACGCCCGCCCAGGCGACCCAAACCCCCGCACAGGCGCCTCCGACGCCCGCGCCCGCGGCGAAGCCCACGACCGAACGCAACCAGTCCTCCTCGCTGCGCCGCGCGCTCGCCGTCCTCGGCCACGTCCGGGACCACGGCGACGGGCGTGGCGTCCCGCTCGCCCAACTCGCCGACGCCCTGGGCCTCAACAAGAGCACCGTGCTCCGGTTGGCCGGCCCGCTGCTCGACGAGCACCTGCTCGAACGGGACCGCGAGACCGGCTGGTTCCGCCTCGGCCACGGCGCGCTCCGGCTCGGCCAGGCCTACCTGACCACCCTCGACCTGCGCAGCGTCGCCGCCGAACACCTCCGCCGGCTCCAGCGCGAGGCCGGCGAGACCGTCCACCTGACCGTCTGGCAGTCGCCCGGCATCGTCTACCTGGACAAGGTCGAGGACGAGACCAACGTCCGGATGGCCTCCCGGGTCGGCAGCCGGGCACCCGCCTACTGCACCGCCACCGGAAAGGCGATCCTCGCCTGGCTGCCCGAGGAGGCGGTCACCGAGGTGGTCGCGGCCGGACTGCGCCCGGTCACCGCCTGGACCATCGCGGACGAGACCCGGCTGCGCGCCGACCTCGCCCGGATCCGCGCCCGCGGCTACTCGATCGACGACCGGGAGAACGAACCCGAAGTGCGGTGCGTGGCCGCGCCGATCTTCGACCACACCGGCGAGGTGACGGCCGCGCTGTCCGTCTCCGGTCTCACCTCCCGGATGACCGCGGCCCGGGTCCGCGCCCTCGGCCCGGTCGTCGCCCAGACCGGCCTGCGGATCTCCCGCGAACTGGGCTCCGACCGCCAGCCGTCCTGAACTCCCCGTCCCCGCCCCGGAAACGCGAACGGGGCCCGGCACCGTGAAGGTGCCGGACCCCGTCCGACCTTGGAGCGCCAGGCCCGGATCGCACGGACTCTTCCTACTGAAAGTAGGACGTGCTCTGGTAGCACCGCTGACGCCTGACAAGAGATCATCTCTCTCGCGACTGGAAGAACACTAGCAGCTCAACACTCATGCACCCAACCACGAACCATCCCCCGGCCCACCCCCACCAGCGGCCCGGAAACGCGAACGGGGCCCGGCACCGTGAAGGTGCCGGACCCCGTCCGACCTTGGAGCGCCAGGCCCGGATCGCACGGACTCTTCCTACTGAAAGTAGGACGTGCTCTGGTAGCACCGCTGACGCCTGACGAGGGATCGTCTCCCTCGCGACAGGAAGTACAGTACCAGCTCGGTGATCATGCATCGAACCGGAGGGGAACCCGGCATGACGAACGCTCGACCCGAGACCGTTCCGTACGCGGACGGACGGCTGTTGGACGTCCACCGCCCGACCTCCGCCGCCGGCACCGGGCCCGCCGCCGAGCCCGCCCCGGTCGTCCTGCTCTGGCACGGCTCGGGCCCCGATGAACGCGACGTGCTGCACACCGTCGCCCAGGAGGCCGCCGGGCTGGGCCTGTTGGTGCTCGTCCCGGACTGGCGCTCCGACCGGGAGGACGGCGGCCGCGCCGAACTGCTCGCCTCGCTGGCCTTCGCCCGCCGCAACGCCGCCGCGTACGGCGGGGATCCGGAGCGCTTCGTGCTGGCCGGCTGGTCGCTCGGCGGCCGGGAGGCCGTCGCGGTGGCCACCCACCCGGACACTCCGGCCGAGCTGCGCCCCACCGCCGCCGTCGGCATCGCCTCCGCCTACGGCCGTCCGGCCGCCACCACCGGCGACAGCCCGCTCGACCTGCTGACGACGGGGCCCTGTCCGGTGCCGATCCGGCTGGTGCTGGGCACCGCGGACGAGGTGGTGCCCGCCTTCCTCACCCGTGAACTGCACGCGGCCGTCCCGACCGCCGAGCTGCTCGAACTCCCCACCGACCACGCCGGCGTGGTGATGACCAGCTACAGCCCGGAGGCCGGCCGCTGCCTGCCCGCCACCGACCCGGCCACCCTGGCGGCCGGCCGGCAGACCGCCGCCGTGCTCGCCCGGGCGGCCGGGATCGGGTAGCAGCGCCTCCCCAACAGGCTTGCCCCGCCGGTCAGTTCCCCGCGACCAGGTCGCGCAGCCCGTACCCGCGCTCCAGCACGTCCAGGTCCCGCTGCAGCGGCGGGCGCGGCACGGTGAGCACGGGGCAGGTCGCGTGCCGGACGCAGTAGGCGGTGATCGACGGCCGGATCAGCCGGGAGAGGCGGCCGCGTTCGCGGCCGGCGCCGAGCACCAGGACGTCGCCGGGCCGGTCCGCACAGCGCAGCAGGGTGTGGGCGGTCTCCCCGCGCATGGCCTGGCAGCGCAGCCGGGCTCCCGCGTACCGCCCGGCGAAGGCCTCGTCGAGCGCCTGCCGCAGCCGGGCGACGGCGGCGTCGCGGCCGGCGTCGACCACCGGCGGGCAGACCGTGCGGCGGTACCCGAGTTCCTCGCCCGGCGGGGTCCAGCACAGCACCGCGAGCACCTCGACGTCCGTCCGCCGGGCTTCGGCCACCGCGTGGTGCAGGGCGGCCAGGCTGCCGAGCGAGCCGCTGACGCCGACCACGATCCGCCCTTCGTCGGTACCCGTGTCCGTCATGGCCCCTCCCGCCTCTCCGTCCGCGCCGCCGCGCCGTGGCGGGTCACCCCAGCAAAGCGGGCCGCCGCCGTCCGCTCCGGCCCGTTGACGCCGCCCTGACGCGCCGCCCGGCGTTCCGTACGCGTCCCTGATGCGGGCGGGCGAGGAGGGCCGGGTCAGGCCCCGGGCGGCCCCGGCGGCCGGACCGTCAGGCCCCGGGCGGCCCCGGGCGGCTCCGGCGACTCCGGCGACTCCGGCGGCTGCGCATCCCACAAGTCGGCGAACATCCGGTCCAGGTGCTCCTCGCCGATCGGCGGGACGGGCAGCGGGTGGGTGGCCCGGGCGCGGAAGCCGTCCAGCAGCAGGGCGAGGTAGCGGCGCCAGAGGTCGGGGCGCAGTTCGGTGGCGGCGGGCAGGGCGCGGCAGAGCGGGCCGAGCAGGAACAGCAGGTCCATGGTGACCACGTCGGGCCGCATGGTGCCCTGCTCCTGGGCACGGGCGATGAGGGCGCCGACGGTGACGGCGTGGCGGCGGCTGATCTCGATCATGCCGGGGATGCTCGGGATGGCCTGGGTGACCAGGTCGTTGATGCCCCGGTCGGCGGCGACGAGTTCGAAGATCCGCTCGAAGTACCGTTCCAGGCCGGTCCAGGCGTCCTCGGCGGCGAGCGCCTCCTGTCCGGCGGTGGCCAGTCCGGCCCCGGCGTCCGCGAAGACCTCGGCGATCAGGGCCTCGCGGGTCGGGAAGTGCCGGTAGAGGGTGGCGTTGCCGACGCCGGCCTCCTTGGCGATCTGGTCCAGCGGGACGTCCAGGCCGTGCCGGGAGAACATCTCGCGGGCGGCGGCGAGCAGCAGGTCGCGGTTGCGCTGCGCGTCGCGCCGGAGCCGTCCCGGGGGGTTCGCGCTGCTCGGTGCCATGCGCAGACCCTAGCAACGGCACGGCCGCCGGGTGTTCACCGGCTCGACGCCGGGCCGCACCGGTCCTGGTGGGCAACTACCCTACGGAGCCCTGGAGAAGAGCGGCCCCGGACGGCCCGTGTCGGCCGTACGGCCGTGGCCCCGGCGGGCGTTCCCGCCGGGGCCACGGTCACTGCGGCGGCGCGTCAGCAGGTCTGGTCGATGAGGGAGAACGTGGCGTAGTGGTCGCCGGTGTAGTAGTCCTCCTGCGAGGCCTCGCCGGTGATGATCCGGCGGGTACCGCGGGTCGGGGCGCCCGGGGTGATGACGGTGTACTCGTGGTAGTACCCGTACGACTGGCTGGGCAGGACGCCCTCTCTGTTCTGGAAGACCACGCCGTCCTGCGAGTACGGGAACGGCCCGTCCGAGGCGATCAGGTTCAGGGTGTCGGTGGCCTGCGCCGGCAGCGCGGACAGGCACACCGAGCCGCTCACGTCGGCGTGCGCCTCGGTGGCGACGGCGACGGGGGCGAGGGTCATCAGGGCGACGGCGGTGATGGCGGCGGCGCGGGTCTTCCACGCGCGTAGAGTGCGAGTCATGTCCACCAGTGTGGCGAGACACCGACAACTCCGGAAGGCCCTCGGCGAACTGTTTACCGGCGGGTAACTCCCCTTTTCCATCTGCGACTTGGCCCGTACGGCAGTCCGCCGGAAGGTATCCCCGAGACCGTCCACGAACCACCGGCGCCACCCTTGGGTCGACCGCCGTCGAACAACCGCACGCCTCGCTGTAGACCTACTCACACCTTCACAGCACTCCCACAACGGCCCGCCCACCCCGCATAGAGTGACGGATCGTCTCGGACCGGAACGATCTCTGACGGGGTGGACATGAACACGGGCACTGACAAGGGCGCGGGCGCCGTCACAGCTGCGGGCACTGGCACTGGCACTGGCGGCGGCACCGGCACCGGCACCGGCACCGGCACCGGCACCGGCACCGGCACGACGAGCGGCGCTCCCGTCGGCAACGGCACCGCACTGACCGCCCACCAGCTGATCGGACTGCTGGTCGACCCGGGCGGCTTCCACAGCTGGGACGAACCGACGCCCGCGCCGCCCACCGACCCCGGCTACCGCGCCTCGCTCGACCGGGCCCGCGAGCGCACCGGCCTGGACGAGGCCGTGCTCACCGGCCTCGGCCTGATCGACGGCCGGCCGGTCGCCCTGGTCGCCTCCGAGTTCGGCTTCCTCGGCGGCTCGATCGGCGTCGCCACCGCGGAACGGATCACCCGGGCCGTCGAACGCGCCACCGCCGAGCGCCTCCCCCTGCTCGCCCTGCCGGTCTCCGGCGGCACCAGGATGCAGGAGGGCTCGGCGGCCTTCCTCTGCATGCTCCGCATCACCGCCGCCGTCCAGGCCCACCGCGCGGCCGGCCTCCCCTACCTCAGCTACCTGCGCAACCCGACCATGGGCGGGGTCTTCGCCTCCTGGGGCACCCTCGGCCAGCTGGTCCTCGCCGAGCCGGGCGCCCGGCTCGGCTTCCTCGGCCCCCGGGTGTACGAGGAGCTGCGCGGCGTGGAGCTGCCGGCCGACGTCCAGCGGGCGGAGACGCTGGCCGGGCACGGCCTGGTGGACGCCGTGGTGCCGCCGCGGGAACTGCGAGAGCTGCTCCGCCGCACCCTCACCGTGCTCGGCACCACTCCTCCTTCTTGCACCACCCCTCCTTCTTATAGGGGCACCCACGCTTGCCGGGGCACCGCGGAACGCGACGCCCCGGACGCCGACCCCCATGGCACCGTAGCCCCGGACGCCGGACCCCAGGGCACCGGAGCCCCCGACGCCCAGGACGCCTGGGACTCCGTCCGCCGCACCCGGCGCCCCGACCGCCCCGGCACCCGCGAGCTGCTGCGCCGCACCGCCGAGGAGCTGGTGCTGCTCGACGCCCCCGGCGGCCGCGACGGCGCCCTGGTCCGCGCGCTCGCCGTGCTCGGCGGCCACCCCGTCCTGGTCGTCGGCCAGCAGCGGCAGGACGCGCAGCACGAGCGCCCCTTCACCGCCGCCGACCTGCGGGCCGTCCGGCGCAGCGCCCGGCTGGCCGAGCAGCTGGGCCTGCCGCTGGTGACCGTGGTGGACACCGCCGGGGCGGAGCTGTCCGCCGGGGCCGAGCTGGACGGCATCGCGATCGAGATCGCGCACTGCCTGACCACCCTGCTCGCCCTGCGCACCCCCGTCCTCGCCGTACTGCTCGGCCAGGGCTCCGGCGGCGGCGCACTGGCGCTGCTCCCGGCCGACCGGGTGCTCGCGGCCGGGCACGCCTGGCTGGCGCCGCTGCCGCCGGAGGGCGCCTCGGCGATCGTGCACCGGGACGGCGCCCACGCCGCCGAGCTGGCCCGGACCCAGGGCATCGGCGCCCGGCAGCTGGCGGAGGTCGGACTGGTGGACGAGGTGGTCCCCGAGCTGCCGGACGCCGCCGAGGAGCCGGCGGCCTTCTGCGCCCGGCTGGGCGCGGCGGTCGTCACGGCACTCGGTGAGCTGTCGGCCACCGCCGAGGCGGACCGGCTCGCGGCCCGAGCACTGCGGCACCGGCGCCTGGGCGACCTCCGGTGACCCTCGGCGAGCGCGTCACCGCCCGGGGTCACCGGATCCTGTGGCGCCGGACACAGATCGTCAGTACCCAAAGTGTCGCGGCCGGACCGCCGGGTGACAGCGGCGGCTCCCAAACGGTGAGTGCGCTCACAGGCGAATCGAGCCTACGACGGTCGGTAGTGGTGCCAGCGGACCCCCGACCGCACCCCCGGGGCCACCGCCCACAACCCGGCGTCCGCCCAGCTCGGAGCCCGTCCGCCGACCCGCCCCGGGTGCCCCTTCGAATCCACGGCCACCGCCGCGCGTACGACGGTGCGTCGTAACGAAGGGGTCTTGGCGAGGGCCGATCCGGTCTGGCAACAATGGCTCTCGTCGCCAGCCGCTCCGGCTCCTGTCCCGCCGGTGGACGGCCTGCCGCCGAGTTCGCGCCCCACAACCGCAACGGCCCCTGTCCGGCCCGTGGTCCTGGGTGGGGCGCGACTCGGCCCAACCTGATTGAGGTCTTGTACTACATGCCCGCTTTCAAGCTCCGTATGCGCACTTCCGCCGCGATTCTCGCCGGCACCGCTGGTCTGACCGCCCTGGGCGCCGGTGTGCTGCCCGCCACCGCCAACGCGGCCACCGCCTCCCCGCAGGCCATCGCCGCCCAGATCGTCCCGGCGAACCAGCTGGCCTCGTTCAGCCAGATCATCAGCCACGAGTCCGGCTGGAACGTGACCGCGACCAACCCGAGCTCGGGCTCCTACGGCCTGGGCCAGGCCCTGCCGGCCTCCAAGATGGCCTCCGCGGGCGCCGACTGGAAGACCAACCCGGCCACCCAGATCAAGTGGGCGCTGGACTACATGAACACCCGCTACGGCAGCCCGAACGCCGCCTGGAACTTCTGGCAGAACCACCACTGGTACTAAGCCGACCGACCACCGGCTGAGCTGCCTGCCACCCGTCTCCTGACCACTTTCCCCCTCACCCCGGGGGTCGGACAGGGACCACCGGGGTGACCCGAGAGGGCCCGGGCCCGCGCGATCCGCGTGGCCCGGGCCCTCCCGTGCTTTCCCCTGCTTTCCGCCGCTTTCCGCTGCGCTCCCCTGCCGCACCCCTGCCGCGCCCCGGGCCGCCGCGCGGCTCAGAGCTCCCCGGTGAGCCCCAGCAGCTCCCGCATCCGGGCGTACTTGGCGGCCAGCCGCTCGGCGGTCGCCCGGTCCAGCGTGGCCAGCCGCGCGGGATCGGAGTTGTGCGCCAGGTCGGCGCGCTTGACCACCAGCGCACCGGGCGTGGCCAGGATGCGCGCCGTGTACGCCTCGACCGGCTCCTCGGGGCGGCGGGTGAGCGCGTCCACGATCGCCTTGGTCTCCTCCGGCAGCGCGGCCCCCGCCAGCCACTCCCGGCTCAGCCGGTCGTCCTCGACGGTGTCGTGCAGCCAGCCCGCCGCGATCTGCGCCTCGCTGCCGCCGCGCGCCGCCGTTCCACCGGCGACCGCCGCGATGTGCTCGGCGTACGGGTGCCCGTTCTTGTCCACTTGCCCCTGGTGGGCGCGGCGCGCGATGGCCTCCACCTCGGACAGGCTCAGGTACTGGTCCTCCATCGGCTCATCGTAGGCCCGCGCGGCACGCCGTACCCGGGCCGCCTGCCCGGCCCGATCCGTGCGCTTCCTCGGCAGGCGGGGCTCCCGGGCCCCCGTTGATCAACGCCCCGACGGCCACTGGTTTACTCCCCCGGGGGTTCACAGCGTCACCGGTGCTCCAGGGCCCCCGCCGACAGGCCCCATAGGCCGCAGGGCGGGCGACCCCCGCCGCCACCCGGCAGACCCTTCCGAGCGATCCGAGGAACCATGCCCGCGCTCCACCCGCTGCTGTCCGCCTTCGCCCCGATCTGGGCGCTCACGGCGGTCGGCTACGTCGTCGCCCGCGCCGGGCTGCTCGGGCCGCAGGCCGAGCTGGTGCTGACCCGCTTCGTCTTCCACGTCGCGATGCCGGCCGCACTCTTCCTGATGATCGCCCGCACCCCGCTCGGGCACTTCGCCAACGCGTCGATGCTCGCCTTCGTGGCCGGCGCCACCGTCGCGACCGGCCTCGGACTGCTCGCGGGGCGCCTGCTGTTCCGCCGCAAGCGCGGCGAACTGGCGATCGGCGCGATGGCCTCCGGCTACGTGAACTCCGCGAACCTCGGCATCCCGGTGACCATGCAGGTGGTCGGCGACGCCTCGTTCGTCGGACCGGTGATCCTGTTCCAGATCCTGCTGGTCACCCCGGCCGTGCTGGCCGTCCTGGACAGCGGCGCGGCCGGCCGCCGGGCCCTGCTCACCCTGCCGCTGCGCAACCCGGTGCTGCTCGCCACCGCGCTCGGCGCCCTCGCCTCCGCGACCGGGCTGCACCTGCCCGCCGAGCTCAACCACTCCGCCGAACTGCTCGGCGGCGCCGGGGTGCCGACCGCCCTGGTCGCCCTCGGCATGTCGCTGCACAACCGCCCGCCCGCCGACGGACCCTCGCGCCGGGCCGAGGTCGGGCTGACCGTCACGATCAAGACCCTGGTCCAGCCGCTGGTCACCCTGGTCGTGGCCGGCCCCGTACTCCACCTGCCCACGCACCAGCTGCTCACCGTGGTGCTCTTCTCCGCCCTGCCGACGGCGCAGAACGTCTACACCTACGCGCGCGAGTACGGGCAGGGCACCGAACTCGCCCGGGACACCGTGCTCTGGTCGACGCTGGTGTCGATGGCGACCCTGTCCCTGATCGCCTGGACCCTCGGCCCCGCGTAGCGCCCGCGCCCGCCATCACTCACCGGCCTCACTCCTGCCGGCCTCACTCCTGTCGGCCGTGCTCCTGTCGGCCTCACTCCTGTCGGCCTTGCTCCTGCCGGCCTTACTCCTGCCGGGCGGCGGCCACCACCGAGGTCATCGCCTCCAGGAAGCGCCGGGCCGTGGCCAGTTCCGCCGGGTCGAACCGGCCCATGGCCGCGACCAGGTCCCCGATCAGTCCGCCGAAGAACCCCTGCCCCAGTTCCATCGCCCGCTCCTCCACCACCAGCCGCACCTTCCGCCGGTCCTGCGGATCGCGCTCACGGCGGATCAGCCCGAGCCGCTCCAGCCGGTCCACCAGGCCGGTGGTACCGGCCGAGTTGAGCCGGAGCGCCTCCCCGAGCCGGCCCGGGGTGACCACCTCCCCGGCCCGGGCGGCGTCCAGCAGGTGGATCAACGCCCGCAGATCGGTCGGATGCAGACCGTTGCGGGCCGCGAACTCGGCTCCGAACAGGTCCAGTTCGACCGTCAGACCGCGCAACAGGTGGACCAGCCGCATCGGCTCCTCGACCTCGGACACCCTCTCGTCCTTCCTCGGGCACACGTGTGCCACTATTCTCTCGTTCAGCGAGATACTTGTTCAACGAGTGATCCAGCGATGACCGCAGCGCTGACGGCAGCGATGATCCCAGCAGTGGGTCCAGCGCCGATCCCGCACCCGACCCGGAGCCGATCACACCACACCCCGCGGAGGCCCATCATGTCTGCCCGCACCACCCCCGACCCCGCACCGCGCCTCGCCCCGTTCTTCGCCGCCTACGACCGGCTGCTCGCCCGCTGGCCCGTCCCGGTCGAACCGCTCACCGTGCGCACCGGCCACGGCACCACCCGGATCAACGCCTGCGGCCCCGCCGACGGCCGCCCCCTCGTCCTCCTCCACGGCGGCGGCGCCACCTCCACCATGTGGTTCGCCAACGCCGGCGCCTTCGCCGAGGCCGGTCACCGAGTCCTCGCCGTCGACCTCATCGGCGACCCCGGGCGCAGCGTCCACGACGGCACCCCCCTCCGCGACGTCCCCGGCCTGCTCGGCTGGCTGGACGCCGTACTCGACGAACTCGGCGTCCCCGCAGCCGACTTCTGCGCCCACTCGTACGGCGCCTGGATCGCCCTCCAGTACGCCCTGCACGCCCCCGCCCGGGTCGGCCGCCTCGCCCTGCTCGACCCCACCCAGTGCTTCACCGGTTTCCGCCCCGGCTACCTGCTGCGCGCCCTCCCCCTCTTCCTCCCCCGCCGCACCCCGGCCCGCGCCCGCTCCTACCTCGACTGGGAGTCCGCCCCCGGCCCCGCGCTCGACCCCGACTGGCGCGAGCTCTACGCCCTCGGCTACGCCGACTTCCCCGCCTCCCCCGTCATCACCGGCCCCCGCCCCACCCCCACCCGGCTCCGCACCCTCACCACCCCCCTCCTCGCCCTCTACGCCGCCGACTCCCGCGTCCACGACCTCCGCCGCACCGCCGAAGCCACCCGCCGCGCCCTCCCCCACGCCACCGTCACCACCCTCCCCGACGCCACCCACCACGCCCTCCCCCACGCCGCCGCCCCGCAGGTCAACCACCGCGTCCTCACCTTCCTCACCCCGCCCGGCCGCTGACCTCCACCGCCCGGCCGTCACCCACGGAACGGCGACCCCCTACGCTTGCGGATCATGTGGACACAGACGGCCGCCGACGCGTTCCCGGGCAGCGGCTTCAGGGAGCCCGCCCAGGAATCGGCACTGGCCGGGGCGGAGAGCCGACTCGGGGACGAACTGCCGGCCGAACTCAGGCAGTTGCTCCTGGAGAGCAACGGGATCGTGGGCCGGACCAGCGTCGACACGGTCTGGCCCGTCGAGCGGATCGTCGAACAGAACCGCTACCTCCGGGCGGACGCCTCCATCGCCCGGCTGTACATGCCCTTCGATGCCCTCCTGTTCTTCGGGGACAACGGTGGCGGCGACCAGTTCGCCTTCGTACGGAAGCCCCGCAAGCCGGACATCTTCGTCTGGGACCACGAGAGCGACAGCCGCTCCTGGGTCGCCAACGACCTGCGGGACTACCTGGGGCGCTCGCTCGCCGCGGGCGGAGACGACTGGTACCGGTAGCCGAAGGGTCAGCCGCGGTCGGCAGCCCGCCGCAGCAGCTCCGCCGGCAGCCGGTCCGGCAGGCTCGCCGAGAACCGCACCCGCCCGAGCGGCGCACGGGCGTCGATCCGCCGGACCACCGCCCGGCAGGCGGTCAGCGGCCCCCGGTTCTCCGGGTCGAGCCCGGGGTCGTACGAGGTCAGCAGCAGCTCGACCCGGGCCCCGGGCAGGCTCCAGCGAGCCACCGTACAGCCGCCGGGCAGCCCGGACAGCTCATCGGGCAGCAGCGGAAGGGCCGTACTCCCGATCGTCGTGATAAACACAGCGGGCCGAACGGCGTGTCGACGACGGGCCGCTCGCCGAGGCGGAGGCGGGTCCGCGGAACGGTGGGGAGCAGCACCCGTGCCGGCGCCCGCTGTTGCCGATTGGTGTTCCCGCCCCGGAAACAGGGGCGCAACGGTGCCCGGACTCCCCATGCTGTGACGCACCGTCAGACCGGTCCGGCTGGCGGGCAGGGCGTGGCCGGCGAAGGCCGCCACGGATCGAGGAGGTTCACGGTGCAGCGTGCGCTGCTGTCGACCAGGGCGACTCTGGTGCTGCTGATCGGCGTGCTCACGGGAATCGGCGCGGGCATCCTGGCCGCCGCCGGGGGCGGGCACCTGGTCCGGTGCGTCCTGTACGGCGCCGGCGCCTTCGGCGTCAGCGTGCCGTTCGTCAACCGGCTCGTGGGCGATCCCGAGCAGGAGCCGGCCGAGAACGAGCCCGCCTCCTGATGCCCGCGCGGCCCGGGCCCTCCGGCTTCCCGGTCCCCGGGCCGCTACCGTGACCGCGACCGCGACCGCGACCGCGACCGCGCCGACACTGCAAGGATGGTGGCCTCCGTGGAGGCCCATGAGACACCGGGGGTGACCGGGTGGGAAGCCTGCAGCCGCTGAACGCCGACCTGAACAAGGAGTGCCGCGCCTTCGCCGAGGCGCTGCGCAGCCTGTTCGCGGGGCTGCGACCCACGGTGTCGGTGCGCCGCTACAGCTCGCGCCGCCACCTGAGCCCAGGGGCGCTCTCCCGCTACCTGTCCGGGCAGCGGATCCCGTCCTGGCAGTTCGTGCAGGACCTGCTCACCGACGTCGGCGCCGACCGGGGCAACGTCGCCACCCCGGAAACCGTCGAGCTCCTCCGCTGCCTGCACGCGGCCGCGCAGCAGACCAGTGCCTCGGTCGGCCACGCCGTACAGCAGTTGCAGTCCCAACTGGCCGAGGCCGACCGGCTCTCGCGGCGCTCCGCGGCGCACAGCGACGTCCTGGGAGACGCCTTGCTCGACAAGAACCACCGCATCGCCGACCTGGAGCTGCGTCTCAACCAGTTGGAGACCGACTGGGCGCGGGAGCGCGCCCGCGCGGACGAGCTCTCCCGGTACGGCGGTGACCGCGCAGACCTGCTCCTCGAGAAGCAGGCCCTGGAGACGGATGTCGCGCGGCTGGAGACCGAGCTGGCGGAGGCGCTGCGGCGTCAACTCGCCGCCGAGGCCCGCTGCGAGCTGCTGGAGCGCCAACTGATCGTCGCCGAACAGCAGGCCGGCGAGGACCCGCTGCGGATCGAGGCACCCGCGCCCGCCACCACCCCGGCCGCCACCGGCAGACCCAGGGTCCTCGTCGTCGACGACCAGCCCGCGAACCTGGTCGCCCTCGAAGCCGTCCTCGCCGCCGCCGACTGGGACGTCCTCGCCGTCGCCTCCGGCCCGGAGGCCCTGAAGGCACTGCTCCAGCACAACGACATCGCCGTCATCGTCCTGGACGTCCAGATGCCCGGCATGGACGGCTACGCGACCGCCGCCCAGATCAAGAGCCGCGCACAGACCCGCGACATCCCGATCATCTTCGTCACCGCGATCGGGTCCGACCCGGAGAACACCCTGCGCGGCTACGACGCCGGAGCGGTCGACTTCATCGTCAAGCCCTTCGACCCCTGGCTCCTGCGCGCCAAGGTCACCGTCCTGACCGGCATGTACCTCAACTACCGCGGCACCCCACGCGCCATGCCCCCGCACCAACCCGCCCACACCGCCACCCCCTGGCTCCTCCCCACCACCCCCACCGCCGACGGCCTCGTCCCGTCACCAGCGGGCCGCCCGATGGTGAAGCCCTGACAACCCGATGCCCGCTCGCCGGGGCCCCTCGCCGCACTGACTGCGAGGGGGCCATCGGGCGAACGGTCACGTGGCACGCAGCCGCCTCCCTCGGCGGTCCAGGGGCTGACCAGGGTCGTCGACCGGCACCGTGACCGGCGCCCACTCCCACCGAGCCGCTGATCCACGGCGCAGTCCTCCCAGCGTCCGTCATCGGCCGCACACGGACCGTACGGGCCGTCAGACCGAGGGCCGTCCCTCCGGCGCTGCTTCACGCGGCGCCTCGGCGGGCGCGGGTGTGGCTGCGGCGGCCGGGGGCGACACCAGGGCCTGGATCCGGGACTCCTGGGCGGCTCTGGCTGCGAGCGGGTTGATGTCGGCCCGGCGCGCTTGTTGCATGGCGGTCAGCCGGGTGACCACGATGATCGCCGCGATTGCTGCCGCCAGTCGAAGGGCCGAACCGGTGGCTTCCACCCGGATGCTGTTGCGCAGGTGCTCGAGGTCATCGGGGAACAGCGGGTTCACGTGACCCACCATGGTGCTGGCGATCCGGTCGACGATCAACGAGCCGATCCAGGTGGACCACCACACGACGAGGATCTTCTCCGACGGCGTGCGCCGTCTTCCCTCGGCGTCCAGCGGCGCGCTCGCCCTCCAGCAGTCCACCATCAGCTGCCAGGGGAACCAGAGCAGGACGACCGGGGTGAACCAGGCCCCGATGCTCCAGCCGCGTCCCAGCCGGTGGGCGCTCGGTGCCAGCAGCTCGGCGTTCCTGCGGATGCGGTAGAACCAGACGATGAACACCACGGCGGTGGCCAGCGCCAGCAGGATGAACACCCCGTTCAGGGCGTGTGCCACGGAGTCGATGGCGTCGAAGTCGTCGAAGGTGACGTCACCTGATCCGTCCACCACCCGGCCCACGAGCAGGTCCGACCAGAGGTCCACCGCGATCGCGACCGCTGCCACCGCGGCGTTCAACCCCAGCAGGGTGTAGAGCGCCGCGGCGAGACCGTTCGCCGGACGCAGGGCCGCCGCCCACCCGGGGCCGCCTCCGCGCAGCCGAAGCAGCGGCCGCTGTCCGTCCCCACAGGGCGCGTCCCGCACGCCAAACACACCATCGGATCGTCAACTCCAGGAAATAGCCGCGTGCTGGACCACGCACGCCGGTAGGCCAGCGCCCCGACCGGGGCGGGCGCGCCGACTCTAGGGGATCCACAGCCTGCACCGCCAGAGAGTTTTCGCAGCTCAGAGGCGGTATCGCCAGATAACCGACAGATCGCTCAGCCGCCGGACACGGGGGTCGGATCCGGTTCCGTGCCCTTCTTCCGGTGTCGGCCCGACTCGATCTTCATGTGTGGCTGTCGAGTCACTCCTGGGTGGGGGACGTGAGGGCGGAGAGGGCAGGCCCGTATGGCTCCGGATCCGGCGTCAGGCCGAGTCGGCGGTCCTCGCAGCCCGGGGACGAGTCGCGGTGTGGGGCGTCAGCGGCGGACCAGGCCCGCCTTCCGGGTGAGGTCGGGGTCGTCCGGGGTGCCGAGGACGAGGGTCCGGAGGGCCGCACCGGTGTAGACGGCCAGGAGGCGGGCGATCCTGCGGGTCTTGTGCACGGTGGGGTGTCCGTTTCTCTCGGGCCGGCGGGGTGGTGCGGGTGGTGGCTACCAGGAGGTGGCGTCGTCCATGGACTGCTGCCAGTAGGTGGTCTTGAGGGAGTCGTCGAGGTAGACGCCCTTGGTGGGCAGGGCAGGGTGGGCGGCGGGGCCGACGCTCTCGTTGCCCGAGGGGCCGTGGAAGTAGAGGTCGAGGGTGGTGGAGGTGTAGCCGTTGGTGTTGTCGGTGCCGTCGGTGGAGGAGAGGTTGACGGAGGCGTAGCCGGACTGGCCGGGCTGGAGGGTGACGACGGCCTGGGGCTTGGAGTCGGTGATGACCGGGGGGACGGACTGGGCCTGGCCGAACTGGAGGGCCGGGTAGTCGTAGAGGTAGCAGGTGGCGGTGCCGGTGTTGGTGACGGTGAGCAGCAGGTGGTTGACGGGGCGGTTGAGCGGGGCGGCGGTGGTCTTGGTGGTGGCGGCGGTGCAGGTGACGGGCTTGGCCGCCTCCGGGGCCTGAGGAGCGGGGGCCTTCGGGGCGGGCTTGGGGGCGGCGGGCGTCTTGGGGGCGGTGCCGGGGTCAGCGGCAGCACTGGCGCCGGTAGAGGTGGTGCCGGCAGCGGAGCCGGCGGTCGAGGCGGAGGCCGCAGCGGTGGCCTCCTGGGTAGGGCGGGCCGTGGCCGACGGGGTGGCGGTGCCCGAGGGAGCGGCCGCGGCCTTTCCGTCCTCGCTGCCGTTGTCGTTGCCGCAGGCGGTCAGCGAGAGGGTGGCGAGAGCGATGCTCGCGGCAGTGGTGATCAGTCGGGTGCGGGAGGTGCGGACGGACATGTGGTCGGGCCCCTTTCGGCGTTCGGTCGAGCGGTTCGTCGACTCGATGACCAG
Source organism: Kitasatospora sp. NPDC030952 (assembly GCF_055571335.1). Classification (NCBI taxonomy): domain Bacteria; kingdom Bacillati; phylum Actinomycetota; class Actinomycetes; order Kitasatosporales; family Streptomycetaceae; genus Kitasatospora; species Kitasatospora sp. NPDC030952. The sequence goes on from NZ_JBVIFM010000022.1 coordinate 89,064, forward strand.
AGCTTGCGGACCGATCCGTCCCAGCCGGAAGATCCACCGGCACGATGGGGAAGGTGGAACGCCGAAACGGGCTCTGACCAGCGGGAACGCAACGAGCCTGGAACGCTGGAACGGGACGCGGCGCCCTGGCGACCGACGGCGGACCGGGACCGGCGCCGCCTCCCGGATCCCGAAGACCCCTGTGTCACCGGGGGTGGGCGGGGGGGTGGGGTGGGGGTGGGTGCGGTGGCCGGAGTGCTGGGTGGTCTGCTGCGGCTGGGGGTGGTGGCCGAGCACCGGACGGGCGGGCGGTCCAGGCGCCCTTCGTGGTCTTCCGCGAGGCGCTGAAGGAACTCGGCACGACCCTGCCGGACGAGCGGACGGCCGACCGCTGCCCGCTCCACCACCTGGCAGGCCGGCTCGCGGCCGGGGAGATCACGCCCGCCACGGCGGCGGGCCGGATCTGGTACCTCGCCATGACGGGCGACGCCGAGCCCGAGAACGCGTTCCTGGACGACGGCCATCGACGACCAGCCCGCCAACCCCTGGGCCTGACACCGGCCGAAGCCGCCCGGGGAGGGTCGTGCTCACACGGCTCTCCCGCCCGGCGCCCCGGGCGGCCCCGGCGGCCGGATGCGTAGGCGCCGTCAGTGGATGGCGCCGTCAGTAGATCAGGTAGCCCGGGCGGTGCCCCTCGTCCTCGATCTCGCCGGTGGCCTGGGCCCGCAGCTTGCGGGACAGTTCCTCCAGGGCCCGCGAGGCCGCGACCTCCTCGCCGATCCTGGCGAGCGGGCGGTCCTCCGCACTCTTCTCGGCCTCACCGTGCGCGCTCAGGCCCGGCGCCCTCGCACCCGTCAACCTGGCGTCGCACACCGTGTGCACACCGTCTTCGTCGAAGCTGAGCTCCACGTCCCACTGGTTGTGCATGCCACACCTCCTGGCGGCGGCCCCCGTCGCGCCGATCCCGGCCGACCCGGGCGGTGGGCCCGTGGCGGCCGCTCACACCAGCGTGCGCCCGCCCCACCCGTGGCGGCAAGCGCGGGCTTTCGCGGCGGTGGCCGGTACGGATCCGCCGCGTCCGATCGGCCCGGCCGCCGCCCCGGCGGTACGCTGACGGAAGCGTGCCGCGCCCGCCGAACCCTCCCCCGGAACCGCCGGCGCGGCGCGGGGCAGCGACAACCTGGTGGTCCCTCCGTGGCGGTCTTCCTCCTCGCTCTGAGTGCGGCCTGCTGTCTGGGACTCGGCTTCGTCCTCCAGCAGCACGCGGCGCAACGGGCCCCCCGTGCCGACCTGCTGCGCTGGCGTCTGCTGCTGGACCTGATGCGGATGCCCGAGTGGCTGCTCGGCACCGGGTTCATGGTCAGCGGTCTGCTCCTCTCCGCGCTCGCGCTCAACCAGGGCGAGGTGTCCCTGGTCGAGCCGCTGCTGGCGACCAACCTGATCTTCGCCATGGCACTCTCCCGGGTGCTCACCCGTCAGACCCTCGGGCGTTCCGGCTGGGCCGGGGTGCTGCTGCTGGGCCTCGGGGTGACGGCCTTCATCGTGGCCGGGAAGCCGACCGGCGGCGGTCCGCCCGCCGGGGAGCTGCGGCACTGGCTGGTGGTCGGCACGGTGGTCGGGCTGACCCTGCTGCTGGTCACCCTCGCCCGCCGGCTGCCGCTGTTCGAGGAGGCCACCCTGCTGGCACTCGCCGCCGGGCTGCTCTACGGCCTCCAGGACGCGCTCACCCGCACCACCACCCAGCGCCTCGACCACGACGGGCTGATGGTGGTGCTGCGCACCTGGCAGCCGTACGCCGTGGTGGTGGCGGGCGTGGTCGGACTGCTGCTGGTGCAGAGCGCCTTCGAGGCCGCCCCGCTGCGGATGTCGCTGCCGGCGCTGACCGCCGCCCAGCCACTGTCCGGGATCGCCTGCGCGGTCGGCTTCCTCGGTGACCGGCTGCGGGTCACCCCCGGCGCGCTGGCCTGGCAGGCGGCCGGGCTGGTGGCGATCGTGATCGGGGTGATCGTGATCGGTCGACATCCGGCGATGCCCGGCAGTGTCCGCGAGACCTTGGAGAGCATCGGGGTTCCGCCGGAGGACCGGCCCGGTGACGGTAATGGCGACGGCAACGGTGACGGCGGCGGCGATGGCGATGGCAGCGGTGACGGCGGCGGCGGCGATGGAGATGGCAACGGTGACGGCGGCCGGGAGCCGGGCGGTCGCGGCGACACCGGCGTGAACCGTAAGCGCGAGTAGCGCGGGCAGGTGGACCGATGTGCTGGAGCGCCCAGGCGGACGCCGTGGCCGGCGCGGCGGTCGCGGGCGTCGGCGTGGCGTGTCTGGTGCGCGCCCGGCGGTCCAGGAGGCCGCAGCGGCTGCCCCTCGCCGCGCTCCCGCTGGTACTGGGCGTGCACCAGCTCGTCGAGGCGCTGGTCTGGCTCGGTACGGACGGTGAACTGCCGTCCGCCCTCGCCGGGGCGGCCCGCACCGCCTGGGCGGTGATCGCCCTGCCGCTGTTGCCCGTGCTGGTCGCGGTAGGGGTCTGGTGCGCAGCCCACGAACCCGGGCACCCGGCCGGCCCCGGCCGACGCCGCGTACTCGCGCTGCTGGCGCTGCTGGGCGCGGCGGTGGCGGTCCCGCTCGCGGCCGCCGTCGCCGCTCACCCGGTGACGGCCACCCAGCACGGCCACACCCTCGGCTACGCCATCGGCATCCCGCACCCGGCCCTTCTGCTCACCGGCTACCTCCTCACCACGGTCGGCTCCCTCCTGGTCAGCGGCGACCGTCTACTCCGCCGCCTCGGTCTGCTCACCGGAGTGGGCGCGGTGCTCTGCGCCCTGCTCTGGCGGCTCGCGTTCGTCTCCACCTGGTGTGCCCTCGCTGCCTTGGCCAGCCTCCTACTCCTCCACTGGGTGGGACACCCGCCCACGGACCGTCGGCGACCGGTGAACGCCGGGCGGGCCCGTCCGCCCCTAGGGCCGCGCCGCCTCCACCGCGCCCTCTTCAGCTCGCGCCTGCCCATCGGCCCTGGCTCCCCCGTGCCCCCGCAGCCGGTCCATCTCCCGCCATTCCGGCCGCAGGCCGGTCAGCGTGGTGGTGGCGAAGTACAGGGCGCCGGCCGTGAGCAGGCCGGGTATCAGGCCGACCAGGGCGACGGCCGCGCCCGCGAGGAGGCCACCGAGGGGGATGCCTGCCCAGGCGAGGGAGTCGCCGAGGGCGTGGACGCGGCCGAGGAGGTGGCGGGGCACCCGTTCGAAGAGGACCGCGCCGAGAATCGGGTTGAGGAAGCCTGCCCCGAAGCCGCCCAACGCGAAGACCGTGACCACCGCCCACATCGGCGCGTCCAGCGCCAGCACCAGGTAGCGCGGTGCCCCGGCGATCAGGAAGCCGGCGAAGAAGACCGTACGGCGGGGCAGCCGGTGGGCCAGCGCCGCCGCGATCAGGCTGCCGATCACCGCCGTGACGCCCAGGACGCTGCCGAGCAGGCCGATCGCGGCCGGTCCACCACCGGACTCGCGGGCCCAGACCGGCAGCAGGACCGTCGTGAACCCGGCGTCGAGCAGGTTGGTGATCCCGACCATGACCGTCACCGTGAGCAGCAGCGGCTCGGTCCGCAGGAAGCCGAAGCCCTCCCGGAACATCCGCCAGTAGCCGCCGCCGTTCGGCTCGCCTTCGCCCGGGGCCTCGGCGGGCACCGTGCCCGGGGCCGCCGGGCGGCCCATGCCGGGCGGCAGCGCCAGGGCGATGATCAGTGACCCGAACGCGAAGGTGCCCGCGTTGACCGCCAGCCCGGCCAGCGGACCCACCAGTGCGACCAGCCCGCCGCCGACCGCCGGGCCGATCGTGGAGGCCAGCCGTTCGGTGACCCCTGAGAGCCCGGTGGCCCGCTCCATCGGCACCCGGGCGTGGTCGGCCGCCTCCGGGACCATGACCGACTTGGCCAAGTCTCCCGGCCCGCGCATCGCACCGATCACCGCGACCATCGCCAGCAGCAGCCCGAACGGCAGCATCCCTTGGACGTGCAGCAGCGGGACCAGCCCGGCGGCGACGGCACTCACCGCGTCCGTCGTCCAGGACACCACGCGCGGCCCGATCCGGTCGACCAGCGGCCCGGTCAGCGCCTTGACCAGCACGTACGGCGTCATCTCGGCGAAGGCGACCAGCCCGGTCAGGGTGGCGCTGCCGGTGGTGGCCAGGACGAACCAGGGCAGGGCGATGGCAGAGATCCGCGTCCCGGTCAGGGAGACCGCCGTGGCGGCGAGCACCCCGGCCAGCGGCCGTAGGGTGCGCGCCGGCGGCTCGGCGATGCTGCTGGTCATTCGGCGCTCCCCTCCCCCGGCTCCGGCTGCCCCTGCGGATCGGGCAGCACGTGGACCGCGACGGACACCTGCTCGCTGCCCTCCGGCACCGGCCCCTCGGCGCCGACCCGGCGGTAGCGCCGGAGCACCGCGGACAGTTCGGCCGTCAGTTGCTCCGCTTCGGCCGGCGTGAGCTGGAGCAGCATGTCGCTGAAGTCGACCGTTCTGCGCCACTCCCTGGGCATCGTCTCGAAGGCGTCGAGCGCCCGCTGGGCGGTCAGGGTGTGGCTGGCCAGCACGGAGCGCAGGAAGCCGACGGCCGCCCCGGGCTCCTCGTCCGCCATGTCCTCCCCCGTCCAGACCGTCATCCGGTGCGCCGAACGCCACCACCGCTCCCGGGCGTTGCCGCGCTCGGTGTCCTCCTCGACGAAGCCCGCGGCGGCGAGCTGGCGCAGGTGATAGCTGGTGGCTCCGGAGTTGAGCCCCAGCCGCTCGGCGAGCCTGGTCGCCGTGGACGGGCCGTGCTTGCGCAGCAGCCCGACCAGTTGCATCCGCACGGGGTGGGCCATCGCCCTCATGCCCTTGGCGGTGAGGACGACGTGCGGGTCGTCGCTGTGCTTCCAGCCGCGGTCTTCGGTCATGGCCAGGAGCCTAGGACCGCAAAGAAGTGTTTGCAAAGGGTTTTTTGCGAAGCTTCTTTTGCGGTCGCCGGGTCGCCCGGCTGCCCGGTTTCCCGTCGCCCGGTCGCTCGGCCGCCGCACCGCACCGCCCCGCCGGTCGGCGGACCGCTCACCCGCCGGTCGGCGGGGGCCCCGCCCCGCTTCGCGCCCCGGAGCCGGATTGTCACCCGGGCGGCGGAGGGGCAGGCTGTCATCTAGGGCCCGGGAAAATGGCCCGCCCCGGTCGGCCGCGGAATCGATGACGGCCACCGGTCAGGCACGAGGGGCAGGGCAATGACACGCGGGAAGCTCTGGGGCTACGTCGCTTCGGGGGCCCGAGCGCTCGGCGCGCTCGGCGGCGTGGGCGGCGCGGGCGCCGTCGATCGCAAGGACGACGGGGGCGCCCCGGACGGCCTCGGGCCGTTCCCGCCGACGGCGATGGCCGGCCCCCGGACACTGTCCCGCACGGAGCTCGACCGGCTGAGCTGGACCGGCCGGCAGGCCGGGTGCGAGCCGCAGGCACGACACGTGCAGGTCACCGAGGTGGTGCGCCGGGTGGTTCGCGGCGGCGGCCGGGCGGCGGCCGTCACGGTCCGGCTCGCGCCCGGGCTGCCGGTGGTGGCCGGGGACGCCCGCCGGATGGAGGCCGCGGTAGCCGGGCTGCTCGACCACGCGATCCGGCGCAGCCCGCTGGGCAGCCGGGTGCTGGTCCGCGCGGACGTCACCCGCCCCGACCCGGCGGCGCCCCGCACCGCGGCCGAACGGGACACGACCGGACAGGTCTCGACAGGGCACGGCACGAGCGCGCGCGGCACGGCGCGCCGCAGCCGGGAACGGGTCGAGATACGAATATCCGACCGCGGAGCGTACGAGCCCCCCGAGGCCCGCGAATGGCTGTTGGCGGGCGTCCGGGCCAGCGGACCGGTGGGCCCCGCCCTGCACAGCCTGGTGGTGGCGGCGGGCGGACGCCTCGCGGTCGAGCCGACCCCCGGCGGCGGCCTCACCGTGGTGCTGTTGCTCACGGTCGCCTACGACTAGGGAGCAGGCGCGGGCGCGGGCGCTGGCGTAACCGTAGGCGTAGGCGTAGGCGTAGGCGTACGAAGGCGTACGCGTAGGCGCAGGTGCAGGAAGCAGACGGCGCCACTGGTGCGCACCGCGCGGCGAACGGCAGGCTCCGACCCTAGACTTGCCCCATGCCCCGGCTCAACGACCAGGTCAGGGAGCTGCTCCAGGAGTACGCCGACCTGATCAACATCACCGGCGGGGACGCCTTCCGGGCCCGCGCCTACGAGAAGGCCGCCCGGGCCGTCGGCGGCCACCCCGAGGACGTGGCCGGCCTGGACGTCAAGGGACTGCAGCAGATCCCCGGCGTCGGGAAGTCCACGGCCGAGAAGATCGCCGAGTACCTCGCCACCGGCGAGATCCCCGCACTGGAGGCCCTGCGCGCCGAGATCCCGTCCGGCGTACGGGGGATGATGGCCGTCCCCAGTGTCGGGCCCAAGCGCGCCCTCGCCCTCTACCGCGACCTCGGCATCGCCTCGGTGGACGAACTCGCCGCTGCGATCCGCGCCGACAGGCTGACCGGTGTGGCCGGATTCGGCGAGCGCAGCGGGGAGAAGATCCTGCACGGCATCGAGCTGATGCGGCAGTCCGGAGGCCGGACCCTCCTCGACGCCGCCACCGAGCTGGCCGAGCAGCTGGTCGCGGCGCTGTCCGCCGTCCCCGGCTGCACCCGCTGCGCGTACGCCGGTTCGCTGCGCCGGATGCGCGAGACGGTCGGCGACATCGACGTGCTGGCGACCGCCGCCGACTCCGCCCCGCTGATGGCCGCGCTCACCGAACTCCCGTACGTGACCGAGGTGATCGGCAGCGGGCCGACCAAGACCTCGGTCCGCACCGCCCAGGGGATCCAGGTCGACCTGCGGGTCGTGCCCGAGGAGGACTGGGGCGCCGCGCTGGTCTACTTCACCGGGTCGAAGGCGCACAACATCAAGCTGCGCACGATGGCGGTGCGTGCCGGTCTGAAGCTCTCCGAGTACGGGCTGTTCGAGGTCGGCGGCGACCCCGGGAAGGACGACGCCAAAGGCGCCAAGGGGACCGGCGAGACCAAGGGAACCAAGGGGACCAAGGGGACCGGGGACGCCAAGGGAACCAAGGCCACCGGGGGCGGCAAGGGCAAGGCGGAGGAGGGCGCCAAGGTGGTGTCCGCCTCCGAGGACGAGGTGTACGCGGCGCTCGGCCTGCCCTGGATCCCGCCGACGCTGCGCGAGGACCGCGGCGAGATCGAGGCCGCGCTGAACGGCGAACTCCCGGAGCTGATCCAGGAGTCGGACCTGCGCGGCGACCTCCACACCCACACCGACCTGACCGACGGCCTGGCCACCCTCACCGAGATGATCGACACGGCGGCGGCCTGCGGCTACTCCTACTACGCCGTCACCGACCACGCGCCGGACCTGGTGATGCAGCGGATGACCGACGAGAAGATGCTCGCCCAGCGCGAGGAACTGCGCCGACTCGCCGACCGCCACAAGAAGTTGCGCCTGCTGCACGGCACCGAACTGAACATCGGACCGGACGGCGGCGTGGACTGGCCGCCGGAGTTCCTGGCCGGCTTCGACGTCTGCGTGGCCTCCGTGCACTCGCACTTCAACCTCGACCGCGCCGCCCAGACCCGCCGGTTGATCCGCGCCTGCGAGAACCCGTACGTCCACGTCATCGGCCACCTCACCACCCGCCGGATCGGCCGGCGCGGGCCGATCGACGTCGACCTGGACGCGGTGTTCGCGGCCGCCGCGCGCACCGGCACCGCGATCGAGATCAACAGCTCCCCGCAGCGGCTCGACCTGCGCGACGAGGACGTCCTCCGGGCCAAGCGGCATGGGGTGCGCTTCGCGATCGACAGCGACGCCCACGCCACCGGCCACCTCGCTTACCCGCGCTTCGGCATCGGTACGGCGCAGCGTGGCTGGCTCACCACCGAGGACGTGATCAACGCCTGGACGTGGCAGCGGCTGAAGCGCTTCCTGCGCAAGGACGCACTGCAGAAGTAGTCCACCCCACTACGGATGTCGTCACTACGGCCGCCCGTAGGCACTACACCTGCAGTAACAGCACCCGTAGTGGCCCGCCCTACCCCTCCGCCAGCTCCCCCAACTCCCCCAACTCCCCCAACTCCCCCAGCGAAGCCCCCAGCGAAGCCCCCGGCACGGCCAGCACCCGGGCGGCGCTGCGGTGCCCGAGCCCGGCCGCCAGGCGGAGGTCCCCGGAGTCCAGGAACCCGGCCAGGAAGCCCGCCGCGAAGGCGTCGCCGGCCCCGGTGAGGTCGCGCACCTCCGCCACCGGCGGCACCGGTACGGTGAACAGCCCCTCACCCGGTACGTCGACGGTGGTCGCCTCGGCCCCCGCCTTGGTGACCACCGTGGTGGCCGCCAGCCGGGCGCGCTCCGGCCCCGGCAGCCCGTCCAGCAGCAGCCCCAGGAAGGCCGACTCGGAGCGGTTGGCGAACACGAAGGTGGGCGCCAACTCGGCCAGCAGGCCCAGGAACCGCTCCCGTCCGAACTGTTCCAGCATGCCGGTGGAGGAGGCGTCCACCGAGGTGGTGCCGCCCGCCCGCCGGACCCGGGCGAGCGCGTCGAGCGCCGTCCGGCCGACCGGCTCGCCGTCGAAGGAGTAGGCGGGCACGTGCAGGTGGCTCAGGCCGGTCAGCCAGTCGTCCGGGACGCGTTCCAGCAGCGTGGCGGCGCCGCGGTCGGGCAGCATGGTCCGCTCGCCGTCCTGGTCGATCAGCACCACGATGCTGCCGGTCTGCCCGTGCCGCTGCACCCGTACGTCCACGCCGTGGCCGCCGAGTTCGGCGACGACGCCGTCCCCGACCGGGTCCGCTCCGACGCAGCCGAGGAAGCGGGCCGGGACCTGCCCGGCGGCGAAGCAGGCGACGTTGGCCGCGCTGCCGCCGCGCCGCCGGAAGACCCGGGCGCCGGAGTCGGTGCCGTGGCGCAGCGGGCCGTCGACCCAGACCACGATGTCCTCGACGAGGTCGCCGAGCACCCCGAGCACGGGTCAGGCCCCGGTGGACGCGGTGGACGCGGCGGACCCGCCGGCCCGGGCGGCCAGGGCGGTGGCGATCTCGCCGCCGAGGCGCACGTTGCCGCGGTAGACCTCGACGTTGACCTCCAGGCTGCGGCCCCCGGTGTCGCGCTGGATGTGGTCGAGCAGGAAGGGGGTGGAGGCGTTGCCGGTGATGCCCCGGCGCTCGGCCTCGGCCCAGGCGCGGGCCAGGATGCCGTCCAGTTCCTCCGGCGGCAGCTGCTTGGCCGGGTCGACCGGATTGGCGATCAGGACGGCCTGCGGCAGGTCGAGCCGGTCGCGGGCGTCGATGATCCCGGCGGCCTCCTCGGGCGACTGCACGGCGAAGTTGATCTCGTGGCCGGAGTCGGTGACGTAGAAGCCGGGGTACTTGGTGGTGCGGTAGCCGATGACCGGGATGTTGAGGGTCTCGAAGCGCTCCAGGGTGGCCCGGATGTCGAGGATGGACTTCACCCCGGCGCTGATCACGGTGACCGGGGTGGCGGCCAGGGTGGTCATGTCGGCGGACTCGTCGAAGCTCTCCGAGGCGCCGAAGTGGACGCCGCCGAGGCCCCCGGTGGAGAACACCCGCACGCCCGCGCGGTGGGCGAGGAAGGCGGTGGCGGCGACGGTGGTGCCGCCGTGCCGGCCGAGCGCGGCGACCACCGGCAGGTCGCGCAGGCTGACCTTGTCCAGGCCGTCGGTGGCGGCGAGTTCGGTGATCTGCTCGGTGCTCAGGCCGACCGTGGGGACGCCCGCGTGCACGCCGATGGTGGCCGGGACGACGCCCGCGCCGCGCAGCCGCTCCTCGGCCTCCAGCGCGACGGCGAGGTTGCGCGGTCGTGGCAGGCCGTGGGTGAAGATCGTCGATTCCAGGGCGACCACGGGTCGGCCGGCGGCGACGGCCTGCGCGACCTCCTCGGAGATCCGGATGGCGGGGTTGCCGGCGGGGTTGCCGGCGGAGGCGCCGGCGGGAGTGCCGCCGGAGGAGCTGACGGAGGTGCTGACGGGCAGTCCGGTCATGAGGCGAGCTTCCTGTGAGATGCCACTGCGATGGGGCAACGCGACGATCAGCGTAGGGACGGTTCGGATCGGAAACCAGAATGAGTCCTGGGGTTTCCGATAGATGATCAGCTATCAGTTCGCACTAGGATGATCCCCATGGGCTTCACCTTGCGGCAGCTGGAGGTCTTCCTGACCGTCGCCGAGACGCTGCACTTCGGGCGGGCCGCCGAACGCCTGCACATCTCCCAGCCGACGGTCAGCCAGGAGGTCGCCCGGCTGGAGCGGACCGTCGGCGTCGAGCTGTTCGACCGCAGCCGCCGCTCGGTCGCGCTGACCGAGGCGGGCGAGGTGATGGCGGCCGAGAGCGCGCGGCTGCTCGAACAGGCGGGGGCCATGCTGACCCGGGTCCGGCTGCACGAGGAGTCCCGGCTCGGGACGGCCCGGATCGTCGCCTCGCCGAGCGTGGCCAACCGGCTGCTGCCCGCCGTGGTCAGCCGGGCCGAGCAGGAGCTGCCCGCGCTGGACACCGCCGAACTCGCCGTCGACACCGGGCAGGTCTCCACCACCCTGGCCGGCGAACTCGCCGACATCGGCCTCGGCCGCTTCCTGGAGGACGTCCCCGGCTACCGGCTGGAGCGGATCGCCGACGAGCCGGTCCGGGTCGCCCTCGGCCGGGACCACCCGCTGGCCGGCCGGGCGAGCCTGCGGCTGGGCGAACTGCGCGACCTGCCACTGCTGTTGTGGCCGCGCGAGCAGCACCCCCGGTACTACGACCACGTCCTCGGCCTGTGCGCGGAGCACGGCGTCGACCCGCCGGTGCTGGTCAGCCCGCCGCGGATCGTCGGTTCCCGGCTCTACCTGCTCGCCCGCAACCGCGCCTTCTCCCTGGTGCCCGGCTCGATGACCGGCCACCTCACGGAGGACGTGACCACCGTACGACTGGAGGGACGGGCCACCCTGCCGCTGGAGATGCAGTGGCGCACGGACGACCGGCGGCCCCCGCTGGCGACGCTGCGCAACCTGATCCGGCAGGAGGCCGCGGAGCTGGAGGAGTGGTAGCGCCACCGCGCACGGCAGGAGCCGCAGGAACCAGAGGAGCCCCGGGAACCACAGGAACCACGGGAACTCCGAAAACCGGAGAAGCCCCCCGGAACCGGAGGAACGCCGGGAACCCCGGAACCCCGGAACCCCGGAAACCGGAGAAGCCGCCGAACCCCGGAAGCCGCCCGCAGCACAGGAACCGGAACGCCCGCGGCAGCACCCGACCCCCACCCTTGACGCTCACATGCCAGCGCCGGAAGGATGCCCGGATCACCCACCCGGCCCGTCGCGAGCCGACGGGCCGCCCGACCCCGGGGATCCACCTTGGCCCTGCGCCCCCTGCCCTCCCCGCGCCCCCGCCGCCCGCTGCTGCGCCGCCTCGCCGGACTGCTCGGCGCCGCCGCCCTCACACTGGCAGGCACCCTCACCACCGCCGCGCCCGCCCACGCCGACTTCGGCCGCGGCTACCACGACCCGGTCACCGCCACCAAGCCGCTGACCCGCCCCGACACCCGCTCCTGCACCGTCGAGGTGATGCACGACCGCGAGTTCCGCAACGGCTACGGCAACCCGCCCGACACCCCGTACACCGCCACCGTCACCCCGCCCGCCGACTGCGCCGGGCCCTGGTCCGCCGTGGTCATGGACCTCCACGGGCAGGTCGCCGGGCGGCAGTTCGACCGCATCTTCAGCGTCCGCATCGGCGGCGTCCAGGTGCTGCTGTCCTCCACCCCGGAGCCGTCCCCGGACGGCATCAAGTGGAACGTCGAACGCGATCTCACCCGCTACGCCCCGCTGTTCGCGGCCGGGCCGCAGCCGTTCTCGCTCGACCTCGCCAACGTCACCGACGCCACCTACACCGGTGTCTACAAGCTCTCGGCGAGCCTGACCTTCTACACCGCGGACGACCGCTGGCCGGCCGCCCACGGCGCCGACCAGGTCCTCACCACCGGGCCGTTCGCGCTCACCCAGGCCGCTCCGGGCACCGCCCAGGACGTCACCTTCCCGCAGAACCTGCAGCGCCTGACCGCCGAGGTCTACGCCCGCGGCGGCGGCGCCTGCGAGGAGTTCGCGTACGCCTCCGCGCCGGACGCCTTCGTCGCCGCCAACCCGTCGATCGGCGCCTGCGGCAAGGGCCCGTTCCGCGAGCTGCGGCTCACCGTGGACGGAAAGGTGGCCGGCGCGGTCTGGCCGTACCCGGTGATCTACACCGGTGGCTGGGACCCGCTGCTGTGGCGGCCCGTCCCGGGCGTCTTCGCGTTCGACCTGCCCGCCTACCGGCTCGACCTCACCCCGTACGTCGGCCTGCTGCTCGACGGGCGCCCGCACCGCGTCGGCATCACGGTCAACGCCGCCGAGGCGCAGAGCAACGACCAATGGACCGGCCAGGTCAACCTGTTCGCCGAGGTCGACCACGGAACCGACCACACCTCCGGGCAGCTCACCGACTACCGGGTCGCCCCCGAGGCCACCGTCGCGACCGAGCTCGCCGACCACGGTGGCGGCAGCGGCGACTGGACCGTCACCGCCGCCCGGCACGACCTCGCCCGCGGCTGGGTGCAGACCTCGCACGGCCGGATCACCACCGAGGTGCGCGACGACCTCGCGTTCAGCTCCGCCCAGCAGCTGCGCGACGCCGGCAACGACGTGACGCTGCACAACGACGCCGACCTCACCCGCACCACCAGCACCTGGGGCGGCGGACCGCACCGCACCACCACCGTGCACGAGGGCGAACCGCTGGACGTCACGTACAAGGTGACCCACGACGCGGCCGGGAACACCGACCAGAACACCGCGATGGACCTCGGCTACCACCGCGAGGCCACCACCGCGACCGGCGGCCACGTCACCGAGCGCTCCACCGTGGACCACACCCTGCGACCCACCGCCACCCGCCACGACGGCGACCGCACCGTCCGCACCGGCAGCAGCACCGAGGACTACCGCAGCACCGGGCCGGACGGGCCGTACCACCGGACGCTGAGCTTCGTCGACGGGTGGCCCGCGCCGTAGGCCCCGCCTTCCGGCCCCGCCTCCCGGCCCCGCCTCCCGGCCCCGCCTCCCGGCCTCGATTCCCGGCCCCGCCTCCCAGCCTCGACTCCGGCCTCGACTTGCGAGATTTGCCCGTTTTCGGGCCGTTCACCCCTGGTGCACACGCCGTGGGAGGCGCATGATGGGAGATGGACCTGCGAGGCAGCTGAAGGCAGTTCGACCGCAGGAGGCAGTGGCGACAGGTCGAGACGGATCAGGGTCTGCCGCTGGTACTACCTCGGTCGACGATCGAACTACCGGCCGGAGGACGTGACGTCCGGAGGCCACCCCCGCCTCGTAGGTTCCGCGCGTCCACGGAGCATCCCCTCGGCTCCGTGGACGCGCTCCTTCCCGCCCCAGCCCCAGCGCGCGCGGGGTGGCAGAGGCGGGGCGCTACTGCGGCACCCGGTACCCCATCTCCCAGGCGTGCACCGCGATCCCGACCCGGTTCGGCACCCCCAACTTGCGCTGGATGCTGGCCACGTGGGTCTTCACCGTGCCCGGGGAGATGAACAGTTCGGCCGCGATGTCGGCGTTGGTCCGGCCCGCCGCGACGTGGCCGGCGATCTCCACCTCCCGCTCGGTCAACGCCACCACCGGAGCCGCCGGGCGCGCGGGCCGGCGCGGCGCCGTCACGTGCTTCAGCAGCCGCACCGTGACCGACGGGCTGATCAGGCTCTCGCCGTCCGCCGCCGCCCGCACCGCCTCGGCCAGCAGGGACGGGCCGGAACGCTTCAGCAGGAAGCCGGACGCGCCGTGCTGCAGCGCCGGGTAGATGTACTCGTCCAGGTCGAAGGTGGTCAGCACCACCACCCGCACCGAACCGGACAGCCGCCTGGTCACCTCCAGCCCGTCCAGCCGCGGCATCCGGATGTCCACCAGCGCGACGTCCGGCCGCAGTTCGGCCGCCAGCTCCAGCGCGGCGAGCCCGTCGACGGCCTCGCCCACCACCTCGATGTCCGGCTGTGCGTCGAGGATCCGCCGCACGCCGCGCCGTACCGCCTCCTGGTCGTCCGCGATCAACACCCGGATCACCCGCGGACACTCACCGTTCGTACTCGTCACACCGGGCAGTGTCCCGCACCACCCGGCGGACGGGAAAGTTCATGCCGCCGATCCGGCCCGGTTCACCTCCGCCCGGTGAAGCTGGCGCCCATGAACGCCCCCAGCGGACGCACCCCCGCCAGCACCCCGGCCAGCACCCCGGCCGGCCTGATCGAGGACGCCCCCTGGTCCGCCTTCCGCGACGCCGACAACCCGTACGGCTTCGCCTCCTTCGACGTCCACCCGGGCGAGCGCGGCAGCGCCACCACCATCGACGTCACGTACTACGCCGTCAGCGGCCCGTACGGCGACCTCGCCCCGGTGGACCGCTTCACCCTCACCCGCCCGCGCGGCGCCCGCGGCGGCGGCCGGGAGCGCGGTTGTGCGCCCCGCCGACGGACCCGGTTGTGCGACCCGTCAGCGGGCTCAGATGTGCGTCCACCCGCCGTGGGCGAGGAGCCCGATGGGGCCCGCCGCGAGCAGCGCGGCGAGTACCGTCCCCGCCGAGCCGCGGTTTCGCCGTGCGGTGAGCAGCAACATGACGCCGGACGGGAAGGCGAAGACGAAGACCGGCAGCGGGATCAGGAGGTACGGGGACGAGCACAGCGCCTCGATGCCGAGCTGCAGCCAGCCGACGGTGAGGCAGGCGCGCCGGAAGTCCGGCTCGCGTGGTACGACCAGGGGCAGCATCGTCAGCCCGAGGAACCCGAGGAGCAGGCCCCAGTACCAGGGGCCGCCGCCCCACCACAGGCCGTCAACGACCCATGGAATCCAGGTGACCACGGCCAGCGCGGCGAGTACGCGCCCGCTGGGCCTGACCCGGCCCCGCACGGGCTCGGCGCGCCGGACATCCCGCCGGTCGGCGAACGCGGCCTCGACCGCATAGCCGGGCGGCACCGAGTGTGACTCGCTCATCCCCTACCCCCGAACACGATTTGAACGCGTTCAATGACTTGAACGCGTTCAACTTAGCGCTCCCGCCGTCCCGGCGAAAACCCGGGGTACGGGAGACCGCTACCGCCCCGGCAGGGTGCAGCACACCTGCCAGCCCGACCGGCCGAGCGGGCCCGAGGTCAGGGTGCCGCCGTGGGCGGTGGCACGGGCCGCCAGGCCGGCCAGGCCGGTACCGCCCGCGCCGGGGCGGCGGCGCAGCCGCGGCCTGCGGGTGGCCGGCCCGCCGGTGTCACCGACGGTCACCCGTACCGCCCGGCCGTCCGGCTCCAGGGCCACCCGGACCGTCACCTCGGTGGCCTGCGGGGCGTGCCGGCGGACGTTGGTCAGGGCCTCCAGGACGACGGCGTACGCGGTGGCCTGGGCCTCGGCGGCGAGCAGCCCGACGGTCTCCGGGGCGAGGTCGACGGTGGCGTGCGGGCCACCCTTCGTACCGAAGCGGGCCACCAGCTCCGGCAGGTCGGCCAGGCCGAGGCGGCGCGTGGTCCCGGCCGCCCCCTGATCCTCGCGCAGCGCGCCGACCATCTCGTCCATCGAGTCGAGCGCGCGCAGCCCCGCCTCCTCCAGCCGGCGCAACAGGGCCGCGGTCTCCTCCGCTTCCTGGCCGGGGAGTTGGCCGGCCTGGGCCTCCAGCACGATGCCGGTGATCTCGTGGGCGACGGAGTCGTGCAGGCCGCGGGCGACCTCGAGCCGCTGCTCGCGCCTGGCCCGGGCGACCGCCCGCTCCCGCCGGGCGTCCAGGACCCGCAGGTAGAGGCCCGCCCCGGCCACCCCGAGCACCGGCAGCAGCGCGAACAGCACGCCGATCACCGGACCGGCCGGGCCGCCATGGGGCGTCCGGAGGGCGAACCGCAGCGGCAGCACCACGGCCGCGAGCCCGACCAGGCTGCCGACCGGCCCGGCCCAGCGGTCCGGCAGCCGGCGGACCGCCCGGAACAGCACCCCGAGCAGCGCGAGCCATTCGAACGGCAGCCAGAACGCGGGCAGCCGGTAGGGCCCGGAGTAGCAGAGGTCGACCAGCAGCGAGGCGGCGGCCACCGCGCCGGCGCCGGTGGTGGGGGCGAGCCGCCCGAGCGGCCAGGGCAGCAGCGCCACCGCCGCGGCGAGCGCGGCCGTCAGGGCGAGCAGCAGGGCCGCGCCGTGCTCCCCCCGGTGTGCGAGCGCCACGGGCGCGAGCAGCAGCAGGGCGGTGCCGACGGCGGGCAGGCGACGGGGCCGGTCGGGGCGGGGAGGCGGGTCGGTGCGCACCCCTCCGAGCCTACGGCCCGCTCTCCCGGGGGATGCCGGGCTCCTCCGCCGGGAGGAGGCAACTCCCCTCCGCAGCGGGAGGTTTGCCCGGTCCGGCCGGGCCAGACTCGATGCCGTCGGAGCGACCGGCCGGGGAACAGGACCCCGTCGGAACACCTGGCCGCGGAACACCACCCGCCGGAACAATCGCCCGCCACCCACCGGATCAATCGCCCACCCAGGAGGCCGAACCGCCATGGACCGCCGCCGTCTCGCCACCGCCGCTGCCGCGCTCTGCCTCCTGGCGGCCACGGTCGCCACCGCCGCCCCGGCGACCGCCGCGGCACCGGCCACCGCCGACGGCTTCGGCCCGGTGGTCCTGCACGGGAGCGCCGGGACCGTCCTCACCGCCGCCTTCGACGGCTTCACCGGCGACCCGGTCCAGCTCACGGTCGACGCCCGCGCCGGCCGCAACTCCGACCCCGGCACCACCCGCGGCCACTTCCACGTCCGCCATGTGCACACCGACGGCCGGCTGGTCGCGGACTTCGAGGGGGACATCACCTGCCTGGCCGTCGGCGGCCGGGAGGCGATCGCCACCGGCGTGGTCACCGGGGGCGAGGTGCCGTGGTTCCCGGGCCGGCCGGTGGTCGGCCAGAAGGTCGCGCCGTCGGTCGAGGACGACGGCCGACGCGGGGACCGGGTCGGCTGGGTCTGGGGCTTCTTCGGCGCACCGGTCTCGGACTGCCAGGGCACGGTACCGTTCCTCCGCACGACCAGTGGCGACTTCTCCGTGCACGGCTGACCACCGCCCGACCAGGGCCTTCCGGGTGCCCGACCGGGCCGGGGCGTCACCACCCGCCCGCTCCCCGGCTCCCTGGAGGCCCCGATGCTCCCCGCCCGTCATGCCACCGCCCGCCCGACCGCATCCCGGTCGGCCAGAGCCGGCAGCCCCGGCCCGACTACGGCCGACTCGCCGCCGTCGGCCCGTACTTCGCCCTCGACAGCGACGCCACCGGCAGCCCGCCGCCCGGCTCCCGTCCCCTGCCGGAGCTGTACGGCACCGGGCCGGACGCGCCGCTCGCGGCCCGGATCCGGGTGGTGGCGCAGCGGCTGGGCACGGCCGAACTCCGGGTCGCCGCCTCGGTCCTGCACCTCGGACTGGCCGCCCGGTTCTGGTCGGTGGGCATCGGCTCGGCCGTCCTGCTGGGGACGGTGCCGACCCTGGAGCGGGCCTGGGTGCGGATCCCGGACCAGGGGCCGATCGACCTCTGGACGCCGCCGGAGCCGGTTCACCCCGATGCCGGGGAGCTCGTCGACCGGCTCCACGAGGCCGTCCTGATCGGCCTGTTGGAGCCCCTGGCAGCAGCAGTGCGCGCCGCCGTGCCGCTCTCGGCGCGCCTGCTGCGCGGCAACGAGGCCTCCGCGCTGGCCGGGACGCTGCGGGTGCTTGACGCCCACGCGCCGGGCCGGGCAGCCGAGTTGGTCGCCGGCCTGCTGGACCGTCCGCCACTGGCCGGCTCCGGCGCCCTGCTCACCGGCCCACGCGGGGCCGCGTTCCGGCGGACCAGCTGCTGCCTCTACTACCGGACCGGGCCGGGCGCGGGGCTCTGCGGGGACTGCTGCTTCACCCGGCCGCCCAGCCGCCCGAATCGGAGCCGGCCCTAGACGCACGGGCCCGCGCCCGGCTTGTCCAAGGCCGGGCGCGGGCCGTCGATCCCCACCCGGTGCCGATGCCCTCGCACCGGGTGAAGTCCTTTCCGGCGTACGGTCCTCAGACCGCGACCGCCTCCTCCATCTCCTCCTCGGCCTCCACCGGCGTCTCCACCGCCCGGCGTCCGCGGCCCTCGTACATCGCCGCGGCGACCAGGGCCGCCCCGCTCAACAGCAGCCAGACCAGCAGGGTCAGCAGGTGCCCGCCGAGGCCGGCGCCGCCGTCGAAGTACAGGATGCTGCGCGCGCCCTCCAGGAAGCCGGCGCCGGTCCAGAAGCCGTGCAGCGCCCCGAAGAAGTCGTTCTGCAGCTCGGGGCGGTAAATCCCGCCGGAGGTGGTGAAGTTGAGCATCACGAACAGCACCATCAGGGTGAGGGTGGTCCACTTCTTCAGGAAGCTGTGCAGGCCGATGCCGATCAGCACGATGCCCGCGGAGTAGAGCCAGCCGAGCGCCCAGATCGCGGCGCGGTCGTGGTCGACGACGTGGAAGAGCGGTCCGGCGGTGGCGATCCCGATCACGCTGACCACCAGTGAGACGGCCAGGCCGACCAGGGCCCGGATCCGCAGGCTCAGCCCGGCTCCGGCGGCGCCGATCACCGCGACGCTGGCGTAGGAGCCGATGCTCAGCGCGACCAGCAGGAAGAACAGGCCCTGACCGGTCGGGTCGCCCTTGGCGGGAGTGGTGAGGTCGGTGACGTGCAGCGGGACGCCCTGCCGGTCGGTGACGTTGGTGAACACCGCCGTGGCGGCGACCACCGAGGTGTCCGAGTTGCCCTTGGCCACGATCAGTTCGGGGTTCCTGGCATCCGGGACGAAGGCGCCGACCAGGGCGCGGTCGCGCAGCAGCTGCTCGGCTGCGGGGCGGTCCGCGATGGTCCGGACGTCCAGCGCGTCGCCGGCCTTGCCCTGGATGGTCTGCGCCAGGCCCTGGGCCTGGGGGCCGGAGCCGACGACGGCGACCTTGAGGTGGTTGGGTTCCGGCTGGTGGAAGGCACCCTGGTAGGCGAGCGCCATGCCGAGGCACATCAGCAGCGGGGTGAGCAGGTGGATGGCGAGGTGCTTGAGCGAGTGCCCCAGGGTGGGCGCTGCGGCGGGGGTCTGGGGTGTGCTCATGGCGTTCGTACCGTCCTCCGGCGTTCTCTTCCGGCTCTTCCGATCGAGGTGACACATACCACCAATCAAGGTGGTAAATGCAACCATCTATGGATGTAGCTTACAACCATCCAGCCGGAATCGGAAACCCGACCACCCGAGCGGCGCCCCGAGCGCGGTCTCAGCCCAGCTCGAACACGCCGTACGAGAAGCCGTCCGCCCGCAGCTCGCCGTCCACCACCCGCACGCCCTGCACCTCCAGCGGCCGCACGGCGCCCCCGTCCGCCAGCCGGAGCGTCCCCGGCTCCCGCCGCGGGTTCACCGCCACCAGGTACCGCCCGGCGCGGGTGTACACCAGCGGGTACCCGGCGTGCCGCACCTCCACCCCGCCCGACGTCCCCAGCCCGGGGTGGGCGCGCCGCAGCGCGATCAGCCGCCGGACGGTGTGCAGCAGCGAGGTCGGGTCGGCGCGCTGGGAGAGCACGTCCGGGCGCCGCGGGTCCGGGTCCAGCGGCAGGTAGTACCGCTCGGGCGCGGCGGTGGAGAACCCGGCCGAGGGGCCCGGCGTCCACTGCATCGGGGTCCGCGAGCCCGCCCGGTTGAAGCGCGGCCCCAGCACGCTGCCCTCGACGTCCGGCAGCCCGGGCAGGTAGCGCATGCCGATCTCGTCGCCGTAGTACACCGCGGGCAGGGTCGGCCAGGTGAGCAGGAAGGCGAAGGCGGGGGCGAGTTGCTCGCCGGAGCGCGGGCCGGTGGCGAGCCGGGAGAAGTCGTGGTTGGCGGTGGGCAGCACGATGTGCCCGTTGCCCTCGGTGAGTTGGGCGGCGGAGCGCCAGGCGTCCAGGAAGGTCTGCGGGGTGCCGCGCCCCTCGGCCTCGAAGTAGCAGGGGCCCTGCTGCCAGAACTCCTCCACCGTCCCGCCGTCGTTGTTCCACAGCGATCGCAGGGGAAGGCCGTGGTCGCCCCCGCCGAAGTGCAGGAAGAAGTCCGCATGGAACCCGGCCGCGACGGCGGCGGCCGGCTCGCCCCACTCGGCGAACAGCGCGGACTCGGGGTGGGTGCGGTCCAGCCAGTCGCGCAGTTCGGTCCAGAGCTTGGCGGTCTCCACCCGGCCGGGGTCGTCCTTGACCAGCGAGTACGCCATGTCGACCCGGAAGCCGGCCACGCCGAGGCCCAGCCAGTGCGCCATGATGTCGCGCAGCGCCGCCCGGTTGGCGCGCGGGCCCTCGGCGTCCACCGGCTGGCGCCATGGCTCTGCCGAACTGCCGCGCGCATAGCCGAAGTTGAGGGCGGGCTGACAGTCGAAGAAGTTCGGCAGGTACCAGCCCGAGCGGCTCCCGGGCGAGGCGACGAAGCCGTCCACCGGGCGGTCCGACCAGATGTAGCGCTGGTCGGACGGGTCCTCGGCGGAGGCCAGGAACCAGGGGTGGCGGTCGGAGGTGTGCCCGGCGACCAGGTCCAGCAGGATCCGGATGCCCTTGCTGCGGGCGGCCTCGACCAGGGCGACCAGGTCCTCGGTGCGACCGTAGCGCGGGGCCGGAGTGAGGTAGTCGGTGATGTCGTACCCGGCGTCGCGGAACGGCGAGGCGAAGCAGGGGTTGAGCCAGACCGTGTCCACCCCCAGCCAGGAGAGGTGGTCGAGGTGCTCGGTGATGCCGGCGAAGTCGCCGATGCCGTCGCCGTCGGAGTCCGCGAAGGACTGCGGGTAGATCTGGTACAGCACGGCGTCGGCCAGCCAGTCGGGGCCGGGGCGGGTCGAGGTCATGGGGTGGATCCTCCTGCCGGGTCCGGGGGCCGCGCGGGCCGAGAGCCGAGGGGCCGGGGGTGAGCCGGGTGCCACCGATTCTCGTCCAATCCCGGCCGCCCCGACAGCCCGCCTCACACCTTCACGGAACCACCGCCGTACCCACGCGACGCTCCACCGGACCCGCCGTGCCGCCCCAACCACCGCGCCGCTCCACCGGACCCCGCCGTGCCTCCCCGACCCACCACGCCGCCCCAACCCGCCGGACGGGCCCTGCCGCGCCCCCCGTTACGGCACCCCGCCACGCCTCCGTTACGGCACCCCCGCCGCGCAGGCCCGGGTGAACACCCGCGCCCGCCGGGTGATCTCCGCCCAGTCCCCCGCCTCCACCACCTCCGGCGGCACCACGTCCGTCCCCGCGCACACCGCGAGCGCCCCCTGCGCCAGGAACTCGGCCGCGTTGCCCGCGTTGACCCCGCCGGAGGCCACCAACGGCACGTCCGGGTACGGGCCGCGCAGGTCCTTGAAGTAGCCGGGGCCGAACGACCGGGCCGGGAAGATCTTGACGGCGGCCGCGCCCAGGTCGACCGCCCGGGCCACCTCGGTCGGTGTGAGCGCCCCCAGCACCACCGGCACCCCGCGGGACCGGCCGGCCGCCGCGACCTCCGGCCGACAGCCCGGGGTGACCAGGAAGGAAGCCCCGGCGTCGATCCCCCGCTCGGCCTGCTCGCCGGTCAGCACCGTCCCGACGCCGACCCGCCAGCCGGCCTCCGAAGCCCGTATCAGATGGTCCGTCACATCCGGTGTGGTGTAGGTGAATTCGGTGAAGCCGATGCCGCCCTCCGCGAGCGCGGCGCACAGCGCGGCGGCGTCCGGGATCCGGGGTGCGCGGACCACCGCGATCACCGGGTCGTTCCACAGCTCGGACAGATCGTTCATGGGGCCAGAGTCCCTCGGTCGGTGCGGCGCAGGGCACGCCCGGGGCGGGCGCCGGTGGTGCGTCCCTGCCGGACGACGGCGGTGCCGTTGACGTACACGTACTCGATCCCCTCGGCGGGCAGCCGGGGTTGCTCGAAGCTGGCGGAGTCCCGGACCCGCTCGGGATCGAGGAGCACCAGGTCGGCGTGGTACCCGGGGGCGATCCGGCCGCGCCGGTCCAGTCCCAGCCGGGCGGCGGGCCGACCGGTCATCTTGGCGACGGCCTGCTCCAGCGTGAGCACCCCCAACTCCCGTCCGTAGTGTCCGAGGTAGCGCGGGAAGGTGCCCCAGGCGCGCGGGTGCGGCCGGGCCCCCACGAGCAGCCCGTCACTGCCGACGGTGTGGGCGCGGTGGCGCATCACCGCCCGGACGTTCTCCTCGTGGCCGACGTGCTGGAGGATGGTGGTGGCCAACTCGTCCCGGAGCAGCAGGTCGAGGAACACCTCCGTCCCGCCGGTCCCCCGCTCGGCGGCGAGTTCGGCGACCGTCCGGCCGACCGTCTCCGCGAGCCGCGCCGAGCGGACGCCGGAGATCTGGACGGTCGCCCAGTCGGCGACCACGCCGTGGCAGCCGTCGCTGCCCTGCTCCTCCATCGCGTACCGGATCCGCTCCCGGGCGGCCGGGTCGGCGAGCCGCGCCAGTGTCGCGCCCGGCCCGCCCTCGGTGGCCCAACTCGGCAGCAGGGCGGCCAGGGTGGTGGATCCGGGTAGGTAGGGGTAGCTGTCCAGGGTGAGGTCGACGCCGTCCGCGAGCGCCCGGTCGACCAGCTCCAGCAGCTCACCGGCCCGGCCGCGGTTGACGCCGAAGTTCATCGTGGCGTGGGTCAGGTGCAGCGCGCAGCCTGACCGCCGGGCGATCTCCACCATCTCCGCGTATCCCTCCAACGCGCCTTTCCCGTAGGAGCGTTGGTGCGGAGCGTGGAAGCCACCGTAGGCCGCCACCACGGTGCACAGCTCGACCAGTTCGGCGGTGTCCGCGTACATGCCGGGGGTGTAGCTGAGGCCGCTGGACATCCCGACCGCCCCGTCCAGCAGGCTCCGCGCCAACACCTGGCACATCCGGTCGAGTTCGGCCGGGCCGGGCGGGCGGTTGTCCCAGCCCATGGCGAGCATCCGCAGCGAGCCGTGCGGTACCAGGTAGCAGGCGTTGACGGCGACCCGGGTGCGGTCGATCCGGTCCAGGTAGCCGGCGACGTCGCGCCAGTCCCAGGCGAAGTCCGCCGGATCGCCGTTCCAGCCCGCCAGTTGGCGGCGCAGCGCGGGCAGGGTGGTGTCGTCCACCGGGGCGTAGGACAGGCCGTCCTGGCCGAGCACCTCGCAGGTGACGCCCTGGGTGACCTTGGCCGGGTGCTCGGGTTCGAGCAGCAGGGCGAGGTCGGAGTGGGCGTGCATGTCGATGAAGCCGGGGGCGAGCACCAGCCCGTCGGCGTCCACCTCCGTGGCCCCGTCGAGGCCCGTACCGATCTCGGCGATCAGCCCGTCGGCGATCCGCACGTCCGCCCGGTAGCGTTCGGCGCCGGTCCCGTCGACGACCGTCGCCGCCTTGAAGACGGTTGCTCTCTCCCCCACCGCCATCAGAAGAACGTCCTGACCAGCCCGGTGACCTTCGGCTCGGCCGCGTCCGCCGAGTCCAGCACCGGAATCGCCGTCCACCTGTCGAAGGCCGTGCACGGGTGCGAGACGCCGAGCCGCAGCACCGCACCGAGCGGTGCGAGGTCGCCCGCGTCACGGAGGAAGGCGTGCTGGTCGTTGAGTGCGGTGATCCGGGCCGCCGTACCGGTCAACGCCGCTCCCCCGCGCACCAGTTGCGGCTCGGGCAGGCCCTCGTCGAACGGCAGGTCGCGCTTTCCCGCGTCCAGCAGCGCCAGTTGGGGCTCCGGCCGGGAGGCCACCCGGGCCCAACCGTGCAGCGCGCCGCGGAAGGGGGCTTCCCCGGCGCCCCGGGCGAGCGGCGAGATACCCCGGTAGAACCCGTCGTCGTGGGCGATGTACGCGCCCGAGCGCAGCACCACCAGCGCCTCCGGCAGCGCGGCCAACTCCTCGACCACCAGGTCGAAGTAGGCGCTGCCGCCGGCCGACACCACCGGCGGCGCGTCGTCCGGGTAGGCCGTGGCGAGCCGCCCGTGCAGCTCGCCGAGCGCCTTGAGGTAGCCGCGTACGGTGGCCAGTCCCTCGGCGGTGGCGTCGTGCGCGAGGGCCCCCTCGTACCCGCCGACCCCGGCGAGCCGCAGGGTGGGGGCGCGCAGGACGGCGGCGGCGATCTCGACGGCCGCGTCCACGCCGCGCGCGCCGGTCCGCCCGCCCGGGCCGCCGAGTTCGATCAGCACCTCGAGCGGCCGTTCGGCCCCGGCGGCGCGCAGCGCCTCGTCCATCTGCCGTACGCCGTCGGCGGAGTCGGTCCAGCAGAGGAAGGCGAAGCCCGGGTCGGCGGCCAGTTCGGCGGCGAGCCAGGCCAGTCCGGCCGGGTCGAGCAGGGTGTTGGCGAGCAGGATCCGCTGGACGCCGAAGGCCCGGGCGACCCGCACCTGCGGCAGGTTGGCGAGGGTGATGCCGTGGCTGCCGGCGGTGAGCTGGGCCTGCCAGAGTTCGGGCGCCATGGTGGTCTTGCCGTGCGGGGTGAGCGCGACGCCCGCCTCGGCGCACCAGCGGGCCATGGTGCGGACGTTGTGGTCGAGCGCGGCGGCGTCGAGGGTGAGCAGCGGGGTGCCGAGGGAGGAGAGGGTGGGCCCGGTGGCGAGCCAGTCGCGGACGGTGTGCCCCCAGCTCTCCGGCGGGGCGGCCTTGAACCGCCAGTCGAGGGTCTCGTCGGCCAGTGCGGCCACCGCCCCCTCGGCGATCCCCGGTCCGGTCGTCCTGCTCGCGAACGTCTGCTTCACCCTGTCCTCCATTCGTGCAAGTTGCAACATGTGCAACGAGGGTTGCACATGCTGCCAGCACGGTTCTAGCATCGGCGCCGGATCACGGTCAACGGAGTCAAACCCACGGCCAGGGGTCGAACCCACCGTCAGGAGTCGACACACCGCCGCCGCAGACGAGGAGCCCAGCAGATGCCGCCACAGGACACCCCGGGGCCGACCCGCCCCGGTCCTCCCCCGACGGCCGTCTGCCTGGGCGAGTCGATGGCCGTCCTGCTGCCCGACCGCCCGGGCCCGCTGGAGGCCGTGGACACCTTCCGACTGTCCGTCGGCGGTGCGGAGTCCAATGTGGCCGGGGCGTTGGCCGGTCTCGGCGTGCCGACCGCCTGGGTCAGCCGGGTCGGCGACGACGGCTTCGGCCGCCGCCTGCTCGCCGAGGTCGCCGCCCGCGGGGTGGACGTCTCCGGGGTCACCGTCGACCCGCACCGCCCGACCGGCCTGTATCTGAAGGAGGTCGGCGGCGCCACCGGACACCGGCACGACCTCGGCCCCGGCCGCAGCCGCCTGCACTACCACCGGCGCGGCTCCGCGGCGGCCGCGCTCTCCCCCGCCCTGCTCACCGACCCGGCCGCCGCCCGGCTGCTGGCGGGCGCCCGGCTGCTCCACCTGTCCGGCATCACCGCCGCGCTCTCCGACGACTGCCTGGCCCTGCTGCGCGCCCTGCTCGCCGACCGCCGCCCCGGACGGCTGGTCAGCTTCGATCTCAACTGGCGCCCCTCGCTCTGGCGGGACCGCGACCCGGCGGTGCTGCCGCCGCTGCTGGACGCCGCCGACCTGCTGCTGCTCGGCGCCGACGAGGCCCAGGCCGCCTTCGGCACCGACGAGCCGGCCGCGCTGCGCCGCCGCTTCCCGTCCCCCGCCACCGTGGTGGTCAAGGACGCCGCCCGGCTGGTCACCGCGCTGGAGCGGGACGGTACGGCGGTCGCCGAACCGGCCCTGGCCGTCGAGGTGGTGGAGGCCACCGGCGCGGGCGACGCCTTCGCGGCCGGCTACCTGGCCGGCACCCTGCACGGCCTGGACCAGCGCCGCCGGCTCAGACTCGGCCACCTGGCCGCGGCCTGCGCCCTGACCGCCCACGGCGACCAGGCCGAACTGCCGCCCACCCCGGTGGTGACCGCCCTGCTCGACGCCTCCCCCGCCGACTGGGCCGCCACCCGGGTCACCGCCGACGACATCGCCTCCCCGGCCCTGCCCGCCTCCCCGGCGCCGCCCGCTTCCCGCGTCCGGCCCGCCGCCCCGGCCCGGGCAGAATGAGCAGCGACCCCAGCCCCCCGACCGGAGCCCGAGCCCGATGAGCCAGACCGTCACCCGCGCCCTGCGCATCCTCGCCCAGCTCGGCGAGGGCGAGCGCTCCCTCGACCAGCTGGCCGAGGTCCTCGGCGTGCACAAGACCACCGTGCTGCGACTGCTCCAGAGCCTGGAGGAGGAGCGGTTCGTCTACCGTGACGCGGCCTACCGCTACCACCTCGGCGCGGGCCTGTTCGCCCTCTCCGGGCTCGCCCTGGAGCAGCGCGGCCTCCGCCGGATCGCCGCCCCGCACCTCGCCGAGCTGAACTCCGCCACCGGCCAGACCGTGCACCTGGCGGCGTACGAGGGCGGCGAGGTGGTCTACATCGACAAGTACGACTCCCGCCACCCGGTCAGGATGTACTCCCGGATCGGCCTGCGCGCGGCCCTGCACAGCGCCGCCGTCTCCAAGGTGCTGCTGGCCGACCTCCCGCTGCCCGAGCGCCGCCGGGTGGTGGCCGGGGTCGACTTCACCCCGCACACCGAACGCACCCTCACCACGCCCGAGGCGCTGCTCGCCGAGCTGGAGAAGGTCGCCGCCCTGGGCTGGGCGCAGGACCACGCCGAGCACGAGGCCTTCATCAACTGCGTGGCCGCCCCGATCCGGGACGCCAGCGGTCGGGTCGTCGCCGCCGCGTCGATCTCCGTCCCGGACGTCGTCCTCCCGTACGAGCAGGTGCTGGACCTTCTCCCGCAGCTGCTCGCCACCGCCCGCGCCATTTCGGCCGACTGCGGTCGCCCCGAGCACAACTGACGACCCGTCACCCACTGCCGCACCCACCGCACACAAGGAACCCCATGGACTCCGACAAGCTCGAGATCCGCACCGACGGCGCCCCGGCCCCCGCCTGGATGTTCTCCCAGGGCGTCCGCAAGGGCCCGATCCTCCAGGTCTCCGGCCAGGGCCCGCAGGACCCGGCCACCGGCGAGTACCTCCACCACGGCGATGTGAAGGCCCAGACCCGCCGCACATTGGAGAACGTCAAGGCCATCGTCGAGGCCGGCGGCGCCACCATCGAGGACGTGGTGATGTTCCGCGTCTACCTCACCAAGCGGGCCGACTTCCCGCTGATGAACGAGGTCTACGCCGAGTTCATCGACGAGAACATCGAGCCGGGCGGGGTGAAGCCCTGCCGCACCACCGTCTTCGTCGAACTGCCGCAGGAGCCGATGCTGGTGGAGATCGACGCCCAGGCCGTCGTCGGCTGACCCGCCGCCACCGCCACCCCGGGGCCCGGACGCCGTCACGCGTCCGGGCCCTCGCCGTACTTGCCACCACCCCCCACGGAGATTAGGTTAGGCTCACCTAACTAACAGGAGGTCCGTCATGAGCCTGCCCACCGGCGACGCCCAGGTGCCCGAGCCCACCACCGCCGACCGGGTCCACAGCCTGCTCAGCGCGACCTCCTCGCTCACCGTCCGCGCCCTCGGCGAGCACCACGACCTGGACACCCCGGTCTCCGTCCACGGCTCCCGGCTTCGCCTGCGCGTCCCGCTGGACGCCCCGCTCACCGCGGCCGCCGCCGGCGCCACCAACGGCCTGGCCGTCGTGCTCGACGTCACCGACGTCTCCCCCGTCGCCGTCCGCGACCGGATCCGCGCCCGGCTCACCCTGGCCGGCCGACTGCACCTGGCCCACCTCGCCGACGACGGCCTCAGCGTCCACCTGCGCGTCGACGTCGCCCACGCCGTCCTCGCCACCCCGTACGGCACCAGCGCGCTCACCGCCGCCGACCTCACCCTCGCCGCCCCCGACCCGCTGGCCCGGCACGAGGCCGCCCTGCTCACCCACCTGGCCGACGACCACGCCGACGCCCTCGACCTGCTCACCCGCCTGCTCGACCCAGTCCTGCTCACCCACCGGCCGGACGTCCGCCCGCTCGCCCTGGACCGCCACGGCCTGGTGCTGCGCCTGGACCACTCGCACGGCCACCGCGACGTCCGTCTGGTCTTCCCCGAACCCGCCGACGACACCGAGGACTTCGGCCACCGGATGCACCAGCTGCTCGGCGCCGCCGAGCACGGCCTGCCCGTCCACCGGAACTGACCCGCCGAAGCCGAACGGGCCGCGGAACCGGAGATCCTCCCGGGAATCACGGGAGTTGACGCGGTGTTCGGCCCGCGCGCACCGCGAAGCCCCGCGAAGCCCCGCGAGGCCCCGCGAGGCCCCGGGAAACGGCGGTGGCCGGCCCGGCCGCACGAGAGCTGTCTCGTACGGCCGGACCGGCCGTGGGCGTGTCCCGCGCCCAGGTCCACTGGTGCGGCGATCACCCGGTCGAGCGGTCACCCGACATGACCATCCCGGGCGGTCGATTCGCCCCGCATCAGCGGTGGTTCACAGTCCTGCGGAAGGGAGCAGGCGGGTCAGAGCGCGACGCCGTGCGCCCGCAGGTAGGCGACCGGGTCGATGTCCGAGCCGTACTCCGGACCGGTGCGGATCTCGAAGTGCAGGTGCGGGCCGGTCACATTGCCGGTCGCGCCGGAGAGGCCGAGCTGCTGGCCGGTGGTGACGGTCTGACCGATCGACACGCCGATCGAGGACAGGTGCGCGTACTGGGCGTACTTGCCGTCGGCGAGCTTGATCTCGACCTCGTTGCCGTAGGCGCCGCCGTTGCCGGCCTTCACCACGACACCGTTGGCGACGGCGCGCAGCGGGGTGCCGGTGGAGGCGATGAAGTCCTGGCCGGTGTGGTGGCCGGAGGCCCACATCGAGCCGGCCACGCCGTAGGCCTCGCCCAGCACCGGGTTGGCCAGCGGGGCCACATAGCCGGAGGTGGCGGCGACCGGGGCGGCGGTGACGGCCTGGGCCGGGGCGGCGGTCTGCACCTGGGTCTGCAGCTGGGCACCCGGCTTGGCGGCCTCGGTCTGGACCTGCGGCTGGGTGTCCGCGGCGGCGGAGGCGTCCTGGGTGGCCGGAGCGGCCGGCTTGGCGGGCTTCGCCGGAGCGGCGGGCTTCGCAGCGTCAGCGGCCTGACCGGCGTGGCCGGCCTGACCGGCCAGGGCGAGCTGCTGGCCCGGGAAGATCAGGTTCGGGTTGGCACCGACGACCGAGCGGTTCTGCTCGTACAGCGCGTGCCAGCCGCCGTCGACGTGCTTGGCGTCGGCGATCTTCGAGAGGGTGTCGCCGCTGACGACGCGGTAGCTCTCCTGACCGGCGGCCGAAGCGCCGGCAACCGAAGCGCCGGTGGCCGAGGCGGCCGGAGCGGCCTCGTGCGAGGCGGCCGAAGCGGTGGCGGCGGCCGGGACGGTGTGCGCCTGGGCGCTCATCGCGGTCACGAGCGGCAGGACGAACGAGGCGCCGGTGACGGCGGTGGCGATGCCGATGCGGGCGGCACGGGGCAGGGCGATACGACGAGCCTGTGCAGGCATGGAATTTTCCTCTCCGACGCCTGCGAGGTGAGCTGTCGGGTTCGGGCTGGAGTTGCCCGGCCGCGCATGCGCGGCTTCACCCCAAGCCGGTCCTGGTCGTCCGCGCCCTGAAAAGGCGCGAACTCCGGTCCGGCGACTTACCTGTGGGTCCCCCGCTCCTGCCGTACAGAGTTCGGTTCGAGCCACCGGGCAGCGGCAGGACTCGGCGTTCCACCCGGTGGATCCGTCCGGGCTGGCCGGGCGGTCGCTGAACTAAAACTCATCCGTTCAGGTGAAGCAATGTCGATCTCTTGAATCCGCAACCACCCCCACCGCCACGGTCACCCTCCGAATGATCCAGCGCACCGTGCGTGCACAATCCATTCACCCGGTGCCACTGATCCACCACCCTGCGCCGACCACCCCACCGCCACGCGACCATTCGCTCACGCACCGCCACCGGCCGACACACCGCCCAGTGACCCTTGTCACGTACACCCCCGTCGGACCAGGATCTGCCCCGTGACCACCTCTCAAGCAGGCACTCTGCGCCTGGGCACCGCGCAGGGTCGCTGGGTTCTCCTGGCAACGGTGCTCGGCTCCAGCATGGCGATGCTCGACGGCACCGTGGTGAACGTCGCCCTGCCCCGGATCGGCGCCGACCTCGGCGCCTCCCTCGCCTCGCTGCAATGGACCCTGAACGCCTATCTGCTCACCCTGGCGGGCCTGATCCTGCTCGGCGGCGCCCTCGGCGACCGCTACGGGCGGCGCCGGGTCTTCCTGATCGGCGTGGTCTGGTTCGCCGCCGCGTCCGCGGCCTGCGCCGCCGCCCCGACCATCCACGTGCTGATCGCCGGCCGCGCCGTCCAGGGCATCGGCGGGGCACTGCTCACCCCGGGCTCGCTCGCCATGCTCCAGGCCGTCTTCCACCCGGACGACCGCTCGGCGGCGGTGGGCCTCTGGTCCGGCCTGGGCGGGGTGTCGGCCGCCGTCGGCCCCTTCCTCGGCGGCTGGCTGGTGGACGGCCCCGGCTGGCGCTGGATCTTCCTGCTGAACCTGCCGCTGGCCGCCGCCGTCATCGCGGTGACCTCCCGTTACGTCCCGGAGAGCCGGGACGAGTCGGCGGCCGGCCGCTTCGACGTGCCCGGCGCGCTGCTCGCCGCGCTCGCCCTCGGCGCGATCACCTACGCGCTCACCGCCGCCGGGGAGGGCCTGTCCCCCGCCGTCTGGGTCACCGGGGCGATCGGCCTGCTGCTGGGCGCCGCCTTCGTGGCCGTCGAGCGGCGCACGCCCGATCCGATGCTGCCGCTCGGGCTGTTCTCCTCCCGGCTGTTCACCGCCGTGAACCTGGTCACCCTCTGCGTCTACGCGGCCTTCAGCGGGGTGTTCTTCCTGCTGGTGGTGCAACTGCAGATCGTCTCGGGCTTCTCCCCCCTGGTCTCCGGCTTCGCGCTGGTGCCGATCACCGTGCTGATGCTGACCCTGTCCGCGCGGGCCGGCCGCCTCGGCAAGCGGATCGGCCCGCGCATCCCGCTCACCGTCGGCCCGCTGCTGTGCGCGGCCGGGGTGCTGCTGATGCTGCGCACCGGCCCGGACTCCTCCTACTGGGCGGACGTGCTGCCCGCGGTGGCGGTGATGGGCTCCGGGATGACCCTGCTGGTCGCGCCGCTGACCGCGACCGTGCTGGCCGCCGTCGAGGTGCGGCACGCCGGCATCGCCAGCGGCGTCAACAACGCCGCCGCCCGCGCGGCGGGCCTGCTCGCGGTGGCCGCGCTGCCCGCGCTGGCCGGGCTGAGCGGCGACGCCTACCGGGTGCCGTCCTCGGTGGACTCCGCCTTCCACACCGCGATGCTGATCTGCGCGGGCCTGCTGGCCGCCGGCGGGCTGATCGCCTTCACCACCATCCGGGGCAATGTGCTCACGCCGGAGGAGGCGCACCCGATGGCCGAGCCGAACTGCGACTGGCCGTGCGCCACCACCACCCCGCCGCTCGACCCGGGCCGCCCCCGGACGCCCGAGGGCCCCGCCACCGGTACGGCGGCGGGGCCCTCGACAGAGAGCTGACGCTACGTCAGAGGATGT
The DNA here is from genome assembly GCF_055571335.1 of Kitasatospora sp. NPDC030952. NCBI lineage: Bacteria > Bacillati > Actinomycetota > Actinomycetes > Kitasatosporales > Streptomycetaceae > Kitasatospora > Kitasatospora sp. NPDC030952. Next base: position 120,511 of record NZ_JBVIFM010000022.1, read on the forward strand.
CGCCCGGCGCGTACTTGGCCGCCGCCGGGTAGGCCGCCGCGACGGCCTCCACCTGGCGGACGACCTCGGCGACCTGCGCCGCGGCCGCACCGGTGAAGGACAGCCGGTCGGCCAGCAGCGCGTCCAGCGCGGCCCGGTCCAGCGGGATCCGCTCATCGGCGGCGAGGCGGTCCAGCAGCTCGTTCTCCCGGGCGCCCGCGCGCATCGCCAGCGCGGAGGCCACGGCGTGCTCCTTGATGACCTCGTGGCCGGTCTCCCGGCCGACGCCCGCGCGCACCGCGCCCATCAGCACCTTGGTGGTGGCCAGGAACGGCAGGTAGCGGTCCAGCTCGGCCTCGACCACGGCGGGGAAGGCGCCGAACTCGTCCAGGACGGTGAGGAAGGTCTCCAGCAGGCCGTCGAAGGCGAAGAACGCGTCCGGCAGCGCGACCCGGCGCACCACCGAGCAGGAGACGTCGCCCTCGTTCCACTGGTCGCCGGCCAGCTCGCCGGTCATCGACGCGTAGCCGCGCAGGATGACGGCCAGGCCGTTGACGCGCTCGCAGGAGCGGGTGTTCATCTTGTGCGGCATCGCGGAGGAGCCGACCTGGCCCTCCTTGAAGCCCTCCGTCACCAGCTCGTGGCCGGCCATCAGACGGATGGTCTTGGCCAGGCTGGACGGCGCGGCGGCCAGCTGGACGAGGGCGGTGAGCACCTCGAAGTCCAGCGAGCGCGGGTAGACCTGGCCGACGCTGGTGAGCACGTTCTCGAAGCCGAGGTGGCCGGCGACCCGGCGCTCCAGCTCGGCCAGCTTCTCGGTGTCGCCGCCGAGCAGGTCCAGCATGTCCTGGGCGGTGCCGACCGGGCCCTTGATCCCGCGCAGCGGGTAGCGGGCGATCAGCTCCTCCAGCCGCCGGAAGGCGACCAGCAGCTCGTCGGCGATCGACGCGAAGCGCTTGCCCAGGGTGGTGGCCTGCGCGGCCACGTTGTGCGAGCGGCCGGCCATGACCAGCTCGGAGTGCTGGGCGGCCAGGTCGGCCAGGCGCACCAGCACGGCGACCGTACGGTCCCGGACGTGCTCCAGCGACTGGCGGATCTGCAGCTGCTCGACGTTCTCGGTCAGGTCCCGGGAGGTCATCCCCTTGTGGATCTGCTCGTGCCCGGCGAGCTCGCTGAACTCCTCGATCCGGGCCTTCACATCGTGGCGGGTGATCCGCTCACGGGCGGCGATCGAGCCGAGGTCGACCTGGTCGATCACCCGCTCGTAGTCGGCGACGGCGTTCGCCGGCACCTCGACACCGAGGTCCTGCTGGGCCTTCAGGACGGCGAGCCACAGGTGGCGCTCGAGGACCACCTTGTGCTCGGGGGACCACAGCTGGGCCAGGGTCGCCGAGGCGTACCGGGAGGCCAGGACATTGGGGATCTGGGGCTTCGCGCTCACGCTTCGCAAGCCTAACAGCCGAGGTCACGCCGAACGTCGGCGGATGGGGTCGCCCGGCTCCCGCCCGCCGATGTGCCACAACCCGCCGATCCGCCACAACCCACCGGTGCACTCACGGCCCGCCGATGCACCCACGAGCGCAGCCGCCGGTGCACCCGCGAGCGCACCGGCGGGGCGGCCGCTACTGCTGCGCGACGCCCGTCCGGCCGGCCAGCACCGGGAGGACCTGCCCGCAGATCGAGTGCAGGGCGATCCGCTGCTCGTCGGTCATCGCCTCGAAGGCCTGGTGGGTGCGGGCCATCTCGCCGCGGATGCGGTTGAGGATCTCCCGGCCCTCGTCCGTGATCACCACGATCTTCACCCTGCGGTCGCCGGCGGCCGCCTCCCGGTTGGCGAGGCCCAGCGTCTCCAGCCGGTCCACGATCCCGGTCACGTTCGACGCGTCGCAGCCCAGGCGCCCGGCCAGTGCCCGCATCGGCACCGGTTCCTGCACCGAGCCCAGCGCCTTGGCCTGGGAGGAGGACAGCCCGTGCCGGGCCGCGGCCGCCGCGAAGTCCTGGAAGTACGCGGCGCCGACGGCGGCCAACGCCTCCATCAGCTCGGCGTTGGTCGGTACGGTCGTCGTCGAGGTCGAACCCATGGGGTCAGCGTACGGCCGAGTGCTTCAGTAACTCAAGCTTTGACCACGGCAACCGTCGGCGAGCCGCCTCACACGTCCATCGATCGGGGGAAGGTCAGAGCACCAGCTGGTCGAACAGCCGCCGCAGCTCCGCCTCCGGGTCCGCGGTCAGCCCGGTGTGCACCGGCCCCGGCTGGACGATCGCGCTGCGCGGCGCGGTCAGCCAGCGGAACCGCTGCCCGGGGCTGTCCGAAGCGGCCGGACCGGCGGCCGGGCCACCCAGGCAGACCGCCTCGATCCCCTGCAGCGCCCGCCGCACCCCCTGCACGTCCGCCACCGGGTCCAGCGCCAGCAGCCGGGCCTGGTCCAGGTGGGTGCGCGCGGCCAGGTGGGCGTTCTGCCGGCAGTACAGCAGCACCCCGACGTTCACGCACTCACCCCGCTCCACCCGCGGCACCGCCCGGATCACGGCGTACTCGTAGTCGTGCAGCTCCACGACGGCCGGCAGCGCGGCCGACAGCGGCTCGGTCATGCGGGCACCTCCGGCAGCCAGTCACGCGGACCGGCCAGTCGCTCGGTCAGCTGGGAGCGGTACGCGGCGCGCACGTCCTCGGGCGAGTCGAATCCGAACTCGTCCATCAGCCACACCTCGGGGATCTGCGCCACCGCCGCCTCGACCGCCGCCTCCGCGAGCGGCGCGAGCGCCTTGTCCGCCGCCGCCAGATCCGGCCGGGCCCGCAGCAGCGCATGGTCGGACGCGTCGTACGGGCGGCGCACCCAGGCGGCGGCGCCGGCCCAGTTGTGGTGGAAGATCAGGCTCGCGCCGTGGTCGATCAGCCGCAGCCCGCCGGTGGCCACCAGCAGGTTGGGGTTGCGCCAGGACCGGTCGACGTTGCCGATCAGCGCGTCGAACCAGAGCACCTGCCCGGCCAGTTCGGGGTCCACGTCGAAGCAGAGCGGGTCGAAGTTGAGCGCGCCGCTGACGAAGGCCATCCCGAGGTTGGTCCCGCCGCTGGCCCGCATCTGGTCCTGCACCTGGTGGTCCGGCTCGCTGCGCGCCAGCACCGGATCCAGGTCGATCGTCACCAGCTCCGGCACCGGCAGCCCGAGCCGCCGGCCCAGTTCCCCGGCCAGCACCTCCGCCACCAGGGCCTTGCGGCCCTGCGCCGCGCCGACCCATTTCAGCGCGTACAGCCGCCGGTCGTCGGCCTCGACCAGGCCCGGCATCGAGCCGCCTTCTCGCAGTGGCGTCACATACCGGACCGCCGTCACCTCGGGGAGCACGCCCGACAGCCTATCGGTGCCCCTCCCCCTCCGTACGTCCCCGCCCCACGCCCCACCCGTCCCCTTTCCCCCTCCTCCCCCCTCCGCCCCACCCCGGTGGCAGCCCCCGCTGCTCCGTGCGAGTGTGGCGGACAGTAATGGGGGCCTTCCGGTACGACCTGTACGGCAAAGGGATGAGCGATGGAACGACCTCGGATCCTGATCGTGGGCGGCGGCTTCGCAGGCCTGGAGTGCGCCCGCCGCCTCGAACGCAAGCTCTCGCCGTCGGAGGCCGAGATCACGCTGGTCACGCCGTTCAGCTACCAGCTCTACCTCCCCCTCCTCCCGCACGTCGCCGCCGGCGTCCTCACCCCCCAGTCCGTCGCGGTCTCGCTGCGCCGGAGCCTGCGCCGCACCCACATCGTCCCGGGCGGCGCCATCGGCGTGGACCCGGCCTCCCGGGTGTGCGTCGTCCGCAAGATCACCGACGAGGTGGTCGCGCAGAAGTACGACGTCCTGGTGCTCGCCCCCGGCAGCGTCACCCGCACCTTCGACATCCCCGGGCTCACCGACTACGCCCGCGGCATGAAGACGCTCGCCGAGGCGGCCTACGTCCGCGACCACGTGATCGCCCAACTCGACCTCGCCTCGGCCACCTTGGACCAGCGCGAGCGCGAGTCCCGGCTGCAGTTCGTGGTCGTCGGCGGCGGCTACGCGGGCACCGAGACGGCCGCCTGCCTGCAGCGCCTGACCACCGCCGCCGCCCGCCGCTACCCCCGGCTGGACGCCCGCCAGATCAAGTGGCACCTGATCGACATCGCCCCCAAGCTGATGCCCGAGCTCGGCGACGCTCTCGGCACGGCCGCCCTGGAGGTGCTGCGCGACCGCGGCATCGACGTGTCGCTGGGTGTCTCGGTGGCCGAAGTCGGCGCGGAGTCGGTCAAGTTCACCGACGGCCGGGTGCTCCCCTGCCGCACCCTGATCTGGACCGCCGGCGTGGCCGCGAGCCCGCTGATCGGCACCCTGGACGCGGAGACGGTCCGCGGCCGGCTGGTGGTGACGGCCGAGATGCGGGTGCCGCAGTTCGAGGGCGTGTTCGCGCTCGGTGACGCGGCCGCCGTCCCCGACCTGGCCAAGGGAGACGGCGCGGTCTGCCCGCCGACCGCCCAGCACTCGGCCCGCCAGGGCCGCGCGGTGGCCGACAACGTGATCGCCTCGCTCCGCAACCAGCCCCTGGAGCCCTACTACCACAAGGACTTGGGCCTGGTGGTCGACCTCGGCGGCAAGGACGCGGTGTCCAAGCCGGTCGGCGTCGAATTGCGCGGCGTGCCGGCCCAGTTGGTGGCCCGCGGCTACCACCTGATGGCGATGCGCACCAATGTGGCGAAGTTCCGGGTGGGCGCGAACTGGCTGCTCAACGCGACCGCCGGGGACGACTTCGTCCGCACCGGCTTCCTGGCCCGCCAGCCCGCCCGACTGCAGGACTTCGAGTACACCGACGCATACCTGACGAAGGATCAGGTACGAGCCCACGCCCAGTCCCTGCTCGCCAAGGGCTGACCCAACGGCCGACCCCGAGCCCGAAGCCCGCCCCGAACCGCCCCGCCGCCCCTCGCCCACCCGGGCGGAGGGGCGGCGGCACGTCCGCCTCACTCCGCCGTCAGGTACATCCCGCTCGCGTCCCGCCCGGCCGTGTTGTTGCACGCGAAGTTGCCCGTCGGCCGCGCCCACAGCCGGCTCAGGCAGGCGCCGAGCGCCTGCTGCCCGTAGTAGTTGGGGTGCATCGACTCCTGCAGCACGCCCTGGGTGGTGTTGAGCCCGCCGTCCAGGAAGCGCGCCCACTCGCTGGTGGTCGCGGACGGGCCGGAGCCCGCGGTCGGCTGCTGTGCGGAGGTGGAGCACACCTCGCGGCCCTGCAGCATGTTGGAGAGGTCCAGGAACTGCGCCCCCTTGGACGCCGCCACTCCGGCCAGCGCCTTGGAGATCTGCGGCACCATCGAGTCGCGCGCCCAGTCCGCGTCGCCGTCCCAGAACGGGCAGCCGCCGGTGTCCGAGCGGCTCCAGCCGCTCTCCGGGTAGCGCATCTCGGCGCTGCGCGGGATCGGCGAGGGGTACGACTGGAGCACCAGCCGGTAGTCGGACGGCGCGTAGCCCGCGTTGGCCATGACGGCCCGGATCTCGTCGATCGCCTTGCCGACCCCGGCCATCGCGGCGGGCATCTTCGAGTCGATCGCCGACTGCTGCGAGTTGTGGCAGTAGGAGTACCAGACCAGGTAGTCCTGGACGCAGTTGGAGATGACGCTGGAGAAGCCGAGGTCGTTGCCGCCGATCGACAGCGTGATCAGCTTGACGTTGTTCTGGGCCGCCACGGTGGCGAGTTGGTCGGCCTGCGGGGCCTCGCCCTTGAGGGGCTGCCCGCCGTTGGAGGCGCGGAAGACGTTGCCGGTGACGGCGCCCGAGCAGGCCAGGTTGATCTGCTTCTGCGCGACACCCTGGGCGCCGAGCACCTCGGCGACGTCGGAGCGGTCGCACCCGCTCGCCGCCGTCGGACCGTAGACCACCGAGGGGTCGTACGAACTGCCGTTCCAGGCCCGGTCGGTGCCGCTCCGGTTCCCGCTGGAGTCGGCCGAGTTGCCCTTCCAGCGGCCGGCCTCGCCGGAGATGTAGCTGTCGCCGAGGGCGACGCTGGCGGTCGGCCCGCTGGGTGCGGTGGCCGGGGCCGCCGAGGCGGGGGCGGCGAGGGCCAGTCCGGCCAGGGTCAGCGGCAGGGCGGCGGCTGCGGTGAGCAGCCGTCGGCCGAGTCGAGGGGTGCTGCGGGTGATGCTCGAACCGTTTTCGGGCACGGCGGAACTCCTGCGGCTCGGTCTCCCCGCGGTATGGGGACGGGAAGACGCGTAGGTGAGGGAAGGCCGCCGGCCGGTGGCGCAAGGAAGATGACATGGCCGTGCCGGTCACCGCTAGGTACGTGCAGCAGGTTTCCCGCTTTGTTACCGACGGGTTCAGACCAGCCTGGTGTCGCCGCCGCCCGTTCCCAGGACCGCCGCCAGGTCGTCGGCCAGCTCCGTTGCGCCCGCCGGGTCGAGGCACGCGACGGTGAACCGCAGCCCGGGCGGCGACTGGATCCGGAACCGCGCCCCGGGCGCCGCCACCCAGCCGCGCTGCACCAGCGCCGCCAGCGCCGAGGTCTCGTCCGGCACCGGCACCCAGACGTTCAGCCCGCTCGCCCCGTGCGCCTCGATGCCGCGCGCCGCCAGCTCCGTGAGCAGCGCCTCCCGGCGCGCCCGGTAGGCGGCGGCCACGCTCGCGGCCGGCGCCGCGTCGGCCCGCCAGAGTTCGGCGACGGCGCGCTGCAGCAGGTGGCTGACCCAGCCCGCGCCGAGCCGCAGCCGCCCGGCGACCCGGCCGACCGTCTCCTCGTCGCCGACCATCACCGCCACCCGCAGGTCCGGCCCGTAGGCCTTGGCCGCCGAGCGCACCACCGCCCAGTGCCGTGAGCCGGCCCCGACCAGCGGCCGGTACGGCTGGTCGACCATGCCGTGCCCGTGGTCGTCCTCGATCAGCAGCACCCCGGGGTGCTCGGCCAGCACCGCCCGCAGTTCCGCCGCCCGGGCCTCGCCGACCGCCGCGCCGGTCGGGTTCTGCGCCCGGCTGGTCACCACGACCGCGCGGGCGCCCTGGGCCAGCGCCGCGGCCAGCGAGTCCGGCAGCAGTCCCTCGTCGTCCAGCCGGACCGGCAGGGGCCGCAGGCCCATCGCGGGCAGCAGGTCGAGCAGGCTGCCCCAGCCCGGGTCCTCGACGGCCACCGGGTCGCCGGGGCGCAGCCAGGCCCCGAGGGTGCGCTCGACGGCGTCCAGGGCGCCGGAGGCGACGGCGATCGGGCCGCCGGGCAGTCCGTCGGCCTCGAAGGAGGCGCGGGCGAGTGGGAGCAGGCCGGGGTCGGTGCGCGGGTGCCCGTAGAGCACGGGTTCGGCCCGGGCGGCCTCGGCGGCGGCCGTCAGGGCCGGGGCGAGGTCGGGCAGCAGCGCCGGGTCGGGGTTGCCGCTGGACAGGTCGCGGGCCCGGGCGGGGACGGGGATGCGGATCTGGTCGCGCGGGGTGAGCGCGGGCCTGGGGAGGATCCGGCTGCCCTTGCGCCCGGCCGTCTCGATCACGCCGCGGTCGCGCAGCAGCCGGTAGGCGGCGGCCACGGTGTTGGGGTTGACGCCGAGTTCCGTCGCGAGTTCGCGCAGCGGGGGCAGCGCGGTTCCGGGGGCGAGCCGCCCGCTGCTCACGCCCTGTTCGATGTGGGCCGCGATTTCGCTGGCGCGTCGCCCTGTCAGCGGATAGTCTCCTAGCACAAAGTAGATTATGCACTAGTACATAGAGGTTGTCATGTCGACCACGCCGGAAGCCCATCCGGACGCCCACCCGGAAGCCCACCGGGACGCCCCCTCCGGATCCCAGCCCGAGGCGGCCGCCAACTACCCCCGCACCCCCCGCACCACCCCCACCCGCTACAAGGACCGCGCCACCTGGGAGCGGGAGGCGATCCACGCCATCCTCGACGAGACCTACCTCTGCCACCTCGGCTTCGTCGCCGACGGCGCCCCGGTCGTCCTGCCGACGATCTACGCCCGGGTCGGCAGCCGGCTCTACCTGCACGGCTCCACCGGCAGCCGCCCGCTGCGCGCCGCCACCGACGAGCAGGGCCTGAAGGTCTGCGTCACCGTCACCCACGTCGACGCCCTGGTGCTGACCAAGTCCGCCTTCAACCACTCGGTGAACTTCCGCTCGGTGGTCGCCCACGGCACCGCGTACCAGGTCACCGACCCCGAGGAGCTGGACGTCGCGCTGGCCGCGCTGGTCGACCAGGTCGTCCCCGGCCGCTCCGGCGAGGTCCGCCCGGCCAATCCCAAGGAGCTCGCCGCCACCGCCGTGATCCGGCTGGAGCTGGACGAGGTCTCGGCCAAGACCCGCGAGGACGGCGCCGACGACGACCCGGCCGACGCCGACCTGCCGCACTGGTCCGGCATCGTCCCGGTCAGCACCGTGTTCGGCGCCCCCGAGCCGTACGACCCGACGATCCCGCTGCCCGCGCACATGCGCGCGTTCCCGCGCTGAGGAGGGCCCCCGATGCTGATCCGGTCCTGGGACCGCGGCGACGAGCAGGAGTGGCGGGCCTGGCTGGCCGAGGGCCGCGACTTCGGCCTGCTCGCCGCCAACGGCCGCCCCGGCGAGGGCCCGGTGCTCGTCCCGACGCACTTCCTGCTGGACGCCGGGCGCGGCGAGATCCTGCTCCACCTCGCCGCACCCAACCCGCTGCTGGCCGCCGTCCGGGCCGACCCGAACGTCACCCTGGCGGTCACCGACGACTACACCTTCGCCCCCGGCCACTGGCGCGGTGAGCCCGGCACGCCCACCAGCTACTACGCCTCGGTCCACTTCCACTGCACCGCCGAACTGGTCGAGTCCGCCGCGGGCAAGGCGGAGATCCTCAACCGCCAGCTGGCGCACTTCCAGCCGGAGACCCCGGAGGTCCGGGTGGTCCCCGGCGAGGGCGAGTTCGCCCGGCTGCTGCCCGGCCTGCGCGGGCTGCGGCTGACGGTCCGCGAGGTGCGCGCCAAGTTCAAGTACGACGACAAGAAGCCGGCCGCGGCGCAGCACGCGATCGCCGACCGACTCGCCGCCCGGGCGGACGCCCCCGCCCTGCGCCGCGACCAGGACGCCGCCGCCCGCGCCCAGCTGCTGCGGCGCCACGAGCGGCGCACGGGCCCCACCCGCACCGCCGACTGACCCTGTTTCACCCGATCGGCCCTGAACTCGGGCAGGTCGACCGCCGCGCTGCTCGAATGTGAGACGAGTCCTGCCCAGCCGTCAGAGCGGGCCCGTCCACCCCGGGGAGCGCACGTGTCCACAGTCCACCAGCAACGGGCGTCCGGCGAGGCCCACCTCGGGCACGTGATCTTCATTTCGGCGGCCGCCGCGATGGGCGGCTTCCTGTTCGGCTACGACAGCGCCGTGATCAACGGCGCGGTGACCGGCATCCAGAAGCACTTCGCGGTGGGCCACGGCACCACCGCCTTCGTGGTGGCCATCGCGCTGCTGGGCTCGGCCGTCGGCGCGGTGATCGCCGGCCGGCTGGCCGACCACTTCGGCCGGGTGCGCACGATGCTGCTGGCCGCCGTGCTGTTCGCGGCCAGCGGCATCGGCTCGATGTTCCCGCCGAACATCGAGGCGCTCGCCTCCTGGCGCGTGGTCGGCGGCATCGCGATCGGCATCGCCTCGGTGATCGCCCCCACCTACATCGCCGAGGTCGCCCCGACCGCCTACCGCGGCCGGCTGGCGTCCTTCCAGCAGATGGCGATCGTGCTCGGCATCACCGTCTCCCAACTCGCCAACTGGGCGCTCAACCAGGCCGCCGGCGGCGAGTCCACCGGCCACCTGGGCGGCATCCAGGCCTGGCAGTGGATGCTCGGCGTCGAGGCCATCCCGGCCCTGGTGTACGGCCTGATGGCGCTGGCCATCCCGGAGTCGCCGCGCTACCTGATCGCCGACCACCGCGAGGCCCAGGCCCGCAAGGTGCTGGCCGAGGTCGAGGGCGAGGACGTCGACCTGGACGCCCGGGTCGCCGAGATCCGCGCGGTGCTGGCGTCCACCCACAAGCCCCGGCTCAAGGACCTGCTCGGCGGCCGCTTCGGCCTGCTGCCGATCGTCTGGGTCGGCATCGGCGCCTCGGTGTTCCAGCAGTTCGTCGGCATCAACGTGATCTTCTACTACTCCTCCCTCCTCTGGCAGTCGGTCGGCATCAACGAGTCCAACTCGCTGCTGATCAGCCTCTCCACCTCGATCATCAACGTGATCGGCACGGTGATCGCGATGGCCCTGGTGGACCGGATCGGCCGCAAGCCGCTGGCCCTGGCCGGCTCCATCGGCATGGCCCTCGCCCTGTCCACCGCCGCCTGGGCGTTCTCCTACCGGCACGGCACCGGCGACACCGCCACCCTGGACAACACCCACGCCACCGTCGCCCTGGTCGCCGCGCACGTGTTCGTGCTCTGCTTCGCCTTCTCCTGGGGCGTGGTGGTCTGGGTGCTGCTCGGCGAGATGTTCCCCAACCGGATCCGCGCGCTGGCCCTGTCGGTCGCCGCGTCGGCCCAGTGGATCGCCAACTGGGCGATCACCGTCAGCTTCCCGGACCTCGCCGACTGGAACCTCTCCGCGACGTACGTCATCTACGCGGCCTTCGCGCTGCTCTCGATCCCGTTCGTGGCCTTCTGCATCAAGGAGACCAAGGGCCGCGCCCTGGAGGAGATGGGCTGACCGTCCGCGCCATCCCGTCCCCTCGCCGCACGCGGCCCGACCCACCGAGAGGAAGCCATGCCTGACCAGGGCGGCTCCCGGCAGAACGTCACCTTCCCGAGCAACGGCCGCACCGCGCACGGGTACCTGGCCCGTCCTCCGCAGGGGGTCGGGCCGGGCCTGGTGGTGGTGCAGGAGTGGTGGGGGCTCACCTCGCACGTCGCGGACATGGCCGACCGCTTCGCCGCCGAGGGGTTCACCGTCCTCGCCCCCGACCTGTTCGGCGGCGCCACCACCCACGACCGCGCCGAGGCGGCCCGGCTCAAGCGCGAACTGCCGGTCGAGCGGGCCGTGGAGGACCTCTCCGGCGCCGTCGACTTCCTGCTCGCGCTGGACGACGTGGTCGGCGACGCGGTCGGCGTGGTCGGCTTCTGCATGGGCGGCGGCTTCGCCCTGGTGCTGGCCGCCCGGGCCGGCGACCGGGTGGCCGCCGCGGTCCCGTTCTACGGCCTCCCGCCGGACCCGGACTTCGACTACCGCGGCCTGACCGCCCACGTCCTGGGCCACTTCGGCGAACTCGACGGCTCCATCCCGATGGCCGCCGTGGACGAGGCCGCGATCCGGATCGGCGAGGCCACCGACGTCCGCCCCGAGATCCACTTCTACCCGGCCGGGCACGCCTTCATGAACGACGAGAACCCGCTCGGCACCCACGACCCCCTGCAGGCCCGGATCGCCTGGCGGCGCACCCTCACCTTCCTCTGGGGCCACCTCGGCTGACGCACCGGACGGGTGCCGAAACCCGATGGACACCTGTACGAACTCCGGCCATAGTCACCGGGGTGCCCACCCCACACCCGCCGCGAGCCCGCCGACTGTCCTGGGCGAGCCGCAACTTCCGGATCCAGACCGCCGCCACCGTGATCAGCGGCCTCGGCAACGCCGGCGCCCCCATCGCCACCGCCTTCGCCGTCCTCGGCAACGGCGGCGGCGCCGCCGAGATCGGCTACGTCACCGCCGCCCGGCTGGTGCCCACCGTGCTGCTGGTGGTGGTCGGCGGCACCCTCGCCGACCGGCTGCCGCGCCACCACGTCATGGTCGCCGCCAACCTGTTCAGCGGCGCCTCCCAGGCCGTCCTGGCCGCCCTGGTCCTGGCCGGGAACGTCCAGCTGTGGCAGCTGCTGGTGCTCTCCGCCGCCGGCGGCGCCGGCTACGCGCTCTACTCCCCCGCCGCCGGGGGCATGATCATGCAGGCCGTCCCCCGGGAGCACGCCGCCCGGGCCTTCTCGGTCTTCCGGATGGGCCAGAACGCCGCCCAGATCGGCGGCGCCGCCCTCGGCGGGGCGCTCACCGCCGCGGTCGGCCCCGGCTGGGTGCTCGGCCTGGACGCCCTCTGCTTCCTGGCCGCCGCCGGCCTGCGGTTCCTCCTGGAGGCCGAGTCCGCCCCCGCGCCCACGGGCGGCGGCATGCTGCGCGACCTGCGGGAGGGCTGGCAGGAGTTCGCCTCCCGCCGCTGGCTCTGGGTGATCGTGCTGCAGTTCGCCGTGGTGGTGGCCTGCATCAACACGGTCGAGTCGGTGTACGGGCCGACGGTGGCCGAGCAGCGCCTGGGCGGCGCGGGCGCCTGGGGTCTGGCGATGTCCGCCTACGGCGTCGGCCTGGTGGTCACCGGTCTGCTGATGGCCCGTTGGCGCCCCCGCCGGATCCTGCTGGTCGGCAACTGGGGCGTGTTCCTGTTCGGCGCGCCCGCCCTGGCCCTGGCCGCCGGCGCACCGCTGCCGGCACTGGTCGCCGCGATGTTCCTGTCCGGCGTCGGGGTGACCGTCTTCGGCGTCAACTGGATGGTCGTGCTCCAGCAGGAGATCCCGGAGGAGATGTTCTCCCGGGTCTCCGCGTACGACGAGCTCGGCTCCTACTCGCTGGCCCCGGTCGGCACCGCGCTGGCCGGCCCGGTGGCCGCCGCGCTCGGCCTGTCCGGCGCGCTCTGGGCCTGCGCCGCGCTGTGCCTGCTGCTCAGCGCCGCCGTGCTGATCGACCCGCAGGTCCGCCGACTGTCCCGCCGCGCTCCCCGTCGGAGCACCCCGGACGCACCGGTGCCCGCGAGCGAGCCCGCGCCCGCGCCGTGAGCGCCCTGTGCGCCCCGCGTGCGCCCGTCGAAGAGCAACCACCGGTACGGGTGGTTCGTCCGACCAGGTAGGAAACACCATCCACTTGGGGGGCCCACCGGTGCCGAAGCCACTGCTGTTCCTGGACGTCGACGGGGTGCTGAACCCGGTCTGTCCGCATCCGGACGCCGGGTTCGACTCCCACACCCTGCTGGGCTACGCCGTCCTGCTCGCCGCCAAGCACGGCGCCTGGCTGCGCGAGCTGGCCGGCACCTACGAACTGGTCTGGGCCACCACCTGGGAGAAGCACGCCAACGACCACATCGCCCCGGCGATCGGCCTGGACCCGCTCCCCTTCGTCCGCTTCACCGGCTACGTCCCCCAGCCCGGCGACCCGCGCGTCCCGCTCATGGAGCTGTTCTCCGCCCGCAAGTGGGCGCCGCTGCTGCGCTACGCCGAGGGCCGGCCGTTCGCCTGGGTGGACGACGTCATCCCGTCCCGACTGGTCCGCCACTCGATGTGGCGCCGCGACCGCCTGCTGCTGCCGATCGACCCCGGCCAGGGCCTGGAGCGCCGGCACGTCGACCGACTGCTCACCCGCCCGCCGCGCGGCCACGCGCTGCCGGCCGGCGGACCGCTCAGGGGGTCGGCAGCCAGCTGACGTGCCCGGCGAGCAGCGCGTACCCGACGAAGGCCACCGTGTCGATCAGCGCGTGCGCCGCCACCAGCGGCATCACCCGCCCCCAGCGCCGGTACAGCAGGCAGAAGACCGCCCCCATCACCATGTTGCCGACCAGCCCGCCGACCCCCTGGTACAGGTGGTACGAGCCGCGCAGCACCGAGCTGGCCACCACCACCGCGGGCCAGGACCACCCGCGCTGCGCCAGCCGGCGCAGCAGGTAGCCGAGAACGACGACCTCCTCCAGGATGGCGTTCTGCCAGGCCGACAGCACCAGCACCGGCACCCGCCACCAGACGTCCGGCAGTCCCGAGGGCGCCACCGTCAGGTTGTACCCGGCGGCCTGCGAGGCCAGGTACAGCGCCAGCCCGGAGCCGCCGATCGCCGCCGCGACGCCCGCGCCCCGGCCGAGGTCGCGCAGCTTCTGGCGCAGGTCGAAGCCCAGCACCCGCAGCGAGGCGCCCTCGCGCACCAGCAGGTAGCCGACCAGCACCACCGGCATCAGCCCGCGCGCGATGGAGTAGAGCTGCCACACCAGGTCCAGCCAGGGCCGCCCGGGCGCGCGCGAGCCGTTCAGCGTGGCGACCTGCTGCCCGAGGTGGATCGGTTCGGTGAGCGAGCCCGCGAAGCTGATCACCGCGCTGATCCCGCTGGCCCCGAGCGACAGTCCGAGGACGATCAGCAGTTCCACGCCGAGCAGGCGCGGGGTGGGCGGCGCGCTCTCCGGCGCGGTCGAGCGGGTCGTCACGGGCGCTCCATCGAACGGATGCTCCATCGAACGGGTGATGGCTCCGGCGGTCGGCCGACGACCGGAGCGATCATCCTGACACAGTCCCCGGAGCGCTCAGCCGACCGGCCAGGTGTGCACCGGCTCGCCCCCGCGCATGTGCTCGGCGTAGCGCCTGGTCATCGCGGCGAGCGCGGCCGGGCGGTCCATCCCGTACCGCTCGCGCAGCCGGTGGAAGGTGGCGCTCTGCCAGGCCGCGCCGTTGGTGCGGCGCAGGCAGCGCTGCTCGATGATCCCCAGGTAGCGGTCCCGGTCGGCGGGCTCGACGCCCCACTCGTCCAGGCCCTGGTAGGCCATCGGCAGCAGCTCGTTGAGGACCAGGTCGACCGCCGACACCGTCTGCAGTCCGCCGCCGCGGCCGGCCCGGCCGGAGCGCGGCCACTGGAACACCGCGTCGATGCCGTACCGGGCGCCCTGCCGGAAGTTCTCGTCCGCCCGCTCGAACGGCAGCCGGGTCCAGATCGGCCGGGGCTGCTCGGCGAGCACCCGCACCAGCCCGTAGTAGAAGGCGGCGTTGGCCAGGGTGTCGGCCACCGTCGGCCCGGCCGGCAGCGCCCGGTTCTCCACCCGCAGGTGCGCGACCCCGCCGGAGACGTCGTACACCGGCCGGTTCCAGCGGTAGATGGTCCCGTTGTGCAGCCGCATCTCGGCGAGCCGGGGCGCGCCGCCGGAGGCCAGCACCTTCAGCGGGTCCTCGTCGTCGCAGATCGGCAGCAGCGCCGGGAAGTAGCGCAGGTTCTCCTCGAACAGGTCGTACGCCGAGTCCACCCAGCGCTCGCCGAACCAGGTGATCGGGCGCACGCCCTGGGCCTTGAGCTCCGCCGAACGGGTGTCACAGGCCTGCTGGAAGAGCACCGGACGGGTCTCCCGCCACAGCTCCCGCCCGAACAGGAACGGGGAGTTGGCACCGAGCGCGAGCTGCGGCCCGCAGATCGCCTGGGCGGCGTTCCACACCGAGGAGAACCGCTCCGGGGTCACCTGGAGGTGCAGTTGCAGCGAGGTCGCGGCGGCCTCGGCGACCATGGTGATCGACTCCAGCTGGAGGTGCTCGACGCCCTCGATGTCCAGCGCGATGTCCTCCCCCCGGGCGGCCAGGATCTGGTCGCTGAGCAGGCTGTACCGCTGGTTGTGGCTCATCGCGTCCAGCCCGGTGTGATCGTTCTCCAGGGTCGGCAGGATGCCCACCATGACGATCCGGGCGCCGGCCTCGGCCGCCTGCCGGTCGGCGTAGCGCAGTCCGGTGTCGATCTCCTCGCGCAGCTCCTCGAAGACGTGCCCGCAGAGCCGGTGCGGCACGATGTTGACCTCGATGTTGAACTGGCCCAGCTCGGTCTGGAAGTCGCTGGAGCCGATCGCGCTCAGCACCTGGGCGTTGCGCATCACCGGCAGGCCCTGTTCGTCGGCCAGGTTGAGCTCGATCTCCAGCCCCATCACCGCCCGCGGCCGGTCGAAGCGGTCCTCGCGCAGCATCCGCCCGAGCGCGTCGAGGCAGGCCTGGAGCTTGAGCCGGTACTGCTGCCGATCCGCGAGATCCGCCCGAGTCGCCACGACCTTCTCGCCCACGGTCCCCTCCTCCTGAGACACCCGGCCGGTCGACCGTGCCAGCATCATGCCCACCTCGAAGATCGATACCCGAACGCGCCGACTGGCTTGCAATGCAAGGGATCTGACGGTGATTCAGGCCATCTGCAGACTTGCTCGGCGCCACCGCCTGTGATAAACAGATCACCCTGCGCATTTGTTCGATGAAGTCGCTGAGTTCGCACTGCGCTCCGGCCGGTCCGTTCCCCGCCCCGAGGCCCTCGTCGAGGGCGGCGACCGCGCCGGCGCCGCGATCCTGCACAACCGGACAAGGCCGGCCCCCCGTCACCGTAGACGCACCGCGCCGCGCCGGTATGCCGCACTCGCACGCCGATCTCACCTGGAGAGGCGGACCCGCCATGACCCTGCAGACCCCCCAGCCCCCACCGAGCGCCCTGCGCGCGGTGCTGGGCGCGCTCGACTCGGAGACCGCACTGCGCCAGCCCGCCGCCGCAGCGCTGCGTCACCCGACCGGTCCACTGCTCCCCGCGCACCCGCTCGCGGTGCACGTCCTCGACGGTCCGCACCCGGAACTGCCCAACGCCCGTCGGACGGGCTGGCGCTTCCTGATCAAGGACGGCCCGGAGGTGGCGGCCGCCGCCGAGGTGGTGCAGAGCGCCGAGGGCCACACCTTCTCCCACTTCACCGCCGGCCCGTACCTCTCCTCCACCGTCCGGGCGCTGCGCGAGGCCTGGCAACTCGCCCAGAGCTCCCGCTCCCGCAGCCAGCCCCGGCTGCTGACCTTCCCGGGCCAGTACGCCACCGCGCTCTGGCTGCACAGCCCCGACGCCGGCCCGTCCACCGACCTGCTGATCCCGCTGGCCCCGGCCCCGCTCGGCGTCACCGCGCACCGCGCCTACCCGGCCGCCGAACTGCTCCCGCTGCTCACCCGCGCCCCGCTCGCCCGGCCGCTGCTGCTCGGCTCCGCCTGAGCCCGCGCCACCCGCCGCACCGGCCGCCGGGCACCGTGCCCGGCGGCCCTTCGCCGTGCGCTCCGACGGCCGCTGACGGCCGATGACGGTCGTTGACGGCATCACCCGAACGGCTACCACCCGAGTGGGCCACCCGCCATGGCCCCGTCGGGCCATGCGCCGACTGACCCACCGGTGCGCGGATTCCCCCGGGCCCCACCTGAACGGGTGATCTCTGCCCCGGAGTTGTGGCGCATGTCACCAAATTGCTGCGCGCGCGAGCTCGGATGCCGACACTGGGAACTAGCGTGGAAGGACCACCTGTCCTACCCACTTGAGCATCGGTCAAACCTGGCTGATGCGCGGACAGGATCCGACCACCAGGCGGCTCCGGACGGCTCGACCTCCGGTGACCGCACCACGGGGAGGATCGCAGAGCGAAGCGAGGGTACGCGTATGTGCCAGCACCGTCCTGAGTGCCCGATGGCCGAGTCCGAGGACCGCGAGGCGGCCGTACCGGTGGCCTGCCACCCGGAGCAGGGCTGGAGCCTGCTCTGCAACGGCGTCGTCCTGTTCGAGGACACCGGAGAGCTGCTGCCCGACGGCCGGGTGATCGGCCCGCGCCGGCCCGTCGCCCACGCGGCCTGAGCCGACCCGGCCCGACGACCGTACGGCCGGAACCGTACGGCCCGGGCCCATCGGGCGGGGGGAGACACCGAGACGCAAAGGGCAGGGCCCTGGCAGAAACGTTCTGCCAGGGCCCTGCCGCGTTCCTGCTCAGACGCCGTACTCGTCCAGCGGCGGGCAGGAGCAGACCAGGTTACGGTCGCCGTACGCGCCGTCGATCCGGCTCACCGGCGGCCAGTACTTGTCCGCCGGGTTCACGCCCGCCGGGAAGACCGCCTCCTGCCGCGAGTAGCCGTGCGCCCAGTCGCCGGCCAGCGTGGCGGCGGTGTGCGGGGCGTTGCGCAGCGGGTTGTCGTCGGCGGCCCACTCGCCCGAGCCGACCTTGTCGATCTCGCCGCGGATCTCGATCATCGCGTCGCAGAAGCGGTCGATCTCGTGCAGGTCCTCGGACTCGGTCGGCTCGATCATCAGCGTGCCGGCCACCGGGAAGGACATCGTCGGCGCGTGGAAGCCGTAGTCGATCAGGCGCTTGGCGATGTCGTCCACCGTCACGCCCGTCTCCTTGGTCAGCGGGCGCAGGTCGATGATGCACTCGTGCGCGACCAGCCCGCCCGGACCGGTGTAGAGCACCGGGAAGTGCGGGGCCAGGCGCTTGGCGATGTAGTTGGCGTTCAGCACCGCGACCTGGGTCGCGTGCTTGAGCCCCTCGCCGCCCATCAGCCGGACGTACGCCCAGGAGATCGGCAGGATCGCCGCCGAGCCCCACGGCGCGGCCGAGATCGGGCCGACGCCGGTGGCCGGGCCGGCCTCCGCCTGCAGCGGGTGGTTCGGCAGGTACGGCGCCAGGTGGGCGCGCACCGCGACCGGGCCGACGCCCGGGCCGCCGCCGCCGTGCGGGATGCAGAAGGTCTTGTGCAGGTTCAGGTGCGACACGTCCGCGCCGAACTTGCCCGGCTTGGCGAGACCGACCAGGGCGTTCAGGTTGGCGCCGTCCACGTACACCTGGCCGCCGGCCTCGTGCACCAGGGCGCAGATGTCGGTGATCTGGGTCTCGTACACGCCGTGGGTCGACGGGTAGGTGACCATCAGCACCGACAGGTTGTCGCGGTGCTGCTCGATCTTGGCCTTCAGGTCCTCGACGTCCACGTCGCCGTCGACCAGGGTCTTCACCACGACGACGCGCATGCCGGCCATCACCGCGGAGGCGGCGTTGGTGCCGTGCGCCGAGGACGGGATCAGGCAGACGTCGCGCTGGGTGTCGCCGTTGGCGTGGTGGTAGGCGCGGACGGCCAGCAGGCCGGCCAGCTCGCCCTGGGAGCCGGCGTTCGGCTGGATCGAGACGGCGTCGTAGCCGGTGACCTCGACCAGCTGCTGCTCCAGCTGGCGGATCAGGGTCAGGTAGCCCGCGGCCTGGTCGACCGGCGCGAAGGGGTGCAGCTGACCGAACTCCGGCCAGGTCACCGCCTCCATCTCGGTGGTGGCGTTGAGCTTCATGGTGCAGGAGCCCAGCGGGATCATGCCGCGGTCCAGCGCGTAGTCCCGGTCCGACAGGCGGCGCAGGTAGCGCAGCATGGCGGTCTCCGAGCGGTGGCTGTGGAAGACCGGGTGGGTCAGGTACTCGTCCGCGCGCAGCAGCGCGGCGGGCAGCGCGTCGGCGGCCTCGGCGACCTCGACCGCGGGGACGCCGAACGCGGCCCAGACGCCGGCCAGGTGCTCGCGGGTGGTGGTCTCGTCGGTGGAGACCGAGATCCGGTCCTCGCCGTCCTGGAACACGTTGATGCCGTTGGCGCGGGCGGCCGCGGCGATCTCGGCGGCGCGGCCCGGGACGACGGCGGTGACGGTGTCGAAGAACTCGCCGTGCAGCAGCTCGACGCCGCCGGCCCGCAGGCCCTCGGCGAGGGCGGCGGCGTAGCGGTGGGTGCGCCGGGCGATGTCGGCCAGGCCGTCCGGGCCGTGGTAGACGGCGTACATCGAGGCCATCACGGCGAGCAGCACCTGGGCGGTGCAGATGTTGCTGGTGGCCTTCTCGCGGCGGATGTGCTGCTCACGGGTCTGCAGCGCCAGGCGGTAGGCGCGGTTGCCGTCGGCGTCGACGGAGACGCCGACCAGGCGGCCGGGCAGCGAGCGGGCGTACTCGGCGCGCACCGAGAGGTAGCCGGCGTGCGGACCGCCGAAGCCCATCGGCACGCCGAAGCGCTGCGAGGTGCCGCAGGCGATGTCGGCGCCCAGCGCGCCCGGGGACTTGAGCAGGGTCAGCGCCAGCAGGTCGGCGGCGACGGCGACGATCGCGCCCAGCCCGTGGGCCTGCTCGATCACCGGGGTGAGGTCGCGGACCACGCCGGTGGCGCCCGGGTACTGCAGCAGCACGCCGAAGACGCCGCGCTCGGCGATCTCGGCCGGGATGCCCCCGGACAGGTCGGCGACGACGACCTCGACACCGGTCGGCACGGCGCGGGTGTTGATCACCGCGACGGTCTGCGGCAGGGTCTCGGCGTCGACCAGGAAGACGCCGCCCTTGACCTTGGTCACGCGGCGGGCCAGCGCCATCGCCTCGGCGGCCGCGGTGCCCTCGTCCAGCAGCGAGGAGCCGGAGGTGGGCAGGCCGGTCAGGTCGGAGACCAGGGTCTGGAAGTTGAGCAGCGCCTCCAGGCGGCCCTGCGAGATCTCCGGCTGGTACGGGGTGTAGGCCGTGTACCAGGCCGGGTTCTCCATGACGTTGCGCAGGATCACCGGCGGGGTGAAGGTGCCGTAGTAGCCCAGGCCGATCATCGGCTGGAGCACCTGGTTGCGGCCGGCCAGCTCGCGCAGCTCGGCGAGGACCTGCGCCTCGCTGCGGCCCGCGGGCAGGTCCAGGGCGGTGATGGAACGGATCGCCTCGGGAACGGCGGTGGCGGCGAGCTCGTCCAGCGAGCCGTAGCCGACGGACGCCAGCATCTTCTCCTGCGCGGCGGCGTCGGGGCCGATGTGGCGGTTCTCGAAGGGGCTGGCCAGCTCAAGCTCGGTGAGGGTCGAGGCGCTGGTGGGGCGTCCCGCGTTCGGCTGGGCGTTCATGGTGGTCGAGGCCTCCTGGTCACGGACCGGCGGGGGTACGCACGCCGACCGGCCGACGCCGCTGCGGACAGCGGACCGGCCTGGGCGGACGGACCCGAAAGGCCTCCCCCTCTGTCATCGGGACCTGAGAGCTTCGCCCGCACGTCGCGCTGTGGCGCTCCGTCGGCTTGCACCGTCGGTGAGGGTGGTGATCGCCGGCTCCCGCGCCGACGCTCCTGCCCTGCTTTCCAGAGTGACCTATCCCGCACGGTACGGATGCCTGAGAGATTCCGGGGAGGAGTTGCTCCTTCGGCGCCTCGACCAGCGGTTTTCGCTGTCGGGGACTCTCCCGAGCGGGCTCGGCGGTCGCGGCCCAGGGTACCAGCGGGCGGCCCTGCGATCACGGGTGCGTCGGGTCGACTCCGGGTCTACGCGCGTCCCCCGTACGGAGCAGCGCGGACCCGTCCGGCCGCACCCCGGTCGCGCACGTCCGGTTCATGGCTTTTGGTGTGAAGTGGCGGACGGGACGGGTGCTCCGGCCGCCTTACCTGCGGGAGTTCCGCAGGCGCAGCGCTTGGAGGAAAGAGTGCAGACCGACATCGACCCCCGAGACCTCATCGGCCACAAGGCGGTCGACCGCAACGGAGACAAGATCGGCACGATCGACGAGGTGTACCTCGACGACGCCACCGGCCGGCCGGAGTGGGCGGCCGTCCGCACCGGCATCTTCGGCCGGGACGCCTTCGTCCCGCTCACCACGAGCGAGTTCTCCGGCGAAGAACTCCGGGTGCCCTACGACAAGTCGCTGGTCAAGGACTCGCCGGACTTCGGCGTGGGCCAGCACCTCTCGCCCGCCCAGGAGCTCCAGCTCTACCGCTACTACGGGCTCGACACCCCGGCGGACGGCCACCCGGCCAACGGTGAGCCCGCCCGGGCGGCCCAGCCCGACCTCGACTTCGGCACCACCACGGCCGCCGCGGTCGCCAAGCCGCTCGCCTTCCACTCCCCCGAACCCGGCCCGACCATGACCACCGTCGCCACCGCGACGACCACCAGCACCGACACCGCCACGGAGGCCCACGTGCGGACCCTCAGCACCCCCGCACCGGTCGCCAACGGCACGGTGACCGCGCCGACCGCCACCCCGGTGGTCGAGCCGAAGCACCAGCCGGTCCCGTCCGCGGTCGATCCGACCGGCACCGCCGCCGCCTCGGCCCCCAACGGCCCGGTCGAGATCACCTGCCGCGAGGAGCGCCTGGACATCACCACCGAGTGGCACGTCCTGGGCACCGCGAAGCTGCGCAAGTACGTGACCAGCGAGCAGGTCGAGCGCCGCGTCCCGGTGGTCCGCGAGCGGGTCCGGGTGGAGCGGATGCCGGTCGGCGACGCCGAGCGCGCCTCGCTCACCGAGAAGGAGATCGCCGAGGCGGTGGAGGAGGTCACCCTCCGTGAGGAGCGGCCGGTGGTCCGCAAGTACCTCGCCCCGATCGAGCGGGTCCGCCTGGTGGTGGAGCGCTACACCGCGGAGGAGGTCGTCCAGGACGAGCTCCGCCGCGAGAACGTCGAGGTCCACGACGACACCGCCGCGGCCGCCGAGCCGGACGCCCCGGTCATCGACGGCGCCCGCCCGTCCGCGCTGCGCCCCCTGGTCTGACC
This sequence comes from Kitasatospora sp. NPDC030952, assembly GCF_055571335.1. Taxonomy (NCBI): domain Bacteria; kingdom Bacillati; phylum Actinomycetota; class Actinomycetes; order Kitasatosporales; family Streptomycetaceae; genus Kitasatospora; species Kitasatospora sp. NPDC030952. The sequence continues at coordinate 142,467 of NZ_JBVIFM010000022.1, forward strand.
GACCCCGCACCAGCAAGGGCCTCGGACTCCGGTCCGGGGCCCTTCGCCGTGCCCGCCCCCGCGCCGAGCCCACCCGACCGGCCGTCAACGCCCGGTCCGCCGAAGGCAAAGCCTTCCCCTTTGCCAAACCTTAACCACTCGATATTTGACACTCTGAAGTATCTCCCTGCACAGTTACTTCAGTTCATTCACTATGTACGGGAGGAAGCAACCGTGAGTGAGGCACCACAGCCCACCACCGCGGCCGAGAAGCAGAGCAACGCCCGGGTCCTGCCGGCCCTCATCCTGGCGATGCTGTCGTTCAGCGTGGTGCAGACCGCGGTCGTACCGATCCTGCCGTCGCTGGCCAAGGAACTGGACGTCTCCGGCTCCAACATCACCTGGCTGATGACCGCCAACCTGCTGTCCGCGGCCGTGCTGACTCCCCTGCTGGGCCGCTTCGGCGACCTCCGGGGCCGCAAGCCCATGCTGCTGATCTCGCTGGCCGGCCTGGTCGCCGGTTCGGCGCTGGCGGTCAGCACCCACTCCTTCACCTGGCTGATCGTCGCCCGCGTCCTCCAGGGCGCCGGCGGTGGCGTGATGCCGCTGGCGATCAGCATCGTCCGTGACGAGCTGCCCAAGCAGAAGGTGACCGGCGGCGTCGCCGCCATCAGCGCCTCGATGGGCGTCGGCTCCGGCCTCGGCCTGGTCGCGACCGGCCTGCTGCTGGAGCACTGGAACTACAAGTCGATCTTCTGGATGGGCCTGGCCTTCGGCCTGCTCGCGGTCGCCCTGGTCGCCTTCCGCGTCCCGTCCGACCCGGTCGTCGACAAGGAGGGCGGCGCCGACCCGCTCGGCGCCATCACCCTGGCCGCCTGGCTCTCCGCGCTGCTGGTCGCCGTCAGCCAGGGCAACCACTGGGGCTGGACCTCCACCAAGACCCTCGGCCTGTTCGCCGTCGCCGCCGTGGTCGCCCTGATCTGGGGCGTCATCGAGACCAAGGTCGCCCACCCGCTGGTGGACCTGAAGATGATGGGCCGCCCGGCCGTCGCCTTCACCAACCTGGCCGGTCTGCTCATCGGCTTCGGCATGTACGGCTCGTTCATGGTCATCAGCAACTTCGCCCAGACCCCGGAGAAGCTGGCCCACTACGGCTTCACCGCGACCGTCCTGCACGCCGGCGTGATGCTGCTGCCGTCCGCGATCGGCTCGATGGTGGCCGCCCCGGTCGGCGCCGTGCTGATCGCCCGCCGCGGCCCGCGCCTGCCGCTGGTCCTCGGCGGCGTCCTCGGCGCGATCGCGATGGCCTACCTGGCGCTGCGCCACAGCGCCGAAGGCGACATCTACACCGCCTCCGCCATCTTCGGCCTCGGTATCGGCCTCGCCTTCGCCGCGATGCCCGCCTTCATCAACGGCGCCGTCCCGGTCGAGCAGAGCGGCATCGCCAACGGCATGAACTCCGTGCTCCGCACCGTCGGCGGCGCGATCGGCACCGCCGTGATGACCGCCATCCTGACCGGTGACACCATGAAGTTCCCGATCAAGCTGCCGGTGCAGATCCCCACCCTGGACGCCTACAAGCACGCGTTCTGGACCACGGCCGTCATCTGCGTCATCGCCGGCGTCGTCCCCTTCCTGATCCGTACCGTCAAGCCGGCCGTCACCGCCGTCGCCGGCGGCTCGGCCCGGCAGGACTCCAGCCCCGAGCTGGCCAAGACCGACGCCTGACGAGGCGTCCGGCCCGCGCGCTCAGGGACAGGACGCGCGGGCCCGGCCTCCGCTCGGTCGCGAGGGCATCACGACCGTCCGGGGACCGGCACGGTATGCGGCCCCACCCGGTACTCCTACCGGGTGGGGCCGTTCCGCGTTCTCCCGCTTCACTCCCCGTCGCCGGCGGGCTCCTCGGCCTGCCGCAGCGGCAGCGGCCGGGCCGGCTCCAGCTCCGGATCGTCCACCGAGAAGGTCCGCACCCGCCCCGGCCCGCTCCACGGCGTCTCGAACCGCACGGTCACCCGCCCGACCCCGCTGCCCTGCACCCAGCCCGGCCCCCACTCGGCGTGCCGGACGTCCTGTCCGGGCATCCAGCGCCGCACCACGGGCTCCTCCGGCTCCTCCTCGGCCACCGCCGCCTCGGCGACCTCGGCGTGCTCCGCCGCCTCCTCCCGGAGCGCCTGGGCGAACAGGTCCTCCTGGGTGTAGTCGGCCAGCTGGGCCACGCCCACCCCGAGCAGCCGGACCCCGCCGGTGATGTCCACCTGCTCCGCCAGGCGCCGCGCCGTCGCGGTGATCACCGCCTGGTCGTCGGTGGGCCCGCCCAGGGTCTCCGAGCGGGTCAGGGTCGAGAAGTCGAAGCGCCGCACCTTGAGCACCACCGTCCGCCCCGAACGCCCGGCCGCCCGCAGCCGCCGCACGCACCGGCCGGCCAGCGCCTCCACCTCGCGCAGCACCCGGTCCCGGTCGGCCAGGTCCACCTCGTAGGTGTCCTCCACCGAGACCGACTTGGCGTCCTGGTCGGCCACCACCGGCCGCTCGTCCAGTCCTATGGACATCTGGAAGACCCCGGCGCCGTGCGCCCGCCCGAGCAGCTGGACCAGCTCCGCCTCCCCCGCCTCCGCCAGGTCGGCCACCGTGCTCAGCCCGGCCCGCCGCAGCACCTGCTCGGTGGCCGGCCCGATCCCGGGCAGCGCCCGGACCGGCATCGGCCCGAGCACGGCCCGCTCCTGCCCGGGCTCGATCAGCACCAGCCCGTTCGGCTTGGCCTGCTCGGAGGCGATCTTCGCCATCAGCTTGGAGCCCGCCGCCCCCACCGAGCCGGTCAGCCCGGTGAACCGCTGGATGTCCGCCCGCAGGTCCTCCGCCAGGGCCAGTACCAGTTGCTCCCCGGTCTCGTGGTCCGCCTCCGTCAGCGCCGGACCGTACGGACCGGCCTCCAGGTCGACGAAGGCCTCGTCCAGGCTCAGCGGCTGCACCAGCGGCGACAGTTCGCGCAGCAGCCCCATCACGATCTCGCTGTTCTGCCGGTACGCCTCGAACCGCCCGGCCAGGAACGCCGCGTTGGGGCACAGCCGCCGCGCCTGCGCCATCGGCATCGCCGAGTGCACCCCGAACGTGCGCGCCTCGTACGAGGCCGTGGACACCACCCCGCGCCCGCCGAGCCCGCCGACGACCACCGGTTTGCCGCGCAGGCTCGGCTTGGCCGCCTGCTCCACCGCCGCGAAGAAGGCGTCCATGTCGAGGTGGATGATGCTCGGCAGAGATCGCACCCGCCGATCATCGCGCACGGGTCCGACAGTGCGTACGAACCCGGCCGACGCCCCACGGCCGGCCGCTCGCCGCTACCGCTTCGCGGCCTGGGCCAGCGCCTTCGGGATGCCGTCCTCCGTGGGCCCGAGGAACACCGGGTCCGGCCGCAGCCACACGTTCACCGCCGCCTTTCCCGCCCCGGCGACCTCCCGCAGCCCGCCGTACAGCCAGGTGTTGTCGTGCAGCTCCGGCACACCGACCGCGTACGAGCGGATGCCCGCCGCCTCGCACAGCGCCAGCGCCCGCCGGACGTGGAAGTCCTGGCTGACCAGCACCGCGCGGTCCACCCCGAAGATCCGGTGCGCCCGGGTGCAGGAGTTCCAGGTGTCGAAGCCGGCGTAGTCCCGCACCACCCGGTCCGCCGGGATCCCGTGCTCGGTCAGGTACTGGTACATCGCGTCCGGCTCGTCGTACTCGGTCCGCCCGTTGTCCCCGGTCACCAGGACGGCCTTCACCTTGCCCTCCCGGTACAGGTCCAGTGCCGCCACCAGCCGGTGCTCCAGGTACGGCGACGGCTTGCCCTGGTCCAGCCCGGCGCCGAAGACCACCGCGACCGGCGCCGAGGGCGCGCTCTCCACCGTGCCCACCCGGTCCCCCGCCGCGATCCACAGCCAGGCACTGGGCGCCAGCGCCAGCGAGCACAGCAGCGTCGCCGCCTGGAAGACCCTGCGCTGCGTCCGGCGCTCCCGCAGCCGCGCCCGGAGCCCCCCGGCCCGACGCCGCACCAGCTCCGATATCCCGGCGCCGACCTCCACGTGCCCCTCCCTCGATCGCTTTCACCAGGCAACACGACGAGGCCGTGAGCCGGAACGGTTCCCCGTCCGGGCCCACGGCCCCGTCGAAAACGATCGCCCGGTCAGACCGCCCGGTTGCGCCGCTGCGCCAGCTCGTCCGCCGGATCGTTGCCGACCAGCGTCTCGCCGGTGTCGGTCCGCTCCGCGTGCAGCCGACCGAGGGTCAGCTCCAGCTCGTGCCAGACCGCTCCCACCGCGATGCCGAACACCCCCTGACCACCCTTCAGCAGATCGACCACCTGCTGCGGCGTGGTGCACTCGTACACCGTCGCACCGTCACACATCAGCGTCAGCCCGGCCAGGTCGGCCTGTTCGGCGGACTGCAGATGGGCGACGGCCACCCGGATGTTCTGCAAGGAGACGCCCGCGTCGAGCAGCCGCTTGACGATCTTCAGCAGCAGGACGTCGAGGAAGCTGTAGAGCCGCTGACTGGTCGCCGGGTACGCGGTGCGGACGCTGGGCTCCAGCAGTCCGGTGCGGGCCCAGTAGTCCAACTGGCGGTAGGTGATGCCGGCCGCCGCACAGGCCGTCGGGCCGCGGAAGCCGATCAGTTCGGACGTCGGGGCCAGCCGCTCGATCGCGGGCTGCCCCGGCTGTACGGCCGGGAACCTGCCCGTCCTGGGCAGGTCGGACACGGTGCGGGCGGTGCGCGGAAGGTGCACGGCGCACAGGCCTCCCACGGCCGCGTCATCGCCGGTGCTGCTCATGCCTACCTCCGTCCACTCGTGCTGCGGGCAACCCGACTGCGGGCATCGGCCACCCGGACAGCCACTCCTGACGGTAGGCAGTCCCCTATGACCCGTCAACGATCGCCACGCCGGGCCCGACAGACCACATCACTCAGGAGAGTGGTTTTTCGTGCCCCTAGTGTGGGTAGATGGACGGTTTTTGGCAAAACGGCGCGCGCAACGGCTGACGAGGCCCGTCCGCGCTACTGCGGGCCGCCGCCCCCGAAGTCCTCGGGCGACACCTGGTCGAGGAACTCGCGGAACTTCTCGACCTCGTCCTCCTGCTCGTCCGGGATCGCGATGCCCGCCTCGGCGAGCACCTCCTCGCTCCCGTAGATCGGCGTACCGGTGCGCAGGGCGAGCGCTATCGCGTCGGACGGCCGGGCACTCACCTCGACCCCGCCGGCGAACACCAGCTCGGCGTAGAACACGCCCTCCCGCAGGTCGGTGATCCGGACCTCGGTGAGCTGCTGGCCGAGCGCTTCCAGGACGTCCTTGAACAGGTCGTGCGTCAGCGGGCGCACCGGAGTCATGCCCTGCTGGGCGAAGGCGATCGCGGTCGCCTCGCCGGGGCCGATCCAGATCGGCAGGTATCGATCTCCCCCGACCTCCCGAAGCAGCACGATCGGCTGGTTGGAAGGCATCTCCACTCGGACACCCACGACGTCGAGCTCATTCACACAGGCAACCCTATGGCTACGACCCCGGATATGAAAGCGCAGGGCCGACGCCGCTGGTCAACGCGGTGCACCGGTCCGTGCGAGGGACGCCGCAGGGGCTATCCCCGAGAGCGCAGACCGGCCTGGACCATGGCCGCGTGCAGCCGCACCGACAGCGTCGCCAGCTCCCTCGCGGTGGCCTCGGCGTGCGCCCGGGTCTGCGGGTTCCGGTGCCGTCGCAGCGGCGCCACCACCTGCTCCACCAGCGCGATCTCGCGGTCCGCCGCCGCCTTCATGGCCCTCAGGTGCCGCGGCTCCAGCCCGTACCGGCCGAGCTCGGCGACCAACCGGGCCACCTGCAGCGCCTCCCCGTCGTACCCGCCGTCCGGGCCCGGCACGACCAGCCCGTACGCCTCCCACTCCGCCAGCTCCGGTTCCCCGGCCTCGGCGGCGGCGAGCAGCTCGGCCCGCCCCAGCCGGACCCCGGAGGGGACGTCGGCCGAGGCCACCAGCTCCCGGTCGGCCTCCTCCATCGGCCCGGGCCGGGCCTCGGCGGCCGGCAGGGCGGGCGGGGCCTCCCCGCGCTCGATCGCGTCCAGGTGCTCGCGGATCACCCGCAGCGGCAGGTAGTGGTCGCGCTGCATCCGCAGCACGTAGGCCAGCCGCTCCACGTCGGACGGGCTGAACTTGCGGTACCCCGAGGGAGTGCGCTGCGGCTCGACCAGCCCTTCCGCCTCCAGGAAGCGGATCTTGGAGATGGTCACCTCGGGGAAGTCGTCGCGCAGGAAGGCCAGCACCGCGCCGATGCTCAGCAGTTCGTCACCGCCGCGCCGTCGCCCGGCGGGCCGGTCCGGCCGGACCGGCTGCCTGGGGGCCGCGACCACCCCGCGACCGCCCCGGTCCGCCTGCGGACCGGACGACGACGCAGGGTTGGCCGCCCCGAGAGAAGAGGAAGGGGTATTCGTATTCACTCGGGCTCCCGCCGACGTTGGTTTCAGTACCCCCGGTTGTGGCCGGCGAAGAACACCAGCCGGTACTTCCCGATCTGCACCTCGTCGCCGTTGTTCAGCGGCACCTCGTCGATCCGCTCCCGGTTGACGTAGGTGCCGTTCAGGCTGCCCACGTCCGCGACGCTGAAGCCGGCCGGGGTGCGGCGGAACTCCACGTGGCGGCGGGAGACGGTGACGTCGTCCAGGAAGATGTCACCCTGCGGGTGACGCCCCGCCGTGGTGACGTCCGAGTCCAGCAGGAACCGGCTGCCCGAGTTCGGGCCGCGCTGGACGATCAGCAGCGCCGAGCCCGGCGGCAGCGCGTCGATCGCCGACAGCACCTCGGCCGACAGCGCCGGCGTGGTGCCGGTGCCGGTCGTGGCGGACGGGTCGTAGGACTCCAGGCCGGAGATCGAGATCGTCGAGGTGGTCTCCACCGCCCCCTCCGGCAGCACACCGCCGCGCAGCGCGGTGCCGCAGTTGGAGCAGAAGCGGGCCGCGGCCGGGTTCTGGTTGCCGCACCTGGGGCACGGAGTGGGGCCAGCCATGTTCACAGCCTCCTGGCGCGGCACACCCGACGGGTTGTGCCCGGCGTACGGGTCCGGGGCAAACCCTCCACCAGAGGTTGAGGGTCCTGACGGGAAACCTATGCGCGGGTCGCCGGAGGGGTCAACCGACGCGCCGTAGCCCGCCGGATTCCCCGCGTACTGCGCGGCACCGTCCCGGTAGAGCTGCTGTTCGGCGTACGGCGCGGCCTCGGGGGCGGGGCGCATGCCCGGCACGGCGGGCTCGTCCTCCGGCCGGCGGTGCCGCGCGGTGGGCGCCTCGACGGCGGCCGCGTCGCGACCCTTGTTGCGACCGAACAACTTCGAGAAGAAACTCACGGGCGAATCCCCTTGCGTGTGACAGACCCGCCCGCGGGGCAGGGTGAGAACCTCGGACAGGCTGCGGGCCCGGTTGCGGCTCGGGCCTGCTGGAGTGGTACTCCGACGGTTGGTGCTTCGGTTGGTGCTACGGAGCGTACTGGTGCGAACCAGTCTCTCCCACGCGACGACGGCGCCCCGCACCGGGTGCCGCCCGCCCGTGACGGGCCGTTCGACGAGCGCCCCGTCACTTCGAAGCCGGCTTGGCGTACTGCGGCGTCTTCAGATCGACGAGGGCGTCGACGACCACCTTCTGCTGCTGGGTGATCGTCGCCCGCGCCTGGTGGCTCTCCAGGGTGCGGACGACGCCCCCCGGGATGTTCAGCGCGGGCGTCAGGTCCTGCGGGTTCCCCACGACGGTGAACCGATAGGGCTGCGAGACCTTCTTCCCGTCGATCTGCACCCCACCGCCCGACAGGTCGGTGAAGTAGGTGTTGACCACCACGCGCACATCGTTGATCTGAATCGCCTCCGCCCCCGCCGCTCGAAGTTCCTGCAGGGTGTCCAGCAGCATATCTGCCTTCACCTGCCCTTGGGGATCATCGACCGTGAGTACGATGCCCGGACCTGTGGCTTTGACCGTACCGGCCAGCACACCCAGTTCCGTCATCTTCTTCCTGGTCTGTTCCTGGGCCTCCTTGGCCTGGTTGGAGCTGTTCTCCAACTTGCCCAGGGACTGCTCGAGCTCGGCCTTCTCCTGCTGGAGACGCTGCTGACGGCTGTCCAGTTCGTCGAGGATCCGGACCAGGTCCTCCTGCCGCGCCCCGCGCAGCTGGTTGTGGTGGTCGTTGGTCGAGCGCACCTGGATCGCCAGCCCCAGCCCGAGCGAGAACAGCAGCAGCGCCACCACCAGCTGCCCGCGCGACAGCCGCGGCGGCCAGAGCGCCGCCTTCAGCCGCCGCCGACCGGCGCTCCGGTCCGCACCGGGCGGCTCCTCTGCGGGCGATTCCTCAGCGGCTGGCTCCTCGGCGGCCTCCGGACCGACCGGTTCCGCCGGCTCACCGGCCTCGACCTCGACCTCGACCTCGGCCGCCACAGGCTCCGGCTCGGTTTCGGCGGCGGCGGCCTTCGTCAGCCGTACCGACGGCGCGGGCTCCGGCTCCGCCGCCCCTGCCTCAAGCTCAGCGTCAGCGTCAGGCTTCTCCGCCTCCGCCACAGCCTCAGCCGTCGCCGCAGCCTCAGGCTCCTCGGACGCCTTCGCCACCGGTTCCGGAGCGGTCTCCTCGACCGCCGGCGCCTCCGCCGTCTTCTCCTCTTCCTTCTCCGCCGCTCCGCGGCCCGGCTCAGGCACGGAAGACATGACGCCGGATCGCCGCCGCGTTGGAGAAGATGCGGATGCCGAGGACGACGACCACACCCGTGGACAGCTGCGAGCCGACGCCCAGCTGGTCACCCAGGAAGACGATCAGGGCCGCGACCACCACGTTCGACAGGAACGAGACGATGAAGACCTTGTCGTTGAAGATCCCGTCCAGCATCGCCCGGACGCCGCCGAACACCGCGTCCAGCGCCGCCACCACCGCGATCGGCAGGTAGGGCACGACGGCGTCGGGCACCTCGGGTTGGACGAAGAGTCCGACGACCACCCCGATCACGAGACCCAGTACGGCAATCACGGTCTAGCTGCTCCTGTCCCTGTGGTGGTCTTGGTGGATCCGCCGGACGGTCGCCGCTTCGCGGGCTGACCCGTACTGGTCGCGGATGGTGAAACGGACGCCGTCGGGCTCCCCGAGGTTCCCGGGCCGCCCGACGGGCTGCCGTCCGCTGCGGCCGTCGAGCTCGCCGACGGGCTCGCCGTGGGCGAGGGCTCGGGCGTGACGGGCTGCGCGGTCCGCAGCGTCACGCCCACCGCCGCCGGCAGCGTCAGGCTCTTCTGTGCGGAGAGCGTGGACTTGATGCCGTACTTCTCCTCCAGCAACCGCAGGTACTGCCCGGCCATGTCCCGCTCGAAGGCGGTCAGTAGCTTCGGCCCGTCCCCGATCGCCTGGATGTTGTACGGCGGGACCAGCGGCCGGTTGTCCACCAGCACCGCCTCACCGGCGGCCCGGATCGCCGACAGGGCGGTCAGCCGCTGCCCGTTGATCGAGACGGCCTCCGCGCCGGATCCCCACAGGCCGTTCACCACGAGTTGCAGGTCTCGGTCGCGCAGCCGGCCGCTGTTGGAGAAGCCCTGTCCGGCCCGCGGGTCGACGTTGCCCCCGCTGCCCGTCCCGGCGGCGTCCTCCAGGACCAGCTTCACCCCGGGCCCGGTGACCTCGCCCAGGCCCACCTCGCCGGTCAGTCCGGCCGATCCGCTGTCCCCGGAGGCCAGCGCCTGCTGCTGGGTGTCGTCGACCTTGCGCCGCAGGTCCTGGACCTCCTTCTGCAGGTGGTCCGCCGAGCCGTTGCTGTCGTTGATCCGGTGGATCAGCGCGTCCCGCTCCTTGGCCAGCGTCGGCTCCGCCTTGTGCGCGTTCACCGCGCCGATGGTCACCACCGCACCGACCATTGCCAGTCCGGCGCCCAGCGTCAGCAACCCCCGCAGCGTCCGGGGTATCCGGCTGTCGTGCTCACCGCCCCGGGCCGCGGCCGCCTCGGCGTACCCCTCGTCCAGGCTGTGGTCCATCACGTTGGTCAGCAGGGACATCGAGGCGTCCGGGCGGTTGTACCGCCCGTTCGGGGCACTCGGCGTCGGCGTCGCTGGCATGCGGACCATCGTCCCATGTCGGCGAAGGGGCCCGCGCACGGCCCCTGAGCTGCACACACGCCGGACACATCCACGGAAAGTGACGGAACCCTCCGAATGATGTGAAAACGGACAGCGGGGCGCGCGAACCGATCCGCGCGCCCCGCCCTTCAGGGGACCCGTCCGCTCAGACGGTCACCGTCCCGCGCCCTCGACCACCGCCGCCCACTCGTCCAGGAGCGCGTCGGTCGCCTCGTCGTCCGGCCCCTCGGCCCACAGGTGGGTGACCGCCTCGGCCGGGTCCGGCAGCACCAGCGTCCACCGCCCGTCCGCCTCGACCACCCGGACGCCGTCCGTGGTGTCCAGCCGGCGGCTGCCGGCCGCCTCCACCACCGAGCGCATGACCATGCCCTTCGCCGCCCACGGCGTCGCGATGTCCCGGCGCCGGATGTGCGCCTGCGGGATCCGCGCGTCGATCTGGCTCAGCGTGAGCTGGGTCCGGGCCACCAGGCCGACCAGCCGGACGAAGGCCGCGGCACCGTCCAGCACCCCGCTGAACTCGGGCACCACGAAGCCTCCGCGCCCGTCCCCGCCGAACACCGTGCCCTCGGCCGAGGCCGCCTTCGCCAGGTCGTCCGGCGTCGTCGTCGTCCAGATGACCTGGGTTCCGTGGTAGGCCGCGACCTGCTCGGCGATCCGGGTCGTGGTCACCGGCAACGCCACCTGCCCACTGCGCCGCTCCGCCGCGACCAGGTCCAGCAGCACCAGTAGCGCCCGGTCGTCGTCGATCACCCGGCCCAGCTCGTCCACGAACGCGACCCGCTCGCCCACCGGGTCGAACCGGACGCCGAAGGCCGCCCGCGAGGACGCCACCAGCTCGCCGAGCCTGGCCAGCCCGGCTCGCCGGGTCTCCGCGTCCTCGGTCGGCCGTGCCTCGTCCAGCCCGCTGGAGACGGTGAGCGCCTCCACCCCCAGCCGACCGAGGATGCTGGGCAGCACCAGCCCGGCACTGCCGTGCGCGGTGTCCACCACCACCTTCAGCCCGGCCTCCCGGACCCCGGTGGTGTCCACCGTCCGCAGCAGGTTGCCCGCATAGGAGTCGAACACGCTGGACGGGAAGGTCAGGTCCCCGATCTCGCCCGGGAACGCCCTCCGGTACTCCTGACGTGCGTAGACCCGGTCGAGCTTGCGCTGGCCGGCCTGCGAGAGGTCGGCCCCGCGCTCGTCGAAGAAGAGGATGTCCAGCGAGTCCGGCACGCCGGGGGTCGTCCGCAGGAAGATCCCGCCCGCGCTCCCCCGCGCCGTGTGCTGCCGGGCCACCGGCATCGGTACGTTCTCCAGGTCGCGGACGTCGATCGCCGAGGTCTGCAGGCCCGAAATCATCGCCCGTTTGAGCGCACGCGCACCACGCGAGTGGTCACGCGCAATGGTGACGGTGGCGCCCTTCTTCAAGGTCGTCGCGTACGCACCCGCCAGCCGCACGGCCAGCTCCGGGGTGATCTCGACGTTCAGGATGCCCGAGACGCCCCGGACACCGAACAGGTGCTCCTGGCCGCGCGACTCCCAGATCACCGAGGTGTTGACGACGGCGCCGGCCTCGATCGTCTTGAACGGGTAGACCCGGACGTTCGCCCCGATGATCGACTCCTCGCCGACCAGGCACTCGTCCCCGATCACCGCGCCGTCCTCGATCCGCGCGGCCCGCATCACATCGGTGTTCTTGCCGACCACGCAGCCGCGCAGATTGCTCTGCGGCCCGACGTAGACGTTGTCGTGCACCACCGCCTTGTGCAGGAAGGCGCCGCGCTTGACCACGACATTGCTGCCGAGCACCGTGTGCTCACGGATCTCCACGCCGGCCTCGACCTTGGCGTAGTCCCCGATGTACAGCGGCCCGCGCAGCACGGCCTCCGGGTCCACCTCCGCCCCTTCGGCCACCCAGACCCCCGGCGAGATCTCGAAGCCGTCGATCTCGACGTCGACCTTGCCCTCCAGGACGTCCGCCTGGGCCTTGCCATAGCTCTCGTGGGTGCCCACGTCCTCCCAGTAGCCCTCGGCGACGTAGCCGTAGACCCGCTTGCCCTCCTTCAGCAGCTGCGGGAACACGTCACTCGACCAGTCGACGGACTCACCGGCCGCGACGTAGTCGAAGACCTCCGGCTCCATCACGTAGATACCGGTGTTCACCGTGTCGGAGAAGACCTGGCCCCAGGTCGGCTTCTCCAGGAAGCGCTCGACCCGCCCGTCCTCGTCGGTGATCGTGATTCCGAACTCCAGGGGATTCGGCACCCTGGTGAGACAGACCGTGACCAGTGCGTTCTTACTGCGGTGAAAGTCGATCAATTCGGAGAGGTTGAAGTCGGTCAGCGCGTCACCGGAGATCACCAGAAAGGAATCGTCCTTGAGCGCGTCCTCGGCGTTCTTGACACTCCCCGCAGTGCCTAGTGGCGTCTCCTCATGGGCATACGTGAGGTGCATGCCCAGTTCCTCCCCGTCACCGAAGTAGTTCTTGACGAGTGATGCCAGGAACTGGACGGTGACGACGGTGTCGGAGAGGCCGTGCCGCTTCAGCAACCGAAGCACGTGCTCCATGATCGGCATATTGGCGACCGGAAGCAGCGGCTTCGGCATGCTGGAGGTCATCGGGCGGAGTCGGGTGCCCTCGCCCCCTGCCATTACTACGGCTTTCATTACGGGTGCGTCCTCCTTCGCGGTGGTGGACCTGCAGGTCCATCAAACCGTTCCAGAGGGTTCTCTACCCGGAAGGTCTCGTCCGACGCACCGGGACGACGTGGGACTTCTCTCAGATCACGTCTCAGACTGTGGACGCGGAGCCCGCGGAGCCGGCCTTGATGATCTGCCGCACCTGAACCGCGTAAAGAATCGCCGACCACCAGTACAGGGTCGTCCCCCACCAGATGAAGGCCCAGCTCACCACCTCGGCCGGCCGCGCGATCCAGCTGTCGATGCCACCGAGCAGCAGAAGCGGAAACGCGTACATCAGATTGAAGGTCGCGGCCTTGCCGAGGAAACTCGTCTGCAGCGGCCCGTAACCGTGTCGGTTCAGAATCGGCAGCAGTGCCGCGATAAAGACTTCCCGGGCCAGCAGAATCGCCGTCACCCACCACGGCAGGAACTCACGCCACGTCAATCCGACGAGCGTGGACAGCACATAGAGCCGGTCGGCCAACGGGTCCAGCAGCTGCCCCACCCGACTGATCTGCCCCCACCGCCTGGCGAGCTTTCCGTCCAGGTAGTCGGTGACCCCGCTGAGCGCCAGGATCAGCAGCGCCCAACCGTCGTTCTTGGGACCGCCGAACGCGGGCCACAGGATGAGCCAGAGAAAGAGCGGAACGCCGACCAGCCGGCCCATGCTCAGCAGGTTGGGGATGGTGAGGACACGATCGGTCTGGACCCGCGTCTCCTGGACCTCCACCCGGGGGCCTCCTGTCCTGTGTCACGACAATGCACGTTGACTTTACAACAGAAAAGCCCCCGTCCGGTTCACCCGGCGGGGGCTTCTCTCGAAGAATTGTTCGGCGGCGTCCTACTCTCCCACAGGGTCCCCCCTGCAGTACCATCGGCGCTGTGAGGCTTAGCTTCCGGGTTCGGAATGTAACC
>NZ_JBVIFM010000023.1:0-40360 GCF_055571335.1 Kitasatospora sp. NPDC030952
GCGCAGCCGTTCGGGGTAGGGGCCGTACTCGCCGATCGGCAAGTACGGCTCGATGAACTCCCACTCACTGTCGGTCAGTTGCACACGGGTCACGCGCCACGGTCTACCGGATCAGGGGCAACCGCGAGGGCGAAACCCGCAAATTGATCACAACCGAATACGGACCCTAATCGGTACCGTCCGACGAGAAGCTGTGCATCAGCCGCCATTGCTCCCCCAACTGTTCGTCAACTCGGCTACCTTACTGGGGCTCTCCGGCCGCAGGGAATGGTGCGCGAGGGCGGCTCCGGATCATTTCCGGGCCGGGGATTCGGACGACCCCTACAACGAGGCGAAGGTTGTCTGATGCGGCACAAGCGGCCGGCCCGCCGCTCGCGAAGCTCGGCGAGAAGGTCTCGACCGCCCTGCTGCCCCTGGTCGGCCTCGCGGGCCGGATCGTGACTGCGGCCTGCCGCGCTTTGCCGAGCTCGCTCGCCACCCGCTCAGTCGAAGATGGGCGCGTCCGGGGGCGTCGCGAGTCTTTCCTGTCGGGACGGGGTTCTACGGTCGCGGGTGCGGCGGGGCGGTGGCCGCGTCGCCGGAGTCGGGTGACGGGTGGATCGTCTGGTGTGCGACGGCGTAGCCCCAGGGGATGCCGAGCAGGGCGATGAGGGACAGCCCCAGGAGCAACGGGGCGGGGCGTGCTGCTGCGAGGGCGGTGCACAGGCCCGCGACGACGGCGCTGATGCAGGCGAGGCGGCGGTACAGGACGCGCTGGTGGTGCCATTGCTTGAGTGTGCCGGCGAGGACCATGGCGGTGGCGAGTGCGGCGGCTGTGCCGGCGCCGATGAGCCAGGCGGTGGGGGCCGGGGTGCGTCCGTTGTGGGCGTGTTGGACGAGGCCGGGCATGGCTGCTCCGATCGCTGCGATGGAGGCGGTCATCGGCAGGTGGGTGAGGATCCAGCGGGTGGTGTCGGCCCGGTTCGGCCGGGGTGGGCGGTGGCCGACGAAGTCGAAGTAGGTCCACCAGGCGCCGAATCCGACGACGATCGCGGCGAGGGCGACGGTGGTGGTGAGCGTGTTCGGCGGTTCGTGGCCGAGGCCGTCGACGACGCCGACGACCGTTTCGCCGAGCACGATGATGATGAACAGGCCGAAGCGTTCGATGAGTGCGGGGGTGATGGCGAGGCCGGGTTGGGACGTCGCGAGGATGGTGCCGAGCCCGACGAGGTAGGCGGCGGTCAGGAGGAGCCACACGGCGAGGCGGGCGTCGGGGGTGAGGAGCGCCGTGGCCGCGAGGACGGCGGCGCAGGCGGCGGTTCCGGCCACGAAGGTCCGGCTGGTCCTGCGGTATTCGGGTGGGCTCTGCCGTCCGGCCGGTGCCCAGACCAGGGTGAGGACGGCGAACAGGACGGCGCCGCTGACCGGGAAGGCGATGCCGGTGCGGTCGCCCGCGCGGGGGACGAACGCCCCGAAAGGGACCAGGGCGAGTGCCTGGACGAGCAGGACCGTTCGGCCGCGCGCGTCCTCCCTGCCGTGCAGTTCGTGGTAGAGGCTGCCGTTGAGCCATGCGATCCAGATCAACGTGAAGACGGCGGCGAACTGGGCGAGTCCGCGCCAGGTCGGCTGTGCGGCGAGTTGGTGGGCGGCCTGCCCGACGAGCACGACCACGACGAGGTCGTAGAACAGTTCGAGTGGGCTGACGGTGCGGTCGAGGGGCTGTTCGCCGTGCGGGCGCGGTGGTTGCCACAGCCGGTGGCGTAGGCGTGTCCAGCGTGCGTGAGCGTCGGTCACCGGGGTCGCGGGCCTTCTCAGGGCCGGGAGGGGCGGGTGTCGGTCCAGTCGACCATCAGCAGGCGTTCCGCGAACAGCCATGTCCCGGTGCGTTTGACCATGGTGTCGAGGTAGCGGATCGAGGCGATCATCAGCGTGCGCGATCCGTCGTCGGCCTCGGTCAGGTGGTGGGCGAGGCAGTAGGTCACGCCGGTCGCGTGGTCGCCGTCCAGGGTGATGGTGCTCTGGCCGTTGAAGTGGGTGGTGGCGGCGTACGCGTTGAGCGCGTCGAACACCGGTGCCAGCGAGGCGCGGCCGCGCAGTTCCTGGGTGGGCTGAGGGTCGCGGGCGTCCATGTGGACCACGAAGCGGGTGTCCTCGGTGAACAGGGCCATCTGGCCCTTCGCGTCGCGCCGGTCGGCGCAGTGCGCGTAGGCGTCGACCAGTTCGCGCAGGGCGAGCCGGTCGGCGGCCTCCGCCGCCGCGGTGGGTGCGTGGGTGCTCATGGTGCTCCTCGTTCCTCGGCTCGGTCAGGCGCCCAGCTGGTTGATCCGCGCGGTCCGCAGGATACGGGGCTGGGCGCCGTTCAGGCGGGTGGTGGCGAGCATGGCGCGGCCGATCTGCTCGGTGCTGGTCACGTAGCGCGGGGCGACGCGGCGGAGCACCGGGTACAGCCAGGAGGTGAGGCGGTACATCACGCGGTACCAGCGGGTGCCGGAGGTCTCGCCGTGGACGGGCTGGATCCACCCGGGCCGGAACGCGTAGGCGTGCATGTCCATCGCGAACAGGGCGTTCTCGGTGCGGCCCTTCACGCGGGCCCAGGCCGAACGTCCTTGTTCGGTGCTGTCGGTGCCTTCGCCGGAGACGTAGACGAAGGTCAGGCCCGGGTTGCCGGCGGCCACCACGCGCCCGGCTTCCACGGTGTACGTGTAGGTGATGGTCTCGTACTCGGCGGCGTCGCGGCCGGCCGCGGAGACGCCCAGGCAGTAGAAGCACGCGTCGGCCCCGGCCAGTTCCCCGGCGATCGGGGTGAGGTCGGTGAAGTCGGTGTGGAGGACTTCGCGGAGCTTGGGGGCCGTGCGGCCGAGCGGGCGCCGGGCGACGGCGAGGACCTCGGTCACCCCGGGATCCTCCAGGCACGCGCGCAGCACACCTTGGCCCACCATTCCGGACGCCCCGAACAGGATCACCTTCAACGCATGGCCTCTCTCACGGCTCGTACAGGAGGGGCGCGGCAGCGACCGTGGCCGGTGCTGTCGCACGGAGTCGGTTCGCGGGCGGGTCCTACGGCCGCAGGGCGACGTCGACGGTGGTGGTGAGCCTGGCGACGAACTCCGGGCGGTCGGCGACGCGGTGCTTCCATCCCTCGGCGGCGGCCTGCAGGACCTCGGCGATCTGGCGTGCCGTGACACTTCCGGTGGGCCGGCCGGAGGCTGCGATGGTGTCGGTGAGCGCGTCGACGAAGGCGGTCCGGTAGTCGTCGTACATGGCCGCGAGCGGTGCCGTGGCGCTCTCCAGCAGTTCTTCGATGCCGGCGTTGATGTGCGTGCCGACGTATCGGCCCATGTGGGCGTCGAGGGCGGCCACCACCCGCGCGTCGAGGTCCGCGTCGGGCGCGGTCAGCGCCGCGCGGGCGTCGCCCAGGGCCTGCTCCAGCGCCTGTCGCATGGTCGCGCGGAACAGCTCCTCCTTGTTCGAGAACAGGAAGTAGAGGCCGGGGCGGGAGATGTCGGCCGCCTGGGCCACCGCGTCCATCGAGGTCTTGCGGTAGCCGAAGGTGGCGAAGACGGTCAGCGCGGCCGCGAGGACCTGCTCGCGGCGTTGGGGGTCTCCGGGGGACTGCGTCATACGCAAACCATACCAACCATGCGCACTATACAGAGTTCGTCGAAACTGTATAGTGAAGGTGTCGCTGCCGAACGAGGAGACACCATGAGCACGAAGACCGTTCTGATCACCGGCGCGTCCTCCGGCATGGGTGAAGCACTGACCTTCGCCTACGCCGCGCGCGGCTGGAACGTCGTGGCCACCATGCGCGACACCGCGAAGGCGAACCCGGCCTTCGCCGATCTCGCCGCCGTACTGGTCACCCGTCTCGACGTCACCGACGCCACCACCATCGAGAGGGCCGTCGGCGAGGCCGTCGAGAGGTTCGGCGCCGTCGACGCCGTCGTCAACGCCGCCGGCTACGGACAGCTCGGCGCCGTCGAGGAGATCAGCCCCGCCCAGGTGCGGGACCAGTTCGAGACCAACGTGGTGGGCATCGTCCAAGTGGTCCAAGCCCTACTCCCCGGCATGCGGGAACGCGGATCCGGCCACATCATCAACATCGGCTCGATGGGCGGCCACGTCAGCCTGCCCACCATGGCCGTGTACTGCGCCTCCAAGAGCGCCGTACAGAACCTGACCGAGGGACTGGCCAAAGAGGTGGGCCCGCTGGGCATCCACGTCACCCTGGCCGAACCGGCCGGCTTCGACACCGGCTTCACCGCCGGCTCCAAGCCCCCGGCCAGGACCATCCCGGACTACGACGAATCCCGGGCCATGATGGCCCAATTCGACGAGCAGGCGGTACGCGGCGACCTCGCCCGGTCCATGGCGGCCGTCGTCGACATCACCGGCGCCGACGAGCCCCCGCTGCACCTGGCACTGGCCACCGCCGGCCTGGAGATGGTCCGCGGCCACGTCGCCGAACTCCTGGAGGAGTACACCCGCTGGGAGCCGGTCACCGCCGGCACCGACTGACAGCCACCCCGCACCGGAGATCGCGCCGAACTACCGGCCCGACACCCCGCACACAACCACCGGAGGGAAACCATGGAACAGCGCACGCTCGGCAGCCAAGGACTGACCGTCGGCGTCCAGGGCCTCGGCTGCATGGGCATGAGCGCCTTCTACGGCGCCACCGACGAAACGGAATCACTGGCCACCATCCATCGGGCACTGGAACTCGGCGTCACCCTGCTGGACACGGCCGAGAGCTACGGCCCCTTCCGCAACGAACAGCTCCTGGGCAAGGCCCTCACCGGAAACCGCCACGCGGCGACCGTCGCCACCAAGACCGGTATGGAGATCACCGACGACGGGCAGATGCTCGGCCTCAACGGCCGCCCGGACTACATCCGCCGCGCACTGGACCGCTCGCTGCGCCACCTGGGCACCGACCACGTCGACCTGTACTACCTGCACCGGATCGACCCCCAGGTCCCCATCGAGGAGACCGTCGGCGCCATGGGAGAGCTGGCCGCCGAGGGCAAGGTCCGCCACATCGGCCTGTCCGAAGCAGCCCCCCGGACCATCCGGCGGGCCCACGCCGTCCACCCGATCACCGCGGTCCAGACCGAGTACTCGCTCTTCGAGCGCGGCATCGAACACGACGGCGTACGCGACACCCTGCGGGAGCTGGGCATCGGCCTGGTCGCCTACTCCCCGCTCGGGCGCGGCTTCCTGTCCGGGGCCATCACCAGCGCCGACGACTTCGCCGAGGACGACTGGCGCCGCGCCGACCCGCGGTTCCAGGGCGAGAACTTCCAGCGGAACCTGGACGTCGTCCGCGAGGTCCGGCGGATCGCCGCCGACAAGGACGTCACCCCCTCGCAGCTCGCGCTCGCCTGGGTGCAGCACCAGGGCGCGGTCGCCATCCCCGGAACCAAGCGCCGCCGCTACCTCGAGGAGAACATCGCCGCGACACAGGTGACCCTCACCCCGGACGACATCGCCGCCATCGAGGCGGTGGCCCCGCCCGGCGCCGTGACCGGCGACCGCTACGGCCCCGAAGGAATGCGGATGCTCAACGGCTGACCACAGCCCTCGACTCCGGGAAGGGGTGACAAGGGCTGCGTCTTCTGCGGCGCCCGCGGTCGACTCGGTGTTCACCGCGGACGGCGGGACGGCGGGACGGCGGGACGGCGTGGTGACGGCCTGGGCGCACGCGGTCGATGCTGAGGCGCCGGATGGCGGCGATGGCGAGGTCTGGTTGCCGGGTGAGCTCGCGGTTGGGGTTGTCGCGCCGGGACACGGCGACGGTCTCGGCGACGCACACGGACGCGAGGCCGTACATCGGAGCAGCCTGGTCGCGGCCGTGTGGGCAGACGGCATCAGCACCCTCAACTCCGTGCCGCCTGCGGCCGATCCAGTGGACGAGACTCACCATGAGTCGCAGCTCGTGGGTGGCGAACCGCAGTACCGGCGCGGGAATCATGCAGGTGAGCGCCTCACGCGGGGACAGCCCGTGTTTGCGTAGTTGCAGCCACCTGTGGACCTCCGCACCGAGCGCGGCCAGCAGGAGGACCCTGGCGCCGAGGGTGACCGCAGCTGGTACCGGAACCCCTGCCAGCAGGCAGACGGCCAGCGCGGCCTGAGGGGGGAGGGCGACGCTCCGGAGCCCGCGCAGGAGGGGACCGCGCGTGGGGGCAACAGGCCGGTCCGGGGGGACCGTCAGGATTTCGGGGGTCGTCATGATGGTCCTTCCTGGCGTCGGGCCGCCCGCTGTAGCGCGTGGCGGAGCGCCGTGGCTTGGGCCGGGGTGAGATCCGCGAGGAGAGCCTCTCCGACGGTGCCGACGCCGCGGTGGGAGAAGTGCGTGACCAGGTCGTCGGGTAGGAGTGCGGCCAATTCCTCTGCGGCACGCTCCACCAGCGGATCGTCCGGGCCGGTGTTGGCGAGGCTGTCCAGCAGTGCGTAGAACCGCTCCGCGTGCTCGCGCATCCCGTGCAGGCTCGCCAACAGCCCGGTTCGCTGTTCCTGGGAAAGCACACTGTCCAGGAAGGCCAGGTGGTCGCGGTCCCTCACGGCCATCGGTGACTCCGGCACGGGTCCACACGCTATGACAAGACCCCGGAGAGCTACCTCGCCGGCCTCCACCTTCGTGGCGCGATGATCTGGAGCAAGGACCTCACCAGAGCCGCTTGATCACGACCAAATACGCACCCTAGATGAATGAGTCCGATGTCCTCAGTGGTCATAGGCGATGAGTGAGCGCTTGATCTCGGCGCCGGCGTTCCAGTTGTGCCGGATCGCGGCGGCGAGGGCGAGCAGTCGCTGACCGGTACGGGCGAGGACGCCAGCCTCGGTGCGGGCGCCGTGCTGTTCCAGGCTGAGCTGGCCCTTGAGGGTGTCGATGACGGCTTCGATCCACTGGCGGACTCGGGCCGGCCCCGGAGAAGCCCTTGTCGCCGAGGATCACCTGCCCCTGGCGCACGAGGTGCCGGTCACGGCCGAGCATTCGATCAGCCGCAGGTCGTCGTGCCAGGTCGGGGCCTGCCGGGCCGGCGCTTCGATGGCCTGCGAGATGAGCGGGCCGGCCGCGATCAGGCGCTTGTTGTAGCCGGATCGGCCGGGCAGGTACGGGAACAGGCCACGTGATCGTCGATGAAAACGTACAGGGCTGTCAGAAGGGTGTCCGGGTTCGTCTTCACAGACCGACCAACGGGGACCCTTCGTCATGGTCGCGGCCAGGCCCGCGATCCGACTCATTCATCTAGTGGTATTCGAACCGGGTCAGAATAGCCTTCACGCGTCGGTTGTCCTCGTCGGGAGGCATACCGAGCTTGACGAAGACGTTCGCCACATGCTTGCTCACCGAAGCCCCCGAAAGAAAAAGCTTCGTCGCGATTTCCGCGTTGGAGCGCCCTTCGGCCATGAGGGCGAGCACCTCTCGTTCGCGATCGGTGAGCCGGGCGAGCGGCCCTTGTGGCGAGTCCGCGCGCGTGACGTGGCGAACGACCTCGGGGTCGATCACGACCCCGCCTCCGGCGACCGTCTCAATGGCGCGCAGGAAGTCGGCGACTCTGCCCACCTTCTCCTTCAGCAGGTACCCGACGGCTCCGTCAGCGCCCGGACCGTTCAGCAGCTCCCGTACATACGGGCCCGTGACATAGGCGGAGAGAACCAGCACCGGCAGATCCCGGTACCGCGATCGCAGGTCGATAGTGGCGCGGAGTCCGTCATCGGTGTTCCTGGGGGGCATGCGAACATCTGTGATCACCACGTCCGGGGCGAGGCCGGCACGCGCCAGTTCATCGACGGCGGCGACCAGCTCGTTGGCGTCCTCGCATTCGCGGATCACATCATGAGCGCTGGAAGTCAGAATTTCCCGGATGCCGGCGCGTATCAGTACGCTGTCGTCTGCCAGGACAATTCTCATGGCCATTTCCCTATCGGCTCGCCCTACTCGATTTCATCACCACGGGGGTTGACCGGGGGCAGACGCTACGACCTCCGTTCCGCCACCCGCCGGGCTGAGAATTTCGATATCCCCGCCGACGCTTCGCATCCGCTCGCGTAGTCCGGCAAGCCCGGAGCCCGCGTCGATTCTCGCACCGCCGGCACCATCGTCGTGCACGCGCACGTGTACGTCGGTCACGGTGCACCGCAGATCGATTCGAGCGCTTTCCACGCCTGCGTGCTTCGCGATGTTCGTCAGGGCCTCGGACACCGTGAAGTATACGGCCGTTGCAGTCGGTGACGAAAGCTGGGTGTCATCGCCGGTGGTGGTCAATTCGACCCGCAGGGGCGATCGCGCGACCAGCTCCCGGACCGCGGCGATGAGACCGAGGTCGCTCAGTTCACGGGGGTGGATGTCGCGCACCGTGTCCCTCAGCCGTTCGAGTGCGCGCTCCGCCTGAGCCTGGGCCTGCCGTGCCAGCTGCACGATTCGTTCCCGGTCGGCGGCCGTGGCTGTAGCTGTAGCTGTGGCTTCCAGCATCCCCAGGCGCATGACGACGGCGACCAGCTCCTGTTGGGCGCCGTCGTGCAGATCGCGCTCGATGCGCTGACGTTCGAATTCGAAAGCAGCGGTCAGCGAGGCCCTACTGGTACGGAGCTCCTCCAGTTTCGTGAGCAGGTCCGGATCCCGGCTCCTGGAAAAGGCCCGCAGGGCCAGGTCGCGAAGAAGGGATATGCCGGTCAGCACGCTCGCGGTGACCCCGCCGAGAACAACGCCTACCGGCATCGCCAGCAGGGATTCCCGTACGGATTTCGGGGTGAACGGCCCGACCTCCGCCGCGACGTGGAAGAGCCAGAAGACCGGAGAGAGCACCAGTGCGAGAGAGCCGATGAATCCGAAGAAGGCCGCTGCAAACGACAGTGCGGACAGCAGCACGGCGGTGACGAAAACCGGGAAGTCAGTGCGCCATATCGACCGTGAGCGCAGCTGGAGCGCCACCCATTGCGCCCAGTTCTGGCTGGCGGGCCGCAGGGGCATCGTCTCGACGCCGCACAACCGCGCTCGCGAACGGTCCACCTCCGCCACCACCGGGACTGAGACCGGTGCGATGAGAATGGAAAGCAGCAGAATCGGGAAGGCCATTGAGGCAAGGCATTCCGTCAGGACCCTCCGGGCCACCTGGATCTGCGCCATGATCAGCATTGTAGCATCTTTCGAATCTCACAAAGGTAGACCTGGGTCTACCTTCAAGTAGTGCACGGACCCGTGCGGCTCCGGTCGAGCCCTGTTTAGCTTGAGGCATGCTTATTCCAGCCGCCACTTCCACACCGTGCATTCGTTTGCGCGGCCTTCGAATGGACTTCCCCATCCCCGGCCGTCGTCGCGAAACGACACGCATATTGCACGATATCGACCTGGACATTCCTGAAGCCCGGCTGACCGCCATCGTCGGCCCCTCCGGGTCGGGCAAGTCGACGCTCCTGCTCTGCACAGCCGGCCTGGAGCAAGCGACCGCAGGTTCCGTGGAGACCCTCGGCACGGATGTCCTGGCGCTCAGCCCTCGCAAGCGGGCCGCGTTTCGCAGCGAGAACATCGGTTTCATCTTCCAGGAGTACAACCTCGTCAGCTCACTGACGGTCGAGGACAACATCGCCCTGCCGGCGCGACTTGCCGGCCGCCGGGTGCCCAAGTCGCGGGTCGATGACGCCATGTCGAGGCTCGGTATCGCCAAGCACGCGCGGCGGCGCCCCGACCGGCTCTCCGGAGGTGAACGTCAGCGCGTCGCGGTGGCCCGGGTCGTCGCGAACCAGCCGCGGGTCGTCTTCGCCGACGAGCCGACCGGTGCGCTCGACCTCAAGTCGGGTCACGTCGTGCTCGATTGGCTGCAGGCACTTCCCGCGCAGGGAACCACGGTGCTCATGGTCACACACGACCCGCACGCGGCCGCACGTGCCGACCAGGTCGTGGTGATGGGGTCCGGGCGGGTGCACTCCGTCATCCCCGGCGGCGACTCCCACACGGTGAGCGATGCCGTCCTCGCGGCGCAGTCGGAGGACGAAGCCGGTGAGGAGGCATCGTGATGCGCCTCGTCCTGTCAGACGTTCGCCTGCAGGCGTCCATGTGGTTGTGGACCCTGGTGTGCGCAGCGGTCGGCGCAGCTTGCTCGGCCGGCTCGGTCATCGCCATGTTCAGCGCCGTCTCGGCGGCGCGGGCGGCAGGTGATGCGCGGATGGTCTCCGCGTCGATCGCGCTCGGCGGCAACATCGTCTTCTTCACCGTGCTTGCCGCCGTGGGCATCGTCGCATCCGCCGTCGGTCTGACCTTGACGACCCAGCGGCGCGAACACGCCCTGTGGGTGATCCTCGGGATCCCGCGCAACCGAGTCAGAACCGTGCTGCGCACAGAGCTGGTCGTCCTCGGCACGATGGCCGGCGCGCTGGCGGTACCGCTCGCCCCTGTCGTCGCGAGCATCGCCCTCAGGCAGTGGAAGACGACGGGACTCGACCTGCACGGAGCCACCGTCGGATTCCAGCTTTGGCACCTCGGCGCGAGCGTGCTGTCCGGAGTGGTTCCGTGTCTGCTCGGCGGCTGGGGAGTCACCCGCCGTGCCGCCAGGACACCGGAGATGCGTGCCTTCCGGGATCTCGCCGATCCGCCGGCCCGGTCCGGCGTCGCTCGCAGCGTTCTAGCCTTCTGCCTCCTGGCCGGTGTGGTCGGGATGTGGATCCCCGGGCTGGGACTCGACCTCGGCGGCGGGATCGCGCAGCGGACGGCCTTCGCTTTCGCCGGTGATCTCTTTCTCATCTGCCTGTCGCTGCTGATGGGGCCGTGGGTGCTCACGCCGCTGATGAAGTTCTGGACCGCATTCGTGCCGTCGCGCGGCGTCGCCTGGCACCTGGCCGTGCAGTCGTGCCGGACCCGCGCGACAAGAAGCGTCACCACTGTGCTGCCCTTCGCGCTCTCCCTGTCGTTCGTCGGGCTCTTCATGGTGATGGGGAACGTCATGCCCGGAAGCACCGCCAGGCTGGGCGACGTCCTGGTCGTGCTGGGCTGGGTCTTCGTCGTGTCCTGGGTCGGCGGTCTCGCTGTGATCGCGCTGGTCGGGCGGGAACGCACCCGTGACTCCGCCATCGTGACGGTCGCCGGTGCCCGGCCGGGTGTGCTCACCCGATCGACGATCTACGAGGGAGTGATCTACGCCGGGACGGCGATCGTCTTCGGCGCGATCTCGATCGCGGTGAGCAGTGCCACCGTCGCCGTGGGGGCCAAGATCAGCGTCGTCCGGGTTCTGCACGGTCTCCCCTGGCCCACACTCGGTGCGCTCGCCGCCGTAACCCTCGTGACCACCTGCCTTGCGCTGGCCCTCCAAGCCGTCCGCGTATCGCGCACTGTCGCAGCACGGGCTCTGCGCTCCTGAATCGGGGCGCTGACCATTCGTATCGCTGGAGCACTTCCTCCAGCCGGGATCTCAGGAAAGAAACGATGTCCAGCAGCTCCTCACGCATCTTCCAGCGCATGGCCCGCCGGGTGCGGCCGCGTACAACCCTGATCGTTGCCACGTCGATGGCGGCCGCCATCACGATGTCGGCATGCTCCAAGAACCCCACGGACCACTCCGCTCCTCCGCCGCACGGTGCTCCGCGGGTCAGTGCCGACCTGCAGAAAATCATGAACACGGCACCGTGGTCGTCAGGCGAGTGGGGTGTGCAGGTAGCCGACCTCAGGACCGGGGAAGTCGTCCAATCGAAGGGCGCCGATTCTCAGTTCATGACCGGCTCGACGGCCAAGACCTTCGCGGTGAGTGCCGCGCTCGACGCCCTGGGCGGCGACCACCGCTTCCGCACTCCGGTCGTCCACTCAGGCACCCTGTCGCCCGACGGACGGCTTTCCGGAAACCTGATCATGGTCGGCAGCGGCGATCTGACACTCGGTGGGCGGACCACCGCGTCCGGAACGCTCGACGTACCCGACTTCGACCACTACGACGCCAATGCCGTACCCGGAATGGCGACCCTCACTCAAGAGGATCCGCTGGCCGGCATCGACGAACTGGCTCGACAGATTGCCGCGAGCGGTGTCCGTCAGGTTGACGGCGACGTGGTGATCGACGATCGACTCTGGGATCCGGTGTCGATCGGCGGGGTGCCCATCACCCCGACCGTCATCAATGACAACCTGATCGACGTGCTCATCACACCGGGCGCACCGGGCGAGGCGGCGAAGGTCGACTGGCGTCCGAAGACGGCGGCCTTCACCGTCGACGCACAGGTGACGACCGCGCCCGCCGGCAGCAAGCCGACGGTGACGACCGAGAGCGTCACCCCTGGGCACATCCGGGTGCGGGGTTCGGTACCCGCGGATGCGAAGGCCCCCTTCGTGACCACGTACCAGGTCCCCGACCCGGAGGCCTTCGCCCGAACCGTCCTCATCGAGGCGCTGGCCCGCAATGGCGTCGGCGTGACTTCCCCGGTGGTGGGAGATAACCCCAGCGGCAAGCTCCCGCCGTCGAAGGACGTGCAAGCCATGCCGGTAGCGGCGACCTACACCTCGCCGCCCTTCAAGGAGTACGCCAAGCTGATCAACAAGGTCAGCCACAACCTCGGAGCGAATCTTCTGCCGCCTCTGATGGCCGTGCAGCACGGCCAACGGACCTATGCGGACGGGATGACGATCGAGCGGGACTTCCTGGCTCGCGCCGGTGTCCATCCGCAGTCGTTCACACTCGTCGACGCCCAGGGGCTCCCCGGCGACAAGGCGACGCCGACCGCGCAGATCTCCTTGCTGCGCTACCTCGCCCGGCAGGACGGTTTCGACGCCTTCTACGGCTCCATGCCGAGCATGGGGGTCGATGGCTCGCTCGCCGATGTCATCGAGCACACCGACCCTGCCGCAGGGCACATCCGGGCGAAGACCGGCACCTTGGTCAGCGGCGACAAGGGAAAGCTGGCTCTCGGCACGAAGGCGCTCGCCGGATACATCGACGCGAAGGACGGCCACCGCTATGTCTTCGCGATATACGTGAACAACATCCCGGTGCCCAGTAACTCCGTGAGTGATGCCATCGACCTCGCGCTCAGGGCCAACAAGCAACTGGGAGCGATGGCTGCCGACATCTACAAGTCACCCAAGGCGTGATGCCGGCCAAGGCCGAGGGTCCGGACAGGTGCGAGTGGCGTGGTCCACCAGGGCGGGGCGGGCGCCGGGCTGCGTGCCGGATATCCGGTGGGTTCACGGCGGGTTCGTGGATAGCCGCGGGGCCGTGACCTGGATTCCTGCTGACCTCGTCCATCCCGTCCACATGCCGCTGCTCGGCGGGGCGTGGACGGGACGGACGATCCGGGAGGCGGACGCGCCGATGGACTCTCCGGCCGTGATGGGCTCGTGGGAGCGCCTGTTCGGGATCTTCGGGCCGGCCCGGGGCTGGCCGGCGGAGACGACGACGGCCGAGGCCAACGGGGTGGACCTGGCACGGCACGAGCGGGAGATCACGGCGCACCGGTCGTACAACTACGTACTGCTGGACGGCGCGGAGACGGCGCCGCGCGTCAGCCGGTTGCCGCCGGTGGCCCGAACCAGTGGGCGAGGCTTGCCCGTAGCTCCTCCGCCGCCACGTCGGCGGGTGTGGTCGGTGTGCCGATCCAGGCCGCGTGCCCGTCCGGGCGGACCAGGATCGCTTCGGCGCGGTGCGGGGTGTGCGGGTGGGTGTGCGGGTGGGTGTGGGCGGTGGTGACCCGGTCCGCCCAGGGGTGGGCGGCGGTGGCGAGGGTGGCGGAGTGCGGGGCGGTGCCGTCGAGCAGCAGGGCGCCGCCGGGCGTGCGGGTCAGCAGTGCGGTGAGGCGGTCCCGGCCGGTCGGGCCGAGGGGGAGGTCCGGCACCAGCCGTCCTGCCCAGGGGTGTTCGGGGTCGCCGGAGGCGGGGTAGCGGGTGGCGACACCGGTGATCGCTTCGGCCAACGGCCCTGCCGTGTCGGCGGATTCGGCGAGCTCGGCGAGCAGTTCGCGGACGGGCGCCAGCCGGTCGTCGTCGTCCCCGTCCGCCCGGGCGAGTACGGCCTGGGCGCGGGTGTTGCGGAGCAGCCGGGTGCCAGCCGCGTGGCGTTCGTCGTGGTAGGTGTCGAGCAGCGTGTCCGGGGCCTGCCCGCGCGCCACCAGGGCGAGTTTCCAGCCCAGGTTGACGGCGTCGTCGAGGGCCGCGTTGACGCCGATGGCGCCGGCCGGGGGGTGGATGTGCGCGGCGTCCCCGGCGAGCAGGACCCGGCCGGCCCGGAACCGCTCGGCGAGCCGGGCCGCGTCGCCGAACCGGGTCAGCCACCGGGCCTGGGCGATCTCGGCCCGGCGGCCCAGCGCGGCGTCGACCGCGCGCTGGAAGGAGTCGAGCGACACCGGCTCGTGCGGGTCCGCGGGCGGCGCCGGGTCGGCGGTGAGGAGGCGGACGTAGCCGGGGCGCGGGATCGCGAACACCGAGCGGCCGCCGGGCCCGGTGTGGGGGCCGAACGGGACGGCCGAAGGGTCGGCGAGCACCACGTCCCCGAGCAGGGTGAAGTTCCGGGCGGGCGTCCCGGGGAAGCCGATCCCGGCCGCCTTGCGCACCGTGCTGCGGCCCCCGTCGCAGCCGACCAGCCACCGGCAGCGCACGGTCGACGGGCCGTCCGTGCCGTCGACCTCGACCGTCACGCCGGCACCGTCCTGTCGAAGCCCGGTGAGGCGTCGGCCGCGGACCAGGCGGGCACCCGATTCGACGGCCCACTCGGCGAGCAGTTCCTCGACCCGGGTCTGGGGGATGCCCAGGACGTAGCGGTGCTTCGCACGCATGGCGGCGAGGTCGAGCCGGGACGCTCCGACGAACACGGTCGTCGGTACGGTCGGCCCCTCGGCGAGGAAGCGCTCGGCCAGGCCCCGGCGGTCGAGCAGTTCCAGGCTCCGGGCGTTGAGGTTGAACCCGCGGCAGTGGCCGGGTGGTTCGGGCTCCCGCTCCACGACCAGCGCCCGTACCCCGGCGCGCCCCAGCTCCCCGGCGAGGGCCAGTCCGGCGGGCCCGGCGCCGACCACCAGGACATCGACGGTCTCGGGCTCCTTGGCGTGGTCACTCATCGTCCGCCCCCGTCCGGCCGCCTCGGGGCCCCTGGTCCGGCCAGGTCAGCGTCCCGCGCTCGATCTCCTCGGCGGTGCGCTCCACCCAGGCCAGCTCGGACTGTGCCATGGCGGCGGCGTACTCGGCCTCGATGACGAACAGGCGCGGCGCGCCGTGCTCCTCGCGGGCCGCGCGGTAGCCCTCGGCGTCCCGCGCGATGCTCTCCCGCAGGGCGGCTGCCCGCTCGCGCAGCGCCTCCGCCGCCCGGTCGCGGCCCAGCGCGCCGAGGTAGCCGACGGCGGAGAGGAACCGCGGGTACTCGGGGGAGGGCCGCCGGATCAGCTCGTCGAGCCAGTCGGTGAAGCCGGCCCGTCCGGCGGGGGTGTGGCGGTAGACGGTGCGGGCCGGGCGGTTGCCGACCTGCTCGGTGCCGTCCGCCTCGATCCAGCCGTCCCGGGCGAGCGCGCGGACGGTGTCGTAGAGCGAGCCGGTGGTCAGCTTGAACGCGCGCTCCATACCGCGCTCGCGCAGCGCGCCGGCCATGGCGTGGGGGTGCATCGACTGCTCCAGCAGCAGCCCGAGGAGGGCGAGGGCGAGGGCGTTGGCGGGGCGTTTCGGAGACTGCTGGGCGGTGGCAGTGGCGGGGGCGGGGTGCTGACGGGTGGCCATGGGGCTCCGGTGGGTCGACGCGAGGGACTACTAGGTGTCGATTACTCGGATCCGAGCATATGGAGCCGGGGGTGTCGGGGGCAAGGCCTTTCGTGGGGCACCCCACCCGCCGGACCCTCTGGCGCACCGGGACCGCACCGGGACCGCACCGGGACCGCACCGGGACCGCACCGGGACCGCACCGGGACCGCACCGGGGCCGCACCGGGACCGGACCGCGCGTCTCCCGCGTTGACCGTCTGTCTACCCGTGCCGCCTAGCGTCCCTCCTCGAACCCGGCCCGACCCGGGCCGGCGCCGAAGGGAGAACACTCGTGCTCCGCAAAACCCGCGCACTGCTGACCGGTTCGGCTGTCGCCCTGGCGCTCACGCTCACTTCGACCAGCTTCACCGCCCATGCCGCCGGGGACCAGAGCGGAATCGACGCCTGCGCCCGGGAGGCCCAACTCGCCGGCTTCGCGAAGGACAAGTCCGGCGAGGGCCGCAACGACGACGCGATCTACGCCGTCGCGATCGCCATGGCCGAGTCCGGCTGCGACCGGCTGGCCGTCCACACCAACCAGCCCACCGACCCCGACCCGGGTACCAAGGACCTCGGCGCCTGGCAGATCAACGAGCGGTGGTACCCCGAGGTCCACTACCACGACGCCGAGGTCGTCACCGCCGAGAACTGGCAGGACATGGGCTGGTCGGCCCGCAAGGCCTTCAGGATCGACACCGACGGCACCGGCCGGGGCTGGGCCTCCTGGGCGGCCTGGAAGCTCGGCACCTACCAGCAGTACCTCGGCCAGGCACGCGACGCGGTCTACCGCGTCTGGCAGTGACGCCCCACTGCGGGTGACCAACTCGCCCGCCCGCCCGCCCCTCCGCCCGTCCGGCCCGGCCGGGAGTGCGGAGCGGTGACGGAGCAGGGGCGGCCCGTGTTCGGGCCGCCCCTGCTCCGTTGGTCTGCCCGCGCGGCGGGCCCGGGCTACCAGCGGTCGTGCACCTGCGGCCGGATCCGGCGGTCGTACAGCTCCCGGACGGCGTCGAGGGTGGCCGTCGGCAGCGGCGCCAGCGCGGCGGCGGCCGCGTTCGCCCGGGCCTGCTCGACGTTGCGGGCCCCGGGGATCACCGTCGTCACGCCCGGCTGCTGGATGATCCAGCGAAGCGCCGTCTGGGCGGCCGTCGCGCCCTCGGGCGCGAGCGCGGCGAACTCCGCCGCCGCCTCGACGCCCGTCGCGAAGTCCACCCCGGAGAAGGTCTCGCCCTGGTCGAAGGCCTCGCCGTGGCGGTTGTAGGTGCGGTGGTCGTCCGGGGCGAAGACGGTCTGCTTGCCGTAACGGCCCGACAGCAGCCCCGAGGCGAGCGGCACCCGCGCCAGGATCCCGACCCCGGCCGCCTCGGCGGCGGGCAGCACCCGCTCCAACGGCTTGAGCCGGAACGCGTTCAGGATGATCTGCACGCTCGCGACGCCCGGGCGCGCGATCGCGGTCAGCGCCTCCGCGCACGTCTCCACGCTCACCCCGTAGGCGGCGATCCGATCCTCCGCGACCAGGGTGTCCAGGGCGTCGAACACCTCGTCGGAGGAGTAGACGGGCGTCGGCGGGCAGTGCAGCTGCACCAGGTCCAGCCGCTCCACGCCCAGGTTCGCCCGTGAACGGTCCGCCCAGGCACGGAAGTTGGCGAGCCGGTAGTGCTCGGGCCGCTGCTCGACCCGGCGGCCGAACTTGGTGGCGACGAACACCTCCGCGTCC
Organism: Kitasatospora sp. NPDC030952; assembly: GCF_055571335.1. Classification (NCBI taxonomy): domain Bacteria; kingdom Bacillati; phylum Actinomycetota; class Actinomycetes; order Kitasatosporales; family Streptomycetaceae; genus Kitasatospora; species Kitasatospora sp. NPDC030952. The sequence goes on from NZ_JBVIFM010000023.1 coordinate 17,393, forward strand.
GGGCGCTCCTTCCGGAAGCGGCCGATCAGCCGCTCGCTGCGGCCGTCGCCGTAGACGTCGGCGGTGTCGAAGAGCGTGACACCCGCCTCCACGGAGGCGTCCAGCACGGCCAGGGCGTCCTCCTCCCGGACGTCCCCCCAGTCCGCGCCGAGCTGCCAGGTGCCGAGTCCGACCACCGAGACGGGACGGCCGGTGCGGCCGAGTACGCGCTGTTCCATGCCGCGAGCCTCTCACGCCACGCCGGGCGACGCCCACCCCGGCCCGGGGCCGGCCCCGCGACCGGCCCTACCGCTCGACGGCGAGGCGCACGCCCAGGCCGATGAACACGCCGCCGGTCGCCACGTCGAGCCGACGGCGCGCGGCCCTGCGTCGGCCGAGCCAGCCCCCGATCCTCCCCGCGAGCACGCCGACGGTGCCGTCCACCAGGAACTCGAGCACGACGAACACCGCGCCGAGGACCAGGAACTGCAGCCAGACCCGGCCCAGCCGAGGGTCGACGAACTGTGGCAGGAACGCGATGGTGAAGGTGACCATCTTGGGGTTCACCAGGTTCGTCAGCAGCCCGCGCAGGTACGCCCGCCGACCGGAGACCCCGCCCGCGCCCGTGGGCTCGACCCGCTCCGTGCCGCGGTGGCGGATGGCTTGCACGCCGAGGTACACGAGGTAGCCGGCGCCGGCCAGGCGCAGGGCGGTGAACGCGGTCGGCGCGGCGGCGAAGAACGCCGTCAATCCCGCGGCCGCGAGCGTGATGTGGACGATCTCGCTGGTCGCGACCCCGGCGGTGGCGAGCAGTCCGGCGCGCGCGCCGCCGCGCATCCCGCAGCCGAGGACGAACAGCATGTCAGGTCCCGGGCTGATCATCGCGACGAAGGTGGTGATCAGGAAGACGGCGAGGAGGTGTTGGTCGACGGGCATGGGTCGATGCTCGTACGAGCGGTTGAGCCGTGCAAACGATATCCGCGGAGCGAGACGCGAACGCCCGTGGGCAGCCGGTAACTTGGAGCCGATCCCGGTCCTCCGGGCGGTCCGTAGCGGGCCACGGTCCGGCCGGGACCGGTGCTCCGAGCCAGGTACTGAGGGCGGGGCGCGGTTCGGCCGGCTCGGTCCGAGTGCCCCAGGCCCTGTCCGGGGGCCGAACCGTTCAGCGGCGGTAGACGGCCGTCGCGAGCTCGACCAGGGAGCGGATCAGCGGGTTGCCGTCGCCCTCGTTCCACGCCGCCACCACCCGGCTCGGTGCCATGTCGGCCAGCGGCACCACGGCGAGTTGCGCGGGCAGGTCGTGCCCGAGCGGCATCAGGCCGACGGTGCCGTTCCAGAGCACGGCCTGCAGGCATTCCTGGACGGCCCGTACCACCGGGCCCTCGCGCGGGATGCCACCGTGCCAGTAGGACTGCCAGCCGGGGTCGGTGCCCGGTGGGAACCGGAACCAGCGGCGGTCGTCCAACTCGGCCAGCCGTAACCGGTCGCGGCCGGCCAGCGGATCGTCGGCGCGCAGGACCACGCCGACCGGGTCGGCCCGGAGCGTACGGACCGTCAGGGCGGTTTCGTCGAACGGCGCCCGGGTCAGGGCGACGTCGACCAGTCCGGCGCGCAGCCCGCAGGTGGGGTCGGTCAGATCGGTGTCGCGGACGCGGATGTCGATGCCGGGGTGGCGCCGGCGGAAGGCGGCGGCCAGGCCGGAGATCCCCGGGTCGGTGCCGTCGCCCAGGATGCCGACGGTGACGGTCGCGGCGCCGGCCGCCGCGCTCACCCGGGCCCGGAGCCGGTCGGCGTGGTCGAGCAGTCCCCGGGCCTCGTCCAGCAGCACCGCGCCCACGGGGGTGAGCGCGACACCGGCGGGGGAGCGGGTGAACAGCAGGGCCCCGACCTCGGTCTCCAGCCGCTTGATCGCCCGGCTCAGCGGCGGCTGGGTCATGTGCAGCCGGTGGGCCGCCCGGCCGAAGTGGAGTTCCTCGGCGACGGCGACGAAATAACGCAGGGTCTGTAGCTCCACGCTGCCACGATACCCATCCGGTATCGGCGCTGCAGGACCGGTCTTGGACAGCCGGTGGGCGCCGGCGGTGGAGTGGTGGGCATGACCGAAGACCTCGCAGAAGACATGGCAGACGGCACCGAGAGCGGCACCGGAACCGGCGCCCGGACAGCCCCCGCCGTTGTTCTGGTGCGCCCCGGCGAGGGCGAGACGATCGTGCTGGGCACCACGCGGATGCGCGTCCTGGAGGACGGCAGCCACACCGGGCACCGCCTCGCGATCGCCGAGTCCGTGCTCGCCCCGCACACCGAAGGGCCGCCGCAGCACCGCCACGCCCAGCACGACGAGGGCTTCTACGTCCTCTCCGGCACCGTGTGCTTCACCGTCGGGGAGCAGGACCACGACGCCGCGGCGGGCACACTCGTGATCGTCCCGCCCGGCACCCCGCACACCTTCGCCAACCGGACCGACCAACCCGCCATCCTGCTCAGCACGTTCACCCCCGACCTGTACGTGCAGTACTTCCGTGACCTCGCGGAGGTGCTCGCCGCCGGCCGGCCGCTGACGCCCGGGGCGAACATCGAGGCGATGAGCCGCTACGCGACCGAGCCCGCGACCACTGCCGCCCCGGGTGCCGCATGAGCCTCGCCTACTGGATCGTCGCGGGACCGCTGGCGCTCTTCTACGGCTACGCGGGCACGCTGAAGACCGTCCGCAGCCCGGATCGGCTCCGGCCGATGATGGCCTGGGTGGACCGCCTGCCGCCGGCCGCCCTCAGGGCGCTGGGCGTGGTGGAGGTGCTCGGCGCGGCCGGCCTGGTCCTGCCGCCGCTGACCGGCATCGCGCCCGCGCTGGTGCCGGCCGCGGCGATCGGCTTCGTGCTGCTGCAGGGCGGGGCGGTCGCCGTCCACCTGACCGGTGGGGACCGCCGGCTCGGCCTCAACGCCGCACTGGTCACCGCCGCCGCCGTGGCCGCCTGGCTGGCCGCCGGGTCCTGAGCCCGGTCAACCGGGAGGCCTGACGGCACGGGCGTCGGCCCGCCACCACGCGGTGGCGGGCCGGTGCCCGTGACGGGCTCCCTCGTCAGGAACGGCAGCAGCCCGCGCGCCTCCTCGCTCGGTGACCGGATCGCCGAATACCGCGGGCTGGACCAGTGGGTCGGCCCGCCGCGCTGACCGACGAGGCCCCCAGGAGTGCTAAGTTAGGTAAGCCTAACTAATAGCGCGACCACCAAGCCCAGGGGGGCACACACCATGGCAGACCAACCGACCCGCCGCACGCCACGGGCCCGTGAAGCACGGGTGCTGCGCACCGAGCGGATCACGCCGCACATGGTGCGACTGGTCCTCGGCGGTGCGGGGCTGGCGGACTTCGACGCCGCCGAGTTCACCGACCACTACATCAAGGTGCTCTTCGCACCCGAGGGCGTCAGCTACCCGGAGCCCTTCGACATCGCGCGGATCCGCGCGGAGTTCCCGCCCGAGCAGCGGCCGATCACCCGGACGTACACCGTGCGGGCCTGGGACCCGGCGCAGTGCGAGCTGACCGTCGACTTCGTGGTGCACGGCGACGAGGGCCTGGCCGGACCGTGGGCGGCCCGCGCCCAGCCCGGCGAGACGGTGCGCTTCCTGGGCCCCGGCGGCGGCTACGCCCCCGACCCGAGCGCCGACTGGCACCTGCTGGCCGGTGACGAGAGCGCGCTGCCCGCGATCGCCGCGGCGCTGGAGCGGATGCCCGCCGACGCGCTGGTGCACGCCTTCATCGAGGTGGCGGACGCCGCGGAGGAGCAGAAGATCGTCACGCCCGCCAGGGCCGGGATCAGCTGGCTGCACCGCGGCACGCGCCCGGTGGGCGAGGCGCTGGTCGAGGCGGTGGGCGCGCTGGAGTTCCCGGCCGGCACGGCCTCCGCGTTCGTCCACGGTGAGGCGGGCTTCGTGAAGGAACTGCGCCGCCTGCTGCGCGTGGAGCGCGGCATCCCGCGCGAGCGGCTGTCGGTCTCGGGCTACTGGCGGCTCGGTCAGAGCGACGAGGCCTGGCGGGCGGCCAAGCGCGAGTGGAACGCCCAGGTGGAGGCCGAGCAGGAGCAGGCCGAGCAGCAGTAGGCCGAGTAGGAGCAGGCCGGCTGATCCACGCCGCCGCCGGGCGCCTCCGTGGCCGGGAGGCGAGCCGGACGGCCGTCGGGGGACCGTGGCCGTGGGGGCCGGCTGTGCGTCAGCCGGCCTTCCAGGCCAGGGGCTTGTCGTCCTTGTCGAGCCACAGGACGTACTTGAGGGGCTGGTCGGCCGGGGCCAGGTAGATGGCGCACTCGTGCTCGCTCTGCCCCTTGACGAAGTCCTTGCCGCCCTGGGGCACGTCGCTCTCGCACTTGGGGAAGGCGCTGAGCAGGTCGACCTTGCGGGCCTGGGCGGTGTCGCTGATCATGGCGTGCAGCCGTACGTTGAAGTACGGCTCGTAGATCCCGTTGCCGCCGGTGTGGGTGTAGGTGACGCTCACGTAGTACGGCGTCTTGCCCGTCATGTCCTCCGGCTTGAGGAACTTGGCCAGGTCCGCGATGTCGCCCTTGACCACGCTGGTGGGGCCGATGGTGACGGAGATGTCGCCCTTCTCGCTGTCGGTGTAGGTGCCCTTCGCGGTCGTTGCGGGCGCCAGCGCGCCGGCGAAGCGGCTCGGGGCGGAGGGCGTCGCGGTGGGCGCCGCCGCGGTGATGCTCGGTGCCGCGGTGGCGGCCGTCGACGGCGGGGCGGTGTTCGGGCCGGTGGTGGCGGTGGCGGTGGGGGCCGCGCTGACGGGGCCGTCGCTGTTGTCGGGGCCGCAGGCCGTCAGGAGGAGGGCGAGCGCGGCGGCGGCCGGGATGGCGGTGGTACGGAGCACGGTTGCGGAGCGCAAGGAATCCCCCGGGAGAAATCACGATCGGTCCGACCGAGGCGGATGTCCCTCGTCGGTGCGGGCGAGCCCGGCGGTGTCCGCGTGGCTTGCCCCTGTGATCCTCACCGATCCGCCCGGGCGCCGCCTGAGTACGCGTACTCAAGGTCGGGCACGTACGTCCCGTCATGGCGGCCGGGGCGGGCCGCGCTCCGTGGAGGGGTTCAGCCGGCGGGGGATTCGGCGGTGAGCGTCGGGTAGTCGGTGTAGCCCTCCTCGCCGCTCGCGTACATCAGGCCGGCGCGTACCGGGTTGAGCGGGGCGCCGGTTCGGAGGCGCTCGACCAGGTCGGGGTTGGCGAGGAAGCCGCGGCCGAAGGAGATCAGGTCGGCTCCAGCGGCGAGCAGGCGCTCGGCGGCGGCGCGTCCGCCGTCTTCGGGGAGCGGCCCGCCCCAGCCGAGGACCGGGTTGGCGATCAGCACGCCGCTCCAGGCCTTGCGGATCTCCTGGTATACCAGCGACTCGGGGTCGGCGAAGACGACGTGCAGGTACGCCAGTCCGTCGCCGGCCGGTCCGTCGCCGGCCAGTTCACGGAGGAGCGCGCGGTAGATCTGCTCGGTGTCGCCCTCGTCGATGCCGCTACCGGCGAAGCCGGGCGCCACCCGGACGCCGACCCGCTCGGGGCCGATGGCCGCCGCGACCGCCCGGACCACTTCGAGGACGAAGCGGATCCGGTTCGCCACCGGGCCTCCGTACCGGTCGGTGCGCCGGTTGGTCCCCCGGGCGAGGAACTGGTGCAGCAGGTAGCCGTTCGCCGCGTGCACCTCGACGCCCGCGAAGCCCGCGTCGACGGCGTTGCGGGCCGCAGCCGCGAAGTCGGCGGTCGTCCGGTGGATCTCCTCGACGGTCATCTCCCGTGGCACCACCGCTTCCCGGTGCCCGCTCGCGGTGTGGATGGTGTCGGCCAGGGCGATCGGTGAGGGGGCGACCGGGTGCAGGCCGCTGTTCTCGGGGTGGCCGATTCGGCCGCCGTGCTGGAGCTGGAGGAACATCCGTCCGCCGGCCTCGCGTACGGCCTCCGTCACGGTGCGCCATCCGGCGATGTGCTCGTCGGTGTGGATCGCCGGGATGTTGGCGTACGTCTGGCCGACCGCGTTGGGGGTGGCGGCCTCGGCGATGATCAGGCCGGCGGTGGCGCGCTGCGCGTAGTACGTGGCCATGACCGGCTGCGGGACGCCGTCGGCGCCGGCCCGGGTGCGGGTCATCGGGGCCATCACCAGACGGTTGGGGAGGTGCAGGGGGCCCAGCTCGGCGGGCTGGAACAGGGACGGGGTTTCGGCGTTCGTCGTCATGCCGGAACCGTAGAAGCTAACATCGGTGTCAGGTTCAAGTGCTTCTCCGGCGCCAGGTGACGGGACGTCGGGCAACGGGGACGGGGGACGGGATGCGGATCGGCGAGCTGGCCCAGCGCACCGGTGTGAGCGAGCGCTCGTTGCGCTACTACGAGAAGCAGGGGCTGCTCTCCGCCGAGCGCACCTTGGGCGGGCACCGGGACTACCCGGACGGCGCGGTGGACCGGGTCGTCCTCATCCAGGAGCTCTTCGCGGCCGGTCTGCACAGCAAGAAGATCGCCGAACTCCTCCCGTGCATGCGGGACTCCGACGGTGCGCCGAACGAGATCGCCACCCCGCGCCTGGTCGAGGAGCTCGCCGCCGAGCGCGACCGGATCGACCGGTTGATCACCGATCTGATCCGCTCCCGCGAGGTCCTGGACGAGGTGATCGAGACCGCCTCCGGCCGGGCTCGACTCAGCATGGTCGACGGCGAGTCCAGGGCCCTCTGACACCGGCCGGGCGGGACGCCGGCCGGGCGGGATCAGCGCCCGGAGACGGCGGGCTGGGCCGCGGTGGTGGGGTCCGGCAGGGTGGGGCGGCTCCCGGTGATCAGGGCGCGGAGCGCGGCGGCCAACGGCTCGGGGCGTTCCTGCATGGCGACGTGGCCGGTCCCGGGGAGGGCCAGGAGTCGGACGTCGCGGACGGCCGCGTAGGCGCGGGGCGCGGTGCGGAAGGGGACGAGGCGGTCCTCCCGGCCGTAGACGAGCAGGGTGGGAGCGGTGATCCGGCGCGCCTGCTGCCAGGGCGAGGACGTTCCGCGGTGCAGGTAGGTGCGGACGACCGCGCGCACGCCCGCCGTCAACATCCCCGGGGTGTGGGGGAGTTCGGCGCGGCGCAGGCGTTCCCGGGCCTCCGTCGTCCGCTGCTCGGGGGTGACCAGGGCGGGGTTCGCGTAGATCAGCCGGTAGAGGTCGTCGAGCTGGCGGTCCGGGCTCTGGGCCGCGAGGCGCCGGGCGTACAGGTGGTGGGCGCCGGGCAGGGCGAGCAGCGAGAGCCGCAGGGCCTGGGGCGGCGGCAGAGCGGGCAGCACGGGGGAGACCAGCGTCAGGGTGGCGACCAGGCCGGGACGGTGGGCGGCGAGGTGGAGGGCGGTCAGGGCGCCGAGGGAGTTGCCGACGAGGTGGACGCGGCGGTGCCCGGTGCGCTCCAGGTGGCGGGCGACGGCGGCGGCCTGCCGGGCGACGGTGACCCGGCCGTCGGGCGGGGGTGCGGACCTGCCGAAGCCGGGGAGGTCCAGGGCGAGGCAGTGGACGGACGGCCGCAGCAGGCCGGTCAGCGCGGCCCAGTTGTGGGTCCACCCGCCGAGGCCGTGCAGGAACACGGCGGTGTCGGCGGCGGGAGCCGTACTGGGGAGGTACTCGGCGGCGAGGGGCTGGTGCACGGTGGTCCTCATCTCGGGGGCTCGATGCGTGGCGCGACGGGCCCGATGCGGGTTGCGAGGCGAGTTGCGAGGCGAGTTGCGAGGCGGGTCGCGAGTCGGGCACGACGGGTCGCGACGCGGGTCGCGGGCGGGTGCCGTCAGCCGGTCCCGACCGGTCGGCTCCGCGGCCCGGCCGTCTCAGCGATGGCCAGCCGGTAGTGCCCGATCAGCTGGTCGCCGACCTCCGCCCAGCTGCGCCCGGCCACCGCCGCGCGGCCCGCCCGGCCGAGTTCCGCCCGTAGCCCGCCGTCCCGGGCGAGCCGTTCGACCGCCGCCCGGAACGCGTCACCGGAGCCGGGCGGGACGAGCAGGCCGGTGCTCCCCGGCCGGACGAGGTCCAGCGGCCCGCCGGCGGCCGGGGCGATGACGGGCAGGCCGCTGGCCATCGCCTCCTGGACGGTCTGGCCGAAGGTCTCGTACGGGCCGGTGTGCGCGAACACGTCCAACGAGGCGTAGAGCCGGGCGAGTTCGGGCCCGGTGCGGCGGCCCAGGAAGAGCGCGTCCGGCAGCGCGGCCTCCAGGGCGCTCCGGCACGGGCCGTCGCCGACGACCACCAGCCGTACGCCCGGCAGCCGGGACGCCGCGGCCAGCCGGTCGACCTGCTTCTCCGCCGCCAGGCGACCGACGTAGCCGACCAGCACCTCGCCGTGCGGGCCGAGCCGGCGGCGCAGCGCCTCGTCGCGGTGGCGGGGGTGGAAGCGGGCGCCGTCGACGCCGCGAGGCCACAGGTGCAGCCGGGGGACGCCCTGGGCGGCTAGCGCGCTCAGCGAGGCCTGGGACGGCGCCAGCGTCCGGGCGGCGCCGGTGTGGATGCGCCGCAGGATCCGCCAGGCGAGTCGGGCGCCGGGCTCGCGCGCCACCGGGAGGTAGGTCCTGGTGTACGCGGCCATGTCGGTCTGGAACACCGCCACGGTCGGGATCCCGGCCCGTCCGGCCGCCGCTGCCCCGGCCGCGCCGAGCGCGAACGGCCCGGCCAGATGGACGACTTGGGGCCGGTGCCGGTCGATGGCCGCGGCCAGCCGACGCCCGGGGAGGGCGATCCGCACCTCCGGATAGCCGGGCAGCGGCACGGACGGCACCCGGACGACGTCGTAGCCGTCGGCCCGCTCGGGGCCCCGTCGGGTCCGGGTCGCCGGGGCGACCACGAGCACCCGGTGCCCGCGCGCCACCAGGTGCTCGGCCGTCCGGAGCACGCTGTGGGCGACGCCGTTGACCTGCGGGGCGAAGGACTCGGTGACGATCAGCACCCGCAGGCGGCCGCCGTCGCGTACCGGGCCGCCCGGGGTGCGTACCGCCGCCCCGGAGGGGGCCGCGCTCACCGGGCGGCTCCCATCGCGGGCCCGGCGGCCGTCGCGGGCCCGGCTTCTGTCGCGCGCCCGGCTTCCGTTGTGGACCCGGCTTCTGTCGCACGCCCGGCGGCCGTCGTGGACCCGTCTTCTGTCGCAGGCTCGGCGGCCGACGGCGGCTTCGGTTCGATGGAGCGGCCGACCGCCCGGAGGTCCCGCAGGATCTCCCGGAACGAGTCGACGAGCCCGGCGTCGCAGTAGTCCACGCCGATCTCCGAGCAGTAGGCGCGCACGATCCGTGAGGCCGGGCGCAACGCGACCACCGGCATGGCCGGGAAGAGGTGGTGCTCGATCTGGAGGTCGAGGCCGCCGAACAGGAAGTGGACGAACCGCCCGGCCCGGAGGTTGCGGGAGGGCAGCACCTGCCGGCGCAGGTAGTCCGTGTGCTCCTCGGCGGCGCCGGTCATCGGCATGCCCTTGTGGTTGGGCGCGAAGACGCACCCCAGGTACACACCGAGCACGGCGCCGCACAGCACGGCGAACGCGAGCGCCTGGAGCGGCGTGAGGACGAGCAGCAGCAGAGCCGCCGCCAGGGCGTAGTGCAGGGCGGCCAGGGTCCGTTCCAGCACCGGGTGGCGGAGCGGGCCCCGGGCCAGGGTCAGCCCGGTGGCGACGACCAGGCCGAGTGCCTGGAGGGAGAGCAGCGGGAAGAACAGCTCCGCCTGGTGCCTGGCGATGAACCGCCTCAACCCCCGTGTCCGGTCGGCCTGTTCGGTGGTGCGGACGAAGAGGATGGCGTCCGCCGCCGGGTCGCGGCCCTCGCGGTTGGGGTGCGCGTGGTGGCGGTTGTGGTCGCTGACCCACCAGCCGTAGCTCATGCCGACCACCAGGTTGCCCAGCAGGATCCCCGCCAGGTCCGTCGCCCGGCGCCCGGAGAACACCGCGTGGTGCGCGACGTCGTGTCCGAGCAGCGCCAACTGCCCCAGCAGGAAGGCGAACAGCGGCGCGAGGCCGAGTTGCCACCAGCTCGCTCCGAGCGCGGTGAACCCCGCCAGCATCAGCCCCGAGGCGACGAGCAGGGCACCGGCGCGGCAGGCGTAGTACAGCGGACGCCGGCGCAGCAGCCCGGCCTCCGCGACGCGTCGCCGCAGCTCGGCGAAGTCGCCGTGCCGGACGGCGCGGGCGGTCGGGACGTCCTGAACGGTCATGTCACCTTCCGGGTGTGGGCTCGATCCGGCCGATCCCGGCCGCCGAACCACGGGGCCCGCTCCGGATGCGCGGAGCCTTTCGCATGCGGCCGGTTGCTGTCCCGCCCCGTTCGCGGATGTTCCGGGGAAGTGCCCGATCGGGTGGACGGACGGGCTGGTTGTCCGGCCGTCTGTCCGAAGGGCGCCCGTTCGTTCCGGCGGCCCTTCGGCGGTGACCGGCGGGAGGGGCGTGAACGGGAGGGGCGTGGAGTTGACGAGATCGTTCGTGCTCGGGAGCATGTGTCACCGCGCGTGTGCACGGGTGCACGCGGAATCGGTTTCCTGGGGTGTGGGGTCATGACGTTGCTGGTGTCCGGGCTGGGCGTGCGGAGGGCCGGTGTCGCCGTCGCGGCGGCGCTGGTGCTGGCGGTCTGTGCGGCCGGGGGAGCCTCGGCGGAGGGGCTCGGCGCCGGCCCGGTCGGGACCGCGACGCTCGGCGGGGCCGGGCAGGTCAGCGCACAGCACCTCGTGCCGCGGACGCCGGCCGCGCCCGGCATCTCGCTCACCGAGGGCGAGGTCGGCCAGGTGGGTCCGCGCGGCACGATCACCTACCCGTCCGTGACCAGCTGCCTGGTCGTCACCGTCTACCTGCGGGACGGCGGCAAGGTCGGCGGCCACGCGAGCCTGTTCCAGGTCCCGGGGAAGTACGCCTCGGACGAGATCCTCCCCGCCATCAGGCGCGCCGTCGGCCACCGCCCGGTGAAGGCCGTCGACGTCAGCGGGGCCGTCGGGGCCTGGAACCCCTCCTACTTCGAGAAGGCCATCGAGCGGTACACCGAAGGAACGCCCCCCGAGCCGACGGGCGACGCGCAGCGGATCGGCGACACGGTGGCCGAGCTCCTGGGCCGGCCGCGCGCCGAGGTCACCGTCCACGACCTGCCGGACGGCGACATCACGAGGTGAACCGGGCAGCACCGGGCGAGCGGGCGCCGGCCGGGCCGTCGGGTTCGCGGCCGGGGAGCGGAGGCTGAACTCGCCGCCCGGTCTATCCGCCGACCGGATCCCCGGCCGCGTCGACCACTGGGTGGCCCTCGCGGTCGATCCGCTCGCGCCCCCAGACGCCGAGCGGCCGGAGGGCCTGATTGAGGGTGTGCCCGTGCTCGGTGAGGGAGTACTCGACCCGTGGCGGCACCTCCGCGTGGACCTCCCGGTGCACCAGGCCGTCGGCCTCCAGCTCGCGCAGGTGCTGCGTCAGCATCTTCTCGCTCACTCCCGGCAGGGCGCGGCGGAGTTCGGCGAAGCGGCGCACGCCACGGGTGTCGAGTTCCCAGAGGATCAGCCCCTTCCACTTGCCGCTCACCACGTCGAGCGCGGCGTCGATGCCGCAGATGTACGGCCCTTGCCTCGGTGCCTTGGCCATCGCCGACCCCCCTTACTCATTGGTTAGTACCGCAGAAAATAGTAGGTACTTCCGGGAGCGGTGACGCTCTCCGAGCATGGAGGGGTGAACGAACGACAGAACCACAGCAGCAAGCAGAACCGCGCCGTCACCGTGATCGGGCTCGGCCCGATGGGACAGGCGATGGCCCGAACCCTCCTCACCGCCGGCCACCCGGTGACCGTCTGGAACCGCACCGCCCACCGGGCCGACGGCGTCGTCGCCGCCGGGGCGGTACTCGCGGCGACGCCCGATGAGGCGGTGGCGGCCGGTGACCTCGTGATCCTCAGCCTGACCGACTACCAGGCGATGTACGACATCCTCGACGGAGCCACCGGGTCGCTGGCCGGCCGGACGCTGGCCAACCTCGGCTCCGACACCCCCGACCGCTCGCGCGAGGCGGCGGCCTGGGCGGCGGGCCACGGCGCGGCCTTCCTCACCGGAGGCGTCATGGTCCCCGCGCCGATGGTCGGTACGGCGGCGTCCCAGATCTACTACAGCGGCGACGGCCAGGTGCTGGAGCGCCACCTGGCGGCGCTGACGCTGCTGGGGACACCGAAGTACCTGGGGGAGGACCCGGGGCTCGCGCAGCTGATGTACCAGGCCCAACTCGCGGTGTTCCTCAGCACCTTGTCCGGACTGATGCAGGCGACCGCGATGCTGGGCACGGCCGGAGTGAAGGCCCCGGCGGCGCTGCCGGAGCTGCTCGCCTCCGCCGACTCGATCGGCGCCATCCTGAGGGCCGGTGAGGAGACCCCCGGCACGGCGCTCGACGCCGGAGAACACCCCGGCGCCCTCAGCACGGTCACCATGATGGGCGCGACGGCCGACCACATCGTCGACACCAGCGCCTCGGTCGGCCTCGACCTCGCGCTGCCGCTGGCCGTGCAGGCCCACTACCGGCGCGCGATCGAGAACGGACACGGCGGCGACAACTGGACCCGGATCATCGACAGCATCCGAGGAGCGCGCTGACCGGATGAGGGAGCGGGGGCGCCCGGACACGCGCCCCCGCTCGTCCGGTTCGCGCAACCGCTCGCCCCGGTCCGTCGTCGGCGGTCAGCCGCGCACGTGCAGGCCGAAACCCGTGCGGCCCGCGGGTTCCAGGCCCTCCTTCAGGTGCAGCGAGGGGAGTTCGTAGTCACCGAAGTTCTGCGGCCGGAACGCGATCGGCTCGGTCGACTCCAGGGTCAGCAGTCGCCGCTCCCAGGCCTCGGCGACGGCCGGGTAGTCCTCCTCGGTCATCCGGTCGGTGCCGTACAGCACGAAGGGCGGCAGCACCTCGATGCCCGGGTAGTAGAGGACGCCGTGCTGGAACGGGAACAGCAGGTCGTCGATGGGGCCGTTGATCCCGCGCGCGGCGTAGTGCGACCGCGGGCCGCCGGTGGTCACCGACAGCAGCGCCCTGCGGCCCGCGAGGGTGCCTTCGCCGAAGCGCTCGCCGTACTTGGTGTCGCTGTGCTCGCCGACGCCGTACGCGAAGCGGTGGGTGAACACCCGGTCCACCCAGCCCTTGAGGATCGCGGGCATCGTGTACCACCACAGCGGGAACTGGAAGATGACGGTGTCGGCCCACAGCAGCTTCTGCTGCTCGGCGAGGACGTTCGGGGTGAGCGTCCCGGCCTCGAAGGCCCGGCCGGAGTCCCGGGCGACCCTCAGTGGGTTCGAGGCCTCGGGGCCGTAGTCCGCGGCGTCCGCGACGGCCTTCCAGTTCATCGCGTACAGATCGCTCACCAGTACCTCGTGCCCGGCCTTCTCCAGGGTGGTGACGGCGAGGTCCTTCAACGAGCCGTTGAGCGACTTCGGTTCCGGGTGGGCGTGGACGATCAGCGTCTTCACGGGAACTCCTTCGGATCGGATGCGTTCGGATCGGACGGCTTCGATCCTGGACGGCCCGGCGCCCGGCGTTCAGGGGCGCCGCTTCCGTCGGACCGGACTTCCTGGTACCGGCAGGGCCACCCTCGCGGGCTCGGCCGGGGGCGATACTGGGGCGCATGGACGATCTCGCGGGCTTCCTGCGGACCCGGCGTGCCCGGGTCGATCCGGCGCTGGCCGGCATTCCCACCGACCGGCGCCGCCGGGTCGAAGGGCTGCGCCGCGAGGAGGTCGCGCACCTGTCCGGCGTCAGCGTCGACTACTACGTGCGCCTGGAGCAGGGCCGCGCGACCCAGCCCTCCGAGCAGGTGCTCGACGCGCTCGCCCGAGTCCTCGACCTCGACGAGACCGAACGCGGGCACCTCTGCCGCCTCGCCCGGCAGTGCCGCCGCCGCGCGAAGTCGCCGGGCGGCCGGATCCGGCCGGAACTGCTGCGCGTCCTCGACCTGGTCGTCGACGCACCCGCGCTGATCATGAACCACCGCCTGGACGTACTCGCCGGGAACCGCCTCGCCGGACTCGTCCTCGGTCGCCCGGTGCCGGGCCTGAACACCGCCCGGCACATCTTCCTGGAGGAACTTGACGGCGGCCTCTACGCGGAGTGGGAGGCCTGCACCCTCGACGTGGTCGGGCACCTGCGGCTGGCCGCCGGCCAGTACCCCGACGACCCCGGGCTGGCCTCGCTCATCGGCGAACTGGCGATGGGCAGCGAACGCTTCCGCCGCCTCTGGGCCCGCGCGGACGTGCGCGCCCGCACCCACGGGCGCAAGGTGTACCGGCACCCGCTGGTCGGACTGCTGGAACTGCACCAGGAGAACTTCGCACTGCCCGACGACTCGGGCATCGAACTGCTGGTGCTGTCCGCAGCCCCCGGCAGCCCCGCCGAGGACGGGCTGCGCCTGCTCGCGGGCCTGGGCGCGGACGCCGACGACGTGCATCCCCCGGTGAACGCCCGCACCGGCGGCCGTTCGTGATCGGACATTCTGCCCGCGCCCACCGACGGCGGGGCTTCGGTGGGCGCGGGCCGGGGGCCAGCCGGGAGCCAGGGGCCGGGCGCCGGGGGCCGGGGGTCAGCGGGGGCTGAGGAGGCAGAACTCGTTGCCCTCCGGGTCGACCAGGACGGTCCAGGGGATCGCCGACTGGTCGATGCCGGGGTCGGTGGCGCCCAGGGCGCGCAGCCGGGCCTCCTCCGCCGCGAGGTCGTCCCCGCGGTAGGGGCTGATGTCGAGGTGGACCCGGTTCCACCCGCTCTTGGTGTCCGGAGTGCGGAGGAACTCCAGGTAGGGGCCCACGCCTTGGGCGGAGCGCAGGGTCGCCTGCGCGTCGGTGACCTCGTGCAGCGTCCAGTCCATCGCCTCGCCCCAGAACCGGGCCATCTCCCGCGGGGCGGCGCAGTCGACCACCACCGCGGCGATCGGCCCGGTGTCCCGGTAGACCGGGCGGGGCTCCAGGACGCAGAACTCGTTGCCCTCCGGGTCGGCCATGACCGTCCAGGGCACGTCGTCGCCCTGCCCGACGTCGGCGAGCGTCGCGCCGAGGTCCTGCAACCGCGCGACCAACTCCGCCTGGTGCGCGGCCGATTCGGTGGCCAGATCCAGGTGCACCCGGTTCTTCACCGTCTTGGGCTCCGGGCGGGCGACGATGTCGATGCAGACGGCCGCCGGGTCGGGGTAGGCGAAGCCCACGGGTTCGAGGTTGGTCACGCCCGGCCCCTCGCTGTCGACGCCCCATCCGAGCGCCTGCGCCCAGAACCGGCCGAGCGCGGAGTCGTCCCGGGCCTTCATGTTGATCTGCACGAGTCGTGTCGCCATGCCGCAGATCCTAGGGCGGCTGCGGGCCCACCCGGGCAGGTGGTGAGTGAGGGCGCGTCAGCTGACGTCGCCGACGGCGGCGAGTCCGGCCCGGGGCAGGCGGGCGATGCGGGCGAGGGCCGCGGGCCCGTGACGGACGGTGACGCGATGGCGCGCGAGGTCGATGCCGGCCGACCTGACCACCCGGTCGTCGACGACGTCGAGCACATCCCGCGCATCCCGCACCACCGGTGCCCCGGAGTGTCAGCAGGCAGCCTGGCCCGGCCGAGTGCGCTCACAGCCGTGCGGACACTGGCTACCGTCCCGTCGGCCGCCGTTCCCACCCTTGGCGGCCTGCGCACTGCCCCGTTCGGCGCCACCGAATCCGAATGGTGTTTCACCTGGTCAGAGCCGGTGGGGCTGGGCCCGGTGCCGTTCTGGAGCTGCGCGTGGCCGGGGCGTGGCGATACTGGAGGGGTGGAACGAATCCGCGTGGTGTGTGGCGCGTGACCCACGGCCCCGCCCGACGGATCCGACCACGGCACGGCAGATCCGACGCCGCTCCCCCGCCAAGTCAACGCCTCGTTGACGAGTGCGAGGGCGGAACGCCGGTGAGACGAGAGAAAGAAGTCAGCAATGAGTTACTTCGACCGTCGCGACCATGACCACGGACGTCGGCGTCGTCGTCGTCACAACCGCCGTAGGCGGTTCGGATTCTGGTGACGGTGGGGCCGATGAGGACTGCGTGAAGTAGTCCGTCATAGCTTCAACCCAGGGGCCGGCGGCATCGCCGTCGGCCCCTCATCCTGTCCTCCGCATGCCGAACGGGGTGCCGACGTGCACGGTGCAACGTCCTCGGGGGGCCGGGCGGACCCGGCTGCCGACCAGGGCCCGGTCGCGGACTCGCCCGACATCCCGCTACGCGAGCTCTTCCGCCGCTTCTGGCCGTGGGTCCGTCCGGACGTCCGGTGGCTGCCGTTCAGCGCGGCCCTGCTCGTCCTGGGCGCCTTCGGCGAGGTCGTCTCGGTCTGGCTGTTCAAGGACCTGATCGACGAAGTCCTCGTGCCGCGCCGCTTCGGCGACTTCTGGCTGCTCGCCGGGCTCATGCTGGGCGCGGCCGTCGTCGCCGGGCTGTTCACCTACGCGGGGACGTACACCAGCACCAGGACCGCCGAACGCTACATGCTCCGGCTGCGCACCGACACCCTCGCCCATCTGCACACCCTGCCGCCCGACACCCTGGAGACCCGCTGGCGCGGTGACCTGGTCGCCCGGCTCACCAGCGACATCGCCGCGATCGAGCAGATGGTGGCCACCGGGCTGGTCGAGGGCGCGGTGGCCACCGTCAGCCTGCTGCTGTTCACCGGCGCCGCGTTCTACCTCAGCTGGCCGCTCACGCTGGCCGCACTGGTGGTCGCACCCCTGTTCATCCTCGCCACCACCCTGTTCGGGCGGGGCATCCGCCGCCGGGAGCGACAGGTCCAGCGCCGCGCCGGCGGCGTCACCGCCCTGCTGGAGGAGACGCTGCGCAACGCCGTCGTCACCCGGACCTACGGCCAGGAGGGCCGCGAGGTCGAACGGGTCGACCGGGAGGGCCGGGCCCTCCTCAACGCCGAGCTCTCCGCCGCCCGGGTGGCCGACCTCTACCAGCCCTTCATCGGGGTGCTGCAGCTGCTCGCGGGACTGGTCGTGGTGGGCGTCGGGGCCTTCGAGGTCATCCACGGCCAACTGAGCCTCGGCGGCCTGCTCGCGTTCGCGGCCTTCATGGCCCAGCTCTTCGAACCCGCTCAGCAACTGGCCGGGCTCGTCCCCCTGGCGGGCGCCGCCTGCGCCTCCGGCGAACGCCTCCTGGAACTGCACGACCTGACCAGCCCCGTACGGGAACGCGACGGCGCCCGGGACACCGGGCCGGTGCGCGGCCGGATCACCTGCGAGGACGTCCGCGCCGCCTACCCGGGCGCCTCCGGGGCCCCGGTGCTGGCCGGCCTGGACCTCGACCTCCGCCCCGGCGGGACGCTCGCCGTGGTCGGCCCGAGCGGCAGCGGGAAGTCCACGCTCGCCAAACTGCTGGTCCGCTTCCTCGACCCGGAGAGCGGAACCGTCCGCCTCGACGGCCAGGACATCCGGGAGCTCACCCTCGCCTCCCTGCGCCAGGCCGTCACCCTGCTGCCCCAGCAGGCACCGCTCTTCCACGCCTCCATCGCCGACAACATCGCCTACGGCCGCGCCGCCGCCGCCCTGCCGGACGAGATCGAGCGCGCGGCCCGGAACGCCGGCGCCCATGACTTCATCACCGCACTCCCGGACGGCTACCGCACGGTCATCGGCGACGACGGCTTCCAGCTCTCCGGGGGGCAGGCCCAGCGCGTGGCCATCGCCCGGGCCTTCCTGCGCGACACCCCGGTCCTCGTCCTGGACGAACCCACCACCGGACTCGACCCGCACACCGTCGAACAGCTCATCCCCCCGCTGCGCCGCCTGATGGCCGGCCGCACGATCATCCTGATCACCCACGACCGGGCCCTGCTGCCCCTCGCAGACGACGTGCTCGACCTAGGCCCGACCCCGGCAGCGGTCCCCGCCACCCAGCCGGGGTGATGCCGAACCGGGGCGGGGGAGTCGCTCAGTGCCGCGCCCCCTCGATGAGGTCCGCCGCCTTCTCCGCCGCCATGATCACCGGCGCGTCGGTGTTGCCGCGGGGCACCGACGGGAACACCGAGGCGTCCACCACCCGCAGCCCCTCGACGTCGTACACCCCGGCCGGCTCGGCGGCCGACCCGATCCCGGAGAGCAGCAGCTTCGGGGACCCGTAGGCGCCCGCGGAGAGGATCACCTCACGTTCGGCGCGGACCGTGGGCGTCGGGGCCATGGGCCGGAACCCGCTGCGTGGACGAGGAGAACCCGGCGCTGAGCGAGGTCGGGGGCTACGCGGGGGTGGTGCCGTCATCAGCGCTCCATCATCCTCATCTGCGCCGGGGTGTGGGTGTCCCCGGCGGCCGGGGGCAGGGCGCTGAGCCGGGCCAGCTGCTCGTCGGTGAGCTGGAGGGTGTCGGCGGCGGTGTTCTCCTCGACGCGGGCGACGCGGCGGGTGCCGGGGATGGGCGCGACGTCCTCGCCCTGTGCCAGCAGCCAGGCCAGGGCGACCTGTCCGGGGGTGGCACCGATCTCGGCGGCGATGGCGGAGACCTGGTCGGCCAGGTTCAGGTTGTGCTGGAAGTTCTCGCCGGTGAAGCGGGGGTTGTCGGCGCGGAAGTCGTCCGCCGCGAACTGCTCCGGGGAGCGGATCGCGCCGGTCAGGAAGCCGCGTCCGAGCGGGGAGAACGGCACGAAGCCGATGTTCAGCTCGCGCAGCACCGGCAGCACGCGGGCCTCGGGGTCGCGGGTGAACAGCGAGTACTCGGACTGCACCGCGGTGACCGGGTGCACGGCGTGGGCGCGGCGGATCGTCTCGGGTCCGGCCTCGGACAGGCCGATGTGCCGGATCTTGCCCTCGGCCACCAGCTCGGCCAGCGCCCCGACCGTCTCCTCGATCGGGGTGCCGGGGTCCACGCGGTGCTGGTAGTACAGGTCGATGTAGTCGGTGCCCAGGCGTTTGAGCGAGCCCTCGACGGCGGCGCGGACGCTCGCGGGGCTGCTGTCCGGCCCGCTCCCACGACCGGAGTAGGAGATCAGGCCGAACTTCGTGGCCAGCACCACCTGGTCCCGGCGGCCCTTGAGCGCGCGGCCCACCAGCTCCTCGTTGGTGTAGGGGCCGTAGACCTCGGCGGTGTCGATCAGGGTGACGCCCAGCTCCAGGGCGCGGTGGATGGTGCGTACGGACTGCTCGTCGTCGCTGCCGGCGCCGGTGTAGCCGTGGGACATGCCCATGGCTCCCAGGCCGATGCGGGAGACGTCCAGGTCACGCAGGCGGATGTGCTTCACGAGGATTCCCGTCGTTCGTTCGGTGGGGTGGTCGTGGTTGAGTGGCGCGCTGGTCAGGGGCGGACGATGACCTTGAGGGCTTCGCGGGCGTTCATCAGGCGGCAGCCCTCGGCGACGTCCTCGACGCGGACGTCACCGGCCCAGTGGAGCAGGGTTGCACGCATGGACTCAACTCTTCCTGACGGGGTCGGACCCGGCACCCGGGCCGGGGCGGCACCCTCGGGCTTCCTGCTACCCAGCGAACACCGCCCACCGCACGATCGGGGCCGGTGAGGGGACCCTGGCAAGGTCCCCCGCGCCCGGGTCCCATGAGGTGCCCGGACGTAGTGTCGGGGCATGGACCGACGCAGCGAGATCCGGGACTTCCTCACCACCCGCCGCGCCCGGATCACCCGCGAGCAGGCCGGCTCACACTCTGGTGATGAAGCCCGGAGAGCCGACCGCACCCTCGCGGAGCAGCTGGCCACGCTGTTCTACGACCTGGCCGGCACCCCGTTCAGCGACCACTGCTGGACACAGCCGGCCGGAGTGCACAGTCAGTTGAGCACCATCGACCAGGCCACGCCGCCCTGGAACTTCCCGGACTGGCGGACGCTCACCACGGCCAACGCCTACCGGATGGAGGGGCGTCCGCCCCGGCGACGGGGGAGTGGTAGGGGTAGAAGTCGCCTGCGGTGAAGGCCTTTTCGCCGTGGTAGTGGCCGGGCCCCTGGGCAAAGTCCGTAGCCCCATGGCACTGTGAGTGCGCGTGAGAATCGGCTCGGGCGGCGAAATCGGTGTTGCCGCGCCCAGCAGTCATGCTGGGTAACGGACCAAGCACAGAATCCGTTATCCGTTCAAGGAGTTGATGAATACCTATACGAATGTCTATGGCATTTCCAAGATGAACTCTTTGCTCAAACTGACGCTTCGCTCAAGTAGGTTGGGAGTAGCTCTTGAGAAGGGAGAAGATCATGGGAGTCTTCGACCGCTGGAACTTCGGACGCCATGAACGCCGGAGGGATCACGGAGACTACGGGGACAACAGGGACTTCGGGGACAATGGAGACGGCGGGGACCGCGGTGACTTCGGGGATCGCGGAGACTACGGTGACAGGGGCGGACGCGGCGACGGCGGTGACCGTGGTGGCCGTGGCGGCCGTGGTGGCTACTAGGACTCAGCTCTGTTGAATCGGCCATAGCCGGGCTTCGCGCCCGGCTGTGGCTGCAGGACCGGTCGAGCGCAGGTTTGTGGATCGGGCGGCCGGATCGCGCACCGGGCGTATTGAGCGGGTCACCGCTGAGCGGACTGAGCAGGTCACCGTTTGATGAGTAGGCCGCCGCTTGATGAGCAGGTCGCGTCTTGGACAACGCGGGGTGATGACCACGATTCGCGCCATCCGGTCGGTGATGCGGCGCCTGGTGACGGTCACCCAGGATTCCGACGAGATCGTCGGAGCCGCGCCGGCGATCCCCATGCGGGAATTGCTCCGGCGGTTCTGGCCCTACACATACGGTCGCCGACGGTGGCTGGTCGTGATATTCCTCATGATCGTGCTGGGGCCGGTCGTCGACACCGCCGAGATCTGGCTTTTCAAGATCGTGATCGACGACATGCTCGTCCCTCGCAATCTGCATCTCTTCCTGCCGATCGCGCTCGCCTATGTCGGGCTCACCCTGTTTTCAGGCGCCATCGGTTTCGCTGACAGTGTCACCTCCGCGTGGGTCAGCGAACGGTTCCTGCTCACCCTGCGATTCGACGTGTTCCGTCACGTCCAGGGCTTGTCGCTCGGATTCTTCGAGCGCCGAAGGCTCGGTGACATCCTGACCCGCGTGACCGGTGACGTCGAAGCCGTCGAGACGTTCCTGCTCTCCGGCATCGCCAACGCTCTCTCGCACGTCGTGCAACTGGGCATCTTCCTCGGCGTCCTGTTCTATCTCCGCTGGGACCTGACCTTGCTGGCCCTGGTCATCGCCCCGCTGTTCTGGCTCACCGCCCGAAGCTTCTCCGGTCTGATCAAGGCCGTCTCACGCGAACGGCGCCGCCGCAGCGGCTCGATCAGCGCGATTGCCGAGGAGGCCCTCGGCAACATCGCGCTCGTGCAGGCGTACAACCGCCAGAGGTGGGAACAGCAACGGTTCGAACGCGAGAGCCTCGGCCGCTACCGCGCGGTGATGGCGTCGACCCGGATCGGCGCGATGTTCGGACCGGTCGTGGACGTCATCGAGCTGAGTGGCGCGCTGATCGTCATGGGGCTGGGGACCTGGGAGCTCACCCAGGGTCGGCTCACGCTGGGCGGGCTGATGGTCTTCCTGACACTGCTGAGCAGGCTCTACAGCCCGATCCGGGGCATGTCGCAGCTGAGCAACACCTTCTACGCCGCCTCCGCCTCCGCCGAGCGGATCATCGAGCTGCTCGACCAACGCCCCCAGGTCACCGAGACCGCCCACCCCCGGCCGCTGCGGCACACCGAGGGAGCCGTCGAGTTCGACGGCGTCCACTTCCGCTACCCGCAAACGACCCGGTCGGCACTCGCGGACGTCTCCTTCAGAGTGGCCCCCGGCGAGACCTTGGCACTGGTCGGGACGAGCGGTGCCGGCAAGTCCACCATCGCGAAGCTACTGCTGCGTTTCTACGACCCCGACCAGGGCGCCGTTCGCCTGGACGGGCGTGACCTGCGCAGCCTCGGGCTCGACGACCTGCGTGACCACGTCTCGGTGGTCCTTCAGGAGACCCTCGTCCTGCACGGCACCGTCCGCGAGAACATCGCCTTCGGCCGCCCGGACGCCAGCGAGCAGGAAATCGTCGCGGCGGCCCGCGCCGCCGACGCCCACGACTTTGTCACCAGGCTTCCGGAGGGCTACGACACCGTCGTCGGCCAACGCGGCCGGCTCCTGTCCGGCGGACAGCGCCAGCGCCTCGCCATCGCCCGCGCGATGATCCGCGACGCGCCCCTCCTGATCCTCGACGAACCCACCACCGGCCTCGACGCCGAATCCGGACAACGCATCCTCCAGCCCCTCCATCGGCTGATGAGCGGCCGCTCGACGATCCTCATCTCGCACAACCTGCTCAGCGTCCGCGATGCCACCCAGATCGTCCTGCTGGAACACGGCCGGGTCACCGGACACGGCACCCACGACCAGTTGCTCGCCCACAGCCCCGCGTACGCCCGCCTCCAGCTCCTGCACGGGCCGCCGGACGACGCGTCCACGATCGAGGAATTCGCGCCCTGAACCACCCGAACCACCCGAACCACCCTGAACCCTCACAGCCGCAGGCCCCCGGCCAGACACGTTCTCCTGATGGGAAGATCCGAGAGTCCATGGACGACCCCGGGCCTCGGTTGTTCGGGCGGGTGCCCCTCGGAGGGGCCGCGGGGTGCGCACCCGCCGAGGACTGGTCGGAACTCTCCTGCGGGGACCGGGCGTTGGTCGCGGTTGGCCCGTCGCTCGGGGCGAGTCCCGGTTCGGTTGGTCAGCCGAGGTCGTGCTTGTTCGGCCAGCCGAGGGAGGTTTCGGCGAGCTGATGCCAGCCGTGGTCGACGGTCAGACCGTGGCCCGCGACCGTGTCGACGGTATCCGGCGCGTGGTGCCCGGCTTGGGCACCCTCACCGCGAACAGGTCGGCGTTGCTCACCGCCGAGCACTGCCTCCACCACCTCGCCGGTGCTGTCCACCACCTCGACATCACCGTCGACTGACCCAACGAACAAGGCCGGGCCCGGGGGGGGGTGGGGGGGGGGGGGGGGGGTTGTGGGGGGGGGGGGGGGGGGTGGGAAGGGGAAATCCGGGGTGTGGGCCCCACAAGCTAACAGGAGGGTCCAACCCACCCCAAAGAGGGG
>NZ_JBVIFM010000023.1:40368-147607 GCF_055571335.1 Kitasatospora sp. NPDC030952
ACTCCCCCCCCCCCCCCCCCCCCCCCCCCCCCACCCCCCCCCACACCCCCCCCCCCCCCCGCCCCCCCCCCCCCCCCGGGCCCGGCCTTTGTGGTAGCGGGGACAGGATTTGAACCTGCGACCTCTGGGTTATGAGCCCAGCGAGCTACCGAGCTGCTCCACCCCGCGTCGATGAGGGAGACTGTACGCCATCCACGGCCACGACGAGAAATGCGTGCGGCCAGCGCCAGGCAACCCGCGACCGGCTCCTGATCCACGTCCACCCCAACTCGCTCTGGCCGCACCGCACGCGTGCGCGCAACCCGTGGCAACGGCACCCCGGCCGGCCTCCTCCACCGCCCCGCCAGGGCAACGCTCCCCGACCGGGCCTCTTGCCCAGCTCGACTGCCCGCTGGGGCAATCGAGTCTGACGAAACCCAACGATTCAGGTCACTAGTGC
Organism: Kitasatospora sp. NPDC030952; assembly: GCF_055571335.1. NCBI lineage: Bacteria > Bacillati > Actinomycetota > Actinomycetes > Kitasatosporales > Streptomycetaceae > Kitasatospora > Kitasatospora sp. NPDC030952. Next base: position 40,808 of record NZ_JBVIFM010000023.1, read on the forward strand.
CGGACCCTGGCCACCTCGTGGCGCTGGCACCGTCCACGTCCTTGACGCACGGCAGGCGCGAGGCCTCTTCCTCGCTCCGCGGCGGCCGAACGGCCTGGTCCTGAGATTCCACCTGCTGCCGAGAGCGAGTTGCCAGGACGTACCCCGGAGCGTAGGACGGCGTGCGACGTCACATGGTGGTGAGCAGCGTTCCCTCGTACGCCAGCCATTGCGCGAAGGCGTGCAGTCCCTTCGCCGGGTCCGTCGCCGGTGTCCACGAGGGCGGGCGCGGGCCGTCCGCGAATCCGGACCGGGGGGCGGGGGGTTCGGTGGTCGACGACGAGGACCGGATCGGGACGGGGCGGACGGCCGCGTGCACGGTGTGGGCCAACTCGCCGAGAGTGGTCGGCTTGTCGCCCGCGACGGTGATGGCGCGGGCGCTCGGCCGGGTGCGGAGTACCGCGGCTACGGCATCGGCCAGATCATCCACGTACACGGGGAACACCTCGGTGTCCTGGTTCCCCTCCACGATCACCGGTTGACTGCGCAGGGCGTCCCACACCATGCGCCCGATGAGAGTGTCCCGGGAGCAGCCGGGTCCGTACACCTCGCCCACCGCCAGCGTGTACGGCTGCGGGACGTCAGGCAGATGGATCGTCAACTTCGGCTTCTCGGTGCCATTGTGCAGCTGCGTCAGATCGACGACGACGTCGGGCGCCTCGGCTCCGGTGAGGTCGGTCAGCCGCCGCGCGAGGTGCTCGCCGAGCGGTGTGGCCCCGCCGCGCAGGACGAGGCCACCGGGCCGCCGGGAACGGCGGGAGGCCGGCCGTTCGGCGGCCTCCCGTCCGGCGTTCACCGCTCGCCGTGCCACGGCCGCCAGGAGCTCGCGGCGTTCGGCGATCCGCTCCTCCGTGCTCGCGTTGCTGATGCCGCCGGGGCCGATCGTCGCGATCGCCTCCGCGAGTACCTCGGATCGGCTCGCGGTGTCGGCCGCGTCCGCGGCCAGGCCGCGGCGGGCGGCCTCGTGCCCCATGACGACGGCTGTGAGCCACGTCCCCCTGACGTCCGGCGCGACGCGCTCCGGCCCGGGCGGCAGGAGCAGGGAGCCGGGCAGGTCCAGGCCGCGCAGGTATTGGTCGCAGTCCAGGTGCAGCCAACGCTCGGGGCCGGGTCCGGCGACCCGTACCGCGCAGCGGGCGACGCCGTACTTGAAGAACGGCAGGACCTCCAGGCCGGTCAGCCGGTTCCCCTCGTCGGCGGGCAGGTCGTCGGGGAGGAAGCAGACCGAACGGCGTGGCCCTCGGAAGGCGTTGCCGGAGATCGAGCCGCGATCCCGGTGCTCGGCGAGGTTGGGTACGGAGACATAGCGGGGGACGCCGTTGTCCCGCAGGTAGCGGTGCATCAGGATGTCGTCGGGCCAGGCGCCGAGGCGTTCGCGGCCGTAGCCGACGAAGCCCTCGGCGACGGACCGGGGCAGCACGATCGCGACGCAGGGGAAGTACTCGTTGACCGCGCCGACCCAGCGGGCGCCCGCCATGGCGCCGAAGCGGACCGCCGCCCCGTTGCGGGAGTCCCACAGGGCGAACAGGGCCAGTGCCGCAGTGGGCATCGCGTCGACGGCAAGGCGGACTCGTTCGAAGAACGATTCGGACAGCAGCATGTCGTCCTGGACGACCAGTTGATGGGTTGCCCCGTCCGCCACGGCCTCCCAGGCGGCGAGAGCGGTGCGCAGCACCGAGGGCGTTCCGGTCGGGTCCGGGTCCATGACCACGCGAAGCGCACCTGGCGGTGCCGCCTGGGCCATCCGCTCAGCGGCGTGCCGGCGCTTTGGGTGGGTCATGACCACCCCACTGAGCTGATGGTACGTCATATTGACTTCTCTTCTCTCATGGGGCGTCAGTGAATTGGCGTTTCACCTGGAGCGGGTGACCGCTCCGGTGGCCGCCGGTTCCGGACAGTACGGATCGAGCCGGGGGCTGGCAAGAGTGCCGAATTCACTCTGGCGGAGCGGCTGGAGTGCCACGGATGCTGGCCTGGCACGCCACCTTCTGTGTGAAGCCTGTGGCGGTGTGTGAGCGCGCATTCGAGAGTTCGCCGTCTCCACGGGAGGGACACACATGTCCGCTGGATCGCACGCGCCATCGAATGGAGCGGGGAACGACGGGGGAGAGACCGTCGAGTCCCGGCTGGAGAAACTGCGCGACGCCCGCATCGTCGTGACGGGCGGCGGAGGGCTTGTGGGCAGTCGGCTCACCGCCCTGCTGCGCGGGGTGGGTGCGGATGTGGCCGTCCTGGACCGGATGGACGCCTACCCCGAGTCCACCCACGAGATCTTCGGGGTGGAGGGGACCGGGGCCAGGGTCGTGGTCGGCGACGTGTGCGACCGCGACGTCGTCGCCGGGCTGTTCCGGGACGCCGACTTCGTGGTCCACGCCGCCGCCTACGCGGACGTGGCCGCCTGCACCCGGAACCCCGACGTCGCGTTCCGAGCCAATGTGCAGGGCACCCAGATCGTCCTGGAGGAGGCGGCACGGGCGAGGATTCGCCGCCTGGTACTGGTCTCGTCCGCGTCCGTGTACGGCGACGGCCCGGCCGGCTCGCCCGGTCCGCACGTGTTCCACGAGGACCAGGCGCTGTTCCCGCTGTCGGTGTACGCGAACGGCAAGCTGTGGGCGGAGCACCAGACCCGGCTGATGCTCGGGGCGCCCTCCGGGTGCGAGTACGCGATCGTCCGGTACTTCTCGGTGTACGGGGAGCCGCAGGTGCCGAAGCCGGGCAGCCATTCCTGGATGGTGCCCTGGCTCTCCCTCCAGGCCCGGTTCGGCCGTCCGATGCGGCTGAACGGCGGCGGCGTCCAGGTGCGCGACCTGGTCCACGTCGAGGACGTGGCCGAGGCGACGGCGCTCGCGCTCGTCGAGGAGGGGGTGGCGGACCGGACGGTGAACGTGGGCACGGGCCGCCCGACGTCCGTCCGGGAGGTCGCGGACCTGCTCACTCCCTACTTCCCGGGGGCGAGCCGGATCGTCACCCCGCGCCCCGACGGCGATCCGCTCGGGGGGTACGCCTCCACGGAGCGCTGCCGGGAGTTGCTGCGCTGGCGGGCCCGGATCGGGGTGGCACAGGGCGTGGACCGGTACGTGCGGTGGCTGGAAGCGACGCCGGAGGCTGTGCCGCGCTGGCTGGCGGAGGAGGGCGCGTGACAGCCTGTCGCCCCGTGGCCGTCCGTCGTGGGGCGGATGGCGGAGGAGGCGGTGCGGGTATGGGCTACGTCGGGTCGTACGTCTGGTCGCTGCGTCAGAAGTTGGGCGGCATGCGGCTGTTGGTGCCGGGTGCCCAGGTCCTGCTGATCGACGGGGCCGGCCGGGGGCTGTTCCAGCAGCGGGTCGACACGGGCGTCTGGGAGCTGCCCGCGGGCGCCTGCGAGGAGGACGGGGGGTTCGCCGACGCGGCCGTCCGGGAGGTCGCGGAGGAGACCGGGCTGCGAGTGGAGAAGGAGGACCTGGTCGCGTTCGGGTCGATCTCCGAACCGGCTCTGCACACCCTGACCTACCCGAACGGGGACGTGAACCACTGCTTCGCGCTCTGCTTCGTGGCCCGCCGTTGGTCGGGGGAGCTGGTCCCCGGGGCGGACGAGGTGCGCCGGGCGGAGTTCCGGGCGCTGGACGACCCGCCGGGTCCGCTGCACCCGCCCACCCGGCTCGCGCTGGCGATGCATCAGGCGTTCCTCGTCGACGGGAGGTTCCAGGCCAGGTGAGCGAGGAGCATGCGATCCGCGCCGCGGTGCCGTGCCGGGCGTGCTTGTCAGGGGAGGACCTGGACTGGCTGGGCGGGGGCCGCTCGGTCAGCCTGGCCCTCGACCTGCCGACCACGGTCGAGGTGGTGCTCGGCGGAACGGCCGGCCCAGGGGAGCCGGGCGACTGGCCGGCCGAGGTGTGGGCGTTCCTGCGCGCCCGGCTCCCCGGGCTGTCCGCCGCCCCGCCGGCGGTCCGGGTACGCAGCGAGGCGCCCGCCGCGAGCGGGCTGTCCTCGTCCACGGCGCTGATCGTGGCGCTGTTCCGGGCGTTCGCCGAGGCCGGGGCACCGGCGGGCGGGCGGGTTCCGGACCGATCGATCGTCCAGTGGGCGTACGAATTCGAGTTCGCCCGGTTCAACGGCGGCGGGATGGACCACCTCGCCGTCGCCGAGGGCGGCGCGCTGTTGCTCGACGGCCGGGAGTGCGGCCTGCCGGTCGTCCGGGAGCGGCTGGAGTTCCCGGACGACTGGCGGGTGGTCGTGGTGGATTCCGGCACCCGGAAGAACACCGGCGACCACATCCGCACGGTGCGGGCGCAGCTCGCCGCCGGTGACCCCGCCCTCGCGGCGTACCGGGCCGCGGCCGACCGGGCGTCGGCCGACGCGTGGGCGGCGCTGCGCGGGCGCGACCACGAGGCGCTGGGGGCCGCGATGGCCCGGGCACACGGGGCGATGCGGGACCACCAGGGGATGTCGACCCCGCTCCTGGAGGAGCTGCGGTCGCTGGCGCTGCGCGCCGCCGGCCTGTCGTTGAAGCTCAGCGGGGCGGGCGGAGGCGGTTCGCTGGTGGGGGTGTGCCGCGCGGCCGAGGCGCCCGGGGTGGTGGAGCGCCTGGCGGGGGCGTTGCGCGGCCGGTACCCCGGGGCGCGCGTGATCCCCGCCCGGGCGGCCTCGGGGAAACGGAACCGCCGGGCGGGGGTCGGGGTGGACGTCAGGGCGTGAGGATCACAGGAACGGGTCGTAGTCCCCGGAGAGGGGGACTGCGCCCGTTCCCTCCGCTATCCGCTCCATTTCCAGGTTGGACCGGTGCCGCGCGCAGTGGAACCGGCAGTCCCGGCTCGGGTCGACGATTCCGCGGTCCGAGTCCTGCCAGATGTCGCTCAGGCTGTCGGTGACGGCGTCGCCGATCCGGGCGAGCGGGTTGCCCCGGTGGTAGGCGCAGACGTACACACCGGACGGGGTGATCAGGGTGCGCAGCTCCGCCACCCGGCAGCGGTGGTACTCCTTGGGCTGGACGGGGCCGGTGTGGCGGCGCAGCGAGGTGAGCGTGGAGGAGTTGACGAGCTGGAAGGTGTCGCTCTGCAGCCGCGCCGCCTCGGCGAGCTGGCGGTCGACCGAGTCGAGGATGTCCTGGGACACCTGGATGACGTGGTGGTCGTCGTCGAACATGGCCTTGGTCTCGAAGTAGTCGCAGCCGATGTCGTGGGCGAGTTCGGCGGCCCGCAGCACCTCGGTGTGGTTGCTGACGACCCGGCCGTCCGGCTCCTGGCGTGTCATCACGAGGAAGGAGTAGCCGAGGGCGCCCGTCTTGGCCGCGGCGAGCAGCCGCATGTTCGCGACGACCTTGTCGAAGACGCTGCGGCCCTTGCGGTCGGGGCGGAACAGTCCGTACGTCCCGGGGGTGCCGGCGTCCATCGAGACGCGGACCCAGGTGGCGTACCGGGCGAGTTCGTCGAGGTTCTTGTCGATCATGGTGCCGTTGGTGACGACCCCGACGGCCAGGCCGGCCTCGCCGAGGATGCGTAGCACCCGGCGGGTACCCCGGTGGGCGAGCGGCTCGCCGCCGCCGATCAGCACCACGGCCCGCACGGACAGGTCGACGAGCTCCTCGGCGAGTGCGGCCAGCCGTTCGGGGGTGAAACGGCCCTGGTTGAGCAGCTTTCCACTGATGCACTCGGGGCAGGCCAGGTCGCAGAAGGTGGTCGGATCGAGGTCTACGACGAGTGGCGCCTTGGATGGTTCTCCCGATGCGGCCTGCAGCACGCGGGGCCAGCCGGAGGGCTGGTACAGCTTGGACACGAGATCGAGGCGGTCGTGCGTCACGTAATCCTCCTGTGGACGTGAACGGGGTGCCACCGTGCGGGCCGGTCCTTCTGCGTTCGCGGTCAGCCCTTGACCGCGCCGACGGCGAGGCCGGCGGCGATCCTGCGCTGGACGACGAGGAAGAAGACCACGACGGGCAGGGCGGTCAGCGTGGCACCCGCCATGAGACCGCCGTAGTCGGTCCCGAAGCTGGTCTGGAAGGAGACCAGCCAGATGCTGACGGTCTGTTTCTTCGGGCTCGACAGCAGGACGTAGACGAGGACGTACTCGTTCCACGCCTGGACGAGGGCGAAGACGGAGGTGGCCACGATGCCGGGTGCCAGCAGCGGGAGCACCACCCGGCGAAAGGCGCCGAGGCGGCCGCAGCCGTCCACCAGGGCCGCCTCCTCCAGTTCCACGGGGACCCCGGCGATGAAGCCGCGCAGCATCCACACCGTGAACGGCAGGGTGAAGACCAGGTAGGTGAGGATCACGCCGGTGAGGCTGTCGGTCATCCCGACGTCGTTCAGCAGCAGGTACACCGGGATGATCAGGGCCGTCAGCGGGACCATCTGGACGATGAGGATCACCACGACGAAGGCCCGGCGGCCCGCGAAGCGGAAGCGGGCGAGGGCGAAGGCGGCGAGGGTGCCGACGACCAGCGACACCAGCACGGTGCCGAGGCCGATGGCCACACTCGAACGGACGTTGGCCCAGAAGGTCTCGGTGCCCAGCGCCCGGGCGAAGTTGTCGAGCGTGGGCCGGCCCGGCCAGAACTTCGGCGGCAGGCTCAGGATCTCGCTGGCCGGCCGGAACGCGGTCAGCACCATCCAGTAGACGGGGAAGCCGATCGCGGCGGCGACGATCAGCCCGAGCAGGTCGTAGCCCAGCGACCGCCGTCGCCTCATTCGATCTCTCCCGTCCTGAGCATCTGACGCAGGTACACGACCGAACCGGCGAGCAGCAGGACGACGGTCACCACCGCGATCGCGGCCCCGACGCTGTACCGGTTGACGGCGAACGACTCGATGAAGGAGTAGACGCCCAGCAGGTAGTACTCCCGCTCCGGCTGGCCGCCGCGCATCAGCCAGATCTGGTTGAAGACGCCGAAGTCCCAGATCGCCATCAGCGTGGTGACCATGAGCAGGACCGGTCTGATCACGGGGACGGTGACGTGCCGGAAGACCTGGACCGGACGGGCACCGTCGAGCACCGCGGACTCTTCCAACTCGGGCGGGACCTGCGCCAGCGCGGCCCGCAGGGTGATCGCGGCGAACGGCAGCGAGCCCCACACCACGACCGCGACGATGACGGCGAACCCCTCCCAGGGGTTGGTGAACCAGTTGTGCCGGGCCAGGTCGACCCCCGGCAGGCGGGAGAGCAGCCAGTTCACCACGCCGTAGTCGGCGTCGAAGAGCCAGCGGAAGATCGACCCGGCGACCATGACCGGCATCGCCCACACCGTGACCAGCACCCCGGCGATGACGGCGCGCACCCATGGGGAGACCCGGTGCATCAGCAGCGCCGTCACCATCCCGCAGAAGACGGTGAGGGCGACGCACACCGCGGTGAAGAGCACCGTACGGGCGACCACCGTCCAGAAGAACCCGTCGCCGAGGATCCGCCGGAACTGGGCGAGTCCGGCCCACGGCGGCGACGCGCCGCTGAACAACTGCTCGCGGGTCATGTCCTGGAAGGAGAGGACGACCATGTCCACGAGCGGGTAGCCCAGTACGAGGGCGAGCGCGAGGACGGTCGGCCCGATCAGCAGGTACGGCAGCAGCGGACGGCGCCGCCGGACCCGGTCAGCGCTCATTGATCACTTCGTCGATCCGCTGGTCCGCCTCGCGCGCGGCGTCCTGGACCGACGCCTTCCCGTTGGCGATCCGTTCGAGCATCTCGGGCAGGACGTTGGACTTCTCCACCGACGTCCAGCCGGGCGCGAAGGGGGTCATCCAGCCCCCGGTCGCCGCAGCCTGGGCGGCCGGGCCGTTGATGCCCCCGGCGGCGACCTCGGCCAGCTGGGCGGTGTTGTTGGGCAGGGTGTTCGCGGCGATCAGCGTCTTCTGCGACTCCCGGTCGGTGAACATCCTGATCCAGTCGGATGCCAGATCCTTGCGCGTCGACTTGGCCGGAACCGCCAGGGTGGAACCGCCGAGGAACGGCGGCAGGAGCTTGCCGGACGGGCCGGGGAAGGGGAAGGTGGCGAACTTGTCCTTCAGCTTCGGATCTCCACCGGAGCGTTCGTCGGCGGCGGCGTCGGCCTCCCAGGTGTTGCCGTAGAAGACGCCCACCCGGCCCTGGCCGACGACGGCCGGCTGGTCGCCGTTGTCCTTGGCCCGGTCGCCGACGTAGTAGGCGTCGATCAGCCGTTTCCACTCGGTCAGCCCGGCAACGGATTTCGGCGAGGAGAGTGCGCCCTTCCACTGGTTGCCGTCCTTCACGGCGATCTCGCCGCCCGCGTCCTTCACCCACGCCATGGCGGCGTACCAGTAGCGGCCGGGCATGTAGAGGGCGGAGAAGTTCGGGTCGTCGGCGCCGAGGGTGTTCTTCAGCTTGTCGAGCGCGGACATGAGTTCGGGGTAGGTCCTGGGAGCACCGGTGACCCCGGCCCGGGTGAAGTAGTCGGTCCGGTAGACGCCGACCCGCGCCCCGACGTAGTAGGGCACGCAGTACGTTCTCCCGTCGTTGCGGCACGCGTCGGCGAGCGCCGGCAGCCAAGCGTCCGACTGGTCGAAGCGGGCCGGGTCGAGCGGGGCGAAGGCGCCGTTGACGATGTAGTTGGTGGTCTCGCTGTTGCCCATCTCCACCACGTCGGGCACGGTCTTCCCTGCGAGGACGGCGTCCAGCTTCTGGTTCTTCGTCGTCCACTGCTGGTACTGGACGTCGACCCGGACCCCGGGGTGGGCCTTGGCGAACCGGTCGTTGGTGGCCTGGACCAATTGCGGCCAGCTCTCCTGGGCGTCCACGGCCAGCCACACCGTCAGCTTGCCGCCGGCCCCGGAGCCGTCGCCCCCCGAGCCCGAGCCGCACCCGGCCGCGGCCAATGACACGAGCAACGCCAGGACGACGGGCCGACAGGACATGCGAAGGGCCATGGATTTCCTCCATCTGGGCTTCGTCGACGGTCTTCTGACTACCCGTCTGATCCCTGATCTTCGCCGGGACACGGACATTCGGCCGGAAGATGACGTTGGCTGTCCCGCAGAGGGCGCAACGCCTTGACGCCTCCAGGGTGGCACCCGCAGGTTGGGCCTCTGCGTCACCCACACGACCCCGATCGAAGGGCTTGTACGTGACCGAGCAGAAGACGACCGCGCCCGATGCGACCCCCGAGGCGACCGCACGGCCGGTACGGGTCAATTCCTGGAACGGCTGGGACCCACTGCGACATGTGATCGTCGGCCGGGCCGAGGGCACCGTGGTCCAGGCGCCCGAACACGCGGTCCGCCGGGACTACCCCGACGACGGCTTCCCCCTGGGCACCTACGGCCCCATGCCGGCCGACATGGTCGCCGAGGCCGAAGAACAGCTCGACGACTTCGCCGAACTGCTGCGCCGCCGCGGCATCCGCGTCGATCGCCCCACCCCCGTCGATTTCACCCAGCCGGTCAGCACCCCCGAATGGACCCACGACTCCATGTTCGGCTGCATGCCGCCCCGGGACCTGCTGCTGACCGTCGGCAACGAAGTCCTGGAAGCGACCATGTCCTACCGCAGCCGCTGGCACGAGTACCTGTGCTACCGGCCCGTCCTGCAAGGCCTGTTCGAAGCCGACGAGCACATGCGCTGGGAGGCCGCCCCGAAGCCTCGGCTCACCGACGCCTCGTACCACACCGGGTTCTGGGACACCTACAACGAACTGCCGACCGAGGAGCAACTGGCCCGGGTCCGCGACTACGACCTGGTGCTGACCGAAGCGGAGCCCCTGTTCGACGCCGCCGACGTGGCCCGCTTCGGCAAGGACCTGTTCGTTCAGCTCTCGTTCGTCACCAACCGGAGCGGCTACCGGTGGCTGAAGCGCCACTTCCCCGACCACCGGGTGCACGCGGTCACCTCCACCAACACCCACCCGCTGCACATCGACGCCACCTGGGTGCCGCTGCGCCCCGGCCTGGTGCTGCACTGCGGAGAGCGGCTCGCGGACGCCGAGCTGATGGAGTTCTACCGGCTCAACGACTGGGAGATCGTCGAGGCGGTGCAGCCCGCGAGCTGGGACCACCCGCCGAAACTGTCGTTCTCCAGTCCGTGGCTCGCCGGGAACATGCTGAACCTCGACGAGAACACCCTGTGCATCGAGGAGAAGGAGGTCCGGCTGGCCGAGCAGCTGTCGTCGTACGGCTTCGAGATCGTCCCGGTGCCCTTCCGGGCGGTGGGGCCGTTCGGCGGCGGGCTGCACTGCGCGACCGTCGACATCGAGCGGGAGGGCACTCTTCAGGACTACTTCCCGCGCCGGTACGGCCGGTACTGAGGACGTGCCGGTGGGGGACGGGCCGGTGGTGGACGGGCCGGTGGTGGACGTGCTGCCGGTGCTGCCGTCGGAGGTCCGGGCCGTCGTCTTCGACTTCTACGGGACGCTGGTGCGGATGGTCGAGCCGCTGCCGCCCGATCATCGAGCGATCTTCGAACGCCGGGGCCTCGCAGACCAGGGCACCCGCTGGGGTGACCAGTGGGCGGTGGGTCCCGGCGAGGGCGAGGAGCACGCGGTGCACTCGGCCGGTGAAATCGCCTACACGGGCTGGGAACTGGGCCGGTTGCGCCGGCGGGCGCGCGCCTGCGGGGTGCCGGAGGACGCGTTGGACGGCCTGGTCGAGGAGATCGACCGGGCCATGAAAGCCGTCCACCTGGAGCTCTTCGAGGACGCCCTTCCGGTCCTCGGGGAGCTCCGGGCCGCCGGGCTGCTCGTCGGGGTGTGCTCCAACTGGTTCTGGAACCTGCCGGACTGCCTCGGCGCGGTCGGCCTCGGCGCGGCGGTCGACGTCGTGGTCGGCTCGGCGCGAGCGGGGGCGCGCAAGCCGCACCCGCTGATCTACCGGGTCCTCCTGGAAAGCTGCGGTCTGCGGCCGGGGGAGGTGCTGTTCGTCGGTGACATGTGGGAGCCCGACGTGCTCGGCCCGCTCGCCGCCGGGATGCGGTCCGTCCACCTGTGCCGGCCGAACCCTGCGGTGCGCGGACCCGAGCCGCCCCTGCCGGCAGGCGCGGCCCGGATCCGCGGACTGCGGGAACTGCTCAGGGGCGCGCGGCGCGGTGCCGCAGCCGGTCCAGCAGATTGCGGGTGACCCGCTCGACGGCGGCGTCCTGTTCGCGCCCGCAGACGACGGGCCAGTCGGTGGTGCCGGCGGTGAACACGGTGCCGCCGGCGGTGTGGATGCCCATGGTGGCGGCTCGAGGGCCGGTCCGGCCCGGCTCGCGGGCCGGGCCGTTCCAGTGGCCCCACTTGAAGTCGTGGAAGTCCTCGTGGACCGGTTCGAGGACGTGGATGCCGAGAATGAGGAAGGAGGCCGGCGTGCCGTCCTCACCGGTCGCGTGGGCGATGCCGTGGGCGTCCCGGGTGTAGGCCGCGCCATCGCACTCGTACCCGATGAGCGGGGTGCCCGCGCCGAGCCGGTCGGGCTCCCCGCCACCGGAGCCGTCGCGCAGCCCGGTGCCGGCGAAGACCCAGTGGTCGGCGTGCTGCACCGTGTACCCGTCGCGCGGACGGTCCCCGGGCCATTCGGTGCTCGCCCACATTCCGCCGTTGCGGAAACTCACCCCGGTGAGGGAGTTCTCGGGGCGGCCCACACCGTCGGGCGGCGCGGGCCACCACTGGTCGGTCGCGGGCCGGTGCGGATAGTCGTCCCCCACGTGGTGGTCGGTGTCGGAGACGAAGGCGGTGTTCCCATCGGTCGGATGGATGCGCCACCAGCACGTGTTGGCGCTGAGGAAGGCGATGTTCCCGCCGTTCCGGACGAATCGCTCGGCCTGGGTGCGCATCGCGTCGCTCCAGTATTCGTCATGGCCGACGCTGAGCAGCAGATCGTAGGAGGACAGCAACTCCGGATCCTCGTGCAGATCGAGATCCGTGCAGAATTCGACGGGGTAGTCGTTGCGCTCCAGCCAGGCGATGAACGGCGCGTCCCAGTAAGCAAGATCGATGACCCCGCCGGGGCGGTGCAGGCTGACCTTGTGCCCGTGCGGGGTGGCGTCGGTGGCGGACAGGTACACCGGGTGGTCGTAGAGACTGACGGCGCGCTCCTCGCCCGGGCGGTCGGAGCGGTTGTAGGCGTGCCGGGTGAAAGTCGACTTCTTGTAGAGGATGCGGGAGCGACTGCCGGCCCGCCGCGGCCGTACCACGAAGAACTCGCGGGCGGGCCCCTCGATGCCGGCGGCGTCGAGGAGCGGCGGGTCGCCGGCGCCCTCCTCGATGAACTGAACGAGGTGCATCCCGGGAGTCCAGGCCTCGGGAACCGGCAGGGCGAGCGCCGGCCAGTTCCAGTCGTGGGCGGGCGAGGCCCGTCCGGGAACGCCGTCCGGGTGCGGGGGCGGCAGGTGGAGTGCCCCGGGGTACCACCCGGTCTCGGCGACCAGGACCGGGCTGCTGCCCAGCCGGTAGAACCTCAATCGGAATCCGGCAGCGTCGGTGGACACGTGAAAAGTCATTCTTCCGCCGACGAGGACGCTTTCCCCGCCGAGATATCCTTCTATCACTCCGCCTCCCCAGTGGGACAATCGATCGGCGCGAATGCATTCGACGCCGGCAGGTCCGGCCTGTTCGACGTGTTCGACGCGTTCGGCTGGTCATGCTAGGTGTCCCTGGAATGCCGGGCAACGGCGCCGTGAACCGGACAATTCAAGGCGGCCTTTCGGACAGCATTCCGGGGGGCCGAGTCCGCTCCCACCCGGCGGGTAACACCAGAATGCGGCCGGGCCGGCCCGGCCACCGTGAAATCCCGCCACACCCGACTATTGACAAGGGGCTCACATGAGCGGCGAATTCCGCGTACGGGAACTGGTCCTGGGAATCGAGGGCCTGGCACTTCTGCGCCACGCCCTGGACGGGGACGAGAAGTTCCTCCAGGAACGCGTCGAGGACATCCGGCGCTTCGCGGCGGGCGAGGGACTGCTGCCGGACGGCGGTGCCGACGTCAGCGAACTCGACGCCGCCGAGGGCTACGCCTCCTGGTCGGCGCTGTACGACTCGCTGCCCAGCTCGTACATCGAGGTCGAGGAACCCGAGGTGCACGCGATCCTCGACACCCTGCCCGCCGGCACCGCCCTCGACGCCGCCTGCGGTACCGGCCGCCAGACGCGCGCCCTGGCCTCCCGCGGGCACCGGACCATCGGGGTGGACCAGTCGCCCGAGATGCTGGCCCGGGCCCGCGAACACGCCCCGCAGGCCGAGTTCCGGGTCGGCAACCTGGAACGCCTCCCCCTCGACGATGACTCGGTCGACCTGGCCGTCTGCTCCCTGGCCATGACCCACCTCCCGGATCTTGCGGCGGCCGTGTCCGAACTGGCCCGGGTGGTCCGCCCCGGCGGGCGGATCATCGTCTCGGACATGCACCCGTTCACCATCGCTCTCCAGGGGCAGTGCCTCTTCGTGCACGGCCCCGACCGGCTGGCCTTCGTCCGCAACCACGTGCACCTGCCGGGCCGGTACCTGGAGGCGTTCACCGGGGCCGGGCTGCGCGTGCGGGCCTGCCATGAACCGCTCTTCAACGGGCGCCTGGCGCCTGGAGGTTACGAGGAGTTCATCTCGGAGGCGGCGCGGGCGGCCTGGGACGGGCTGCCGATCGTCATCGTCTGGGACGTCGAGGTGCCCGCGTAGATCCGTTCGTCCGCCGGCGAGCGGCGGCGAGGAGGAGAGGAAGGGAGGCCCGATGGCCCTGGTGGTGGTGACCCATGCGGAACGCCCCGAGCTGTGGGACCGCATGCCCGAGCGGTTCGCCGGCGTCGTGCCGGAGTACAACCTGCACGGCGACGTCAACGACAGCTACTGGAACCGCCTGTTCGAGGAGTTCCCCGAGTACCAGTTCGTCCTGTACGACGAGGAGCGCGAGCTGGTCGCGGGCGCCGGGCGCTCGCTGCCGCGCAGCTGGGACGGCACGGCCGCGGACCTCGGCACCGGCCTGGACGACTCCATCGCCCGGGCGTTCGCCGACCGCGCGGCGGGGCATCCGTCCAGAGCGCTGTGCGCGCTGGGCATCGAGGTGGCGGAGGACTACCAGCGCCGGGGCCTCTCCACCGTGCTCCTCGACGGAATGCGCCGACTGGCGTGGCGGGCCGGCCTGGCGACGGTGCTGGTGCCGGTACGGCCCACGTGGAAGGACCGCTACCCGCTGGTGCCGATCGAACGGTACGCGGCCTGGACGGGCCCGGACGGGGCCCCGCTCGACCCGTGGATCCGCACCCAGGTCGGCGCCGGCGGCACGATCGCCGGCGCCTCCGAGTATTCGTCACGGATCACCGGGACGGTCGCCGAATGGGAGAGCTGGACCGGCCTCGCGTTCCCGGAGGACGGCGACTACGTCTTCCCCGGCGGCCTCTCCCCGCTGCGCGTCGAGCACGCGCGGGACCTCGGCTCCTACTGGGAACCCGGGGTGTGGATCACCCATCCGGTCACGCCGGACGGAGCCGCTCACCCGCACTGACGGCCGTCCACGCGAACCCGGACATCAGCCGCACCTCCTCCGGCCCCGCCTCCGGGCGGCGCTCGGGCGGCAGGCCGGCGGGGCCGGCCGTGGCCACCGCCGCCTCCCTCATCCGGACGACGGCGGCCGGCGGGACCTCACCGGGCCCGCCGCCCAGCCGGCGGGCGGCCTCGGCCGCCTGCCGACCGAGGAGCAGACAGTGGATCCACAACTCCTCGGCGAAGTCCCGGCCGAAGAGACGCGCCACCTCCGACGCCAGGTCCTCCGGCATGCCGTCCGCCACCGCGACCTGCACGGCCCGCTCGGTGAGGCCGATCGCCGGCAGGGCCTCGCGCCAGGGCCGGTGACTCCGGCCACCGTCCGGACCGTGCTCCTGGCCGACGACCCGCAGGTAGCCCTCGCCGTACCGCATGTACGGAATGCACCCCGGCTCCTCCAGGACCCTGCCCCGCTCCAGCAGCGGCCCGGCGTCGGAGGCGTCCATCGGGCAAACGGCGAGCCGGATGCCCTGGGTGGCGTGGCCGTTGATGCTGCTGGTGCCGATGTGCTCCACCACGTTGGGTACGGCGAGCAGACCCATCCGGCCGCCACGGGCCCGGAAGAAGACGGAGAAGAGCTCGTCGTCGTGACGCTCCGCGCTGCCGGCGGCGAACCTCCGGAAGTCCTCCGCCGCATCGAAGGGCAGACAGACGGCCAGGGACGGCGTGAACTCGTCGGGCACGGCCCGGACCCAGGCGGCGCCCGCGACCGCGGCGAGCCGGGCGGCGCCGCCGTTGCGGGCGTGCCAGTTGGTGTAGAACACGAGCGCCTCGTCGGGGAACCGGGCGGCTGCCCGGCCGACGAGCGCGACCAGGCTGTCCGGTCCGGACACGTCGTCCTGGACGACGAGATGATGACTCTTCCGGGAGTCCGCCGCCGCCCAGGCGACCAGCGCCGTCCGCAAGGCCGACGGTGCCTCGTCCGGCGCGGGATCCAGCGCCAGACCGTCCAGCCGGAGCCGCTCGGCCAGTTCGCGGGCCTGGGTCAGCCGCACGGGGTGGGTCATGACCGCCGAACTCACACGCACCGGCTGCACGGTAGGCCTCCCTCGATCCGGAGCACTGGGGTCTCGCGCCATGGTCGCAGAAGCCGCCTGCGGCGGGTACGGCCGCCGCTTGACGTTGGCCGGTTTCCGCAGGGCAGGGCCGGCGTCAGCGACGGGCCCTCCAATGCGACTGCGCGCGCGGATCGGTGTCCGGCGGGGAACCGCCGGCGGGCCGGCCACCCGGGCCGCGATGCCCGTCCACCGGTGCCTCGGACCCCCGTCGCCCGGGCATGAGCAAGGCGACGAGCGTCAGCCAGCACAACGCGGCGAACCCGGCCACGCAGAGGGTGAGCGCGAGCGGCAACCGTCCGTCGATGTGCACGACCACCACCACACCTGCGCTGAGCGCGGCATAAGCCGCGATGATCAGAAAGCGCCCCGCTCCACGCATCACGGCCCCCTTCGCATCGACCGGCCGCGCGGCAGCGGGCCCCGTTGTCGGAACAGTGAACGGCACACTCGCGGGTGATGTGACGACGCATTCAGGACAGATTGATACGAGGCGAGGAGGATCGGCCCCGTCATCCGCGGCAACTGACGGCAGGTGACTGCTCGTCGCCCTCGGCCCGACCGGCTGGTCCAGGTCCTGGCCCCGGACTCGAACTGCTGCTGTCCGCCGCCTACATCCAGGGCGCGTACGCGCTGGCCCGGGGCACGTTCGACGTAGGCCTCGATGCACCTGTCCGCGAGGCCCGGGGTGGTGACGACCAGGTCGTGGGGGGCAACATCAATCATCAGCAGGTGTGGGTTTTTGTGTTGAGTCTTGTGGGGTTCTGATTGGTGCAATATCATATGGCATCACCTTCGGAGCCGGGCGGCCCAGCGATCCGCCCTGTCAACGCCCCACCGACGGTGACTGTCTGACGTGCTGTCGTGATGTTCTCCCAGCGTGGCGTCTGTGGGTGCCGCTCGTGGTCACGACCGCGTCCAGGCGCGTCAGAACTCAGAGCCGCCCCCCACCAGCCGTGGCCAGGCCCCGCCCCTTCGGGTGGACGCGGACCTGGCGCACCCAGCACTCGGGAAGCCCCCACATGCGCACATCGCCACCTCGCGTCGCCGGCCTGCTGGCCGCCATGGCGCTCGCCGCCTCCGGCATCGGTGCCACCACCCTCGTCACCGCCGCGCCGGCCGCCGCCCTGGGCAACGGCAACGCCCTGACCCCGCCCATGGGTTGGAACTCCTGGAACAGCTTCAACGCGTCCATCAACGAGACCGAGGTCAAGCAGACCATCGACTTCATGTCGGCCAACGGTCTGGTGCAGGCCGGCTACAACACCGTCACGGTCGACGACGGCTGGTCGATGCGCCACCGGGACGGCCAGACCACGGACTTCGTGAAGAACGCCGACAACGGGATGCAGCTGTACGACAACCACGGCAACCCGGTCTCCGGCACCGACGGCAGCGGCAACGACCCGACCAGCGGCCACCTGGTCCCGGACCCCGACTCGTTCCCCTCGCAGACCGTCAACGGCCGGACCATGAACGGCATCCAGTACCTGGCCTGGTATGCGCACAGCAAGGGCATGAAGTTCGGTCTGTACGCAACCGATACCTACACCACCTGCCAGGGCCACCCCGGCAGCCTGGGCCACGAGTCCACCGATGCCACCGACTTCGTCTCCTGGGGCGTCGACTACGTCAAGTACGACGACTGCCCCTACGGGCCCACGATCACCATCGACAACTACAGCTACTACCCGCAGGGCGAGGGCAAGGAGCTCGCCCGGTCCATCTACGCCCGGACGCAGACCTTCCAGCACGCCCTGGACGCGGCCACCGCCGCCGCAGGCCGGCCGAAGGTCACCCTCAGCCTGTCCGCGCAGCCCGCGCACACCGGTATCCCCTCGCTGCTGAACGCCGACGACCCGGCCCGCACCGACCCGCTGATCGCGGCCGCCGGCACCCTGCCGAACCATGCGCCCGGGTACTACCCCACCGGCGTGTGGTGCGGACAGGTCGCCAACCTCTGCCGGATCGGCGGCGACCGGGACAGTGAGCTGGACGGTGTCCTCTACAACGGCCAGTTGCAGACCGCCCTGCAGTACCCGGGCAACGTCCACCCCGGCAGCTGGAACGACATGGACATGATGTTCGCCGGCTGGCAGGACACCAGCGGCATCTGGGGCGTCACCGACACCTACAAGGGCAACAAGCCGTTCACCGACGACGAATCGCGCACCGAGCTGTCCATCCTGTCGATGATGGCCGCCCCGCTGATCTCCGGCGCCGACCTGCGCACCACCGCCGACTCGCAGCGCACCTCGAACGGCTACACCTGGTCCACCGGCATCAGCGCCTCCGCCCTGGGGCTGCTGAAGAACCCGGACATGATCGCCATCGACCAGGACAGCCTGGCCAAGCCCGCCACCCTGGTCGGCAACCCGCCCACTTCCCCGACGGCCCCCGTCATCCTCAAGCGCCGGCTCGCCAACGGTGACCTGGCCGTCGCGCTGATCAACCAGGACCCGAACAACTGGGCGATGCCCAGCGCCAGCTTCGCGGACCTCGGCCTCGCCGGCTCCAGCTACTCCTACCGGGACCTGTGGACCGGCGCCACCGGCACCACCACGGGCACCATCGGCGGCAACTGGATCCCCGCGCACGGCGTCACGCTCTACCGGATCGCCGGCGGAAGCATCGGCATGGGCGGCGGTGCCGGCACCGGTACCGGCACCGGCATCGTCGGTGACGGCAAGTACCACGCGATCAGCGCGGGCGGCACCGACGGCCGGGCACTCGAAGTCCAGGGCGGCTGCTACGCCGCCACCGGTGCCAACTCCGACATCAACGCCTACCAGAGCGGCAATGCCGCCCAGCAGTGGCTGTTCACGCCCAACGCGGACGGCACGGTGACGATCAGCGACAACTGCTACACCGCTGCCCAGACGCACACCGTACTGGCCGGCGGCAGCGGGGTCGGCAGCGCCTACCTGCTCAACCCCTCGCCCAACAACCCCTGGCAGAAGTGGAAGGTCGTCCAGAACAGCTCCGGCCTGCTGACCATCACCAACGTCGGCAACGGCCTGGTCCTGGACGTCGCGGGCACCACCGCGGGCTCGACCGGGATGACCAACCCGGCCAACCCGGCCGCGGCCGGCCAGAGTTGGACGACCCTGCCCTGAACCCCGGCCGCTGAACCCCGGACCCGCCCCGAACCGTGGCCGGTGCCCCGCACGCCGTCGCAGCGAGCGGGGCACCGGCCGAGCCCGGGCCCGTGGGCACGCCTACCCCGGCGGGGCCCGGCATCCAGGTGTTGGAGCGGTCGGGGGTCCACTCGGCGGTGTGGGGCGGCGCGGCGGGGAACGGCACCGGCTGGTAGCGCGCCACTTCCCGACGCGGCGCCTTTCGGACGGGCCGCTCTGGCGGGAGCGGGGGGACGAACAACAGGAATTGGTCGTCCCACGGAGCCTACGTGTCATGCTCGTCCCATGGATGTCGACGTCGAGCACGAGGTCACGCGGTCCGGGGGACCCGGCGACGGTGGTGTTTTCTCCTCGCGCCAGTACCTGGCCCGCCAGCAGCCACCCGCCCTCAACCCGGTCGCCGAGCCGGCGGTCTCCGCGGTTCAGGAGGTCCTGGCCGGGGTCCCGGGATCGGTGACCTTCCTCCAGCCGGTCCTCGGCCCAGAGGGAGAGGTCACGGATCTGCGCTTCTCGGCGGCCTCGCCCGGGGCGGTGGACATCGGGGGCCGGCGGGGCCGGGATCTGATCGGGCTCAGCGTCCTCCAGACGTATCCCGGGGCGGCGGGCAGTGAGCTGTGGCTCGGCTACCTGAAGGTCCTGGAGACGGGTGAGTGCTATGAGGGCGAGCTGGAGTACGAGGAGGTCGCGGCCGGCATCCCGCACCGCTCGCGCTACGGCGTGCGGGCGGTGCCGTGCCAAGGCGGGCTGATCGTCTCCTGGACCCGCCTGGACACGGGTGAGCGTGAGCAGCGCCGTCTGGCGGTCATGCAGCGCCTGGCGGGCATGGGCTGGGCGGACTGGGACCTGGTTCGCAACGTGATCACCTGGTCCGAGGAGGTTTACACGATCTTCGACCGTGATCCGGCCCAGGGCCCGATGACTCTGGAGGAACTGCCCTCCCACGTCCCGGCCGAGGACCTTCCGGCCCTCGGCGGGGCTGTCCATCAGCTGCTGGGCGACGGTCAGCCGATCGATCACACGTTCCGGATCACCACTCCGGGCGGACAGGTGCGGCACGTGCGGATCGTCGCGGAAGCCGAACTTGACGCGCACGCCGACCCGGTCGAAGTCCACGGCTTCTTCCAGAACCTGACCGCCGCCAAGCACGCGGAACAGCAGCTCCGCCATCACCAGCAGGAGGCGCTCGCCCAGCAGAGCCAGCTGGCCGCCGAACGCCAGCTGGCCGCCCGCCTCCAGGACACTCTCCTTCCGGTGTCCCGCCAGACCCGGATCTTGGCGGGCCTGACCGTCGACGTCGCCTACCAACCCGCGCAGGAAGGTCTCAACCTCGGTGGCGACTGGTACAGCGCCATCGAACTGCCCGACAGTAACGCGCTGTTCGTCGTCGGCGACGTCGCGGGCCACGGGCTCGACGCAGTGGCCACCATGGCGCTGCTGCGCTTCACCGGCAAGGGCATGGCCATCACCGGCACGCCGCTGCCCGCCATCCTGGCCCGCCTCAACACCCTGCTGCTGCACACACCGGACCAGGGTTTCGAGACCGCGACCATGATCATGGCCCGCTACGACCCGGTCGCTTCCCGGCTGACCTGGGTCCGAGCCGGCCACCTGCCCCCGCTGCTGGTGCGCGGGGGCCGAGCCCGCTTCCTGCCGGCTCCCGAGGGCACGCTGCTGGGAGCCACCACGGAGGCGCACTACGAGGCGTCCACCCTCGACCTGCTGCCCGGGGACCACCTGTTCCTCTACACGGACGGGCTGGTCGAGACCCCGGGCCAGGCCCTGGACGAGGGACTGGCCCGTCTGGCGCGCACCGCCCTGGTCCACGTGGGCGATCCGCGCTGCGTGGACGCGCTCACGCGGGCGCTCGTCGGACCACAGGCGCGCCGCGACGACATCTGCGCCCTGCACATCGCCCGCTGAGCGGGGGTGGGTCGCTCGTCCTGCCCACGGTGATCGGCGGAAGGGAGGACTTCGGGCTGGGCGGCTGCGGTCCGCCCACCCGTGACCCGCTCAAGGTGCCCAGCGCCACCGCCCGACGCGTTACCGGGGCGGATCAGTGCATCATCTGCCGAAGGCGGGGCAGGCGAACGGACACCAACGTCCGCATCGTCCGGAAGGATCCGCGATGAGCATGGTGCAGGAATCCATCGAGGTCGACGTGCCGCTGAGCACCGCCTACAACCAGTGGACGCAGTTCGAGGACTTCCCCCGCTTCATGGAAGGCGTCGAGCAGGTCACCCAGCTGGACGAACGCCACAACCACTGGACGACCAGCGTCGCCGGTGCGACCCGCGAGTTCGACACCGAGATCGTCGACCAGCTCCCCGACCACAAGATCGCCTGGCGCACCCTGGGCGGCGACGTCCGCCAGATGGGCGTGGTCACCTTCGAGCGCCTGGGCGAGCAGCGCACCGAGGTGCGGCTGGCGATCGACTTCGAGCCCGAGGGCATCGCGGAAAAGGCGGCCGACGCGATGGGCATGGTCGACCGCAGGGTGAAGGGCGACCTCAAACGCTTCAAGTCCTTCATCGAGGAACGCGGTGTCGAGGAAGGCGGCTGGCGCGGGCGGATCACCCCCGGCAGCTGACCTGATCCCTCACGACCGGGGGCGCCGGCCATCCGGCGCCCCCGTTTTCCGTTCCGGTGCCCGGGCACACGAACCAGCATGGACCAGTCCCAAGCACCGGTGCTCGAAGCGCTCGCGGCGTTCCGCGCCAACCCGCTCACCGTCTTCACGCCGCCCGGCCACAAGCAGGGCCGCGGAACCGACCCCCGGGTCCTGGCAGCCATCGGCTAGGTCTGCCACGCGGCGGGCAAGCCGCTCATCGTGGACGAGGCCTGGGGCGCGCACCTGCCCTTCCACCCCAAACTTCCGCGCTGGGCCATGGACGCCGGCGCGGACGTGTGCGTCACCTCCGTCCACAAAATGGGCTCGGCCCTGGAACAGAGCTCCGTCTTCCACCTCCAGGGCGACCTCGTCGACCCGGCCGTCCTCAAGCAGCGCGAAGACCTGCTCGCCACCACCAGCCCCTCCACCCTCGTCTACGCCGCCCTGGACGGCTGGCGCCGCCAGATGGTTCAGCACGGCCGCACCCTCTACGACCACGCCCTCGAACTCGCCGACACCACCCGCCGGCGGATCGAGCAGATCGACGGCCTCCACGTCCACGACCGGGCGGACTTCTGCGGCCCCGGCCTCGCCTTCGACGTCGACCCCCTCCAGGTCATCATCGACATCTCCGCCCTGGGCACCACCGGCTACCGCGCCGGCGACTGGCTGCGCTCCCACCACCAGCTCACCCTGCACATCTGCGACCACCGCCGCATCAGCGCCCAGCTCACCCACGCCGACGACACCACCACCACCGACACCCTCCTGCGCGGCCTGACCGGACTCGCCGCGATCGCCCACGACCTGCGCCCCGCGCCGCGCGTCCACATCCCCGCTCCACAGGACCTGCGGCTGGAGCAGGTGCTCCTGCCACGCGACGCGTTCTTCGGACCCACCGAACAAGTCCCCGCCGAGAAGGCCGCCGGACGCATCGCCGCCGAGATGCTCACCCCCTACCCGCCCGGCATCCCCGCCGCTCTCCCGGGCGAGCGCCTCAACCAGGACGTCATCGACTACCTGCGCAGCGGCCTGTCCGCCGGCATGCTCATCCCCGACAGCGCCGACCCGCAGCTGGACACGGTGCGCGTCGCCGTCGAGACCTGATCCCCGGCACGCGCCCCATGCCGCAGCACCCCACCCCCGCAGCACCCGCCCCCGCAGCACCCGCCGGAGCCACCGGCTGCGCCCGGCAGGAGGAAGGCGCGCGACCTGGTCGAGCGCCTGTCGGACCGGGCCCGTGTCCAGGCGCGCACCCTCGACGGCCGGCACCACGCTGTCAGCACACAGGTCCTGGTGCCGAACGCCGCCGGCACCGCCTCTGTGCTCTGGACATGCATGGGGAGGGCGGTACGGGGCAGACGAGTCCGCACGAAGGACTTTCGACCGACCATGGAGGTTGCTGACGATGGTTCCCCTTCTGCTCGTGCTCCTGCTGGCCCTGATCCTGTTCGGTGTGGGTTTTGCACTGAAGGCCCTGTGGTGGGTGGCCGTGGTGGTGTTGGTGGTCTGGCTGCTCGGGTTCGTCGCGCGCGGCACCAGCAGCGCTGGCACCCGAGGCCGCTGGTACCGCTGGTAGCACCGCAGCCCGCGGCCGCCCGCGTGGTTCCGAGGACGTCCCGGCAGCCGCCGGGGCGCCGGCGGCAAGGCCCGCTGCGGCCACGCCGAGCGCATCGGCGTGCGTACGGGAGCCGGGAGGCGGGAGCCGGTGTCGGCGGGGCCTGCCGAGCGGCCGGCGCCACCGCATTGATGGTCCGTCAACGAATCCGTTGACGGACCGTCAATGCTGTGTACACCACGGCCCGGTGGCATGACCGCAGGCCGGTTCCAGGGGGAGCCGCCCGAGAGACCGGAGATGATCACCTGTCGTACGGCCGCCGCCGTCGTCCTGTCCGCCGCGACCGTCGTGTCCGGGATGGCCTTCGGCGCCGGGACCGCCGGCGCGGCCGAGCCGCTGCCGTCCAGCGGCGACGACTACCGCATCTCCAGCTACGCGGGCGGCGCCCTCCAGTGGGACGGCCGCAACGCCGGCACTGGTGGTCCGGTTGTCTCTGGTGGGCCGCTGCCCGACCATGAACCGTATGACCGAGCTCGTGAGTCGGACGCCCCTGAGCCCCGATGGTCGTCTCGGGCGGGCTGATCGTCATCCGAGCTTGAGTGATCCGGTGTACCGGCGTCGCCGCGCCGCGGTCGCGGCTCTGGCCGAGGGTCGAGAAGTCGGTGATCGTGCCTGCCGCGTCAGGTACACCGACCGGGAGCACGAGACGTGGCGTTCTGTGTACCGGGCGTTGGTGGCCGCGCACCGCGGCCGGGTGTGCGCCGCGGTGGAGCAGGCGCGTGAGGCGGCGCCGATCCCGGCGGACCACGTGCCGCAGCACGCGGAGGTCGGTGACCGGCTTCGGTCGCTGACCGGGTTCGACTTCGCGGTCGCCGGGGGGTTCGTGCCGAACAAGCGGTTCCTCGGGTCGATGGCATTGGGCTACTTCCACGCCGTGCAGTTCGTGCGGCATCCCGCGCTGCCGCTCTACACCCCGGAGCCGGACATCATCCACGACGTGTTCGGTCACGGCACCCACCTGACCTCGCCGTGGTTCGCCGACCTGTACCGCTTGTTCGGGGCCGCCGCCCAGCGCGTGGACACCGAGGACGCGCTGGACCTGATCAGCCGGGTGTACTGGTTCAGCCTGGAGTACGGCGTGCTGGTGCAACGAGGGCAGGTGCGGGCGTACGGCGCGGCACTGCTGTCCTCCTACGGCGAGCTGGCCCGCCTGCACCTGGCCGAGGTCCGTCCCTGGGACCTCGGGGAGGTGTTGCGCCAACCCTTCGAGGTCGCGGGCTACCAGCCGACCCTGTTCGCGACGCGCTCGCTCGACCACCTCTCCGAGCAACTGCACGCGTTCCTGGACGACTTCGATGAGGAGACCGGGTCCCGGCTGGGGCTGCCGCCGAGGTCACAACGCGGCGCGATTCCCAGACTTCCAGCCGCTGCGGGCGGCCCGGTGGCGGTTCCGGCCGTGCTCGCGGCGGGAGTTGCTGAAGGGCCGACAGATCCCGGTCACCGGTTGTAACTGGGCGGGGTCGCCGTCCTGGACCACTTTGGGACCAAGCGCCCTGGACGCGCATGGACGTCGGTGGTCTGAATCGGACACTGCGTCGCTGGTGTCGGGCGACGCCGTCTGAGGCCAGGTCCGATGGTGCTGTAACCGGTTGAGTCGAACCGGGTGTTGCCGATCGCGTCGGGCCTTTGGTGACCCGGGCCGCGCGCTGTTCCGGAGATCCCGAAATGACGGATGCGAGAGCATCCCGTTGCTGATTTCTCGTCAGATTCTTTCCTTCTCAGAGGTTTCGGCGGCGCGCGCATCCTTCTTTTGCGTTATCCGTTGACTGCGGCCTGTCACCGCTGCTTTTCTTCCGTTCACGCCCCCGCCGGAGCCTCAGTAGGCCGGCCACCGGGCACTGGTTTCCGCTGCTCCACCCGCACCGCAGCTCTGCCGCTGACGCGGCGTCGGTCGACGTCCGTCAGCCCCCACGGCACTGCCGGCAAGCACGGGCCACTCCACCGTTACGCCTCGCGCCCGAGCCTCGCCGGCACCCGCCCTGCCACGAGCCGTCATCCGGGCCGACCGGCACCGGAGTCGGCAGGAGAGAGGAACCCCCACACATGGGCATCCCCCACGTTCGTGCGCTCAGACGAGCGGCCCTGGCCGCCGTCGCGTCGCTGTCCCTCGTCACCGCCGCCCTGACCACCAGCGGTGCCGCCCAGGCGGCCGACGAGTCGGCATCGTCGCAGAAGGGCTCCGTGACCAACCCGTACAGCCCCGCCTACCAGCACTCCTACCGGCACGGCGTCATGCCCACGATCGCACAGAACGAGAAGATGAAGCAGTGGGCCTCCACGCACCAGGAGCCCAGTGCCGGCGCGGCCACCGGACCGCAGACCCTCTCCTACGGCGGAGGGATCGACGGGATCGGCGTGCAGAGCGGCCACTCCAAGGTCTACCTGGTCTTCTACGGCAACCAGTGGGGCACGCAGACCTCGGACGCCAACGGCAACGCCAAGTTCTCGGGCGACTCCGCCGGGGCGGCGGGCGCCGCCCAGCAGATGTTCAAGGGCATCGGCACCGGCAACGAGCTGTGGTCCGCGGACCTGACGCAGTGGTGCGACGGGCCGAACGTGGCCGCCGGGGCCACCAGTTGCCCCTCCAACGCGAACTTCGTCCCGTACCAGAGCGGTGGCGTGCTCGCCGGCGTGTGGTACGACAACGCGGCGGCTTCGCCGAGCGCGGCCACCGGGCACCAGCTCGGCCAGGAAGCCGTCAACGCAGCGGCGCACTTCGGCAACACCACGGCGGCGTCCAACCGGGACGCCTACTACGTGATCCTGTCGCCGCACGGCACCAACCCGGACAACTACCAGAACCAGTACTGCGCGTGGCACGACTACAACGGTGACACCACGCTGACCGGCGGCGCGGTCAACTCCCCGTACGGCGACGTCGCGTTCAGCAACCAGCCGTACAACATCGACTCCGGCGCCGGCTGCGGCGTGGGCTTCGTCAACTCGCCCGGTACGCTGGACGGCTTCACGATGACCCTCGGCCACGAGTGGCACGAGATGATGTCGGACCAGAACCCGGCCGGCGGCTGGACGAACCACGTGTCCGGCAGCTCGTACAACGGCCAGGAGAACTCCGACGAGTGCGCCTGGCTGTCCCCGGGTACCGCGGGCGGCGCGGCCAACATCACCTTCGGCAGCTTCGGTACCTGGGCCGAGCAGGCCAGCTGGTCCAACGACACCAACTCCTGCGCGATCTCCCACCCGATCGTGGGCGGCGGCTCGACGGGCAACACGGTGAGCGTCACCAACCCCGGCAACCAGACCACCGCGCAGGGCGCCTCGGTCAGCCTGCAGGTCCAGGCCAGTGACTCGGCCTCCGGCCAGAGCTTCACCTACTCGGCCACCGGCCTGCCGACCGGCCTCTCCATCAACTCGGCGACCGGCCTGATCACCGGCACCGCCACGGCGGCCGGCAGCTACAACGTGACCGCCACCGCCAAGGACACCACCGGCGCCACCGGCTCCACCAGCTTCGGCTGGACGGTCAACGGCACCGGCGGCTCCTGCACCCCGGCCCAGCTGCTCGGCAACCCCGGCTTCGAGACCGGCTCCGCCGCGCCGTGGACCGCGACCAGCGGCGTCATCGACAACTCGACGTCCGAGCCCGCCCACAGCGGCTCCTGGAAGGCCTGGCTGAACGGCTACGGCACCTCGCACACCGACAGCCTCGCGCAGACCGTCACCATCCCGTCGGGCTGCAAGGCCACCCTGAGCTACTGGCTGCACATCGACACGGCCGAAACCACCACCACCGCCCAGTACGACAAGCTCACCGTGACCGTCAACGGCACCACGGTGGCCACGCACTCCAACCTCGACCACAACACCGGCTACGCCCAGAAGACGATCGACCTGTCGGCCTACGCCGGGCAGAGCGTCACGCTGAAGTTCACCGGCGTGGAGGACTCCTCTCTCCAGACCAGCTTCGTGATCGACGACACCGCGATCCAGACCAGCTGACCCCTGGCCCGTCCGAACCTTCGGCCCGGCGGCTCCTTGCCGCCGGGCCGACCCTTTGGGTGGGTCCCACGGTGTGGCCGGTTCGGCCCTGCTCGGGCGCAGTCAAGGTTTGGCAATGATTTCCATCTCCGAGTCGAGCAGGCTAGTTATGAAAACCGTTTCCATCTAGTGTTGGAGGTGTCCACCGGAGCTGAACCCTGCCGCACACGGCCGGGCCAGCAGGTTTCGAGGAGTAGCCCGTCATGAGCGCAGCCCTGTCCCGCACGGCCCGTCGAAGCGCCGTCAGAGCCGTGGTCGGCGCCGCCGCCGTCGCCGCCCTCGCCGCCACGAGCGCCTGCTCGACCTCCTCGGCCAAGAGCACGTCGCCGACCGCAGGCGCGAGCAGCGGCGGGAGTTCGAAGGTCATCCAGGTGGCGGCGGCGGAGAACTTCTGGGGCTCGATCGCCACCCAGCTCGGCGGTGACCACGTGAAGGTGAGCAGCATCATCACCAACCCGGACACCGACCCGCACTCCTACGAGCCGACCGCCGCCGACGGCCGCACCGTGGCCGGCGCGGACTACGCGATCACCAACGGGATCGGCTACGACGCGTGGTCGGACAAGCTGCTGGCCGCCAACCCGGCGAGCAGCCGGACCGCGTTGAAGGTGGGGGACCTCCTCGGGAAGAAGGAGGGCGACAACCCGCACCAGTGGTACGCGCCGGAGAGCGTCAACAAGGTCGTCGACCAGATCACGGCCGACTACAAGAAGATCGACCCGGCGGACGCCGCGTACTTCGACACCCAGAAGCAGACCTTCGAGACGAAGACGCTGGCCAAGTACAACCAGCTGATATCCGAGATCAAGTCGAAGTACGCGGGCACCCCGATCGGTGCGTCCGAGTCGATCGTCACGCCGCTCGCCGAGGGCCTGGGTCTGAAGATGCTCACCCCGGAGACGTTCCTGGACGCGATGAGCGAGGGCACCGACCCGACCGCCGCCGACAAGGCGGCCATCGACCAGCAGATCAGCGGCAAGCAGATCAAGGTCTACGTGTACAACTCGCAGAACTCGACCCCCGATGTCACCGCGCAGGTGGCCGCCGCGAAGGCGCAGGGCATCCCGGTCGCCACCGTCACCGAGACCCTGGCGCCGGCCAGTGCCACCTTCCAGGACTGGCAGAGCCAGCAGCTGCAGGGCATCGAGGACGCGCTGAAGGCGGCGACGGGCAAGTGAGTGTTCACCCGACCGAAGAGGTCCGTACCCCGAAGGCCGGGGCGGCGACGGACAAGAGTGAACCGGTGCTGTCGCTGCGCGGCGCGGCCGTGCGGGTCGGCGGGCGGACCCTGTGGTCGGGTGTCGAACTGACCGTCGGGGCCGGTGAGTTCACCGCGGTCCTGGGCCCCAACGGAGTCGGCAAGTCCACCCTGGTCAAGGTACTGCTCGGCGTGTTGCCGGCCGCCGCCGGTGAGGTGCGGGTGCTCGGCGAGCGGCCCGGGGCGCGCAACGCCGCCGTGGGCTACCTGCCGCAGCGGCGCAGCTTCGACGCGAGCGTGCGCATCCGCGGGGTGGACGTGGTGCGGCTGGGCCTGGACGGGGATTCGTGGGGGATCCCCGTTCCGGGCTGGGGCCGCGCCAAGCGCCGGGCGGCGCGTGAACGCGTCGCGGAGGTGGTCGAGTTGGTCGGTGCGTCCACGTACGCGCACCGCCCGATCGGGCAGTGTTCGGGAGGTGAGCAGCAGCGGCTGCTGATCGCGCAGGCGCTGATACGGCGCCCACGGGTGCTGCTGCTCGACGAGCCGCTGGACAGCCTCGACCTGCCCAACCAGAGCGCGGTCGCCGCGCTGCTGGGCCGGATCTGCCACCAGGAGAGGGTCGCGGTGGTGATGGTCGCGCACGACGTGAATCCGATCCTGCACCACCTGGACCGGGTGGTGTACATCGCCGAGGGCGGCGCCGTCTCCGGCACCCCCGCCGAGGTGATCACCTCGCAGACGCTGAGCCGCCTGTACCGCACGCCGGTCGAGGTGCTGCGCACCTCGGACGGGCGGCTGGTGGTGGTCGGCCAGCCCGAGGCGCCGGCTCTGCACACCGACCGGCACTCCGATCACGGGAGCGGAGGCGGTCATGCCGCTGGCCTCTGACGCCACGTCGCCCGCCTTCTCCTGGAACCTGATCGCGGACCTCCAGGACATGTGGTCCTACCTATCCATGGTCAACGCCTTCCGGGCCGGACTCGTGGTGGCCGTCGTCTGCGCGGTGGTGGGCTGGTTCATGGTGCTGCGTCGGCAGACCTTCGCCGGGCACACCCTGTCGGTGGCGGCTTTCCCCGGCGCGGCGTTGGCCACGCTGGCGGGCTTCAGCCTCTCGCTCGGCTACTTCGGCTTCTGCGTCGCGGCGGCCCTGGTGATCGCCGCGCTCGGCCGCAAGGGCCGGGAGAGCGGGTCGGAGGAGTCCGCAGTCACCGGCACCGTCCAGGCGTTCGTGCTGGCCTGCGGTTTCCTGTTCATCAGCCTGTACAAGGGCCTGTTGGAGGGGCCGACGGCGCTGCTGTTCGGCGACTTCCTCGGCATCACCACCGGCCAGGTGGTGGTGCTGGCGGTGGTCGGGGCGGTGGTACTGACCGTGCTGGCGGTGATCGGGCGCCCGCTGCTGTTCGCCTCCGTCGACCCGGAGGTCGCCGCCGGGCGCGGAGTGCCGGTGCGGCTGCTCTCCACGGTGTTCCTGGTGCTGCTGGGTGCGGCGACGGCCGAGGCCAGCCAGATCACCGGCACGCTGCTGGTCTTCGCGCTGATGGTGATACCGGCCGCCACCGCCCAGCAGCTCACCGCCCGTCCGGGGCGGAGCCTGCTGTTGGCGGTGCTGATCGGCCTGGCGGCGTGCTGGGCGGGACTGACCGCCGCGTACTACCAGCCCTACCCGCTGGGCTTCTTCGTGACCGGCTTCGCCTTCGCCGGCTATGTCGCGGCCCACCTGGTGCGCATGACCCGCGAGGCCCACGGCCGTCGGGCGCGCGGTCCGCTCGCGATCGGAGGTGCGGCATGAGCACGGTCTTCTCCCAGGAGTTCTTCCAGCACGCGCTGCTGGCCGGGACGTTCATCGCGTCGGCCTGCGGCCTGGTCGGCTACTTCCTGGTACTGCGCGCCCAGATCTTCACCGGCGACGCGCTCAGCCACGTCGCGTTCACGGGGGCGATGGCGGCGTTGGCCGGCGGCTACGACCTGCGGCTGGGCCTGTTCGCCGCGACCATCGGGGTCGGCCTGCTGCTCGGCGGCCTCGGCCGCAAGGGGCGCCCCGACGACGTGGTCATCGGCAGCGTCTTCGCCTGGATCCTCGGCCTGGGCGCGTTCTTCCTCACCCTCTACACCACCTCGCGCAGCGCGGCCCGCGGCGGCGCGGGCACCACCGTGCTGTTCGGCTCCATCTTCGGGCTGAACGGCAGTCAGACCACGCTCGCCGTGGCCATCGCCGCCGCCATCTGCCTGGTGGTCCTGCTCATCGCCCGACCGCTGCTCTTCGCGACCCTCGACGAGGCGGTCGCCGCCGCGCGCGGGGTGCCGGTGCGGCTGCTCGGCTTCGGCTTCCTGGCCCTGGTCGGCGCCTGCGCGGGGGAGGCGACCCAGGCGGTCGGCTCGCTGTTGCTGCTCGGCCTGCTCGCGGCCCCGGCCGGTGCGGCGATCCGCCTCACCGACCGCCCGTTCCGCGCGCTCGCGCTCTCCGGCGCGCTCGCGGTGGGGGAGATGTGGGGCGGGCTGCTGCTCAGCGCCGAAGTGCCGAAGCTGCCGCCGAGCTTCGCCATCATGGCCACCGCCAGCGCCGTCTACGCCGCCACCTTCCTGGTCCGACCCTCGCGGCGCGCCATCCCGGCAGCGGCCTGACCGGCAGGACGGGGGACGCCATGACCGAGACGAGCAGGACCACAGCACCCGCCACCGGCGACCGGCCGCCGGCCGCAGCGAACGCGCGGCGCCGCCGAGTGGCCGATGACACGACCGGCGTCCCGCCGCCGGGCGAGGTGGCGCTGATCGGCCGCCCCACTCCGCAGCGCGTCACCGTGCTCCAGGCCCTGGTCGACACCGAGGGCTTCGTCAGCGCGCAGGCCCTGCACGCCCGGCTGCTCACCACGGGGAGCCGGGTCGGGCTGAGCACCGTCTACCGGACGCTGACCGCGCTGGTCGTCGCAGGCCGGGCCGATGTCGTGCGGGACGAGGCCGGGGAACGGTCCTTCCGCTACCGGCCCGGCGCCGACCACTGCCACTACCTGATCTGCCGTCACTGCGGCTTCAGCCTCCCGGTGGACTCCGCCCCGGTCGAGACCTGGGCCGACGAGATAGGTGTGAGCTCCGGTTTCACCGCCGTCGAGCACACCGTCGAACTGACCGGCACCTGTCTCGCCTGCGCCACTCGTTGAATCCAACCCAACCCCTGAAGGGCGGGTCCTGCCATGCCCAGACCTCCGTCCCCGCACCGCGCGGCCCAACTGAGTGCGATCAAGGAGCAGACCCGACGCCTGCTCGAACTCGGCGACCAGGACACCGTCATGGTGCGCCAACTCGACTGCACCGAACCGGGCTGCCCGCCGGTGGAGACCGTCGTGGCGGTCCTGCCGTCCGCCGGCCCCACCAGGCGCTGGACGCTGCACCACCCGGTGGCCGAGATCACCCCCGAACTGCTCACCGAAGCCCTGGCCGGAGCCCCGGCCGTCTCCGAAGGAGAATGAACGTGCCCGACACCGACACCGACACCGACGCCGCCTCGGACGAGGCCGTGGACACCCGAGTCCCCGTCACCGTCCTGACCGGCTTCCTCGGCTCCGGCAAGACCACCCTGCTCAACCGGATCCTCACCGAGCAGCACGGGATGCGGATCGCCGTCATCGAGAACGAGTTCGGCGAGGTCGGCGTCGACGACGCCCTGGTCCTCGACGCCGAGGAAGAGATCTTCGAGATGAACAACGGCTGCATCTGCTGCACCGTCCGGGGAGACCTGATCCGCATCCTCGGCGCCCTGATGCGCCGCCGCGAGAAGTTCGACCGGATCGTCATCGAGACCACCGGCCTGGCCGACCCCGCCCCCGTCGCGCAGACCTTCTTCATGGACGACGAGATCGCCTCCCACCTGCGCCTGGACGCCATCGTCACCCTGGTCGACGCCGCCCACGTCCTGGAGCACCTCACCGAGGTCAAGCCCGAGGGCGTGGAGAACGAGGCCGTCGAGCAGGTCGCCTTCGCGGACAAGATCGTCCTCAACAAGACCGACCTGGCGACGCCGGAGCAGATCGCCGAGGTGACCTCGCACATCCGGGCCATCAACGCGCTGGTGGAGATCATCCCCGCTCAGCAGGCCCAGGTGCCGCTGACCCGGATCCTGGACGTGCACGCCTTCGACCTGGACCGGGTCCTGGAAGGCGACCCCACCTTCCTCACCGAGACCGAGCACCAGCACGACACCACCGTCACCTCCGTCGGCATCGACCTGCCCGGCGAACTCGACGACAAGCGCCTCAACGCCTGGCTCGGCAACCTGCTCCGCACCCAGGGCGCCGACATCTTCCGATCCAAGGGCATCCTCGCCATCGCCGGCGACGAGCGGCAGTACGTCTTCCAGGGCGTCCACATGCTGCTGGAGGGCGAGAACGGCCGCGAATGGCGCGCGGACGAGACGCGCCGCAACCGGCTCGTCTTCATCGGGCGCAACCTCGACCGCGACGCCCTCAACGAGGGCTTCGCCGCCTGCCTCGCCGGGGTGAACGCATGACCACCGCTTTCGCCGCCGCCTGGACCACCACTGTCGACGATGCCCCGGTGGCCGTCGCGACCGCCGCGGGCCTGGTCGCGGTCGCCGGCGCGGCCGGCACCGGCTGGATCCTCGACATCGCCTCCGGGACCCCTGTCGGCACCGTGACCCTGCCCGGCGGACTCCTGGCCCTGGAGTTCTCACCGGACGCCGCCCACCTCGCCGTGGCCGGGCCGACCGGCCACGGCCTGTGGCGGCGCTCCGACGGACGCTTCCTCACCTGGGACACCGGCCAGTGGTCGGCCGCCGTACGGTGGGCCGCACCGGACCGCGTCGCCGTCGCGGTCGGCCGCCGCGTCCTGGTGCTGGACACCGACGGCATCCAGCAGTGGCGCACGGACCCCGCCCCGAGCACCGTCACGGACCTGGCCTGGCTGCGCGAGGGCCGACGCCTCGTCAGCTCGGCCTACGGCGGCGTGCGCTGCCACGAACGGCACACCGACAAGCCGGTCGCCGAGTACAAGTACCTCGGCTCGCACCTCGCCATCGCCCTCAACCCCGACGGCCGCTGGATCTGCACCGGCAACCAGGACTCCAGCATCCACATCTGGCGCACCCGCGACGGCGACGACCTCACCATGCAGGGCTACCCGGAGAAGATCTCCCGGCTCGCCTTCGACGACTCCGGCCGCTGGCTGGCCTCCGACGGCGCCCCCGACATCACCGTCTGGGACTTCTCCGGCAAGGGCCCGGCCGGCACCAAGCCGCGCTCGCTGCGCGCCCACGAGACCGTCACCGCGCTGGCCTGGCGGCCCGGCGGCGCCGCCCTCCTGGCCAGCGCGGGCGCCGAGGGCACCCTCGCGCTCTGGCGGGCGGACTCCGGACGAGCCGGAGCGCTGCTCAGGCCCGTCGAGGAGCGCGAACTGTCCGAGCCGGTCACCGCGATGGCCTGGGCCGGGCCGGAGCTGCTGGTGCACGCCGACTATGAGGGACGGGTGGAGGCATGGCCACTGCCGGACAGGCTGAGGTGAGGCGGTGGCGCTGCGGCGCTGGGCGGCGCCGGGCATCGCGTAGGGAGATCTCTCTCAGGGGAGGCGCCCGCGCCTACCGCCCCTGCACCCGGAACCCCGTTCTGGTCGCCGTGCGCTGAGCGTGCGGCGGCGGGCCGATGGTGCTGTGGGGCGCCATCGGAAGGCGGCTCGGGGGGCGACCGTGGGGGACGTCGCTCGAGCCGCCGTCACAAGGGAGGTGGTGGGGCCGGCTGTAGTCGGCCCCACCACCTCCTGTCGTGCCGCAGCCGGCCGCTGCGGGTGCTGCGGGCCGCTCGGATCGTCACCGCTCACCGACGATCCCGCGGATCGAGTGGTCGCTCAGGTGGGGCAGTACTCGGCCCAGGCCGGGAACCGGTCGTCGTAGGCCGACCAGGCGTCCGGTCCCGCCGCGAGCTCCGCGTCCGTCAGCAGGCACTCGTCCAGCGCGGCGCGAAGCTGCTCCGGGCGCAGTCCGGTGCCGATGAAGACCAGTTCCTGGCCCCGCGCGGCCTCGTCCGAGGGGGCCGGCGGCTCGGGCCGGGAGGCGTGCACGCCGGAGGGTTCGAATCGGGCGACCGCGCCGGCCTGCGACCAGAGGCCGGTGACGCTGGGGCGGGTGGCGAGTCGGAAGAAGCCCTTGGAGCGCAGGACGGCGCCGAACTCCGGGCTGTCGAGGCGGCGGCTGACCAGGTCCCAGAGCGGTTCGGGGTGGAACGGCCGGTCGGCCCGGTAGACCAGGCTGGAGATGCCGTACTCCTCGGTCTCGGGCACGTGGTCGCCGTTGAGTTCGGCGACCCAGCCCGGGGCCTCCTGGGCGCGGGCGACGTCGAAGCGTCCGGTGCCGAGGACTTCGGCGGCCGGAATCCGGCCGAACGTCGAGCGGACGATCCGGGCGGCCGGGTTGAGGCGGCTGAGGGTGGCCGAGAGCGTGTCGGCCTCCTCGGGGGTGATCAGGTCGGTCTTGTTGAGGACGATCACGTCCGCGAACTCCACCTGGTCCATCAGGAGGTCGCTGACGGTGCGCTCGTCGTCCTCGTACTGGTCCAGGCCGCGGTCGGCGAGTTCGTCGCCGGTGCGCAGTTCGGGGAGGAAGTTGACGGCGTCGACGACGGTGACCATGGTGTCGAGCCGGGCGATGTCGCCCAGCGTCGCGCCGTCGTCGCGGGCGAAGGAGAAGGTCGCCGCGACCGGCATCGGCTCGGAGATGCCGCTGGACTCGATGAGCAGGTAGTCGAAGCGCCCGGCGCGGGCGAGCCGGTCCACCTCCTCCAGCAGGTCGTCGCGCAGGGTGCAGCAGATGCACCCGTTGGTCATCTCGACCAGCCGCTCCTCGGTGCGCGAGAGCGCGCCGCCGCCCTCGCGGACCAGGGCCGCGTCGATGTTGATCTCGCTCATGTCGTTGACGATGACCGCGACGCGCAGGCCCTCCCGGTTGTTGAGGAGGTGGTTGAGCAGGGTCGTCTTGCCCGCGCCGAGGAATCCGGACAGGACGGTGACGGGCAGTGGCGTTGCGAGGGTGGGGCGCCCGGGCACGAGCGGATCTCCTTGCGTGGTGGGCTCCGGCCGGGGTGACTGCCGGCAGGGGCGAAGGGGTGACGGTGGGTCAGCCTCTCGGGGCTGACTCGGGCTCTGGGTCGATTGGCACTATACCGAAATGGAAGTCGTTTTCATCTGGGGTACTGTTGGTTCCGTCAGGACGGGCCATGCGCCCGCCCACCCCGCCGCGCTGCCCCGCCGCGCCCGCGATCACCGGAGTCCGCCATGTCCGCCCACTGCCAACTGACCGGCCGCAAGCCCGGTTTCGGCAACACCATCTCCCACTCGCACCGCCGCACCCCGCGGCGCTTCGACCCCAACATCCAGCGCAAGCGCTACTGGCTGCCCAGCGAGGGCCGGTACGTCCGCCTCACGCTCAGTGCCAAGGGACTCAAGACCGTCGACGTGATCGGCATCGAGGCCGCCGTCGCCCGCATCCGCGCCCGGGGGGAGAAGGTCTGATGGCCAAGCAGAGCAAGATCGCCAAGAACGAGGCCCGCCGCCGGATGATCGCCCGATACGCCGACCGTCGCGCCGAGTTGAAGCGGATCATCGCCCGGCCGGCCAGCACGCCGGCCGAACGCGAAGCCGCCCAGCAGGAGCTGAGCCGCCAGCCCAGGGACGCCAGCGCCACCCGGCTGCGCAACCGCGACAGCGTCGACGGCCGCCCGCGCGGCTACCAGCGCGCCTTCGGCCTCTCCAGGATCAACCTGCGCATCCTCGCCCACGCCGGCCACCTCCCCGGCGTCCGCAAGTCCAGCTGGTGACCACCCGAGGAGGAGCCGTGCCCCAGGACGTCAGACTGCCCGTGGTGGTCGTCGCCGGACTGCACGAGGCGGAGCGCCGCCAGGCGGTGCTGGAACTGCTGGAGGGCTGCGTCGACGCGGTGGTCCTCCACCACGACCTGCGGGACGCGTCCGACGGCGTGGTGCACCGCCACATCCGCGACGGACAAGGCGAGTCGGCCCCGGCGACCGTCCCGCTGACCAACGACTGCCCCTGCTGCGCCGTGCGCGAGGATCTGCTGCCCGAACTCGCCCGGATCGCCGAGGCCGGCCAACACGGGCTCGCCGTCGTTGAGTTGTGGGGAGGCAGCGACCCGCACCCGGTCGTGGAACTGATCGCGGGCGGCGAGGTCGACGACACCTGCATGCACGAGGTGGTCGAACTCGCCGGTGTGGTCGCCGCCGTGGATCCGCTGCGACTGATCGGCGAGCTGTCCGTGCCGGACGCGCTGCACGAGCACGGACAGCACACCAGCGCCGACGACGGCCGCACACTGGCCGAGGCGCTGGCCCACCAGATCGAGTACGCCACCGTGCTGGCCGTGCCGCGGGCCGGCGGCGAAGGTGACGCGCCCGAGCGGCGGGCGGGCCTCGCGATGCTCCGCCAGCTGCACCCCACCGCCCGCTTGGCGCGGTTCGGGACGGGTGAACTGATCCGCGCGGCGCTCGGCGGTTTCGACGTCGCCGCCGCGCGCGACCGGGTCAACCCGGCCCTGGCGCTGCTGCCCCAGGAGCGGGACGAGGCGGGCGTGGCCACCGTGGTCTGGGAGCGCCGCCGCCCGCTGCACCCGACCCGGCTGCACCAGGCGCTGGAGCAACTGGTCCCCGCCGCCCAGCGCAGCCGCGGCCGGTTCTGGCTGGCCAACCGCCCCGACCTGATGCTCGCCTGGGACGCCGCCGGAGCCAGCCTGGCGGTGGAGGAGTGCGGCCCCTGGCTCGCCTCGCTGCCCGACGCGGTCTGGGAGCTCTACCCGCCCACCCGCCGGGCCGCCGCCGCCCTCGACTGGGACCCCCGGCACGGCGACCGCATCCAGCAACTCAGCTTCACCGCCGAAGGACTGGACGCCGACGGAATCGTCGAGCTGCTCGACTCCTGCCTGCTCACCGACGCCGAACTGGTGGCCGGCGAACCGGGATGGAAGGCCCTGCCCGACGCCTTCGCCGACCTGCTGGACGCCCAGTCCTGAACCCCTGCCCTGAAGGAGGGACGGCCCCCGTGGCAAAGCACCCGGGAACCGGACGCCCCCAGAACGCACGCGGGATGACACCGCTGCCCTACTCCTCGACCGCTCGCTGATTTCAACTCACCTACCGGAGAACCGACATGGCCGTCCCCAAGCGCAAGACGTCCCGCAGCAACACCCTCCCTCCTTGCCCGCCCTCGGGCAGGAGGGGCCCATACGCCGCGCCCAGTGGAAGGCCGCGGCGCCGCAGCTCGTCCCGATCACCGTCAACGGACGGGAACTCCTCGTCCCGCGCAACCTGGTCAAGGCGTACGAGCGCGGACTGCTCACGCCCTGAGTCGCAGCTTCGAGCCCGCCCGACCGTCATCCCGGAACCGCCGAATGAGGACACCGTGACCGCACATCAGATATCCCGGAGAACCCTGCTGCGCACCCTCGGAGCCGGCGCCGGGGTGGCGATCGGAGGCAGCCTGCTGGCAGGCTGCGACAGCGGCGCGGCCCACGCGCCGCTGGCCGCTGCCACCGCGGACGCCTCGGTCCCGCCACGGCGCGGCGGCAAGCTGCGCGCCGCCTTCGCCGGCTCCAGTGCCGAGTCGACCAACGTGCTCCAGGCCACCGGCAGCGCCCTCGACTACGTCCGCGCCCGGCTGGTCTGGGACACCCTCGGCGAGATCGACGGCAGCGGCACGGTCTGGCGACTCGCCTCCTCCGTCCAGCCCGACGCGGACGCCACCCACTGGACCGTGCGGCTGCGCGACGGCGTCACCTTCAGCGACGGCCGCAAACTCACCGCCCAGGACGTGCTGTTCAGCCTGCGCACGCTCGCGTCCAACCCGACCACCCAGAGCGGGCTGCTCGGTGGGCTGGACACCGCGAACTCCACCGTGCGGGACCCGCGCACCCTGGAGCTACGGCTCAAGGCCCCCGACGGCTTCTTCGACCTGGTGCTCGCCCAGTCGATGTTCGTCTTCCCGGACGGCACCACGGACTTCGCGAAGGCGCCCGGCTCCGGTCCGTTCGTCCTCAAGAGCTGGACGGCCGGCAGCAGCAGTCTGCTCACCGCCCGCACCGACTACTGGGACGCCGCGAACGGCGGGCCCTACCTGGACGAGATCGAGCTCTTCTCGGTCGCGGACGCCGGCGCTCGGCTCAGCGGCCTCAAGGCGGGTCAGTTCGACTACGCCGGTGGTCTCACCCTGACCGCCGCGCGTGCGGAGGAGAAGAACCAGGCGCTGCGGATCCTCACCGCTCCGCAGGAGCTCTGGAGCGACCTCGCCTTCGACATGAACCTCGGCACGAGCCCCTTCACCCAGCCCGAGGCCGTCCGAGCGGTGCGTTTCGCGATCGACCGGGACGCGATGGTCCGCACCGTCACCCTCGGCTACGGTGAGGTCGCCGACGACGCGTTCGGGCGCCACCAGTCCTGGTACGACAGCTCGCTGCCGCGCCGGGCGCACGACCCGGACCAGGCTCGCAAGCTCTGGTCGGCGGCCGGGCTGGACGCAACCAGGCTCTCGGTGCGAACCAGCGACTACGAATACGGGACGCTGGAGAGCGCGACCGCCTTCGTCCAGCAGGCCCAGGGGGCGGGTCTGTCGGTATCGGTGAACAAAATCCCGGCGGCCGACTACTACACCGACATCAAGGCCCTGCTGAGCGCGCCGCTGCAGACCAACCTGTACCACGCGATGCCGCTGCCGCTGCAACTCTCCATGTACTACGGCGCCAAGGCCTCGTACCCGTTCACCGGCCCGTCCAACGCCACCCTCGACGGTCTGCTGACGGCCATGCACGCCGCCGTCGGGGACGCCAGGCGGACCAGCGCGGTGCACGACGTGCAGCACTACCTGTACGACAACGGTGGGGACGCGGTGTTCGCCCGGATCCCCCCGATCGCCGCCTCCGCCCCCGCGGCCCACGGTGTCCAGGCGCGCGGGTTCTTCGACTACCCGTGCCTGCGCGACGCCTTCCTGAGCGCGTGACGGCCTTGCGGACCTCGGCGTTGTGGTGGGTGCGCCGCGTCGGCCTGGCCGCCGGCACGCTGCTGGCCGTCTCGGCCCTGGTCTTCGCGGCGACCACGCTGGCCCCCGGCGACGCCGCCGCCGCGCGGCTGGGCGGCCGGGCCGGCCCGGCGCAGATCTCCGAGCTGCGGCACGGCCTCGGCCTGGACCAGCCCGCCTGGGTCCGCTACGGCCACTGGCTGTGGCATGCGCTGCAGGGCGATCTCGGCACCTCCTACACCGGCGGCGGGTCGGTCTCGCAGCTGATCGCCGACCGAGCCGGCAACTCGCTGCTGCTGGGCGCCGTCGCCGCCGCGCTGCTGGTACCGCTCGCCCTCGGCCTCGGCCTGTGGGCGGGGCTGCGCGCGGGCCGGGCCGCGGACAACGTGGTGTCGACCGTGACGCTCACCCTGGTCAGCCTGCCGGAGTTCGTCACCGGCACGCTGCTGGTGCTGCTCTTCGCGGTCGGGCTCGGCTGGCTGCCCGCCGTCTCGGTGCCTTCGGCGGGACAGAGTCCGCTGACCGAGCCGCGGATCCTGGTGCTGCCGGTGGTGACGCTGCTCTCGGTCAGCCTGGCGCAGAACGTGCGGCTGGTGCGCGCCGGGGTGGTCGCCGCCATCGGCTCGGACGCGGTGCGCACGGCACGGCTCGGTGGGGTGCCCGAGCGCCGGGTGGTCCTGCGCTGGGTGCTGCCGGCCGCCGTGGTGCCGGCCGTGCCGGTGCTGGCCCGGTACCTCGCCTACCTGCTCGGCGGGACGCTGGTCGCCGAGAAGCTGTTCGGCTACCCCGGTCTGGCCGCCGCACTGGTCGACGCCACCGCCGCCCGTGACGTGCCGGTGCTGCTCGGGGTGTCGCTGCTGGTCGCCACCGTCACCGTCGTCCTCAACCTGCTGGCGGACCTCCTCGCCGCAGCGCTCAACCCTGCGGCAAGGAGCTTGAGTTGACATCGCAGAAGGCAGTGCTGAACCCGAAGGGGAACGGCGGACGCCCGCGGGCGCGGACCGTCGCCGCGGGGATCGCGCTGGCGGCCGTCGTCCTGCTCGCCCTGATCGGTCCGCTGCTGGCCCCCCACGGGCCCGGCGAGGTGCTCGACATGCCGTACGCCCCGGCCGGCGGGGGCGCCCCGCTGGGAACCGACCACCTGGGCGCCGACGTGCTGAGCCGGGTCCTGGCCGGCGGGCGCTCGCTGCTGCTGCTCTCGCTGGCGGCGCTCGTCGTCGCCTACCTGGCGGGCGCGAGCGCCGGGATGCTGGCGGCGCTGCGCGGCGGCCGGCTCGACACGGCGGTGCTGCGGTGCGCGGACGTGCTGCTGAGCCTGCCGTCCTTCCTGCTGCTCAGCGTCACCGTGGTGGCCCTGGGACGCGGAGTGCTCGGGGTGGGTGGGGCCACCGCCGTGGTGCTCCTGCCGGAGATCGTCCGGGTGGTGCGGGCCGCCACGCTGCAGGCCTTGCAGCACGACTACGTGGAGGCCGCGCAGGCACGCGGCGAGCGCACCGGGTACCTGCTGCTGCGCGAGGTGCTGCCCAACCTCGCGCCGGTGCTGGCGGCGGACGCCGGGGTCCGGTTCGTGGGTGCGGTGTTCATCGTGGCCACCGCCGGATTCCTCGGATACGGGGCCCAACCACCGGCTGCGGACTGGGGGTTGATGGTCTTGGAGAACCGGGACGGGATGTCGCTGCAGCCGCTGGCGGTGGCCGTGCCGGCAGCCGGGATCCTGGTGGTGCTGCTGGCCGCGAACCTGTTGGTGGACGCGGCGTTCCCGGCCGTGGGGGTGCCCCGCGGCCGCCGGTCCGGCGGCCGCGGGCGCTCTCGTGGGCGATGGCGTCCGGTCGCGCGGGAGACCAGGCCCTGTCCGGCCGATCGCGGGCCCGGCAAGATCGGCGGGACAGGGCCTGGCGGCGCTGATGGCCTCGCACTTCGACTCCGGGGAGTCACCGTCGACGCTCCCGGGCCGACCGGCCCACGGCCCGTGCTGGACGGCGTCGACCTCGACATCGCGCCGGGCCGCATCCTGGCCCTGGTCGGGCCCTCGGGGAGCGGCAAGACCACGGTCGCGCTGGCCGCGCTCGGCGAGCTGCGGCCAGGGCTGCTGCTGCGGGGCGGCGAGGTACGGCTGGCCGGCCTGCCGGTGCTCGGGACACCCGAGGGCGCGCTGCGCCGGTTGCGGAGCCGACACGCCGGATACGTACCGCAGGACCCGCGCACCTCACTCGCCCCGACGATGCGGGTGGGCGACCACATCGACGAGTTCCTGCGGGCCCGGTCGGTGCCCCGGGCGCAGCGCCCCGAGCGGATCCGCGCCGCCCTGGAACTGGTCCGGCTCCCGAGCGACCAGGCCTTCCGGCGCCGCTATCCGCACCAGCTCTCCGGCGGTCAGCGCCAGCGCATCGCACTGGCGGCCGCACTCGCCCACCGGCCCGATCTGCTGGTGCTGGACGAACCCACCAGCGCGCTGGACCCGGTCACCGCGGCGGCGCTGCTCGCGGACGTGAGCCGGCTGCGTGAGCGTGGCGGTCCGGCCGTACTGCTGGTCGCCCACGACCTGGCCCAAGTCGCTTCGGTGGCCGACGAGGTGGCGGTCCTGGAGGCCGGTCGGGTGGTGGAGCGCGGTCCGGTGGCGCAGGTCCTGGGGCGGCCGTCGAGCGAGGCGGGGCGGCTGCTCGTCGGCGCGGCGGTGCGAGCGGCCGTGCGGCGGCCCGGACCGGGCACGGGGTCGACCGCCTCGACCGCGGAACCAGCGCTGAAGGTCGACGAGCTGGAGGCGCGGCGGGGCACGCGGCGGGTGCTCTCCGGGGTCGACCTGGCCGTCGAGCCGGGAGGCTGCCTGAGCGTGGTGGGCCCCTCCGGCGGCGGCAAGACCACGCTGCTGCGCTGTCTGGCCGGCCTGCACGCCGACTGGTCGGGCACGCTGGAGCTGGCCGGCCACGGCGCGGCACCGGGAGTGCGCAGGCGCTCCCGGGACCAGCTGCGCATGGTGCAGCTGGTCCCGCAGGACCCGCACGATTCGCTCAACCCGCGCCACACGGTCGGGCGGATCATCGCCCGGCCGCTCAGCCGGTTCCGCCCGGAGGTCGAGGGTGTCCCGCTGCGCCGCGAGGTGCACCGACTGCTGGAGCGGGTCGGGCTGCCGGTCGAGTACGCCGACCGCCGTCCCACGCAGCTCTCCGGGGGCCAGCGCCAACGGGTGGCCCTGGCACGGGCCTTGGCGGCCGAGCCGGCCGTCCTGCTGTGCGACGAGGTGACCAGCGCGCTGGACGCGCCGACCGCCGACACCGTGCTCGGTCTGCTGGCGGAGCTGCGCAGAGAGCTGGGCGTGGCACTGATCGTCGTCACCCACGACCTCTCGGTTCCGGCCCGGCTCGGCGGGCAGCTCGCGGTACTCGCGGAGGGCCGCATCCGCGAAGTCGGCCCGACCGGTCGACTGCTCGACTCACCCGCCGATCCGATCACCGCGGAACTGCTGGCGGCCGTCCCGAAACTGCCCGCGGCCCTGTCGGCCGGCCTGGACGGAGGACCCGCCTGATGCCCGCCGCCGAGTGGTTGCGCCGCCCGCAGCCCCGCCCCGACGCCGCGCTGCGCCTGCTCTGCCTGCCACACGCCGGCGGCACGGCGGGCCTGTACCGACGCTGGGCCGCCCTGTTCCCGCCCGAGGTCGAACTGCTGCTCGCGTGCCCGCCGGGGCGGGAGGAGCGCCTTGACGATCCGATTCCCAAGGACCTGCCCGCGCTGGTCGCGGACCTGGCGAACGCGCTCGTGCCACTGCTGGACCGGCCATGGGCCGTCTTCGGCCACAGCATGGGCGCCACCGTCGGCCACGAGTTGGCGTTGCACCTGCTGGCGGCCGGGCATCGTGCTCCGGTCCACCTCTTCGCCTCCGCCCGCGAGGCGCCGCAGCACCACCACGGCGGCACCACGCATCTGCTCGACGACGACGCCCTGTGCGGCGAGCTGATCCGCCTCGGCGGCACGGCCTCGGAGTTGTTGGAGATCCCCGAAGTCCGCGAGCTGGTGCTGCCGGTGGTGCGTGGCGACTACCGCTTGATCGAGACGTACCAGGCCCAGCCCGGCGGAGTGCTGCCCTGTCCGGTCACCGCGCTCGTCGGAGCGGACGACACCGAGCTGACGGTTGAGGAGGCCGCGGGCTGGCGGGCGTGCACCACGGCCTCGTTCGAACTGCTGACCTTCCCCGGTGGCCACTTCTATCTCTCCACCCACCCCGGTGAGGTCGTCAGCGCCATCCTGCACCGCCTGCCCGTCTCCGGCCGCGCCCCCAGGGTTCCGCGATCCGAGTGGTCGAACCCGGCCTGCTGACCGAATGGGGCGGTGGCTGAGAATGCTGTCCCGTGACCACGACGTCGACCGGGTCGTGGTCACGGGGCAGGCCCGTGCAGGAGGACGGGCAGGACGGTAAGTAGCCCTTCTCGCCTTGGGTTCCGGCTGGTCCGCGCCTCGGCCCGAGCGCGGCACGGGGTCAGTCGGCGGCGGTCAGCATGTCCTTCTCGCGGATGAGCAGCAGGCTGGCGACGGCGGCCAGCAGACCGGCCACGCCGGCGATGAGGAAGATGCTGGAGAGGGCTCCGGTGTAGGCGGTGTGCGCGAGAGTCAGCACGGCACCGCGGGCGGACTCGGGAACGGCCGTGCCGACCACGTCGAACCGGCCCGCTGTCACCAGCTCGCGCACCTGGTGGCCGCTGCCGGGCGCGGCACCGAGAGAGCCGAGTGCCGAGTCCGAGAGGGTGGTGCTCACCTTGCCGGTGAGCACCACGCCGAACAGCGCGACGCCGGTGGCGGTGCCCAGCGGGAAGAAGCTGTTCGCCGTGCCGGAGGCCGTCCCGGCCCGGGAGGCCGGTACGACGCCCACGGCCAGTGCGAGCAGGTGGGGGAGGGTCAGACCGGCGCCCGCGCCGAGCAGGAGCAGCATGGGCAGCACCGCCGTCCAGTCGTCGCGCGGGCCGATGCCGACCGCCAGGAACATCCCCGCACCCACCAGGGCCATGCCCAGCGCCAGGACCTTGGGGACCGACAGCGCCTTGGCCAGCACCGAGCTGAGCGGCGCGGCGATCACCAGGGCGACGGACTGCGCCAGCAGGACCAGGCCGACCTGGAAGGGGGTGAGCCGGAGCATGCCGCCGAGCCACAGGGTCAGGAAGGGCAGCAGACCGAAGCTGAAGATCCGGGCGGCGAAGCTCAGCAGCACCG
This sequence comes from Kitasatospora sp. NPDC030952, assembly GCF_055571335.1. Taxonomy (NCBI): domain Bacteria; kingdom Bacillati; phylum Actinomycetota; class Actinomycetes; order Kitasatosporales; family Streptomycetaceae; genus Kitasatospora; species Kitasatospora sp. NPDC030952. The sequence continues at coordinate 85,099 of NZ_JBVIFM010000023.1, forward strand.
CGCCGGTGAAGGAGGGGATGGCGAACAGCCGCAGGTCCAGCATCGCGCGCGAGCCCAGCCGCCACTGGACGGCGACGAAAGCGACGGCCAGCACGGCCCCCAGGAGGAGAGTGGCGAGCACGTCCGCCGCCGACCAGCCCTTCTCCGAGCCGGACAGCAGGGCGTAGTTGAGCGAGAAGAGCGCCAGGACGGCCAGGACCGCTCCGGCGTAGTCGATCCGCTCGGCCGCGTCGGCGACCACGCTCTCGGGGACCTTCCGCAGCGCGCCGACCAGGATGAGCAGCCCGACCGGCACGTTGACGGCGAACAGGAACGGCCAGCTCGACCACTGCACGATCGAGCCGCCGACCAGCGGGCCGAGGGCGGCCGAGACGGCGCCGCCGGCCGTGAACAGGCCGATCGCGGTGGTCCGCGCACGACCCGGCGCGCCCTCGAACGCTCCCGCGATCAGGGCGAGCGCGGTACCGAGGACCAGTGCGCCCCCGGCTCCCTGCACCGCCCGCGCCCCGATCAGTACCGCCGCGTTCGGAGCCAGCGCGCAGACGGCGGAGGACGCGGTGAAGAGCGCAACCCCCGCGAGGAAGATCCGGCGCCGGCCGATCCGGTCGGAGACCGAGCCGGCGGTGAGCAGCAGGGCGGCGAAGGTCAGCGTGTAGGCGTTGACGATCCACTGCAGGCTGTCCAGCGAGGCGTGCAGGTCGTCGCCGATCTGCGGCATCGCCACGTTGACCACGGTGATGTCCAGCGTCATCATCGCCGCCGCGAGCGAGGTCAGTGCGGTGGTCCAGCGCCGGGCGCTGCGGACTTCGGGTGGGACGGGCGTCTGCGGGGAGTCGGCGGAGGTCGCCGATCCGTCCACCGGCTCCGCTTCCGTACTGCTCATGGTCACCCTCTCTTCGTCTGTGAATTCGCCCTCACCGCAGCGGGCTTGCCTGCCGAGACGGCTTAATGCATATGATAACCACTACCGATAAGGGTCCGGGTCGTCAGTCCCGGACCGGCCGATCCGCAAGGCGCACCGCTTCGGCACCCGAGCACGCCGCATCCCAAGAAGAGGACCTCACGTGACGCAGGATCGTGGAATCACAGCGGCCGAACTCGCCGACGCCGTCGCCGCGTTGCTGGGACTGCCGGCCGAAGGGATCGACGCGCACGCCAACCTCATCGAACTCGGCCTGGACTCACTGGCGATGATGCGGCTGGCGGGGGAGCTGCGGCGCTCCGGCCGGGAGGTCGGGTTCGCCGAACTCGCCGCCGAACCGATGCTGGCGGCGTGGCAGGAGCTGGTGGAACGGCCGGCGGCCGAGGCACCCGCCCCGGCCGAGGCACCCGCCCCGGCCGAGGCACCCGCCCCGGCCGAGGCACCCGCCCCGGCCGAGGCACCCGCCCCGGCCGGGGACCCCGGCGCCGACGTGGACGAGGCCGAGCCCTTCGAACTGGCCCTGATGCAGCACGCCTACTGGGTGGGCCGCGCCGACGGTCAGCAACTGGGCGGCGTCGCCGCGCACTTCTACCACGAGTTCGACGGCGCCCGGGTGGACCCGGCGCGCCTGGAGGCCGCGGTGCGGGCGCTGCTGGCCCGGCACGGCATGCTCAGAGCGCGGATCCTGGACGACGGGCGCCAGTACATCGCGCCGGAGAGCGACTGGTCGGGGCTCCGGGTGCACGACCTGCGGGCGCTGACCGTGGCCGAGGCCGAGCGGGAACTCGCGGAACTGCGCCGATGTCTCTCCCACCGCTCGCTGGACATCGCCGCCGGGGAGGTCTTCGACGTCCAACTGTCGCTGCTGCCGCCCGGTATGCGGATCGACGGCACCCGACTGCACGTCAACCTGGACATGGTCGCCGCCGACGCGTTGAGCCTGCGCGTGCTGCTGGCCGATCTGGCCCGGTGCTACACGGAACCCGCCCGCCCGGTGCCACCCCTGGCCTACAGCTACCCGCGCTACCTCGCCGACCGGGAGGCGGCCCGGCAGGCGCCGACCAGGGCGGCCGCCCTGCGCGCGGACCAGGACCACTGGCGCCGACGGCTGCCCGACCTCCCCGCCGCTCCCCAACTGCCGCTCGCCGCCGGGGCCGAGGCCGCGGCAACCACCGTGGTCCGGCGCCACCGCCGACTGGACGCCGAGACGGCCCGCACCTTCGAGGGCCTCGCCCGGCGGCACGGACTCACCCCGGCCATGGCGCTGGCCGCCGTGTTCGCCGAGACCCTGACCGCCTTCAGCGCCGACCCCGGCTTCCTGCTCAACCTCCCGCTCTTCGACCGCGAGCCGCTGCACCCCGAAGTCGGCTCACTGGTCGGCGACTTCACCTCCTCGGTGCTGCTCGCCTGGGACGGCGCCGCCGCGGGCTCGTTCGCCGAGCGCGCCGCGCGGTTGCAGACCCGCTTCCACACCGACGCCGCGCACGCCGGCTACTCGGGGGTCGAGGTGCTGCGCGACGCCTCCCGGCTGCACGGTGAACGCGTGCTCGCCCCGGTCGTCTACACCAGCGCGCTCGGACTGGGCGAGCTGTTCCCGGCGGCGGTCCGGGACGCCTTCGGCGAGGCGTCCTGGATCATCTCCCAGGGGCCGCAGGTGTGGCTGGACGCCCAGGTCACCGAGCTGGACGGCGGTCTGCTGGTCAACTGGGACGCCCGCGAGGCCGCGTTCGCGCCGGGCGTGCTGGACGCGATGTTCGACACCTACGGCTCGTTGCTCGACCGGCTGCTGTCCGGCCCCGAGACCTGGTCGCTGCCGGTGCCCGCGCTGCTCCCCGCGAGCCTGCTCGCCGTGCGCGCCACGGTCAACGCCACCGAGGCGCCCCGCTCCGGCGCGCGGCTGCACGACGGGTTCTTCGCCCAGGCGAAGGCCAACCCCGGCGCGACAGCGGTCCGTTGGGGAGCCGACGGCGAACTCGACCCCGGCGAACTCGGCTACGGCGAGCTGGCCGCGCGCGCACTGACGCTCGCCGCCCACCTCGCCGCCCAGGGGGTGGGCCGCGGCGACCTGGTCGCGATCACCCTGCCGAAGGGGCCCGACCAGCTCACGGCCGTCCTGGGCGTGCTGGCCGCGGGCGCCGCCTACCTGCCGCTCGGCGTCGACCAGCCCACTCTGCGGCGCGAGCGCATCCACCGGTCCGCCGGGGTGCGGCTGGTGCTGGACGACCTCGCCGTACCGGCCGGAGTCGAGCCACTCGCCGCGCCGGTGCCCGGGGACGACACCGAACTCGCCTACGTCATCTACACCTCCGGTTCCACCGGCGAGCCCAAGGGCGTCGAACTCACCCACGCGGCCGCGGTGAACACCGTCGACGACCTGAACGAGCGCTTCGGCCTCCGCCCCGAGGACCGGACGCTGGCACTCTCCGCGCTGGACTTCGACCTCTCGGTCTACGACGTCTTCGGCCCGCTGTCGGCCGGCGGGGCGGTGGTCTGCGTCACCGAGCCGCAGCGGCGCGACGCCCACGCCTGGGTCGAGCTGCTGCACGCGAACCGCGCGACCGTGGTGAACTGCGTGCCCGCCCTGCTGGACATGCTGCTGACCGCGGCGAGCAGCGGGGACGTCCAGGAGCTGCCGCTGCGGCTGGTGCTGCTCGGCGGCGACTGGGTCCCGCTGGACCTGCCCGGGAGGCTGGCCGCCGCCGCGCCCGGCTGCCGGTTCGTCGCCCTCGGCGGCACCACCGAGACCGCGATCCACTCCACCGTCTGCGAGGTCCGTGAAGTCCCGCCCGCCTGGACGTCCGTGCCCTACGGCACCCCGCTGCGCAACGTGGCCTGCCGGGTGGTCGATCCGCTCGGCCGGGACTGTCCGGACCAGGTGGCGGGGGAGCTGTGGATCGGCGGTGCGGGCGTGGCCCGCGGCTACCGCGGCGACCCCGCCCGGACGGCGGACCGGTTCCCGACCGTCGACGGCCGTCGCTGGTACCGGACCGGAGACCGGGCGCGCTACCGGCCCGACGGAACCCTGGAGTTCCTCGGACGGGCCGACCACCAGGTCAAGGTGCACGGCCACCGCATCGAACTCGGTGAGATCGAGGCCGCGCTGGCCGACCACCCGGCCGTGGCCCGGGCCGTCGCGGTGATCGGGGAGCACGGCCGGCCGGCCGCCGCGATCACGGCCTCGTCCGCCGACCGCGCGCCCGTTCCCGACTGGCAGACGCTGGCAGCCGTCGCGGCGCTCCGGGACGGCCGGGAGCCCGCCCGCCCGGCGGACCCGCAGGCGCCGGACCCCGAGCGGCTGCGCGAGTTCCTCGCCGAGCGGCTGCCGGCCGCGATGGTGCCCGAGCCGATCGTGCTGCTCCCCGCGCTCCCGCTGACCGCGAACGGGAAGATCGACCGTGCCGCCCTGCGGTGCCTGCTCGACGACGGGCGGACCGCCACCCCCGTCACCGAGCCCATCGGCGAGGTAGAGCGGCTCGCCGCCGCGGCCTGGTCCGAGGTCCTCGGGGCAACCGAGGTCGGCCGCGAGCACGACTTCTTCGCGCTCGGCGGTGACTCGCTGCTGGCCACCCGCTTGATCGGGCGCCTGCGGGCGGCGGGCTTCGCCGACGTCACCCTCGCCGAACTCTTCCAGCACCCGGTGCTGGCCGACTTCGCGGCCGTGCTGCGCCCGGGTACCGCCCGGCAGGCCACGCCGGAGCTGGTCGCCGAGCCCGCGCGCCGGCACGAGCCGTTCCCGCTCACCGACGTCCAACGCGCCTACTGGCTCGGGCGGGACACCGGATTCACCCTCGGCGGGATCGGCTGCCACTTCTACCGCGAGTACGAGGTGGCGGAGCTGGACGTGGCCCGGCTGGAGGGCGCCGTCAACCGGCTCGTCGCGCGGCACGAGATGCTGCGCGCGGTGGTCGACCCGAGCGGCGAGCAGCGGATCCTGCCCGAAGTCCCGTACTACCGCATCGCGGTGACCGAGGCCGGTCCCGATCCCGAGGCAGCCTTCCAGGAGCTGCGGGAGAGCGCCTCGCACCAGGTGTTCGACCCCGCGCACTGGCCGCTCTTCGCGATCCGCGCGGTGCGCTCGGGCGACCGGGCCCGCCTGGCCATCGGCATCGACAACATCGTCCTCGACGCCCTCAGCATCCTCACCTTCTACACCGAACTGGCAGCCCTCTACGAGGACCCGGCGGCCGAACTCCCCACCGTGGGCGTGTCGTTCCGCGACTACGTGCTCGGTGCCACGCCGGAGCCGTCGGCTCTCGCCGCCGCGCGCCGGTACTGGTCCGAGCAGCTGCCCCAGCTGCCGCCCGCCCCCGGACTCCCGCTGGCCGTCGACCCGTCCACGGTGCGCGAGCCGCGCTTCACCCGCCGCGAGGCGCTGCTGTCAGCGGAGCGGTGGCAGCCGATCGCCGACCGCGCCCGCGAGTACGGCCTGACGCCCTCCGCGGTGCTGCTCGCCGCCTTCGCCGAGGTCCTGGGCCGGTGGAGCAGCCGCGCCGACCTGACGCTCAACCTCACCCTCTTCGACCGCCACGAGGTGCACCCCGACATCGCCCACGTCCTCGGGGACTTCACCTCGCTGGTCCTGGTCGCCGCCCGCCCCGAGGCCGGTGACAGCTGGCTGGCGGGTGCCCGCCGGATCCAGCAGGAGCTGTGGAACGCGCTCGACCACCGGGAGGTGTCGGCCGTCCAGGTGCTGCGTGACCTCGCCAGGTCGACCGGGGAGCCCGAGACGACCATGCCGGTGGTGTTCACCAGCGCGCTCGGCGTCGGCGACCAGGGCGCGCCCGCGCCCGGCAGCCTGCTGGCCGAGCAGGTCTGGGGGGTGTCGCAGACGCCCCAGGTGTGGCTCGACCACCAGGTCACCGAGGCCGCCGGCGGCGGCGTCCGGCTGAACTGGGACGTGGTCGAGGAACTCTTCCCGGCCGGACTGATCGACGCGATGTTCGCGGGCTACCTGCGACTGCTCGACCGGCTGGGCACCGCCGACTGGGAGCTGCCGGTGCCCGACCTCCTGCCGGACGCCCAGCGGCGGACCCGTGCCGAGGTCAACGCGACCGGCACCGGGGCCCCCGACGCGCTGCTGCACCGGGAGTTCTTCCGCCACGCGGCCGAGCGGCCCGGACGCGTCGCGCTGTGCTGGGGCGACGACGGCCGGCTGAGCTACGGCGAACTCGCCGACCGGGCGCTGCGGCTGGCCGCCGTCCTGGTCGAGCGCGGGGTACGGCGCGGCGAGGTGGTCGCGGTGACCCTGCCGAAGGGGCCGGAGCAGCTCGCGGCGGTCCTCGGGGTGCTGGCCGCCGGGGCGGCCTACCTGCCGGTCGGCGTCGACCAGCCGCAGGCCCGGCGCGACCGGATCCACCGACTGGCCGGCGCCCGGTTCGCGGTCACCGACGAGGCCGGGCGCGCGGCCTCGGTGTGGACGCGGCAGACCGAGCCCGTCCTGATCGATGACGCGGCATCGGCCGACGCCCTGGCGGAGCCGGTCGACACGCAGCCGGACGACCTCGCCTACGTCATCTTCACCTCGGGCTCCACCGGCGACCCCAAGGGCGTCGAGATCACCCACCGGGCGGCGGCCAACACCGTCGCGGACGTCAACGAGCGGTTCGGGATCGGCGCGGACGACCGGGTGCTGGCCGTCTCGGCACTGGACTTCGACCTCTCCGTCCACGACGTCTTCGGCCTGCTCTCGGCGGGCGGCGCGGTCGTGCTGATCGAGGAGGAGGCCCGGCGCGACGCCCGGCGCTGGCTGGAGCTGGTGCGCCGGCACCGGGTGACCGTCTGGAACACCGTCCCCGCGCTGCTCGACATGCTGCTGGTGGTCGCGGAGGGCGCCGCGCCGCCCGACCCGCTGCGCCTGGTGATGGTCTCCGGCGACTGGGTGGGGCTCGACCTGCCCGGCCGGCTCGCCGCCCAGCGCCCCGGCTGCCGGTTCGTCGCCCTCGGCGGTGCGACCGAGGCCGCGATCTGGTCCAACTCCTTCGAGGTGGGCGAGGTCGACCCCGGCTGGTCCTCGATCCCGTACGGTCACCCCTTGCGCAACCAGCGGTTCCGGGTGGCCGACGGGTTCGGGCGCGACTGCCCGGACTGGGTGGCGGGGGAGCTGTGGATCGGCGGTGCCGGTGTCGCCCGCGGCTACCGGGGGGCACCGGAGCTGACGGTCCTCCAGTTCGTGACGTGGGACGACGAGCGCTGGTACCGCACCGGTGACCTGGGCCGGTACTGGCCGGACGGGACACTGGAGTTCCTCGGCCGGGCCGACCAGCAGGTCAAGATCCGCGGCCACCGCATCGAACTCGGCGAGATCGAGGCCGCCTTGCGGGCCGCACCGGGCGTCGGCCGGGCGGTGGCGGCCGTGGCCGGCGAGCGAGCCGGCCGGCGGCTGGTCGCGGCGGTGGTCCCGGCGGTGCCGCCGGGCGCCGTGGCGACGAGTGTCGCGACATCCACGGACCTGCTGGCGGCCCGGGCCCGGGCCGGGCAACCGGAGGCCGAGGCGGCCGAGGCGGTCCTGGCCCGGCTGCTGCGCCTGGACTCCGTCGCCGGTGGCGCCACCTACCGCCCGGGTGAGCCGACCGCGCGACTCGACGTGGCGGAGGAGCACCTGCCGGTCCTGCGGCTCTGGCTGGACTGGCTGGTCGCGCGGAAGGTGCTCACCGAGGACGCGGGTTCGTACGCGGCGGGGCCGGAGCTCGCCGCCGCACTCGCCCGCGAGGAGCCGGCCCAGGCGACCGACGAGTACGGCCGGCTGGTCGGCCGGGCGCACCGGCGACTGATCGAGCGGCTGGACGACTACCGGGAGATCCTCGCGGGCCGGCTCGACGCGGCCGTGCTGCTGGACGACGACGTGCTGGCCCCGGCCGGCCTCGCCGACCAGGACCCGGGCGGCGCCCAGGCCCTCGCCGGCATCGCCCGCGAGCTGGCGGCGCTGGCCGAGACGGCCGGACGCCCGATCGAGCTCGCCGAGCTGGACGGCCGCGACGGGCGCACCGCCGAACGCCTGCTCCGGCTGCTCGACCCCCGGCAGGTGCGCTACACCCTGCTCGACCCGTCGGCGGCGATGACGGCCACCGCGGCCCGCCGGCTGGCGGCACTCCCGCACGAGACCGCCTGCCACCAACTGCTCGAAGCGCCGGTCCCCGACGAACTGCGCCACCGGTTCGACGTGGTACTGGCCGACAACGTCCTGCACCGCTACCCGGAACCCGGCCGAGGCCCGGCACTGGCCGCCCTGTTGAGCCGCCCCGGCGGCCTGCTGCTGGCGGTCGAACGGGTGGAGCTGACGCCGATCGCCCTGCTGACCGCCGCCCTGCTCGACCGCGGCTACGCCGGACTCGACCGGGAACGCCGCCGGGCCGGCAGCCCGATGCTGCCCGGCGCCCGCTGGGCCGAGCTGCTCGCCCAGGCCGGGTGGGCGGAGGTGGGCCACGGCCCGGTCGGCGACTCGTTCAGCGAGATGCTGCGCGGGCGGCGCCCCGGGGACGCCGCCGACCTGGATCCGGTGAGGCTGCGCGAGCAGGCCGCCGCCCGGCTGCCCGGCCACATGGTGCCCGAGCGCGTCGACATCCTGCCCTGGCTGCCGCTGAGCGCCAACGGCAAGGTCGACCGCACCGCCGTCGCCCTGCTCCTCACGGCGGACGGCGCCGGGGACGCCGACGAGCCGCCGCAGGGCGAGCTGGAGGAGGAAGTGGCCGCACTCTGGGGCGAGTTGCTCGGCTGCTCGACGGTCGGCCGCAGTCGGGGCTTCTTCGCCCTGGGCGGCGACAGCCTGCTGGCGACCCGGTTCATCGAGCAGGTGCGCCGACGCCACGGCATCGAACTACCGCTGCGCCGGATGTTCTCCGGGCCCAGCCTCGCCCAGGTCACGGCGGCCATCGCCGAGGAGCTGGCGGCCGCCGAGGAGATGGAGGAGGGAGCCCTGTGATCGGCATCATCGGCGGTTACGGAGCGGTCGGGGCGCAGGCCGCCCGGCTGCTCTCCGCCTGGGGAGCGGGTCCGCTGCGGATCGGCGGCCGAAGCCCGGCGCGCGGGCAGCGTCTGGCCGACGAGCTGGCGGGCGGGGCGGAGGCCGCCGTGGTCGACGTCGAGGACGGCGCCTCGCTCGCGGCCTTCGTGAGCGGCTGCGAGGTGGTCGTGCACTGCGCCGGGCCGTCCCACCGGAGCGCGGAACGGGTGGCCCGCGCCGCGCTGGCGGCGGGTGCGCACCACGTCGACGCCGGCGGGGAGGCGCCCGGGGCGCTCCCGGGGGAGCGCACCGCGCTGTTCGCCGCGGGCGCGCTGCCCGGTCTGTCCGGGCTGCTGCCGCGCTGGCTCGCCGCCCAGGAGTTCGACACCGTGCACGGACTGACCGCCTACACCGGGGTGCTCGACCGGTTCACGGCGACCGGAGCCGAGGACTACCTGCACGGCGTCCTCGGCGGCGCCAACCAGCCCCTCGCCGCCTGGCGCGACGGCCGCCGCCTCGGGCGTGCGCTGACCCGTCAGGGCGCGACCGCGCTGCCGTACTTCCCGCGCGAGGTCGCGGCGTTCCCCTACCTCGACGCCGAGGCCGAACAGCTCGCCCGCGAGCTGGAGTTGGACCACGGCCGCTGGTACAACGTGCTGGACGGCGAGCACCTGGGCGCGGCACTGGACGCCGCGCGCACGCTGGAGCGGGCCGACGCGGTGGCGGGCCTGTGCCGGGCCACCGCCCTGGACGTCGCCGGGCGCAGCCCGTACGTGACCCTGCTGGTCCAGCTCGACGGCACCCGGGCCGGGCGCGCCCTCACTCGGACGGCGGTGCTGCGCGCAGCCGGCATCGCCGAGCTCACCGGTGCCGTCACGGCCGCCGCCACGCTGGCCGTGCTGCGCGGCGAGGTCCCGGCCGGTCCGCACCTCGCCGCGACGGCGCTCGATCCCACCGTGGCCGTGACCCGGCTGAGCGGGACACCGGGAGTCCGCGAGCTGACGGTCCTGGACCTGGCGATCGACCAGCTCGCCACCGTCGAGGAGGGATCCCTGTGAGTCGCAGGCTCAAGGTCGTGGTGTGCGGCACCACGTTCGGCCAGTTCTACCTCGCGGCACTCGCCGCGCTGCCGGCGCAGTTCGAACTCGTCGGCGTGCTGGCCAAGGGCAGCGCGCGGTCCGTCGAGTGCGCGGCCCGCCACGGGGTTCCGCTGTTCACCGACCCCGAGCAGCTGCCCGCCGGCGTCGACCTCGCCTGTGTCGTGCTGCGCTCGGGGGTGCTGGGCGGCGCGGGGACGGATCTGGCGCTGCGCCTGCTCGGCCGGGGGATCCACGTCGTCCAGGAGCAGCCCGTGCACCACGACGACCTGGCCGCGTGCCTGCGCGAGGCCAGGCGCCACGGCGTCGGCTACCGGATCGGCGACCTCTACCCGCGGCTTCCCGCGGTACGCGGGTTCGTCGCGGCGGCGCGCGTACTGCTCGCCCGGCAGCCGGCCCGGTACGTGGACGCCGCGTGCTCGTCGCAGGTCGCCTTTCCCCTGACGCACCTCCTCGGTGACGCCCTGGGGGCGCTCCGCCCGTGGCGGATCTCCCGGGTGGGCGAGGGTGGCGACGCCCCGTTCTCCCAGCTCGCCGGGGAGGTCGGCGGGGTGCCGCTCACCCTGCGCGTGCACAACCAGGTCGACCCGGCCGACCCGGACAACCATCTCCACCTCCTGCACCGGCTGACCATCGGCACCGCCGGGGGCAGCCTCACCCTCACCGACACGCACGGCCCGGTGACCTGGAGTCCGCGCCTGCACGTACCGGAGGCCGTCAAGGACCGCTTCGACTTCACCGGCGCGGCCCACCTGGACGAGCCCGGCACGACGGTCCTCGGTCCGGCGCAGCCGCCGAGCTACCGGCGGATCCTGCGCGATCTGTGGCCGGCCGCGATCGGCGCGGACCTGCTGGCGATGCGCGCCGCGATCCTGGGCGAGCCGGGCGCCGAGCGGCCCGAGCAGTACCACCTGACGCTGTGCCGGATGTGGCAGGACGTCACCACCGCGCTCGGCTACCCGGTACTGCGGCCGCACCAGGACCACCAGCCACTGCCGGTCGGCGAGTTGACGGCCGCGGTGGCCGGCGTCGCCGACCTTGCGCCGTCCGGTGCGGACGCGGTGGCGACGACGCTGCACGACGTGCTGGCCCGAGCGATGGCCGCCGCGCAGGCCCGCGTCGTCGGTGTCACCGCCGAGCAGGTCAGGACGTTCGTCGAGCGCCTGGACGAGGCCGTGCTCGCCTCGATGCTGCTCTCCCTGCAACGGGCGGACGTGCTGTGCGCCGATGGCCCCGGCCACACCGGCGCCGAGATCCTGTGCGCGGCGGACGTCGCCCCCGCGCACCACCGGCTGATCGAGCGCTGGCTCCGGGTGCTCGTCGAACGCGGGCTGGTCAAGCGCGACGGTGAGCGGCTGCACGGCACCCGTACGGTCGAGCAGGGCGCCATCCGGGCCGCCTGGGACGCGGCGGCCGCAGCGTGGACCGGCGCCCTGGGTTCGGCGGAGTTCATCGACTACCTGAGGCTCAACGCCGAACGGCTGCCCGAGCTGATGACCGGGGAGCAGCGCGCCGCACTGCTGCTCTTCCCCGAGGGACGGACCGAGCGCGCCGACGCCGTGTACCGCGACACCGTGACCGCCCGCTACCTGAACACCGCCGTGGCGACGGCCGTCCGGACGATCGCCGAGGCGCACCCGGGCACGCTGCGGGTGCTGGAGGTCGGCGCCGGCACGGGAGCGACGACCGAGGCCGTGGTGCGGGCACTGACCGGGGGCGTGCCGACCGAGGTGGGGCGGCCCCGGCCGGCGGTCGACTACCGCTTCACCGACGTCTCGGCGTTCTTCCTCGCCCCGGCCCGGTCCCGGTTCGCCGCGCACCCCTGGCTGAGCTTCGGTCTGCTCGACATCGACCAGGACCCGACGCGGCAGGGGTACGACCGCGGCTCGTTCGACGTCCTGGTGGCGGCCGGGGTGCTGAACAACGCCCGGGACACCGGCGCGACCGTCCGGGGACTGCTCGAACTCCTCGCTCCCGGCGGGTGGTTGCTGATCACCGAGCCGACCCGTGAGCATCTGGAGATCCTCGTCTCGCAGGCCTTCATGATGACCGCGCCCGAGGACGCCCGCTCGGCCTCCGACAGCACCTTCCTGTCGCGTCGCCAGTGGCTGCGGGCGCTCGCGGCAGCCGGGATCGAGGAGGTCCTGGTCCTGCCGGGGGAGGACCATCCGCTCGCGCCGCTGGGCCAGCGGCTCTTCGCGGCCAGGAGGCCGGGATGCTGAGCGCGAGCCACGTCCTGTGCAAGGTCGACGACGTGCGGGCGGTGGTCCGGGACTACGAGAGCCTCGGCTTCACCATGGAGTTCGGGAGCGACCCGGCCCGGGCGCACAACGCGCTGCTCAGGTTCGCCGAGGGACCGTTCATCGAGTTCTTCCGACTCCCCCCGGCCTTCCGGCTGCTGAGGCTGCCGTTCGGCGCCGCCTACGGTGCGGCCGCCGGCCGGCGGCTGGCCCACTGGGCGCGAGCCGGTGAGGGCTGGCGTGATCTCGCCCTGGAAAACGATGAGTTGGACCTGACCGCCACCCGTTCGGCACTGCTCGCGGCGGGACTTCCGGTCTCCCGCGTGATCAAGGGCAAGCGCACCCGCCCGGACGGCGAGCTCGTGCGCTACCAGTTCCTCGCCCCCCGCCCCGCAGAGGTGCCGTTCGTGGTCTCCGCCTACGATCCGCCGCAGCGCCCGGCCGCCATCCGGCACCCCAACGGTGCGCTCTCCATCGCCAGGATCCGGCTGGGTGTGGCGCCCGCCGACCAGCGGGCGTACCGCACGCTCGTCGACGACGACCGCCGACTGGCGCCCGAGGAGGCGCCGCGCACCGGCGTCCTCGGCGTCGAGCTGGCGGGCCTGCGCGACGAACCGGATCCCGCCAGGCTGCACGGCGCCGTGCTGAGCGCCGCCACGGAAGGAGTGGACCCCCGTGTATCCGACCGTTGACCCGCTCGCCCGCTTCCACGGTGAGCTCCTTCGCCCCGGCGATCCCGGCTACGACGCCGCCCGCCGCGTCCGCAACGCCCGGATCGACCGGCGGCCCGCCCTGATCGCCCGCTGCCGGGGCGAGGACGACGTCCTCGCCGCCCTCGCCCACGCGCGCGGCCGCGCACTGCCGGTGGCCGTCCGCGGCGGCGGCGCCAACGTCGCGGGGTGGGGCACCTGCGACGGCGGCCTGGTGCTCGACCTCGGTGCCATGAAGCGCATCGAGGTCGACGCCGGGGCCCGCACGGCCGTCGCCGAGCCGGGCCTCACCTGGGGCGAGTTCGACGCCGCCACGCAGGAGTTCGGCCTCGCCCTGCCCGGGGCGCGGAACACCGGGGTCGGAATCGCCGGGCACACCCTGGGCGGCGGAGTGGGCGACCTCTCCCGCCAGTACGGTCTGACCAGCGACAACGTGCTCTTCTTCGACCTGGTCACGGCGGACGGACGAACGATCCGGGCCGACGCCGAGCAGCACCCCGAGCTGTTCTGGGGACTGCGCGGCGGCGGCGGGAACTTCGGCGTGGTCACCAGGTTCGGCTTCCGGCTGCACCCGGTGCGCGAGGTCCTGGCCGGGCCGTTGGTCCACCCCGCCCGGCAGGTGTCCGGCGCGCTGCGCGTCGCCCGCGACTGGCTGGCGACCGCACCGGACGAGGCCTCGCTGATCGCCATCGTGTGGACCGCGCCGCCGCTCCCGTTCATCCCGGAGCACCTGCAGTTCGAACGGGGCGCGGTGCTGATCCCCACCTGGTTCGGGGATCCGGCGCTCGGCGAGGAGGTCCTCGCCCCACTGCGGCGCGGGGCGCCGCGGCCGGCCCACGACGGGGTCGCGCCCATGCCGTACCTGCGGTACCAGCAACTGCTCCAGTCCCCGCCCGACTTCACCGACCAGCACGTCTACAACCGGGGCGAACTGCTCACCGACCTCTCCGACGACACCATCGACTCGCTGCTCGAACGCTGGACGTCGGCCGGACCGAACTTCTCGGTGGTCCTCGGCGCACTCGGCGGGGCGATCAGCCGGGCGCCCGCCGGACCGACCGCCTTCACGCACCGCGACGCCCGGTGGTTCGCCGAGATCTGCGCCCAGTGGTACGGCACGGCCGACAACCCCACCCACATCGAGCCCGCCCTCCGGGGCTGGCGCTCGCTCCAGGGCGTGACCAAGGGGCCGTACCTGAACCTGCTGCCCGACCCCGAACCGGCCTGGGTCCGCGCGGCCTACGGCAGCGAGACCTACGAGCGGTTGACGCGGCTCAAGCACACCTGGGACCCGGAGAACGTCTTCCGGTTCAACGCCAACATTCCCCCGCGCAGTGATCGAGAGATGGGCCACGAAGCATGAGAACAGTCGAACTGATCACCGAACTCCAGCGCGCGGGAGTCCAGTTGTGGGAGGAGTCCGGGCAGCTGCGCTACCGCGCGCCCAAGGGGGCGCTGACCGGGAGCCTGCTGGAGGCGCTGCGGGCCGACAAGGCCGCCGTGATCGAGCGGCTGCGGGCCGAGGCCGGTCCCGGGGTGCTCGCCACACCCGATCCGGAGGCACGGTACGAGCCGTTCCCGCTGACCGACGTGCAGGCGGCCTACCTGCTCGGCCGCCGCGAGGTGTTCGGCTTCGGCGGTGTGGCCTGCCACGTCTACCTGGAGGTGAACTACCCCGACCTGGACCCGGCGCGCGTCGAGGCGGCCTGGAACCGGCTGGTCGAACGCCACGACATGCTGCGCGCCGTGGTCGAGGCCGACGGCTACCAGCGCGTCCTGCCGACCGTGCCGCACCTCAGCGTGCCCGCCGCCGACCTGCGCGACACCGCCGGCGAGCCGGTCCAGGCCGCCCTGGAGGCCACCCGCGCGGAACTCGGCCACCGGGTCTACGAGACCACTCAGTGGCCGCTCTTCGACCTGCGCGTCACCCGGTGCGCCGAGCGCGCCGTACTGCACCTGTCGATGGACTTCCTGATCGCCGACTGGGCCAGCATCTGGCTGCTGCTGGCCGAGTTCGAGGCTCTGCACGCGGATCCCGAGCAGGAGCTACGGGAGTTGGAGGTCGGCTTCCGCGACTACCTGCTGGCCGAGCGCCGGCTCCGCGAGACCAGCCGCCACCAGCGGGACCGTGACTACTGGTGGACCCGGATCGACGAGCTCCCGCCCGCCCCCGACCTGCCGGTGGCGGACCGCGAGCACAGCGCGCCGCGCTTTCGGCGCCGCTTCCTCAAGCTCGACGGCCCGGCCTGGGACGAACTGAAACGCCGCGCCCAGCAGCACGGCCTCACCCCGTCCGCGGTGGTGCTGGCCGCCTACGCCGCCACGATCGAACGCTGGAGCCGCACGCCCCGCTTCTCCCTCAACCTCACCGTGCTCAACCGGCTGCCGCTGCACCCCCAGGCCGACCGGATCGTCGGCGACTTCACCTCCGTCAACCTGCTGGCCGTCGACTGGACCGCCGGCCGCACCTTCGCCGAGCGCGCCAGGGCCGTCAACGGCCGGCTCTTCGAGGACCTCGACCACCGGCTCTGCTCCGGCGTCGAGGTGCTGCGCGAACTCGCCCGCCGCCGTGGGCGCGAGGCCGCGCTGATGCCGATCGTCTTCACCAGCGCGATCGGACTCGGCGACGGCGGCGACAGCCCCAGGGCCGCCGGGCGGCTGGACGGCTTCGGCATCACCCAGACGCCGCAGGTCTTCATCGACTGCCAGGCCATGGACGACGCCGAGGGCCTCCAGGCCAACTGGGACGTCCGCGACGGCGTCTTCCCGGACGGCGTGGTCGACGACATGTTCGACGCCTTCGAGGCGCTGCTGCGCGCCCTCGCCACCACCGACGAGGCCTGGGACACGGACGACGCCGTCCCGCTGCCCGCCTGGCAGGTCGAGGAGCGCCGCCGGGCCAACGACACCGCCGCCCCGCTGCCCGACTCCCCGCTGCACCAGCAGGTGCTCGCCCAGGCGGCCCGCACGCCGGAACGGCCCGCGGTGATCGGCCCGCGCAGCACGCTCTCCTACGGCGAACTCGCCGGGCGGGCCGCCGCGGTGGCCGAGACCCTGCGGGCGGCGGGCTGCACCCCGAGCGAGCGCGTCGCGATCGTCATGGACAAGGGCGTCGAGCAGGTGACCGCCGTCCTGGGCGTGCTGCTGGCGGGGGCGGTCTACCTGCCCGTCGACACCGCCCAGCCCCCGCTGCGACGGAACGCCGTGCTGGTCGACGCCGACGTCCGCCATGTCCTGACCCAGTCCTGGGTGGACGCCGACTGGCCGGCGGGCACCCGGGCCACCGCGGTCGACCTGCTGGCGCCCGCTCCGGCCCCGGACCAGGCCGTCGGGGGAGACCCGGACGCGCCGGCCTACGTGATCTACACCTCCGGCTCCACCGGCCGCCCCAAGGGTGTGGTGATCAGCCACCGGGCCGCGGGCAACACCGTCGCCGACGTCAACCGGCGCTTCGCCGTCACCGCCGAGGACCGGGTGCTCGGCCTGGCGGGCCTCGGTTTCGACCTCTCCGTCTACGACGTCTTCGGGCCGCTGTCGGTCGGCGGCGCCCTGGTCCTGCCGGATGCCGACCGCCGGACCGACCCCTCGCACTGGGCCGAGCTGATCGCCGAACACTCCGTCACCGTCTGGGACTCGGTGCCCGCGCTGATGCAGATGCTCGCGAGCTACCTGGACGCCGAGCCCGGGCTCGACCTGCCCTCGCTGCGCCTCGCGCTGCTCTCCGGCGACTGGATCCCGCTCACCCTGCCCGACGAGATCACCCGCCGCCTGCCGGGCCTGCGGGTGATCGGCCTCGGCGGTGCCACCGAGGCCTCGATCTGGTCCATCGCGCACCCGTACCAGGGCCTGGAGCCCGGCTGGCGGAGCATTCCCTACGGCCGTCCGCTGGCCAACCAGGGCTTCCGGGTGCTGGACGTCGCGCTGCGCGACTGCCCGGTGTGGACGGTGGGCGAGCTGTACATCAGCGGTGACGGCCTCGCGCAGGGCTACCTCGGCGACCCGGAGACGACGGCCCGGCACTTCCTACGCCACCCTCTGGATGGACAACGCCTTTACCGCACCGGCGACTTCGGCCGCTACCTGCCGGGCGGGGAGATCGAGTTCCTCGGCCGGGAGGACACCCAGGTCAAGATCCGCGGCCACCGGATCGAACTGGGCGAGATCGAGGCGGCGCTGCTGGAGCACCCGGCCGTGGCGGCCGCCGGCGCGGTGCTCGACGGCGCGGGAGCGGAGCGCGGCCTGCTCGCCGTCGTGGAGAGCGCGCGGTCGGCCGATCCGGCGCCCGCGGCCGACGAGCGGCTGACCGCCCTGGTGGGCGCGGCGGCCGACGAGGCCGCGGCCGACCTGGACCGCGAGGGGGTCGAGGCCCACGTCACGAGTCTCGACCGTGCCGTGCTCACCTCCATGGCCCGGGCCCTGAGCGAACTGGGCGACACCGTCGAGGAGATGACCGGCAAGGTCGATCCCCGGCACGAGTGGCTGGTGCGGCGCTGGCTCGCGGTGCTGACCGGGGCGGGACTCCTGTCGACGGGCCGGGACGGGCGGCTCACGCTGCCGCGACCGGCCGACGAGCAGGCCGTGTCCCGGCACTGGGCGGCGGCCGAACGGGCCTGGACCCGCGAACTCGGGTCCCCCGAGTTCCTCGGCTACCTGCGGCGCAACGCCGAGCGCCTGCCCGAGCTGCTGGCCGGGCGCCAGGACCCCGTCGAACTGCTCTTCCCCGAGGGCAGGTTCGACACCGCGCGGGCGCTCTACCGCGAGAACGCGATGGCGCGCTACCTCAACCGCGCGGTGGGCACGCTGCTCCGGCAGATCGCCGAGGCGCACCCGGCCGGCCGGAGGCTGCGGGTCCTGGAGGTGGGCGCCGGCACCGGAGGCACCACCGAGGGCGCCCTGGAGGCGCTCGCGGGCTTCGACACCGAGTACCTGTTCACCGATGTGTCGCCGTTCTTCCTGCCCGAGGCGCGGACCCGGTTCGGTGCCCACCCCGGCATCGGCTTCGGGGTGTTCGACGTCGACGCCGACCACCGGGGGCAGGGGCTGGCACCGAACTCGTTCGACGTGGTGCTCGCCGCCGGGGTGCTGGAGAACGCCCGCGACATCGAGGCCGCGCTGACCCGGCTGACCGAGCTGGTGGCGCCCGCCGGCCGGCTGGTGCTCACCGAGCCGACCCGTGAGCACCCGTGGATCCTGGCCTCGCAGGCCTTCATGATGACCGAGCCGGGGGACACCCACCGGGACGGCGGGCCGTCCTACCTGAACCGGGAGCAGTGGCTGGACCTGCTCGCGAAGGCCGGCGCCGAGACGGTGCTCTGCCTGCCCGAGGACGGCCACGCCCTCGCCCCGCAGGGCGTGCACCTGTTCGCGACCAGCCTCAAGAACGACCGGGTCCCGGCCACCGAGGACGAGCTGAAGCGCCACCTGCGGGCGCGGTTGCCCGCCCACATGATCCCGTCCCACCTGCAGATCGTCGACGCGCTGCCGCTCACCGGCAACGGCAAGGTCGACCGCCGCACGCTCCAGGGCTGGCGGCCCGCGGCGGCCGAGGCGGCGCGCCCGCTGCCGGGCGAGGCGCCCGCCGACCCGCTCGAGGCCCGGCTCGCCACGCTCTGGGCGGACGCCCTGGCCGTGAGCGGGGTCGGCCGGACACAGAGCTTCTACGAGCTCGGCGCCGACTCGCTGATCACGGCGCGGATGGCGGGCCGCCTGCGCGAGGAGGTGCCCGAGGCCGCCGACGTGCCCTTCGACACGCTGCTGCGGCAGATGCTCAACCAGCCCACGATCGAGGCCCTCGCCCGGCTCCTGCGCGGCCGGGCCGAAGGCGGACCGGCCGGAACCGGGTCGGCCGGAACGGGGTCGGCCGGAACGGGGTCGGCCGGAACCGGGTCGGCCGAGCTCCGGAGCGAGTCCGGCAACGCCGTCCTGGTGCCGTTCAGCACGGGCGAGCCGGGTCCGCTGCGGGTGCTGTTCCACGCGGGCCTGGGCACGATGGACTGCTACCGGCCGCTGGCGAAGGAACTGGTGGAGCAGCGGCTCGGCCCGGTGCTCGGCATCGTGGTCGCCGACACCGAGCGGTACTGCGCGATCGACCCGGCCGAGGTGATCGAGCGCGCGGCCGACGACTACGCCGAGCGCCTCCTCGCCGAGGGGCACACCCGCTTCCAGCTGATCGGCTACTGCCTCGGCGGCCTCTACGCCACCGAGGTGGCCCGGCGGCTGGAGGAACGCGGCGCCCACGTCGAGGACCTGATCCTGGTCAGCAGCCACCCGGTGGTCGTCGACGCCGAGGACGACCTGATGATCGAGCTGCTCTTCGTCCCCAACCTGCACATCTCGCTGGCGCAGACCGGCTTCGGCGAGATCGACCCGGACGCCATGGTGCGCGCCTTCATGCAGGTCGTCGAGCGCAACGACGGCCGGGTGCCGGTGGGTGAACTCCTCAAGGTCGGTGGGGACCCGGCGCTGGACGAGGCCGCCGGCTTCTTCCGCGACCTCGCCGCGCACACCCGCGAGGAGCGCTTCGCCCGGTACGCCCGCACCGCCACCGAGCTCACCGGGCAGGAGATGCCGCCGGAGCTGGTCGGCGCGATGTTCACGGTGTTCCGGCAGAGCTTCCGCTCCGCGCGCTTCACCCCCGAACCCTACGCGGGCGACATCCGCTTCCTGCGCCCGAGCGGGGCCTCCGGCTTCGCGCCCGGCATGGACGAGACGACGCTGGCCTTCTGGCGCGAGGTCTGCCTCGGCGACCTCCGGGTGACCGACATCGAGGGCAACCACTTCAGCTGCATCGAGGAGCCGAACGCCCGCCGGGTCGCCGACCTCATCGCCGCACCGTTCCACAACTGAGCCAGGAGAGCACTGCCTTGAGATACCAAGAGACGGTCGTCGAGGGACCGTTCGACCCCCTCTCCGTCGTCGCCCGGCTGGTCGGCTCCGGCCTGCTCGCCGACTACGTGGTGTACGAGCGCGACTCGTGCTTCCACGTCGCCGGCAACCCGCTCGGCGAGATCCGGGTGGACGCCCGGCAGGTGCACAGCACCTTCGACGGACAGACGGCGCAGTGGTCCGGCACGCCGTGGCCCCGCGTCCAGGCGGCCCTCGGCCGGGTGCCCGTCCCGGGCTGGCACGCCTACGGCTGGGCCTGCTTCGAACTCGCGGGCGGGGCGGACCGGATGGCGGAGCGGACGCTCGCGCACCTGATGGTGCCCCGGCTCGAACTCCGGGTGACCCGGGAGCAGGTCCTGGTCCGCGGCCTGGACGAGCCCGCCGTCGACGGCGTCCGCACGCTGCTCGCGGAACCCGCGGAGCCGGTCCCCGCCGAGGCCGTGCCCGTCGACGTACGCACCGGTGGCCTTTCCTACCGCAGTGGCGTCGCGCACGCCGTGGCCGAGATCGGCCGGGAGCGGCTGCAGAAGGTCATCCTGTCGCGCCCCGTGGAGATCCCGTTCGCCGTCGACCTGAGCGCCACGTACGTGCTCGGCCGTTCGCACAACACCCCGGCCCGCTCCTTCCTGCTCGACCTGGGCGGCTGGCAGGCGGCCGGCTTCAGCCCGGAGACCGTCGTCGAGGTGGACGCGGCCGGCACGGCGTCCACCCAGCCGCTGGCCGGCACCCGGAAGCTGACCGGCGACCCGGACACGGACGCGGCCCTGTGCGCCGAACTCCACGCCGACCCGAAGGAGGTCTACGAGCACGCCACCTCGGTGAAGCTCGCCTTCCAGGAGATGGCCGCCGTCGGCAGCCCCCGGTCCACCCGGGTCAGCGAGCTCCTCGTGGTCAAGCCGCGCGGCAGCGTGCAACACCTGGCCTCCAGGGTGGCCACCACCCTGGCCGACGGCCGCACCGCCTGGGACGCCCTCGGCGCGGTGTTCCCGCCGGTGACCGCCTCCGGGATCCCCAAGCCCGCCGCGTACCGGCTGATCCGGGAGCTGGAGGAGGAACCCCGCGGCCTCTACTCGGGCACCGTGCTGATGGCCGGCTCGGACGGCTCGCTGGACGCGGCCCTCGTGCTGCGGGCGGTCTACCAGCGGGACGGGCGCGCCTGGCTGCGCGCCGGGGCGGGCGTGGTCGCGGGCTCCCGCCCCGCCCGCGAGTACGAGGAGACCTGCGAGAAGCTCGCCAGCGTCGCGCCGTATCTCGTCCCGGCCCGGCGGGAGGCGCCGTGCTGAGCGGATCCACCGGCTGGCCCGAGGAGTTCGCCGCCCGGTACCGCGAGCGCGGCTACTGGCAGGGCCGCACGCTGGGCTCCCTGCTGCGCGAACGGGCCGGGCAGCGGCCCCACCGCACCGCCGTCGTCGACGGCGACCGCCGCTGGACCTACCGCGAACTCGACGAGCGGGCCGACCGGTTGGCGGCCGGCCTGCTCGGCCTCGGCATCGCCGCGCGCGACCGGGTGCTGGTGCACCTGCCGAACACGGCCGACTTCCTCGCGCTCTCCTTCGCGCTGTTCCGCTGCGGGGCGGTGCCGGTGTACGCGCTGCCCGCCCACCGGGAGAGCGAGATCGTCCACCTGGCCCGGCTCTCCGAGGCCGTCGCCTACGTCGTCCCGGACACTCACCTCGGCTTCGACCACCGCGTGCTCGCGCGGACCGTCCGCGCACAAGTCCCGGGTCTGAAGCACGTGTTGGTCGCCGGCACGGCGACCTCAGCCGCCGGCGCGGCGGATGCCGAGTTCACCGCGCTGTCCGAGTTCACCGCGCTGTCCGAGATCGGCGCGCTGTCCGAGGTCGGCGCCGAGCCGGTGGAACTGCCCGAGCCCGACCCGGCCGACGTGGCACTGCTGCTGCTCTCCGGCGGCACCACGGGCGCTCCCAAGCTGATCCCGCGCACCCACGACGACTACGTCTACAACCTCACGGCCAGCGCCGACGTGACCGGCCTGGACGCCGGCACCCGCTACCTGGCCGCCCTGCCCGTCGCGCACAACTTCCCGCTCGCCTGCCCCGGCATCCTCGGCACGCTGCACGCCGGTGGCACGGTGGTGATGAGCCCGACCCCCAGCCCCGACGACGCCTTCCCGCTCATCGAACGCGAGCGGATCACCGTCACCGCACTGGTGCCGCCGCTCGCGCTGCTCTGGCTGGAGGCGGCCGAGTGGTCAGCGGCCGACCTGAGCAGTCTGCGCCTGCTGCAGGTGGGCGGCGCCAGGCTCAAGGACGAGACCGCGAAGCGGATCGGGCCCGCCCTGGGCTGCGGACTCCAGCAGGTCTTCGGCATGGCCGAAGGACTGCTCAACTTCACCCGGGCCGACGACCCGGAGGAGTTGGTACTCACCACCCAGGGCCGCCCGCTCGCCGCCGACGACGAGCTGCGGATCGTCGACCCCGACGACCGCGAGGTGGCCCCGGGCGAGGTCGGCGAACTGCACGTGCGCGGACCGTACACGCTGCGCGGCTACTACCGCGCGGACGACCACAACCGCGCCGCGTTCACCACTGACGGCTTCTACCGCAGCGGCGACCTGGTCCGCCGGCTTCCCAGCGGACACCTGGTGGTGGAGGGAAGGATCAAGGACGTGATCAACCGCGGCGGCGACAAGGTCCCGGTCGAGGAGGTCGAGAACCACCTGCTGAGCCACCCGGCCGTGCACGACGTCGCCCTCGTCGGCATCCCGGACGAGACGCTCGGTGAACGCAGCTGCGCCTGCGTCCTCGCCCACGGCACCCCGCCCACCCGCGCCGAACTCAACGCCCACCTCACCGCGCTCGGCCTCGCCGCGTTCAAACTGCCCGACCGGTTGGCGGTGCTGGACTCCTTCCCCCGCACGGCGCTCGGCAAGGTCAACAAGCGAGCACTGGCCGAGCAGATCTCCGGAGCCACCCCATGACCGATGAACGGCCCCCGGGCGGCCTGCGGACCGTCCTCGACCTGGTCGCCCTCGCCCCTTCCGTCCGCGCCGGGCTGCGCCGCGCCGCACTGCTGGGCGTGCTCGGCGGAGTCTGCGCGGTCGCCGGCTCCGTCTGCGCCGCGTTCGCGGTGGGCGAGCTGTTCGCCGACCATCCGTCAGGCACCGTGGTCACCGGCTGGACCAGCGGCGCGTTCACCGGCCTGGTCGCCGGATTCGTCGCCCGCTGGCTGGCCGAGAACCTGGCCCACGAGGCGAGCTACCGGCTGGAGGTGGAACTCCGCCGCGAACTGGCCGGCGCCCTGGCGCGTCTCCCGCTCGGCGAGGTGCAGCGGCTGGGCTCGGGGCGGATCAAGAAGATCATGCAGGACGACGTCAAGTCGCTGCACAACGTGGTCGCCGACGCGCTGCCGTTCCTCGGCTCGGGCGTCGCCCAGCCGGTGGCGGCGCTGCTCGCCCTCGGGGTGGTGCAGTGGCGGCTGCTCCTCGCGGTGCTGCTGGTCGTGCCGGTCGCGATGCTCTGCCTCTCGCTGCTCTCCCGCGACTACACCGAACAGCGCGAGCGGTACAACACGGCCAACGAGAACGTCAACGCCGCCGTGGTCGAGTTCGTCCAGGGCATGCCGGTGGTGCGGACCTTCGACGACGGACGGGCCACCCTCGGGCGGTACGCCACGGCAGTGGCGGAGTTCACCGAGTCGGTGGCCGGCTGGCTGGCGACCTCGCGGGCCTCCGGGCTGCTGACCCGGCTGTTCATCGTGCCGCTGCCCACGCTGCTGATCCTCGCGGCCACCGCCGTGCCGATGCTCGCGGCCGGCTGGATCTCGCCCCGGGACCTCCTGCTCGGCCTGCTGATCGGCGCGATGCCGATCGAGGCGGTCGCCCCGCTGATGCACCTGACCAACTACATCAACGACTCGAAGGCCGGCGCCGTCCGGATCCGGGAACTGCTGGACATGCCGGCACTGCCCGAACCCGAGCACCCGCGCGAGCCCGAAGGCTCGGCCATCTCCCTCGACCGCGTGGTCTTCCGCTACGCGGCCGAGCGCGGCGACCCGGTGCTGGACGGCATCGACCTCGACGTCCCGGCGGGCACGGTGTGCGCGCTGGTCGGCCCGTCCGGCTCCGGCAAGTCCACGGTGGCCAGGCTGATCCCGCGGTTCTACGACGTCGAATCGGGTGCGGTGCGGGTCGGGGGCGTCGACGTCCGCGAGATCCGCAGCGAGGTGCTGCTGCGGCACGTCGCGCTGGTCTTCCAGGACCCCTTCCTGGTCGCCGGCACCGTCGCCGAGAACATCCGGCTGGCCCGCCCGGACGCGACGGACGAGGAGGTGCGCGCCGCGGCCGAGGCCGCCGCCGCGCACGACTTCATCGTCGGCGAACTGCCCCAGGGCTACGACAGCCAGGTCGGTGAGCGCGGCGGACTGCTCTCCGGCGGCCAGCGCCAGCGCGTCACCATCGCCCGGGCGATCCTCTCCGAGGCACCGATCGTGATCCTGGACGAGGCGACCGCCTTTGCCGACCCGGAGAGCGAGGCCGCGATCCAGGAGGCGATCGCCCGCCTCACGAAGGGCCGGACCGTGCTGATCATCGCCCACCGGCTCAACACCGTCGTGGACGCCGACCAGATCGTCGTCCTCGACCGCGGCCGGATCGTGGAACGCGGCCGGCACGCCGAGCTGGTCGCCGCCGACGGACGCTACGCGCGCCTGTGGGCACGCCACGAGGAGGCCGCGCGCTGGGGCCTGTCCGGCACCCGTACCCCCGACCTGGAGGCAACCCGATGAGGCGGATCCTGCGGCTGATGCTCACCGCGGCCGGCCCCTACGCCGCGCGGTTCCGCGTGACCCTGCGCCTCTCGCTGGCCGCGACCCTGGTGCAGGTCGCCGCCTACGCCACCTTCGTCCCGCTGCTCGCCGAGCTGACCCACACGCCCGTGCGCACCGGCCGTGCCTGGCTCTGGGTCGCGGTGCTGGCCGTCCTGGTGACCGCCGAAGCGGTGCTGCGGGTGCGCGAGATGGCCTTCACCTACGACTACTGGCACCTGGTCACGCAGTCCACCCGGCTCCGGCTCGGCGCGCGGCTGCGGGCCATGCCGCAGCAGGAGCTCGCCCGCCGCGCGGCCGGCGACCTGACCTCGGTGGTCGGAGCCAACGCGACCACCGCGGCGAGCGCCATCTCCTCGCTCTCCACCCTGTTCGTGCAGCTGGTCGCGGTGCCGGCGGTGCTCGGGGTGGTCGTGCTGGCCCTCGACTGGCGGCTCGGGCTCGTCCTGGTGGCCGCGACCGGCGCCGCGCTGCCGCTGGTCCGCCAGGTGCAGCGGCGGTCCAACGCGGGCTTCCACGTGGTCGACGAGGCCGATGCCGCGCTGTCGGGGCGGATCGTGGAGTACGTCCAGGGCCTGCCCGTCCTCAAGGCCACCGGCCAGGCCGGTGCCGACTCGCCGCGCCTCGCCTCCGTACTGACCCACCAGCACCACGCCCAGGCCGGGGCCAACCGCTCCGCATCGCTGCCCGTGGCCGGTGCCCAACTCGTGGTCCAGCTGGGTTTCGTGGCGCTGGTCGCGGTCGGCGCCGCGCTGGTCCTCGACGCCCGGCTGCCGCTCGCCGTCCTGGTCGCCGTGGTGGTCACCGCCGCCAGGCTCGCCGAACCACTGGGCATGGCCGCCACCATGACCAAGCTCTTCGAACAGTCCGAGGCGGCGCTGAGCCGGGTGGACGAGGTACTGGCCGCCCCGCCGCTGCCCGTCGTCCCCGCCGACACCGGGGCGCCCACCACGTTCGACATCCGCTTCGAGCAGGTCTCCTTCGGCTACGACGGCCGGCCCGAACCGACCCTGACCGAGGTCGACCTCGTCCTCCCGGAACGGAGCCTCACCGCCCTGGTCGGCCCGTCCGGGTCGGGCAAGACCACCGTCACCAAGCTGATCAGCCGCTTCGCAGACCCCCAGCACGGCACCGTCCGGCTGGGCGGCATCGATCTGCGAACGCTCCAGCCGGACGAGGTGCTTCGGCACATCGCCGTCGTCTTCCAGGACGTCTACCTGTTCGACGACACCGTCCGGGCCAACATCGCCCTGGCCCGGCCGGACGCCACCGACGCCGAGATCGAGGCCGCGGCCCGCGCCGCCAACGCCCACGAGTTCATCACCCGGCTCCCCGACGGGTACCGGACCCGCGTGGGTGAGATCGGGTCCACCCTCTCCGGCGGCGAGCGCCAGCGCATCTCGATCGCCCGCGCCATCCTCAAGGACGCCCCCGTCGTCCTGCTCGACGAGCCGACCGCCGCCCTGGACACCGAATCCGAGGTGGTGGTTCAGCAGGCCATCGACCACCTGGTGGCGGGCAAGACCGTCGTCGTCATCGCCCACCGCCTGTCCACCGTCGTCGGAGCCGACCAGATCCTCGTCCTGGACGGCGGCCGGATCGCCCAGCGCGGCACCCACACCGACCTGCTCGCCGACCCCGCGGGGCGGTACGCGCGGATGTGGGCGGCACAGCTGGCAGCCCGCGCCTGGCAGGCGCCGGCGACCGGCGAAGCGGTGGGTGGCCGACGGAAGCAGCCCTGACCTCCGAGGTCGTCGGCCGGCGTCCCGCACCGCTACCTGAGAGCTGGTCGGTGGGGACGGGCAGGAGCCGCCGGATCTCTGCCACGGTGAGGTCCACCGAGGTGTGGGAACCGTTTCTGCAGCTCCCTTTGACGCCGCCGCCATCGCGGCCGAGAAGGCGTGCGCGAGCATGGCCAGGGTCATGTGTCGCATCCAGCCGGTGTAGCGGCGAACCTCGTACTGGTCCGGGCCGCACTCGTTCCCGAAACGCCTCGGGTTTCGGGTCGGGGCGGCCTGCTGGCACCGGCCCCGTCGCTGCCAGGTCATGAGTCGGCTGGAGCGCACCCGCACCGTGGCCCTCGCGCTGCCCGGCACCGAGCCTGCCCGGCCGGTCGTGCGCCGCCGGTCCTGACATGACCGTCGCGGTTGCAGCGCCCGGCGGCTTGCCGGAGGGATTCCGCCGGGGCCCCGGCCCGGAAGACATGGGGGAAGCCGAGGGCGACGCGGACCCCGGGGCCGGTGCGGGCGCACGCCACGCACCGGCCCGGGGTTGCTACGCCGAGGCGTCGGAGCCGCTGGCGCCGCGACCGCGGCGGCCGAGCACGACGCCCGCCGCCGCGCCGAGGACGCCCACGACGATGCCCGCGATGCCCAGTGCACGGGCGGTGGAGTCGCTGGTGGCGGTCTTCGCCGTCGCGGTGGTCTGGGTGGCCGGGTCGGCCTTGGCGCTGGCCGCCGCGCTGGGGGTCGCGGTGTCGGAGCCGCCGCTGGTGGCAGCGGTCAGGTGCAGCACGGGAGCCGGGTTCTTCGGCTCGGGCTGGCCGTCCTGGGACTCGTCGATCCAGCGGACGACGTTCCCGTTGCTGTAGGTCTGGAGGGCCTTGAAGACGACCTTGTCGGTGCCGTCGGGCAGTGCGCCGAGGTCGATGGTGAAGTCCTGGTAGTGGCCGGGGGCGATCTGGCCGCCGGTCCAGACGATCTGGGAGACGACGTCGGTGATGTCGCCGTCGTCGGTGTGGATCGGGGTGGCGAGCTTGGTGGTCTGGATCTGGTCGGTCCAGCCCGGCACCGGCGCGACCAGGGCGGACGGGATGGGGTGGTCGACCGGGAAGTCGATCTCGACCTTCACCGTGTTGTTCTTGTCGTCCTCGTTCGGGACGCGGAAGGCGAAGGTCTGGTCGGTCGCGTTCTTCGGCACGCTGGACGGCTGCACGGTCACGTGCGCGGACGCCGGAACGGCCGTGGCCAGTACGGTAGCGGCGCCCAGGGCGCAGGCGGCGACGAGACGCTTCTTGAGGGACAGGTTCATGGGTTCGTGTTCTCCAGGCTGGAGGCACGCGCGCGCCGGCGTGCACGGGTGGCGGGCGCGCGGGTGACCCGGCGCCGGTGCCCGTGGAGGCGACGCGTGCGTATGTGATCAGGGGTGGGGGTGGAGGGCCGCGACCGGAGAGCCTTCCGCCCTGGTCAGCCGGCCGGCACCGCCGGGGGACCGCGCCTGATCACCACATGCCGTAGCAGAGGCGATCGCGGCAGCCGCCAGTGCTCCCCGGCCCACATCGGGCGCACAGCACCGGCTTGTCGCCGACCGGCCGCCCCGTCGCGCAGCGCCGCGAACAAGGCCAGCACCCCGCGCAGCGGCCTCGCGCAGGCGTGAGCCGTCGCCGAGGCGGTCTCGGCGGTGAGCCGGACCACCCGCCACACGGCCACCTCGCCCCGGCGCAGCCACCAGCCGACCGCGAGGGTCGCCGCCAAGTGCGCGACGAGCATCGCGGGACTCAGCCCCAGGAGCATCGCGTGCGACCAGAAGGCGGCATGGGCCGCCGCCACGACGGCGTGCGGAGCCACTCCGCCTCCGGCCGTCACGTGCGTCACCGCAGCACCGGACCGCCCGGCGCTCGTCGCAGCCATGCCGGGCATGTCGGCCATGCCCGGCATGGCGACCATGCCGGCTGTTCCGGTCGCCCTCGCAAGACCGGGCAGGCACTGCGCGGAGTGGAACAGGACGTGCAAGCCCCCTTGCCCCACGGCCAGGCCGCCGACGATCGCCCGCAGGGAACGCTCCCGCCTCGCCCCGAACACGGCGGCGGCGCCGATGAGCGCCCACCCGAGCAGCAACGCGCCCAACGGCACCGTGCGGCCGGACGCCAGCGCGTGCCCGCCTGCGGCCAGCACGACGCAGACCGTCGCGAACGGCAGAGCCCGCAGTACGCGAAGGTCGAGCGCGGCGGCACGTACCGGCACCGGCACGGCCTCGGATTCCAGGGCAGACATGGCCGGGACATCATGGCACCCCGGTCGGGCCCCCGAGCGGGCTCCCCCGCATCGTTCCCAATCCGACACCTACAGCCACCGAGGGGTACCGGAGGGTGAGTGCGGGCCCGCCGAGCGGGTACAGGCATCGGGAGAGGCGCCGGCGAGCGTCCGGTGCCCGCCTTCGAGCAGACGAGGTGTCCCATGCCCACGCCCGAGCAAGAGCCGGTGGCGACCTTCTGCGGGAACTGCAACTGCGGCTGCCCGCAGCTGTTCGTCGACCGTGCTGCGCCGCAGGAGCGCCGGATCCGGATCACCGACGACTTCGGCCAGCAGATCCAGATGAGCGCCGATCAGTTCCGGGACCTGATCGCCCAGGCCAGGTCCGGCTCCCTCGACCAGGTCGCATCCGTCGTGGGCTGACCGCCGCCGTGCCCCGCCTGAGCCGCAGGCGCGCCGGTCACCGCGCCTCGGCGCGTCGGCGCGGGGTGCGAAGCCGAGTCCCCGCCGGGCGCACGTCCGATCGTCGCGCGGCCGGTCGGGCCCGCGGAGCGAAGCCGGTCCTCCTCGCCAACCAACGCCCGCCAACCGGCGCCCTCCTCGCCAACCGGCGCCCGCCAACCGGCGCCCTCCTCGCCAACCGGCGCCCGCCAACCGGCGCCCGCCAACCGGCGCCCGCCGCACCGGCGGGCGCCGGCCAGCGCGTTGACTGCTTCGTCGGCGGAGTCCGTGGCCGCCGCCCGTACTCGATGTTCCGGCCGCTGACCCAGCGGCTCTCGTCGGAGACCAGGGCCGCACCCGGAACGCCCTGGCGCCCTCGCGACCGCCGAGGTTCGGTGCATCCTCGACATCGCC
Organism: Kitasatospora sp. NPDC030952; assembly: GCF_055571335.1. NCBI lineage: Bacteria > Bacillati > Actinomycetota > Actinomycetes > Kitasatosporales > Streptomycetaceae > Kitasatospora > Kitasatospora sp. NPDC030952. The sequence goes on from NZ_JBVIFM010000023.1 coordinate 114,503, forward strand.
CGGACCGCGCGACTAGGCTCACGCGCAGGCAAGCTATTCAATTTGTTGACTATGGAGCCCGTCGTGCACCCCTTCCGCGTAGCCGTCGAGGCCGGCGACCACGATGCCATCGAGGCCCTTCTGGCCGAGAACGTCGTCTTCACCAGCCCCGTCGTCTTCAAGCCCTACCCGGGCAAGGCCATGACCGCCGCGATCCTGCGCGGTGCCGCGCGGGTCTTCGAGGACTTCCACTACGTCCGCGAGATCAACGACGGCGGCGGCCGCGACCACGCGTTCGTCTTCAAGGCCACCGTCGACGGCCGCGAGGTGCACGGCTGCGACTTCCTCCACGTCGACGAGGACGGCCTGATCGACGAGTTGACGGTGATGGTCCGCCCCCTCTCCGGCGCGCAGGCGCTCGCCGCCGCGATGGGCGCGCAGTTCGAGCGGATCACCGCCGAGGCGCTGGGCGCGTCCGCGGCATGATCGCGACCACGGGATTCCGCCGCTACGTCGCGGTCGGCGACAGCCAGACCGAGGGCCTGGGTGACGGTGACGAGGCGGCCGGATGGCGTGGCTGGGCGGACCGATTGGCCGAGACGATCGCCGGGCACGAACCCGGCCTGCTCTACGCCAACCTCGCCGTGCGCGGCCGACTCGCCGGCCAGGTGCGGGCCGAACAGCTCGCCCCTGCCCTCGCGCTGCGGCCGGACCTGGTCACCGTGGTCGCCGGGATGAACGACCTGATGCGGCCGGGATTCGACGCGGGCGAGGTGGTGGCGGAGCTGGACGCGATGTTCGCCGCCTTCACGGCCACCGGGGCGCGGGTGCTCACCTTCACCTTCCCCGACATCGGCCGGATCGCGCCACTGGCCCGCGGACTGCGACCCCGGCTCCTGGACCTCAACGCGCGCATCCGGGCCACGGCCGACCACCGCGGCGTCGCGGTCGTCGACTTCTTCCCGCACGAAGTGACGACCGATCCGCGCATGTGGAGCACGGACCGGCTGCACGCCAGTCCGCTCGGCCACGCCGGGATCGCCGCCGCCGCGGCCGAAGCGCTCGCGCTGCCCGGCAGCGACGGCGGGTGGACCGAGCCGCTGCCACCGCTCCCGGCAGCGCGGCTCGGCAGGCGAGCCGCACAGGAGGCCGCCTGGCTCGGCACCTTCCTCGGACCGTGGCTGATGCGCCGCCTGCGCGGGCGCTCCTCCGGCGACGGACGGGTCGCGAAGCGCCCGGATCTGCGGCCGGTCGGGGCTCCCCGCCCGGCGCACTGAGCGGCCGCCCCCGAAGACCGTCAGACCGGCCCCTGCGCCGACCCCCGCGCGGGGGCCGGCGCAGGGGCCTGCGCGGCGGCCCGCCGGTCCAGAACGGCGAGTACCTGCTCGCACCAGCGCTGGTTCTCGCGCTCGAACGACAGTCCGCGCATCAGGGTCAGATACGGCCCGATCCGTTCGGCCGTGGCGAGGTACTCGTCCTCGAAACGCCCGTCCAGCAGCCGCGCCCGCAGGCGCTCGTAGCGGGCCACCTTGGCCTGCGCCCACACCAGCCGTTCGAGCAGCGCCGCGCGCACGGCGTCCGGGTCGCCCGCGTCCACGGCCTGCACCTGGACGAGCAGCTCGTCCCGGACCGCGGACGGTCGCGGCGGCGAGGCCGTGAACGACCGCAGCGCGGCGCGGCCCGCTTCGGTGAGCGAGAACAGCCGCTTGTTCGGCCGCCGCTCCTGCTCGACGACCCGGGCGCTGACCAGCCCCTCGGCCTTCATCCGGTCCAGCTCCCGGTAGAGCTGCTGCGGTGTGGCCATCCAGAAGTTCGCCGCCGACGCGTCGAACGCCTTCGTCAGGTCGTAACCGGACGCCTCGCCCTCCAGGAGGGTCGACATGATCGCGTTGCGCAGAGCCATGCCGCCAGCCTAGCGAGCGCCCGATGCGCCGGCGACCGATGCGATTAATCAACAACGCACCTACGGAACCAGCTACCCGGGCGGCCACCGGGAACGGCTGCCGCTGCTCCCCCCGACCAGGGGAGAAGCGGCGGCCATCCGGCGGGGGACCCCCGGCTTCCTGCCGGATGGGATCCCCGACCGCCCGCCGCCAGGGTGGGAACGTGTCTGTGAACCCACTTTCCCGAGCCGCCCGTCCCACCGGCCGGCTGCGGCAGCGCGCCGCCGCCTCGACGGTCTGGTACCTGCGGCTGGTCGCACTGCTGAACCTGGTGGCGGTGCTCGCCGCGCCCTTCCGCGACCAGGTGGAGGCGCACAACGACGGCGAGTACTTCACCCCCTACCTGGTGACCGCCGGGCTGACCTCGGCGGTGCTCTCACTGCTGCTCGCGGTGGCGATGCGGCGGCGCAAGCGGGCCGCGTGTTCGACCAGTTCATGGCCACCGCGAAGGCGGTCGGCGCGCAGCCGATCATCACCGCCAACTACGGCTCGGGCACGCCCCGGGAAGCGGCCGACCGGGTCAAGTACGCCAACGTCGACAAGGGCTACGGCGTCAAGTACTGGGAGATCGGCAACGAGATCCCCGGCCACGGGCACTACGGCAGCAAGTGGGAGGTCGACACCCACGCCGACACGAGCCCGACCGCGTACGCCACCAACCTGCTCGCCTACGCCAAGGCGATGAAGGCCGTGGACCCGACGGTCAAGATCGGGGCGGTGCTCACCACCCCGGGCTCCTGGCCGGACGGGCTGAAGGGCTCCGGCGACAACGCCGACTGGAACAACACCGTGCTCGCCATCGCGGGCAAGTCGATCGACTTCGTGATCATCCACTGGTACCCGACGGGCACCGGCACGGCCGACATCCTGAGTACCCCCGCCCAGATCGCCGGCACCACGCTGCCGCAGGGGAACGGCCGGCGACCAGCCGTCAGCCGCAGTGCTGCCGATGTCGTGACCGGTTCGATGACGAGCCGGCTCCGAGGCCATCAAGTGCGGCGCGCCGCCGAATCCAGCTGACCGCGGCCCTCCGGCCACCGGATAGGCAGCGGGCGCCCGGGCGGCCACCTGCTGATCGCCGCCGGCCCTCGGCACCGTCAAGACCGTCCGGACCGCGCGGCCGGCTGGCACACCACCCCTCCCGCACCACCGCCTCCCGCAGGCGGCGCGGGCAGGGGCGGCGGATACTTTCCCGTGGAGGTTCCTTCCATGCCCGACTGGCGTGCCCGCGCGACCCGGGCGAGCAGGCGTCCGTTCACCCGACCGACCGACCCGACCGGCCACGACACCCCCCACCCGGCGCCCGAGCACTCGATGGACCCCCGGCCCGACCACCACGACGAGCCGTCGGCGCTCCCGCTCGAACGCTCGGTGGTCGATGCCGCGGTCTACCGGGACGGCCACCGCACCCGGACGCCGTCCAGCCTTACGGAGATCTACCGGCAGCTGCCCGGCAAACCCGGCACCATGACCTGGATCGGTCTCTACCGTCCGGCCGAGGCCCAGCTGCTGGAAGCCGCCGAGCGGTTTGACCTGCACCAGCTCGCCGTCGAGGACGCCATCGTCGCCCACCAGCGCCCGAAGCTGGAGCGCTACGGCGACACGCTGTTCGTCGTACTGCGCGCCGCCCGCTACCTGGACGATGTCGAGGAGGTCGACTTCGGCGAGATCCACCTGTTCGTCGGCCCCGACTTCGTCCTCACGGTGCGTCATTCGCAGGCTCCCGACCTCTCAGCGGTCCGCCGGCGTCTGGAGGCCGACCCGGAGCTGCTCGCGCTCGGCCCGGAGGCGGTGCTCTACGCGGTCCTGGACGCCGTCGTCGACGGTTACGCACCTGTCATCGCTGGCCTGCAGCACGACATCGACGAGATCGAGACCGAGGTCTTCGGCGGCGACCCGCAAGTCTCCCGCCGCATCTACGAGCTCTCCCGCGAGGTCATCGAATTCCAGCGTGCCACCCGCCCCCTCCTCGACATCATGCGGAGCCTGGAGGCGGGCTTCGAGAAGTACGGGACCGACGAGGAGCTCCAGCGCTACCTGCGCGACGTCGCCGACCACGCCACCTACGCGGCCGAGCGGGTCGACGGGTTCCGGCAGATGCTGCAGAACATCCTCACGGTCAATGCCACCCTGGTCTCCCAGCGGCAGAACGAGGAGATGAAGCAGCTCGCCGAGGCGGGCCACGCGCAGAACGACGAGATCAAGAAGATCTCGTCCTGGGCGGCCATCCTCTTCGCCCCCACCCTGATCGGCACCGTCTACGGCATGAATTTCCAGATCATGCCCGAACTCAAGTGGGCCTTCGGTTACCCGTTCGCGATCGGCCTGATGGCGCTGGTCTGCACCGGTCTGTACCTGGCCTTCAAGCGCCGTGACTGGCTGTAGCAGACCCTCGTGGGGAGCCGCCTGAACAGCCGACGGACACCGCCCTGCCGGACGGATCGGCCGAGCCGTAGCGACGGAGAGATCCCGTCCAGGCCGGCCGACTCCCGGGCCCCGTCTGCGCCATTGACGCCGCCGCATGCCCGTTTCCGTCCTCCGGGGGTGCGGCGAGCGTGGCACCGCACCCCGCTGAGCGGCGGGGGCACGCGGTCGACCGGCTGGCGGAGTCCGGACTCCTGCCGGATTCCCTCGGCCGGCCCGGCTGCCGATGCCGGGTGCATGTCCTTCCACACCGTGCCCGACGACCTGCCGTGCGTCTGTGTGACGCCCGCATGCATCGGGGGTAAGGAGTTGTTAGCGCTAACATGCAGGCCTGGTGGAACGCACCCGGGCTCGAGCGCTACGGCGGGTCTGTCCAGCGAGCCAGCGCGGGCCGCTGAACCCAGCGGACCAGATGCCCTCTGCGTGCGTTGTGCGTGGCTACCGTCTTGAACTGGTCTACCTGGCGCCGACTACGCCAGGCCATCGCCCGCCGCTGTCCCTACCAACGACGGCTGCACCCGATCGAGGGGCGGTCCCATGAAGGCCGCCTCTGATGGGACATCAGCCCGCTGAATTCACAGCGCGCAGCCTCTGAACAGGTAAAACGTCGAAGTCCTGCTGGAGCAGCAGACATCCGTCGCGCAGGAAGTCGGCCGGGCCGACTTCCTGCGCAGGCCGGGGTCTGCGGGTGCGCATCGGCCACCCGCTGCAGATTGGCCTTGCGGAGCGCAAGATCGCGGCTCGGCACCCCCTCGGCGGCAGGCGGCGGGGGAATCGCGCCCGGACGCCTCCAGCATTCAAACACTTCGAATTCTTGGCATGCGACCCCCGGGGCTCGCTAACAGGCCCTGTCGAACGAAAATTTGATTCATCGAAACATTTGTCGAACGGCAAGCTGTGTCACTAGCCTCGCAACTGGTTCAAGCGCTTCGACATTCCAATGAAGAAGGGCCGACCACAGCGGGGCAATGCTGTCCGCTGGATCGCCGCGACAAGGTGCAGACCAAATGAGCGGCATGGCTCCAACCGATGCGCCACGGTCGCACAGCCCACGGGCAGCGCCACCTCCACAGTGACCGACGTGGGCTGCGACTCGAGATCCGACGCCGATCCGGCCATACCGAGCCGGCATCGGCCGACAGCGCCGCCAGTAAACAGATCCGCACGTGGGAGGAAGCATGGGCAGACAACGACGTCGATTCACGGTCGCGACCGCCGGTCCGGCGCAGGCTGCACACGTCGGCAGGACCGGAGGGTGGATGAGGAAGGCAGCCACAGCGGCGACCATGGCCCTGAGCGTCATAGCGGGCAGCCTGGTGTTCGCATTACCGGCGTCCGCGGCGACGACGTTGACCAGGGTCGACAACTTCGGTTACAACCCCACGAACCTCCAGATGTACGAGTACGTGCCGGCCAAGCTGCCCCGTCATCCGGCGGTGCTCGTGGCCGCGCACTGGTGCACCGGCTCCGGCCCCGACATGTTCAACGGCAGCGAATTCGCGTCACTGGCCGACCAGTACGGATTCATCGTGGTCTACCCCTCGATCACCGGTGACATCAAGTGCTGGGACGTCGCGTCGGACGCCGCGCTGAAGCACGACGGCTCCAGCGATCCGGCCGGCGTGATGTCCATGGTGCGGTGGGAGATCGCGAACCGCGGGGCCAACCCGCACCGGGTCTACATGACCGGCATCTCCTCCGGCGCGATGCTGACGAACGTCATGCTCGCCGACTACCCGGACTTGTTCAAAGCCGGAGCGGCGTTCATGGGCGTGCCGTACCACTGCTTCTACACCGGCACTTTCCGTGGCTGGAACAGTGACTGCTCCACAGGCAACATCACCAAGGACCCGCAGGAGTGGGGCGACCTCGTCCGCGCCGCGTACCCCGGCTACCACGGGCCACGGCCGCGTATCCAGCTGTGGCACGGCACCGAGGACGAGGCCCTCAACCATCACAACCTCGGCGAAGAGATCAAACAGTGGACCAACGTCCTCGGTGTCAGCCAAACCCCGGTCTTCACCGACCAGCCCCAGTCGATCTGGACAAGGACCCGCTACGGCAACGCAAGCACGAGACCACCGGTCGAGGCCAACAGCTTCGAGGGGTACGGCCACGAGCTGCCTAAACCCGGCATGGCACTGCTGGCACTGAAGTTCATGGGCCTGGCACCCTAGGTCTAACGCCGAGTGGGAACGGCTGCGGCCGTTCCTGCCGGTCAGCAACAGGCGTTGTGGCCGGTGGCGGGACCACCGGCAGGTGACCGACGGGATTCTGCACCGGGTGCGGACCGGAGTGCACCGGCGTGACCTCCGCCTTCCGTGGGGGAGTGCCGCGGTGGCTCGGGAGCCTGGGCCCGGTGCGTGCCTTGCCGGACCCCGGCATCGGCCTACCGGCCGCCTGGTCCGCGGTCGGGGGCATGGCCGAACCCGCCGACGTGAAGGGCGCGACCGGGCCGTCGACCGCGCTGCACGGCGGGCGTGCGGTGAAGGGCGACGAGCGCCGCGTCGTCGGCGAGCCGTCCGCCGACGTGGGCCAGGAGATCGCGCCGGATGTGGTGAAGAAGTGTCTCGGGGCCCGCTTCCGTCCACTGGGCGATTCGGTCGGCAAGCGGGTAGAAGGCGCCGGAGGCTTCACGGGCCTCGATGACACCGTCGGTGTACAGCAGGAGCGTGTCCTCGGGCTGGAACGAGACCACGTCCAGGGCGTAGCCCGCCGGGCCGAGGGTACCGTCGACGCCCAGCGGCGGCGCCGGGTGAAGGCTCGGCACCGTGACGGCGCCGCCGGGACTCAGCAGCACGGGCGGGGGATGACCGCAGCTGATCATGCGCGTGACGTGGTCCTCGTCGGGAATCTCCAGCAGCAGCATGGTGGCGAATCGCTCCCCCGCCTCGTCCGCCGGCTCGAACTCCGCCAGGTAGCGGGTGACGCTCTCCTCCAGAGCCGCGGCAAGGTCAGGAAGAACGGTGTGCCGGTGGGCGGCCTCACGGAAGGCCCCCAGCAGCAACGCGGCCTCACCGATCGCGGACAGACCCTTGCCCCGCACGTCGCCGATCATCACCCGGACCGCATTGCCGGTCCGGGTGGCCGCATACAGGTCCCCGCCGATCTGGGCTTCGTCCTCGGCGGCCATGTACAGGCAGGCGATCCGCAGCGGACCTATCCGCTCCGGCAGCGGCCACAGCAGAACGCTCTGCGCCGCCTCGGCGACCGACCGCACGCGGGCCAGCTCCGTCCGGCGCCGTTCCCGCGCCACGCAGAAGATCACCACAAGGCACGACAGGACGGTCAACGCGAGGATCTGCACCAGCACGTTGCGCGAGAACAGCACGCCGAAGTGCCAGCCGATGAACGCCTGAGCCCCCACGGCCAGGAAACCAATCAAAGCGGTCAGCCGCGGACCGGCGAACGAGGCCGTGATCGCCGGTGCGATCACCAGGAGCGGTCCCAGGTGCACATCGGCCGGCACCAGAATATCCACGACCGTGATCGCCGCGATGAGCACCAGCGGAATCGTCAGCAGCGCGTGGTTCGGCTTCCACGCCTGCCGTACACCGGCCACCAAACGCCGGATCGCCATCCCTCCACAGTGCACCGCTTCACCGCTTCACACCAGCCCGCCACCGACGACCGATGGGCCGCGATCCGGTGTGGTGCGCGGACGGCCTGTGGCGGAACGCGGGATGCGGATGCCGTCGAGGACCTGGCCGAACGCGGTGACGTCGTTGATGTTGCCGGGCGTGAGCACGATCGACAGCGGCAGGCCCGGCCGTCGACGGCGAGGTGGACCTTGGTGGTCAGCCCGCCTCGGGACCTGCCGAGGGCCTGGCGCGAGACGGTCTGCCACGGCCCGTACCGCTCCGGGAGATCGCGCCACGGCGCCCCGGTCCGCAGCCGCCACAGCACACCATCGACCACCTGCCGGTGATCACGCCACGGACGACCACGCCCGTCCACCCGCGGCAACAAGGGCTCGATCCGCTCCTACGCCACGTCCGTCAACTCACCCCGACCTGCCACAAGATCAATTATGGACGGGCCTGAGATCTCCGGGCCGAGCGTTCTTGTCAGTGGCCACGCCTACGGTGCCCCCATGCGTGTTCAACCGCCGGCGCACACGAAGGGCACTCCGATGAGCCAGGCACAAGACGTTCGGGAGGCGTGGGCCCGGGTGACCACATGGCTCGAGCGGAACGACCCCGAGACCTTCGCCGCCCTCGGCGGTCCGGGGAGTCAGGAGGCCATCGACCGGGCCGAACTGCACATGGGGCTGGAGCTGCCGGCGCCGGTACGGCAGTGGCTCCTGGTGAACGACGTGGATGCCGGCGAGCGCCCCGAGTGCCCGGGCTCGCTGGTGCGGCGGGGGTGCGAGGTGCCCGTTCCCGGCGGGGGCCTCCTGCTCGGCCTGGAGGACATCCAGCGGGCCTACCTCAGGCAGCTCGCCCTGGAGCGGATGGGAGCATCCGGAGACCCCGACTACGTGCTCTGGCGCCAGGAGTGGTTGCCGATCGCCGCGGAGCATGACGGCTTCTACGGGACGTTCCTGGACACGGCCAACGGGACGATCGGAACGTGGACGGAGGCGGATATGCCGAAGGAAGGCGTGTACGCCTCGCTGTCCGCGTTCTTCCACCGGGCGGCGGACCTGCTGGAAGGAGTCAGCACCGGGGACTGGAGTGGCCCCGGTGCTCCCGTCCGGCCCCTCAAGCACGATGAACCCCACCCGGAGGACGATGCGATACGCCGATGGGCCCACGCCCACGGCATGACCGTGAACGACTGCGGACGGATCCCCTCGTACATCCGCGCCGCCTACAAGGACATGACCACCTGATCCGGCCACCGTCAACGGCTGGGGACGGCCCGTGACGGCGACGGTGGTGCCCGGCCCGGTGATGGCCGCGGCCCTCCGGCAAGCCTGGGACGGTGGCCGGGTTGAGCCTCAGCGGGTAGGCGATGCGCGCCGGGCCCCAGCGGCGCAGGACGCGGACCGTTCGGCGGCCCGCCGCAGCGGCCAGCCGTCCTCGACCACGCACCGGGCCAGGCGCAGGCGTCCGGTCTCGGTCAGCGGTGCGTTACGGTGTGGCATGAGGGCCTTTCTGGTCGCCGGTGAAGATGTCGCAATCCACACCTGGCCAGAAGGCCCTCACTCATTTCAAGATCACGCCGCCATGAACTCCTTCACCAACCTCCGTGGTCAGTACACCTAGTGCTTCAGTCGGCGAACCCGTGCTCCGCTCAGCGGCGCCCGGGCGACGGGGCGGCTGTCGTGGTGTGGGCCTGAACGTGGTCGATCATGGCGTCGAGGGCGACCTGCAGGGGCCGGACATCGCGGTGGATCTGGGTGAGGAGCAAGCCGCCCTGGAGGGCCGCCAGGACGGTCAGCGCGATGTCCTCGGGGTCGGCGGTCAGCTCGCCGCGGTCGTGCATCGCCCGCAGGCCGCCTCGGATGCCGGACTCCCAGCGCAGGAAGGAGCCCGAGACGGCGGCCCGGGCGGCTGGGTCGACCTCGGCGAGTTCGCTGCCGAGCGAGCCTATCGGGCAACCACCGCGGCACTGGAGGTCGAGCTGGTGCTGGACGAGGAAGGCGCACCAGGCGCGCAGCCCGTCGATGGTGTCGAGCCGCGCGAGCAGGGGCTCCTGACCGCCGACGACGCGCTCGTCCTGGTAGGCGATCACGTCCATGATCAGGGCCTGCTTGTCGGCGAAGTAGTGGTAGAGCTGCGAGCTGCTGGCTCCGGAGGCCGCCTTGACGTCCTCCATCGTGGTGCCGGCGACGCCACGGTCGAGCATCAGCTGAGCTGCGGCGGCGACGATCCGCAGACGGGTCTGCTCGCCCTTGGGCGTCAGCTTTCTGGGCTGGTGAGCGGTGCGTGTCGTCATGGCTCCACTCTACCCTTTTTTGGATTGGACATTCCATTTTTTCCGGCGAATAGTGGATCGTGCAAGCCAATCCGGGGCTCCGGCCGGAGTCCCGAGGGTCTCTTCTTTTGGAGGTTCGTCATGGAGTTCTCCGGCAAGGTCGCCCTGGTGACCGGTTCGACCAGCGGCATCGGCCGCGCCGTCGCCCAGACCCTGGCCGCCCGCGGCGCCCACGTCCTGGTCTCCGGGCGCAACGCTGAGCGCGGCGCCGACACCGTGACCGCCATCCGCGCCGAGGGCGGCAAGGCGGACTTCCTGCCCGCCGACTTGCGTGACGCCGACTCCGCACGGGAGTTGGCCCGTCGCGCCACCGAGGCCGGCGGTCGTGTGGACATCCTGGTGAACAACGCTGGCCTGAGCGGGTTCGGCCCCAGCACGGCCACCACCGAGGCGGACTTCGATGCCATGTACGCGGTCAACGTCAAGGTCCCGTACTTCCTGACGGCCGCGCTGGCCCCTGCCATGGCCGAACGTGGAGGCGGCGCGGTGGTGAACGTGTCCACCATGGTCGCCGGCTTCGGGATGCCAGGAATGGCGCTCTACGGATCGACCAAGGCGGCCGTGAACCTGCTGACGAAGGCCTGGGCGGCGGAGTTCGGCCCGCAGGGCGTGCGCGTCAACGCCGTCGCCCCCGGCCCCGTCCGCACCGAGAGCACCGCCCCCATGGGCGAGAGCCTGGACCAGCTCGCTTCCCAGGCCCCCGCCGCCCGCCCCGCCGACCCCGCCGAGATCGCACACGCCGTCGCCTACCTCGCCGGCGACCAGGCCTCCTTCGTCCAGGGCGCGGTCCTGGCCGTCGACGGCGGCCGCGCCGCGGTGTGACGACCCCCCCTGCACCGGCCCGCGCTCCACCCCCGAGCACTGTCCCGCTGAGCCCGACGAGCCCGACGAGCCCGACGAGCCCGACGAGCCCGACGAGCCCGACGAGCCCGACACGCTACGGCTCTGCCACGGCGCCGTCGTCCAAGGCGGCGGCGCGCAGGGCCGCGGTCAGGCGGACGACCGGCTCGGTCGGCTGTTCGGGGAGCCGGGCCAGCAGCAGGCGCCGGACTTCCTGGGGGCCGCCGCGCACTGGCAGGACGCGCACCCCGGGCGGTGCGGCGGCGGCCATCGCGGGCGAGACGGTGGTGAGGCCGAGGCCTGCGGCGACCAGGTTCAGCTTCGCCAGCCAGTCCCGGGCCGTGTGGGCGATCTCGGGCCGTTCGTCCAGACCCGGCCACACCCCCAACAGCCGGTCCGCGCCGGACGGGGAACCGGCGATCCACCGCTGGCCGCGCAGGTCGGCCACGTCCACGTAGTCCCTGCGCGCCAGCGGGTGCGCCGCGGGCACGGCCAGGCACAGGGCACGCTCCGTGAGGGTCTGCAGCATCAGCGGGGGCGACTCGGTGTCCGGCGCGCGAAACGGCGGCGCTGAGGCCAGCAGGGCCAAGTCGATGCTGCCCGCCCGCACCGCCCGCACCAGAGCCGGGGTACCCCCCTCTCGGCTGACCACGTGTACGCCCGGATGGTTGCGCCGCAGCGCGGCCAGGGCTCGCGGCACCAGCGTGCTGCCCGCGCTGGGCACCCAACCGAGGCGCACCGGGCCCCCTGCTCCGGTAGGCCGGTCAGCTCGCGGGCGACGGCGTCGATCTCGTCGAGCACGACCGTCGCCCGGCGCATCACGACCCGTCCGGCGGTCGTCAGCCGCACGCCGTTGCGCCGCCGTTCCAGCAACTCGGCGCCCGCCGCCCGTTCGATCGAGGCGATCTGTCGAGAGACGGCCGACTGCGTGTACCCCAGCGACTGCGCGGCCGCCGTGAAGGTGCCCTGCTCGGCCACCTCGCGCAACACCCGCAGCGCGGTCAGCGAGACATCCGTGAAGTCCATGACGTTTACGCATATCACGTATGTCACAGTTTCGTTGGACTCATAACGGAGCCGCTCCTAGCGTTGTCGGTATGAACGATCTCCGCACCGCCCTCGTCACGGGCGCCAACCAGGGACTCGGCCGGGCCCTCGTCGAGGAGCTCGCGGCCCGCCTGGGACCAGACGACCTGGTCCTGCTCACCGGCCGCGACCGGCAACGCGTCACCGACGCCGCCCTCGAAGTGGCAGGCCTGCCCACCACCCGCAGCCGCGTCGAAGGCCAGGTCCTGGACGTCACCGACACCGATGCCATCGCCCACCTCGCCGACGAACTCCGGCAGCGGCGCGGTGGCGTCGACATCGTCATCTCCAACGCGGTCGCCCGCCTCCTGCCCGGCGAGTCGCAGGCCGAGCGCGCCGACGAGTTCATTGACGTCTCCAACACCGCCACCCACGCGATCCTGCGCTCCTTCCTCCCCGTGTTGCGCTCCGGCGGCCGACTCCTCGTCGTCGCCAGCACCCTGGGCGCCCTCGGCCACCTCGACCCGCGGCTGCACCACCTGTTCGACGGCGCCACCCTCGACCAGGTCGAGTACGCCGTCGAGTCCTGGCGCACCGCCATCCACAACAACACCGCCGAGCAGGCCGGTTGGTCACGCTGGCTGAACGTGCCCTCGAAGGTGGCCCAGGTGGCCGCCGTGCGCGCGGTCGCCGCCGAACGCCGCGAGCGCGACCTCGCCACCGGCACCCTGATCGCCGCCGTCTGCCCCGGCATGGTCGACACCGCGACCTCCCGCCCCTGGTTCAGCGACCACGCCGACACCGCCCAACCGCCCGCCGAGGCCGCCCGGGCCGTCCTCGACCTCGTGTTCACCGAGCCCGTCGACCCCGCGCTCTACGGGGAGCTGATCCGAGCCGGGACAGCCCTCAACTGGCACGGCGGCACCCCACCGGTGGAGCAGGACCGCCTGCTCACTCCGTGAGCCGACCGCACCCGGACCAACCCGCCCCGAAACACGAGGAGTCCAACCATGACCCGGATCACCACGCCCTTCGGATTCGCCAGCACCGCCGCCGAAGTCAGCCACGGCGTCGACCTCACCGGCCGCCGCGCACTGGTCACCGGCGCCTCCTCCGGCCTCGGCGCGGAGACCGCCCGTGCCCTGGCCCGCACCGGAGCCGCCGTCACCCTGGCCGTGCGCGACCTCGAGGCCGGCGAGCGAGTCGCCAAGACCATCGCCGAGACGACCGGTAACCGGGGCCTGGACGTCGCCCACCTGGACCTCGCCGACCTCGACTCCGTCCGGTCGCTCACCACGGCCTGGAGGGGACCGCTGCACATCCTGGTCAACAACGCCGGCGTGATGGCCTGCCCCGAGGAGCACACCGATCAGGGCTGGGAAAGGCAGTTCGCGACCAACCACCTCGGCCACTTCGCCCTCGCCACCGGCCTGCACGACGCGCTCGCCGCCGACGGCGCCGCCCGCATCGTCGCCGTCAGCTCCTCCGGCCACCAGCTCTCCCCCGTGGTCTGGGACGACGTCAACTTCGCCTTCCGCCGCTACGACCCGTGGCTGGCCTACGGCCAGTCGAAGACCGCCAACGTGCTCTTCGCGGTGGAAGCCACCCGCCGCTGGGCCGCGGACGGCATCACCGCCAACGCCGCGATGCCCGGCGCCGTCTACACCAACCTTCAGCGCCACACCGAAGGGAAGGGCAGCGGGAGCGTGCCGGCCGAACTGATCAAGACCGTCGAGCAGGGCGCGGCCACCTCGGTCCTGCTGGCCGCCTCCCCGCGCCTGGAGGGACTCGGCGGGCGCTACTTCGCGGACTGCAACGAGGCACCGGTACTCGACCGACGCGGCACCCCACTGCAGGGCGTGGCGCGCTACGCCCTCGACCCGGCAGGCGCCCGCCGCCTGTGGACGCTCTCGCAGGACCTGCTCGCGGTCGCCACCTGAACCTCACGCCGTCGACGACGCTCTCGGTCCGGGCCCGTCCGGCAACGCAACAACGCCGACCAACCCGACTCCCGGCCAGCGCCGCTCAACCGCCAGATGGAGCGCTCACTCGCCAACTCAAGCGCTCAGTCACACGCACCCCTTGAGTTGGGGTGCTGCGGCAACCGCTACTGAACTTGATCGGGTGATGTCGGGCTGTTCGCCGGACACCGTGCAGGGGGCTTCGGCAGTCCTGTTGGGGTGAGATATCCGCAGGGCGGCGGCTTGACCGACGCCGAGAGGGCCGGGCGGGAGCGGATCCGGCTCCAGGCTGTGACTGGCTTCGAGGCCGGCGAGAAGACCCGGGAGATCGCTGCCTCGTTGCGGGTCTCGGACGGTCGGTGGAACGCTGGCGGCGCCAGTGGCGCGAGGAGGGCCTGGACGGGTTGGCGTCGAAGGGATCGCCTGGCCGGCCGCGACTGTCGGACATGCAGGTAGCCAAGCTGGAGCGGGAGTTGGATCGCGGGCCGCTGGCACATAGGTGGGCCGACCAGCGGTGGACGCTCGCTCGGATCAAGACACTGATCGGACGCCTGTTCCAGGTGAGCTACACGGTGGAGCGCACCTGGCCACTCCTGCGGCGGCACGGCTGGTCGTGGCAGCAGCCTGCCCGGCGGGCGATCGAACGCGACGAGCAGGCGGTCGAGAGCATCTGGTCGCTGGTCAAACGCGACATCGGCAATCTCGCCGCAGCCGATCTCGGCCAGATCACCCGCGCCGTCAAGCGCAGGCTCAAGCAGATCCAGTACCGTCCAGACCTGGTCAACGGCTGCCTGGCCGGCACCGGCCTGATCATGGACGACTGACCAACAGCACGCATTCGGAGCCAGCGCCGCCCACCCGGATGACCGTTGAAACACGATCACTGGACCACTTCAAGGGACATGACCCTGACCCCGGCCACCCACCTGGTCGGCACGACTCCACTCTCTGGGCACCGGAGCCTCCGAGCTGCCGAAAACTGATGACCGACAGCCTCCCGCTCGGTCATCCTGACCCCATGGGAGACAGAGCCAACATCATCGTGGTCCGCGAGAACAGCAAACATGAGCTGTACCGGACCGGCTGGGCGGTCGGAATCGACCTGGACTTGCTGGATGGGCCGGCGGCGGTTCTCGCCATGCTTCCGGGACTCCGCCAGGACGGCTGGTGGCTGGACGACACCATGGCCCAAGGCGGGGTGCTGCTCGACCTCGGCCGGAAGGTGCTCCTTTTCTTCGCTTGGGAGGGACCGAGCACTGAGCTCCGCCACCGCGCGGCCGTGTTCGAGCTGATTCGAGCGGCGTGGCCGGGCTGGGAGATCCGCTGGCTGTACGACGGCGCGGCCGAACTGCGAGAGCACGTCGGGCTGGACCCCGAGTACGTCCGCTGCCGCGATTCGGACCTCTCCTTGGCCCCGTTCCTCGCACCCGGAGATGAGGACCTGGCCTGGCCCGACCCGGGCGGCGTGGTGGTCACGGTCGGCGCCGGTCGCAGCCACATCGCCTCCAACGCTTTCGACCACCCCGTCCGAGAGGGGGTATCCCTGCTCGACCGCCTGGCAGATGCCCCCAGGCACGAAGTTTGCTGCCTGCACGTCAACTCCGGTATCCACCTCGACCCGGAGCGCCGCCGATTGGGCTGGTGGTCCCTCTACTCCTCCCCACAGGCCTACCAGGTACCAAAGTTGTGGCCGGGCTGGACGGTGGAGTTCTGGCAGGACGACTGGGCACGGCATGTCAGGGCCTGCAACCGCTTCTCCCCGGCGCCATTCGACACCGGAGAGGAAGCCAGGGTCGCAGTGCTCGCCGAGGCCGGGGAGCGCCGGGCCAGCCGAGCACGCCACCAGGCCCAGGTCACCCACCTGCGGACCGCATCGCCTCATCGCCTGGCGCGCTGACCGGAGTCGGCCTGATCACGAACGGCTGATCGACATCACCAATTCAAGCTCAGTAGAACCCAAGTTCCGGAACAGGGCGCCTCGACGGTTCGTATCGGACTCAGTCACCGGACATCCGCTGCTGCTTTGCCCCGGCATTGACCTCGGTGACCTTGAACTGCAGCTTTGCATTCCGCCCGTTCCCGAACCGGTACGGGACGAGGCCGACCGCGGGCGCCTCGCGATGGACCCACTGTACGGACATGTTCAGATGCTCTGCGGTCTGCTTGACGGTCATGAACTGCGAAAGCACGGACTCTCCTCTGAACAGGCCGGTCGCCCTGGGTGCGACCGAAGAAGCCCAAAGGTGCTTCTTCAAGGACGATCTGGGAGCACCGTGATCCCGTGGTACGTCGCTCTCGTACCACCCTCGACCGCCATCAGCTCAGCTTCGTCGAAGCGGGCGGCACGCTACGGCTGAATGTCGCCGAGGCCGGCGCCGTCGAACTCACCACCCTCCACCGGTTCAGCAACCGCGAGCAGGCCGGCCGCCCGTTCGGGCGGGAGGCCGGGGGCGGTGACTTCGATGGTCACCGAGGCGATCCGGGCCGGGCGACCCTGGGCCATGGTGAAGTCGGCGGTCACGTGGAGGCATCGGAACAGGGGAGAGGGAAGGTGAGTCCGGTGATCGTCTCGGAGACAGTGGAGTTCCACGTCGGCGACCGCGTCTGCGTCTACCGCGAGTCCTCCTACGGCAGGATCGAGAATGCCGTGGTCGTGGACGCCCCGGCGGACCACAGCCTCCGGCTGGAGTTCGCCGACGGACACCGCAACCACCTTCGCACCGGGCACGTCGAGCTGCCGGCCCCGGCCGTCCGGTGAGGAGCACGCTCTCAGCACTCAGTGCCGCACGGCCGAAGCGGTCAGGGCCGTTGGACCCTCGACCGATGCCGCGGTCCGGTGGATGCTCGAATCACCGGCGCTCCCCGCCGGCAGGGAGTGAACCACCATGACCACCGAAACCGCCCTCACCACCGCGGACCTCCGCCTGCTGGCCGAAGCCGGCGGTGCGGCGCCCTCGCTGCACAACAGCCAGCCATGGCGCTTCCGCCCCACGCCCGACCTGCTCGGCCTGGAGGTCCACGCCGACCTGCGCCGGGCCGTCCCGGCCGCCGACCCCGACCGCAGGGCGCTGCACATCTCGATCGGCGCCGCCCTGTTCAACCTGCGCGTGGCCGCCGCCCACCTCGGCCGCGAGGCCGTCGTCCACCTCCTACCGGGAGGCGAGGACGCCCAGCCGCGCGCCGTGCTCGACCTGTCCGCACCCACCCGCACACCGCGGCCCTTCGGCGCGGACCTCTACCCGGCCGTCGCCGGGCGCCACTCCAGCCGCCAGCCGTTCACCAACCGGGACGTACCCGAGGCGCTGGTCGCCGACCTCATCACGGCAGCCCGGGACGAAGGCGCCACGCTCACCATGCTGGAGGAGCACGGCGTACGCCGGGTGCTCGCCCTCACCGCCGAGGCCGAGGCCCACATCGCCGCCGACGTCACCCGCGAGGCCGAAACCCGCAACTGGCTGCGCCTGGAACCCTCCTGCGACGGCATCCCGCTCGCCGCGCTCGGCTCGCACGACCGCGACGCCCGCGTCCCGATGCGCGGCTTCGCCGGCCACCCGCCGCGCCACACCACCCCGGCCGAACGCTTCGAGGCCCTTCCCCAACTCGCCACCCTCGCCACCCACTTCGACCACCAGGCCGACTGGCTGCGCACCGGGCAGGCGATGGAGCGGGTCTGGCTGCTCGCCACCGTCCACGGCCTGCGCGCCTCCGTCCTGCACCAGGCCGTCGAGATCCCCGACACCCGCTGGCGCCTGCGCGACCCCGCCGAGGGGCCCGGCCACGTCCAGCTGGTGCTGCGCCTCGGATACGGGCCGCCCGGTGCGGCCAGCCCCCGCCGCCCGGTGGAGGAAGTCCTCGGCGAGGCCGATGACTGACGGGGCCGCCCGAGCGGCCCTGCCCGCCGGCGGCCTCGCTGCGCGCGGACGATGACCACCGAGCAGTGGCGTGCTGCGCGCAGCACGTGCCGACCGAGCCGAGCAGGGCCCGGGTGAAGCCGCCGCGGGCGATCTCCAGTCGGCGGGCCATCCCGCCGGAGAACGTGGAGACCAGTCGCTCCACCGGTCCTCCGGCGCGACCGGGTGCGCGGTCAGCCAGGCCCTGGTGCTCCAGACCCGTCGCGCGTTTCCTGCTCCGGTTCGGCGATCAGCCCGATTGAGCCGAGGTACCGGGCGGCGCCGTTGTTCCCGAGGGAAATCGTGCCGAAGGACCCCGACACCCGCTCGCCCTCCCCGACGCACTGGCTGAACGGAACCCGATTCACGGAGTACGACATGGTTCCGAAGGGACCGTGGATCCTGCCGCTACGGGTGCGGAGCGCCAACTGCAGGATGTAGTTCGCGCCGAACCAGGACCCGTGGAATCCGGTGATCTCCACCAGCGGGTCGTCCCGCTCGATGACGACGTCCGTGAACCCCGTCGTCCTATCGCCGTGTACCCGCAGTGGTGTGGGTTCATCGCCGTAAGACCCTTGGATCCCGTCGACGATGTCGCCGTGGAACACGCGGACTCCCGCAAGACGGAGACCCCCGGTCCGGTTCTCGGCGGAGTCGTCGAATTCCTCTGCCACTGACGTCGGATGACCACTGGGCCCGACTCGGCGCGGTGCGCCCCCGTCCGCCTCCACCCCCGGCGCCGAAGCAGGGGCCACCGGAACGCCCGTCGGTCGATCGTTCCACTCCAGCCCGCCTTGGCCCCTGGCCTCGTCCCAGACGTGGTGGGAGTACCAGCCGGCTTCCAGATGGGTGGCGAAGCGCTCCAGGACGGACAGCCAGTTCTCGGCGCGAATGTGGTCGGGGTCTGGGTCGCACCCCTGGTCGGAGTAGATCAGCCGACCCGGCACGCGTGCGGGGTCGAGGTCGAGCACGACCAGGGAGCCGTCGCCTTCGTACGCCAGGGGAACGCACGCGCGCCACTGCTCGTCCCAGTCGCCGAACGCGCCACCGACCTGTTCGTGGAGCCGCGAGACGTCGAAGTGGCCACAGCTGTCCCGGTCGGCGCCGGGGATGTCGATGCTGCGGTGGATGAGCAGGGAGGCGGCGAAGTCGTCCGGCAGCCGGTAGCCGAGTTTCGCCTCGGCGACGTCGATGTCCAGCCGGCTCGCGGGAGCACCGAGCCCACCGAGGAGCGCCGGCGCCACGTCGGCGAGCGCGGCCTCGATCCGCTGCCACGCCTCGGCGACCGCCGCACCCACCAGCGGCGCGGGGGCCTGCCCGCTGGTCTGCGGTGCGCCGAGTAGCAGAGTCTCCGCCGCAGTCCGCGACGGCGGCGGAAGCATCGCCGCGGCGTCCAGGCGGAGCTTCATCTGACGTGATTCGTCGCGCACCAGCGTCCACAGTGCCGCATCGACCTGCGCGGCAGGCTCTTCCCCGGCCGTGCGCACCACGTCGGCCAGATCCGGTCCGCTGGTCGCTGACAGGTAGGCGGCGGGCTCCAGCATCAGGGAGGCGATCGCGACGCGCACCGCGACCGGCACCGCCTCCGGCGCCAGCGCCGTCAACGGCTGGGTGACCAGCCCGACCGGAACCCCGCCGGCCACCACGGTCTCCAGCGCCTCGCATGCGGCCAGGTGGTGCTCGGCGCCCAGCTTCGCCATCGTCGCCGCCGCCTGCCCGGCCTGTTCCCACCCCTCGGTGGCGCACTGGGCCAGGCGGGCCAGCGCCTCGGCGGCGTAGTCCGGGCCGAGTCCCGCGTAGCCGACGGCGGCGAAGTTCAGCACCGTCCGCATGTGCGCGGCGGCGAACGGGGCCCGGGTGGCCGGGGCCTGCCCAGGGTCCAGCAGCCCCAGTGCGATCAGCAGCGCCAACTCCTCATAGTCCGGGTCCGGGGTGTACCAGTCCGGATAACGGGTCAGGACCGGGTCGCTGGACCGGTCGACCAGGTACCCGCGCACCCGCGCCGCCGCCTGACCACGCGCCTCGGGAACCAGCTCGGTGATCGCTCTCGCCGCCGTAGGGCGGTGGTCCGGGCCGTGGTCCAGTAGGTGGATCAGGATGGCGCTGATCTCGGCGTGCCGCTGCGGGGCCGCCGCGAGCTGCTCCCGCGCCGCAGCCACTGCCAGATCGACGTCATTGACCGGGCCCGTCGGCAACAGCCCCACCACCGGGCACGGCCCGTCCGCTTCCACGACCACGATTGCTCCCATGCGCTAGCCCGACCGGCTTCTCACCCCGCAAGCCGAGAGGAGACCTTATCGGCCCAAGCCGACCGGCATGATCGTCACGGACGCCGTCCTGGCCGGCCTCGGCACGGTGATCGTGCTCGGCTTCGGCGCGGAGGGCGCCTGCGCGCTGCGCCGCCGCGCGCTGGACCGGCGGGCGGCGCGGGGCTGGGAGGCCTCCTGGGAGCAGGTGGGGCCGGGATGGTCCGGGCGCCGGTGACGGCGGCCGAGGCGCCGATCTCGATCAGGGAGTCCAGGCCGAAGCCGGCCAGCGCGACCGATTGGGCGTCGATCGCGGCGACCGCGAGGACCACGATGCCGATCACGTCCCAGCCCAGCGTCGTGCACTCGAGGGCGAATCCCCGGCGGAGCAGGGCGTGGCGGGGACTCTGGTCCATGTCGGTCACGGCCGGATACTTCCAGAGCCGGACCCGCCGCCGGGGGCGTCAAAGGTGGGAGCCGAGGGCGTCAGAGGTGGGAGCCGAGGGCGTCAGAGGTGGAAGTGTCGGGTCTCGCCGGGGCGGATCGTCGCCTCGGTTCCGCGTAGACGGATGCGGACCGGTTCCTCCCGGGCCTGGCGGCAGGCGACGTCGAGGCGCCGGTGGCGGTAGCGGAGCGCGGTGCGGGCCAGTTCGGGGAAGCGCAGGTTGAGCAGCCGCAGGACGAACAGCTCGTCCCGGAAGACGTGTCCCCGGTACGCCTCGCCGTGCAGCCCGCGGGCCGGGATGCCGACGTCCAGGTCGACGGAGTGCTCGGAGTACGTCTGGAGCAGGTGGAACAGGCTCAGGTACAGCGGGCCGAGGCCGTCGAAGTCGGCCTCGATCCACCCGCCGGCTCCCTAGCACAATTCGTCCGGGCGAACGGCCAGCCGTGGACCACCTCCGGGCCCAACACGGGGGTAGGGGAACCCGTTGCGATCAGCACTTCGCCACGCCGATGGCGGATGGGACAGTCACCTGGATCGAGCGGCTCACCGATCCGCCCCAGCGCCCTGACCGGCGCACGGCGGCTCGTGCGCCCCCGCCTTGAGCTGCGGATCGCACCGGTTGTCAAGATGCCTTGACAGTGCGTCACAGGCCGAGAACCCTGATGCGGTACTCCACGGACGCAAGGGATGCGGCATGCCATGGGTTGACGAGAGCAGGCGCCACCGGGGTTTCCCGGCTGCGGTGTTGCCGGACGGCAGTGAGCCGGCGCCGCTGCCGGACGGGCGCACCACCTGGTGGCTCTACAACGGCGCGGACGGTCCCCGGGCCGCCGCCGTGCGCGGCGGTTGCGGCTGCGGCTGGCGGGGTGAGCGGTTGCACCTGTTGGACTTCGGCGATGACGAGGCGACCGAGGCGGTGGGCGAGGCCACCGGGCCGTTCGCGGATTGGGAGGCGCACGTCGACCTGGCCGAGGGCGTGGTGCCGCGCGAGGTCGAGGAGTTGCTCGCGGCGCTGGTCGACCGGATCTGCGACCTGACGGAGAGCAGGCCGTACGCCGCCGCCCGTGCGGCCGCCCGGTTCGAGCGGGCCGCCGGTTCGACCGCGCTGCTGGCCGGCCGTAAGGCCCGCAGCAGCATGATGACCTGGGAGTACATCGGCCGCGCCTTCGGCTGCGGGCCGCAGGAGGCGCTGGAGCGGTTCGGCGAGACGCTGAACGACGTCGGCGGGGGCGATGAGGCGTAGGCCGCGGGTATTCACGCGTGGCGCAGGCGGCTGGTGGGTCCGGACGCCGCCGTCCGGACCCACCAGCATGTTGTCGACCAGCTCAGCACCGTACGGCTACGCGGGCCGGCCCTCGTCGTGCCACCCGCCTGGTACGGCCAGGCTGATCAGGCGTGAGCCGTTGAGGGAAGGGCCGACCGCCCGACCGCGTGCGTCGCGAGCGGGTGGGCGAGGTGCGCGCTGGTGGCAAGGAGGTCTTCGCGCGCGAGAGGACTGACGTTGTCCAAGACGGTGCTTCTCTGCACTTCACTCAATCGGGTGATGCGGCGGGCCGGTCCGGCGGCGCATGATCTCTCACCGGTGATCACCTGGGTTCCGATGCCACACGGTGTCCGTCAGGTGCACTCGCGTCGCGCACGGCGGTCTAGCGGATCAGAGCCCGCGGGGCGGGCGAATCCGCAGACTGATCACAATCGAACGCGCGCGGGCTTCAAGGTGCTGCGATGGCGGGAGAGTTGTATAGGTCAACCATCGTGCGCACTGGGAGCGGCAACCAATCGCCTGTCGACTGGTCGCTTGGGGATAGCAGTTCGAGTACTTGGGTCGCAGTCGGACGGCGGCTGGGATCGTGGTCGAGGCACCCGGTGATGACATCGACAAACCGAGAGGGTAACAAGCTGAGGGCAGACTCCAGGGATTCGCCGTCCGGGAGCGGCGCGGCTCCGGCGGCATGGCAAAGCACCATGCCGAAGGCGTAGAGATCCGTGGCATGTGTGATCGGCGCGCCTGTGAGCTGTTCCGGAGCGAGGAACCCCTGCGTGCCGAGGACATAGTTGGTGCTGGTGAGTCCGATGCTGTCGAGGGCGCGAGCGATGCCGAAGTCGATGATGCGGGGCCCTGAGCCGGAGATGATGACGTTGCTTGGCTTGAGGTCGCGGTGGACAATGCCGCGGGAGTGGATGCGCTCAAGCGCTTCGGCGACGCCGACAGCGAGAGTGTGCAGGGTCCTCGGGGGCAGGGCCCCTTGCTGGCTGAGGACCTCGTGCAGTGATGGGCCGGGGATGTACTCGGTGGCCAGCCAGGGCGGGTCGCCGTGGGGATCGGCGTCGACCACTGACGCGGTGTGGAACCCGCCGACGAGGCCTGCGGATTCGATCTCGCGGGCGAAGCGTTTCCGGAAGGTCGTATCCTCGGCGAGCTCCCGCCGGATGACCTTTACCGCGACCAGGCGCTGCCCCGGCGACTGGCCGAGGTAGACCGTGCCCATTCCGCCTTGCCCCAGTACCGCCGTCAGCCGGTAGCGGCCGATGCGGCGAGGATCATCCTGCCGCAGCGGACGGTGCCCGGGGACGATGCCCGACCGCACGAGCGATTGCGGCGCACCAGGTGCCGCCCCATCACCATCTGTCGGGGCGACGGGACCCCCGTACCGGTCAGCGCGAACCTGCTGCGGTGTCGGATCCTGGACGGGGGTCGGCAGTGTGCCCATCTTGCACTCGACTCGGTGGACCCGGATGCCCCAGCGGGCGGTGTCCCGATCAAGCGCAGCGAGCAGGTCCGTGGTGATCTCCTCCCGGGAGTTCAGGGCCCGTTCGAGGTCCATGCCGTCGATGGTGCGGCGCATCGTGGCTACCGTGAGCTGCTCGATTGCCTGGACGTAGCTGGTCACGCCGTAGGTGGCGGCCCTTGCATCGGACACCTGGTAGGAGACGATGATGTCGATGTCGACGCGTCGATTGTCCTGCGTGACCACCTGCTGCTGCGGAACCGCCATGACCTGTTCACGCAGGTCAACCCGGAAGCGAACTTTGTCGATGATCGGGATGACGAAGTTCAGGCCGGGGTCCAGCGTGCGGCTGTAGCGCCCAAAGCGCTCCACGATGGCGGCGCTGGCCTCCCGAACGATGCAAACCGTTTTGAACAACGGCCTGATGACGAGCGCCACCAAGATGATCAAAACGATGAGGACCGGCTCCACAGCAGCTCTCCCCCTCCTCAGGTTCCCTGCCCTGACGCCAGCTCGCGCCGGGCAGCAGTCTTCCAGATCTACCCCATGATTTGATTGTCTTCACGAACATGAACTGGCCAGTGGGCAAAGCGCTTTGCGGCGAACGTGGCTATGTCGGCATTCAAGCTGTTTCGGTGGGGATGGGGTTGTTCGTGGCGCGGGAATGCCCAGGTCGATGACGGGCCCGCGAGTGAATCGCTCCGTTTCGTCCCTCTCCGAGCGGAGGAGCGCAAGGGTGAGGTCCAGACCTTCGATCTCCCCGAACCAGCCTTCGGCTTCTGCGCGTTCGCGGCGGGTGAGGAGGTCGGTTTCGAGTTCGTTGAGCCGGCCGAGCGTCTTGTTGACGTTGAGCATCGGGCAGCGGATGCAGGCTTCTCTGAACTACGAGGTGAGAGCGACAGCCGAGGTTCGGTCGTTCGCTGGCTGCGCACGGGTGGTGACAGAGGATCTGCACCGGTTCGGGGCGGCGCTCGCCCCCGGGGCTGAGGTCGATGGGGGCGAGGACGGGCGGCAATCCGCTCGCGCGTCGTTTGCTCGGCCGCGTACGGTCTGCGCATGACGAGGACCACGCCGACCAGACCGGTGTCCGTGGAGGCCGTATTCCCGGAGCTGGCCCCCTACCGAGCCCGGACTACCCGGTTGCACCCCAGACCGGGGCGGCCCGGCATGCGCGACAGTCACGTCGGCGGGCCGATGCTGTGGCCGGACGGCGAACAATGGCCGCTCTGCCACGAGCCGCACCTGCGCGAGACCGAGGGATACGCACCGGAGGAGATTCGCAGTGCCCGCGCCGCAGAGGTCTGGCCGCCGAGCCGGCCGTGGCCCCCCGCGGGTACTCCCGGACTGGACGGTCCGGTGCCCTTCGTGGGGCTGGCCCAGTTCTTCCGCCGTGACATCCCGGGCCTTGTCTGCGGGCCTGACGGCGCGGACCTGGTTCAGCTCTTCCGCTGCCCTTCCACCCACGGCCCGTACTTGGAGCGCCGCTACCGCCTGCGGTGGCGACAGGCCGGGCAGACTGAGCACGCGGAACGCTTCCTCGCCGCTTCGCCCGAGGTGCCCATGCTTCGGTGGGAGCACGAACTCCCCGAGCCGTGTGTCCTGCACCCGGAAGAGGTGGACACGTATCCCTGGGCGGAGGACGACACGCTGCCCGCCTCGCTGATCGCGCGCATTGACGCGTGGGACGACGGCCAGGTAGCGGAACACGGCCCCGACGCCCCCAGCTACCAGTACGACCTGTCGATCCCTCCCGGCTGGCGCGTCGGTGGCTACCCCAGCTGGGCGTCGACGGGCCCGATGGCCATCGACTGCGCGTCCTGCGCGACCCCCATGCGGCTGCTGCTGACGGCCGAGGGCTACGAGATGGACGCCGGCTCGCACAGCTGGGTGCCACTGGAGGACCGTGACCCGACCCTGAGGGGCAAGGCATCGATCCGGGGTGGCCAATCCGTTGCCCAACCCACTCGGCTCCGCTTCGGCCGGGACCGGGACCTGCACGTTTTCACCTGCCCGGCCGACCCTGGACACCCGCCCCGATGGGTGCTCGCCTAGGGAGTTTGGCGGCGAAGGACCATGGACGCCTCCTAGCGAAGTCTCGACGCTTCGTCCCACCGACGCAGGCACCGCCACCCCGGGCGCGTTCACGGCTCCTCCCGAAACCTCGGGACCGGGAGGTCGACTGACGGCCTGGCCGTGCTCCTCATGATCTGCGCGAGTTTGTCCTCGGCGCCGGCCAGGCTGACCCGGAGTCCTTCGACCTCGCCGAGCCAGCCTTCGCGTTCGGCTTCAGCGATGCGGGCGCGATGAGGTTGTCGCGGATCTCCTCAAGGCGGCCCCGTTGGGCCGGGTCCGGCCTGAGGAGTGCACATCTGACACAAGCGTGCTCATGAACACACGGGGTGGAAAATGCGCGGCCGCAAGTACCGATGGACACCTTGCGCTTCTCGAAGTGCGCGAGGAAAGCATCCCACTCCTCCTCGGTAGGAGTCCGGTATTCCTCGCTGGGCCGGGTGGCCCGGCGGCGGGCGATGAAGGCCCGGTGCGCCTCGATCGTCTCGGCCGGGTAGACGGCCTTGTAGCCCATCGTTGTATCGATGTTCTTGTGCCCGCAGATCACTTGGGCGATGTGCGGTGGGAGGCCGTTCATGATGGCGTCGGTGACGAAGATCCTGCTTGTGTCCGCAGAGGCCGTGTGCGGATCAGTCCGTGTTGGTTTTGAGCTGGCGGCATGCGGAGGTGGCGTTCGCGATGCTCGCTCCCGGCTGTGTTTCATTGCAGACGTATTGATGTGAGGCAGACCACGCTTCTGGCTGACGCCCCTGGACCGCGCCGGTCATGCCTCCTCGATGTGCTCGACGAGTCGCTGATGTTCCTTCAGCTCGATGGTCCGGGCAGCGCTCGTGGCCCGGGCCACCGCACCCCCCGATTGCGTGACACGCAGGTCAGCGGGTGCGTCCGCGGGGCTTGAGGGGGATTCCCGGGAGCTCCGGGGCGGGAAGGCGGTCGCCGGGGTAGCCCTGGACCTCGCCGAAGCGAGCGGGGTTCGTGGAGCTCATCCACTCCTCGCGCGCTCGGGCGATGTCTTCGTGGGACCGCCCGATGAAGTTCCACCACATGACGATCTGCTCCTCGAAGGGCGTGCCGCCGAGGAGGACGAGCCGGGTGGGGGCGTCGGCGGTGTTGGTGACGGTCAGGGTGGTGGGGCCGGGGGCGAGGTAGCCGAGGTCGCCGGGGTGGAGGTCGGTGCCGGCCAGGCGGACCTCGCCGTGGTCGACGAGGACGCCGTGTTCGAAGGCGGGGTCGACGGCCAGGGTGACGGTGGCGTGCGGGGCGAGGGTGAGTTCGGCGCCGAGCAGCGGGGTGAAGGTGGGGACGGGGGAGGTGTGGCCGGCCAGGGCGCCGAGGAAGACGCGCAGTTCGGCGCCGTCGAGGATGACGGTCTCGGGGGCGTGGTGGTGGAAGTCCCGTGCGGTGTGGCGGTGTTCGTCGGGCAGGACGACCCAGAGCTGGACGCCGTGCAGCACGGTGGTGGCGGGGGTGGAGACCTCGGAGTGGCAGATGCCGTGGCCGGAGGTCATCAGGTTGAGCTCGCCGGGGCGGACGTAGGCGTGGACGCCGAGGCTGTCCCGGTGCTCGATCTCGCCGGTGAAGAGCCAGCTGACGGTCTGGAGGCCGGTGTGGGGGTGCGGGGCGACGTCCATGCCGCCGGTGCGGGCGACGTCGTCGGGGCCGTAGTGGTCGACGAAGCACCAGGCGCCGATCAGCCGGCGGGAGCTGTGCGGCAGGGTGCGGCGGACGGTCATCGCGCGCGGTCCGCCGAGTGGGACGTCCCGGGGGGAGAGCACCTCGACGGGCGGGGCCTCGTACGGGTCCTGCTGGTCCTGCGGTGCGGCGGTGGGGCGCGGCTCGGTCTCGGCGGTGCTCACGGCGGGGTCCCTCCCGGTGCGGTGTCGACGTGGGTGGTGAGGCGTCGATCACTTGTTAGTTCTAGATTCAACTATTATGCATGACAGAGTGGCGAACGGCAGTGAGCCAATGATCGCAGTGGGAGTCGAGGAGTCCAGGTGAGTGAAGTGACGGTGGTTCCGGCGGAGCGGCGGGTGTTCATCGACAAGCAGAGCCCCAAGGCCTACAAGGCGCTGCTCGCCGCCGCCGAGGCGGCCAAGGAGGTCGCGGCCGAGGCCGGGCTGGACCGACGGCTGGTGGAGCTGGTCAACCTGCGGGTCTCCCAGATCAACGGCTGCGCCTACTGCCTGCACGTTCACACCCGGGCCGCGCTGCGCGAGGGCGAGACCACCCAGCGCCTCGGCGTGCTCCCTGCCTGGCGGGGCACCGAACTGTTCACCGCCCGGGAGCGTGCGGCGCTGGCTCTGGCGGAGGCGACCACCAGCCCGGCGGACGCGGCCCTGCAGGAGGTCGCCTACGGGCAGGCGCGGGAGGTGTTCAGCGAGGAGGAGCTCTCGGCGGCGGTCTGGGTGGCGATCACCATCAACTCCTTCAACCGGGTCTCGATCATGAGCAAGCACCCGGTCCGCCCGATGCCGGGGGTCTGAGCGCGGAGCCCGTCGGCGGCCGGTCGGATCCCCCGTTCGGCGTAGTGACTACGTTGGTGGGAGTACGACCGGTCCTCCCGGTGGAAGATGACGGTGCATCAGTCCGGCGGCGATGCTGTGGACCCGGAGTCGGGCGCGCATCCTGCGGACGCTCGGGACGGCCGCGACGTACTCCCCCGGCACGGCCACCGACATCCGGGGCCCGCACGCCCACGGGTACTGGACGCTCGCCGAGGGCCCGCCCCCGGAGGACCGCAGCGACCGGGACGTCACGGTGGCCAGCGTGACCTGGGCGAATTCGGCGGGGGAGCTGATATCCACCCTGTCCGACCTGAACCGCTTCGAGCAGGCCCCGCTGGGCGATCGCCTGCTGTCAGCCGAGCTGATGCGGCAGATGCGGACCACCATCCCCGCGCAGGCCGACGGCGGCCCCGTGGTGCTGTCGTACGGCCTGGGGCTGGCGCGGCCGGAGCTGTCCTGCGGGCCGGTGTACGGGCATGACGGCGGGATGCCGGGATTCAGCACCCAGCTGTGGAGCTCGGGGGACCGGCAGGTCGCGATGTCCGTGACCTCCAGGGGCGACCAGGCGCAGGCCGTCGAGTAGCTCATCGCGCAGGGCGGCTTCCCGGAGGAGGCCTTCTGCGGGCACCGCGGGGGTGGGGGTGAGGTCCGGCCGAGGCCTCGTTGAACTGAGCTGAGCTGAGCCGGGGCGGGGCGGGCGCGGTGCGGACCTGCGGCCAGGAGGGTGAGGGTTTGGCCGGATCCGTTCCCTCCGCCCGCAGCCCTCGCCTCCCGTCACTCGGGTGGTCAGCAGTCCCGGGGCCGGGCCGTGCTCCCTGCCGGGCGCCGCAAGGTTCCGACCGAAGCCCCCGGCGGCGCTTGTCCGGCCGGGAGGTGGCGGGGAACAGTGGAGTGACCGGCCGGTGGTCCAGTCCAATTCGCCCGTGAACGAGAGGACACCGTCATGACCGACGTGTACGAGCCCCCGATGCTGATCGAACTCGGTGACTTCGCGGATCTCACCCTGGGCGTCGACTGGGGCAACCAGTCGGACGTCCACGGCTGGTACACCGCGCCCCCGGCGGCCTAGCAGTGAGCGGTCACCGGCGGACCTGGTTCGTGGTCCTGCCGGACACCGAAGCCGGGTCCGCGGTGGCCGCGGTGTGGGGCGCGGCGGGTTGCCGCGCCCTGCACCACCCCAGCGGGCGGCCCTGGGTCCTCGGCCACTGGACCGCCGACGAACTCGTCACCGCGCAGGCCGGACCGGTGGTGCTGGCCGTCCTCGGCACCTGCGACACCGACCCGGACGGGCTGCGCCGCCACGCCGAACGCGTTCGCGACCCGCAGGACGCCTTCGCCCTCGGTCGAGACCTGGCCGGCGGCTTCCACCTCCTCACCACCGTGCACGGCAACGTGACCGCGCGCGGCTCGCTGTCCGGCCTCCGCCGACTGCACCTGGCCGACGTCGACGGCGTCCCCGTGCTGTCCGACCGGGCGGACGTGCCGGCCGCCGCGGCCGGCCTCGCCCCGTCCGTCGAGCGGCTCGCGCTGCGGCTCGCCCACCCGCTGCCCCATCCCCTCGACGCGCTGCCGCTCTGGCCCGCCCGCGGGGCCCGGCTGCGGATGAGCGGCGAGGGCGGCGACGAAGTCCTCCAGACCTTCCCGGCCTACCTGCGCACCCTCCTTCGACGGCACCCGGCCACCGCCGCCCGCCACCTGCGCGGACACCGGGCCCGGCTGCGCTGGACGTCGGCCGACGCCCTGCGCGCCCTCGCCGACCCCCGGCCGTACCCGGCCTGGCTGGCGCTCGCCGCCGAGCGCCTCACCCACCCCGATCCGCCGAGCACCCAACTGCTCGGCTGGGGCACGGAACCCCGGCTGCCGCCCTGGGCCACCGCCCGGGCCGCGGAGCTCGTCCGCGACGAGCTGCTGGCCGTCCGGGGCGCGGCGGCCGGACCGCTGGCGCCGGAGCACGGCCAGCACCAGGTGCTGAGCGCGGTCCGGCACAGCGCGGCGGCCGTGCGGCAACTGATCGACATCACCGCCCGCGCGGGTGTGCCGTACAGCGTGCCGTTCCTGGACGACGAGGTGCTGGACGCCTGCCTGGCGGCCGGGACCACCGTGCGGGGGACGCCCTTCGCATACAAGCCGCTGCTCACGGCGGCCCTCGCGCCGGACGTACCGGCAGACCTGCTCCGGCGCACCGGCAAGGGGGACTTCACCGTCGACACTCACCAGGGGCTGGCCCGGCACCGGGCCGGACTCGCCGAGCTCGTCGAGGACAGCACCCTGGTCCGGGCCGGGCTGGTCGACGCCGAGGCACTGCGGCGGGCCTGCCTCGGGCTGTTCCCGACCGGCACCTCGTACGCGGCCCTGGACGCGACGATCGCCGCCGAGCACTGGCTCCGCGCCCACGGAACCAGCCCGAGTGCCGTTGCCCCGACCACCGCTCGCCCAGCACCGTCGAAGGAGTCCGAATGGCCGTCCGATTGCGCCCGGATGTGACGCTCACCCCCACCGACGACGGTGCCGTGGTGCTGGACGAGCGCTCCGGCCGCTACTTCCAGCTGAACCGCACCGGACTGCGGATCCTGCGGTCCCTGCTGAACGGGCGGACCGCCGAGGAGATCGCCGCCGACCTCGGCAGCCGGTTCCCCGTCACGGCCGACCGGGCGCTCGCCGACGTCGACCGGCTGCACGAGAGCCTCCGCGCCGCCGGGCTGGTCACCGGATGAGCCTGCGCGCCCACGCCGCCCGGGGGGCCTGCCGCCCTGGTACCGCCTGCCGCTCGCGCTCGCGGCGATCGGTGCGGCCCGGCTGATCGAGTGGCTCCCCCCGGCCCGGATCCGCCGGGTGATGCTCGGCCTGCGGTGCGGCGCTCGGCCCGCGAGCCGGGCCGAGGCGCTGGCCGCCCGGCAGGCCGTGGTCGCGCTGAGCATGCGCTGCGCCGGTCAGGGCTGCCTCCAACGCTCCATCGCCGCAGCGTTGTTGTGCCGGACGCGGGGTGCCTGGCCGACGTGGCGCACGGGCGTCCGCACGGCACCGTTCCGGGCCCACGCGTGGATCGAGGCCGACGGTGACCCCGTCGACGAGCCGGCTGAGCTCGCCCGCTTCCACCCCGTGATCACCGTCGCGCCGGAGCCCCGGCCGGGCTGGTGACCGGCCGGGGCTCCCGCCGCGAGGCGCCCCCAGGGGCGGCCGGACTCGGCAGGTGGAGAGTGAGCAGGTGGGAACTCAGCAGGTGGGGACGCCGGGCAGCCAGTCCGGGCCCTTGATGTAGATGTTGGTCATCCATGAGCCGTCGGTGAGGCGGGACCAGGCGTCGTTGGTGTAGCCCTCGGCGGTCACCGTCTGGGCGTGGGCCTGGCAGACCACGTTGACGGTGGTCGGCTGCGGGAAGTAGTCCACGACGCCGGCGTTCACGTTGGCCTCGGAGTGGGTGCGCACTCCGGTGCCCCAGGTCTGGAACGCCTTGCTGCCGCCGCTCGGCGGCGGGGTGGAGGTGCCGCCGCAGTCCGGGACGCCCGGCAGCGACGCCGGGCCCTTGATGTAGATGTTCGTCAGCCAGGAGCCGTCGGACAGCCGGGACCAGATGTCGTTGGTGTAGCCCTCCGCGGTGACCGTCTCGGCGTGCTCCTGGCACATCACCGACACCTGGCCGGGACCGGGGAAGGTGTCCACGACGGACGCGCCGACGCTGGGGGAGGAGTGGGTGCGCACGCCGGTGCCCCAGGTCTCGAAGGTGGTGCCGCCGTTGGCGGGCGGGGGCGGCACCGTGCCGGAGCCGTCGATCCGGACGGCCCCCGCGTAGTCGCCGCCGGTGCGCACCGGCGTGACCCGGATGTGGGTGCCCGACTGGTAGGCCTCCACCATCTGTCCGGCGCCTATGTAGACGGCGACGTGGTGGACGTGGCCGCTGCCCCAGAACATCAGGTCGCCGGGGAGGAGGGGCGCCGAACCCTGGGTCGCGGAGAACCTGGCCGACGCGTGCGAGGTGTGGAACTGGTCGTCGGCCGTGCCGTTGAGCAGGTCGTTCCCGGTGGCCTGGGCGTAGGCGTACCGGGTCAGCCCGGAGCAGTCGAAGCCCTTCCGCTCGTTGTCGTGCTGGCTGGCCGGGTCGACGCCGTCGTAGTAACCGTAGGTGGCGCCGGGCGTGGCGCCGTGGCCGCCGCCCCAGCTGTACCAGACGCCGAGCTGGCCGCACGCGGCGCGGACGGCGGCCTCGGCGGTGGCCGACGCGCCCGGGGCGAGGACGTCGCAGGCGGCCTGCTCGGAGGCGGGGGCTGCGGCGGGGGAGGTCGCGGGGGAGGCCGTCGCGGCGTACGCCGTCACGGGCAGGGAGGCGGAGAGGGCGAAGGCGGCGACGGCGGCCAGCGTACGGCCGGCGGTGCGTCGCGTCCTGGTGGTCGTGTTCACGGTGCACGTCCTCGGTCGGCGGTGTGTCATCCGGGGGACCGCGCCGGGGACGTGGCGGTATGCGCGGGCCGTGGTGATGTGCGTCACACCGCCCGGAGGGAGGGGCGCTCATATCCGCCGGGCCCGTCCGCCGTCTCCCGGATGTCCCGCCGCGCGGCGGAGGCGTTCCGTGTCAGCCGTTCCGTGTCAGCCGTTCCGTGTGAGGAGAGTGCCGTGTCCCGCTTCCCGTTCCTCCGCCGCTCCGCCGCCGGGCCCGCCGCCGTGATGGTGGCCGCCGCGGCCGTGCTGCTGGCCACCGCCCCGACGGCCGGAGCCGTGACGGCCCCCGTCGACGGCGCGCCCACGTTCGGTCCGTACAGCGTCACGGCGTACGAGACCGTCAACATCCGCACCGCGCCGAACACCTCCTCCCGGGCCTTCGACCGGATCCGGGCCGGGGAGACCCGTACGGACGCCCTCTGCTGGACCCACGGGGAGACCGTCCGGGACCACGGCTACACCAACGACGTGTGGATCGGCTTCACCGAGGGGTGGGCCAGCGCGGTCTACCTCAAGGGGGACGAGTACGCGGGGCTGCCGGCCGATGCGAGGTGCTGAGCCGGTGCGACACGGCGGGGGCGGGGGTCGTGGCCCCGCCCCCCCCGTGTCGCACCGCCCGGTCCTCGGGTCCAGAGGTCGGCCAACGCGGCGCTCACCTTTGCGAGGCCGCACCCCCCGTTGTGCTGCACCCT